>CATLGV010000007.1 GCA_949948735.1 uncultured Lachnospiraceae bacterium | reverse complement strand
GCAACATTTTGGCAACAAAAAATCAGCAAGTCATAATAAATGATGTAATTGATGTAAAAATGGGCGTGAATTTGTATAAAAATTAAACAAATACAGTTAAGAACAACAAAGAACACGCCGAGTTCGAAGGAGAAGAGGAGTGTGAGGATTAAATGAAAAAAATCAGTACGGATAAGGCGCCCGCAGCAATCGGGCCGTATTCACAGGCAATCATAGCGGGTGACTTTTTGTATGCGTCAGGGCAGATTCCCATCAATCCCGCGACAGGGAATGTGGAAGCTGCCGACATCAGGGGACAGGCAGAGCAGTCCATGAAAAACGTGGGCGAGATCTTAAAGGCCGCGGGCGCGGATTATGACAATGTCGTAAAGACCACCTGCTTTCTGGCTGAAATCGCGGATTTTGCGGCGTTTAACGAGGTTTATGCAAAATACTTTACACAGAACCCGGCAAGGAGCTGCGTCGCGGTAAAGGACCTGCCAAAGGGCGTGCTCTGCGAGGTGGAGGTCATTGCCTTTCTGGGGAAATAAGACTTGGGAGTAACGGCAGTGAAGACGAAAAATATTGTTTTAATCGGCATGCCGGGCGTCGGAAAAAGCACAATCGGCGTGGTGCTTGCCAAGAATCTGGGACTGTCCTTTATCGATTCGGATCTGGTCATACAGGAGCAGGAGGGAAAACGGCTGCATGAGCTGATTGAGGCGCATGGGCTCGACGGCTTTCTGGCGATTGAAGAGCGTGTAAACTGCAGCATCAAGCCGCAGGCGGCCGTGATAGCGACCGGCGGCAGCGTTGTATACAGCGCCGCCGCAATGCGTCATTTCGGTGAGATTGCCAGAATCTGCTATTTAAAGCTCTCCTATGCGGGAATCGAGGACCGTCTCGGCGACCTTGCGCGGCGCGGCGTCGTGCTGCGGGCGGGACAGACGCTTGAGGATTTATATGCTGAGAGAGTGCCCCTGTACGAAAAATACGCCGATGTGACGATTGACTGCGAGATGAAGAATATCCGGGAGATTGTCGCGGAAACGGCAAGATGGGCAGAGCAGGTTTGAAATGCATAAAAACTAAAATTTTCCACATACTTTTCTTATCGATTGAGAAAGGTGTGTGGATTTTTTATGATGGATTATGTAAATGCGTTCTGGGTGGGCGGCCTTATCTGCGCCCTGGCCCAGATTTTGCTGGACCGGACGAAGATGCTCCCGGGAAGAGTCATGGTACTGCTGGTATGCCTTGGAGCCGCAATCAGCTTTTTCGGGTGGTATGAGCCGTTTGCGGAATATGCCGGCGCCGGCGCGAATGTGCCGCTTCTGGGATACGGAAATATCCTGATGAAGGGCGTTAAGGAAGCGGTGGATAAGGACGGCTTTATCGGGCTGTTTAAGGGCGGCTTCACAAACGGCGCGGTCGGATGCAGCGCAGCGCTGATTTTCGGATATCTGGCAAGCCTCGTGTTCCGGTCGAAGGTCAAGAAGGCGTAACCGTGTCTGCAGACGCCGCCGCGGCCGCAAATGCAGCCAGGGCTACGCTTCTTCAAAGTCAAGCCCCATCTCCAGCAAAAGCCTGCGCATATAGGCGTCCCAGACTTTATCCGCGGTTTTGTCCATGATAAAGGTCGTAAAGGAGCTGCCGGTGATGCAGGTAACCTTTCCGTTGTCATAGCGGATATTCAGCACGAGCGAGCGAATCAGGCCTGCGTCGACTTCGCAGGCCTCGTCCGCGGCAAGCTGTCCGACGAGGTCCGGCGGCGCCTGCAGGATGATGCGCAGCGACACCGGGAGCCGTCTGCCCCTGACCAGCTGGAAGCAAATCGGGCGGATCTCCTTCCAGGACGAGAACTCCGGGAGCGCGGGGCGCTCGTCGCTGTCGAAGAAGTCCGGTATGATGCGTCCGTCAATACGGAAGGTATTGAAGGTGGCGACGGAGGCCTCTTCAACAAGAAAGGTATCAAAGGCCTCCGAGGCCAGAAGCGTGTTCATAAAGTTTTTGGTGGCGGTGATTTCCAGAGCTGTCATGTACGTCTCCTTTTCTGCAATATAGCTAAAGTATAACTGTGCTTTCAAAAAGATTCAATAATAATTAGAAGAATCCTCTTTTCAAACAATGTATTCTATGTTAATATGTTATATAGTTATGAAAACTATATAAAACAGTAAATAAAAATGGAAGGTAAGTTTATATGAGCTACAAAATTGTCGTTGACAGCTGCTGTGAATTGCCGGAGGCCTTAAAAAAGGATTCGCATTTTGAAATCGTTCCGCTGACACTGATTGTCGGGGATACCTACGAGAAAGAGGATGACGCTGACTTTAACCAGCGGGAATTTCTGGACGCGGTGGCGGCGTGTCCGACATGCCCGAAGTCTGCCTGTCCCTCTCCCGAGCGCTATATGCAGGCTTTTGAGACGGAGGCGGAGCATGTCTACGCGGTGACGCTCTCCTCGAAGCTCTCCGGCAGCTATAACAGCGCGGCGCTTGGCAAGAAGCTGTATCACGAGAAGCACGGGGACAAGGATATTTATATTGTGGATTCTAAATCGGCCTCCTGCGGCGAGACGCAGCTTGCAATGAAAATTGCCGAGTGGGAGGATGCGGGGCTCTCCTTTGCGGAGATTACCGATAAGATAGAAGCGTATGTAAAGCATATGAACACTTATTTTGTGCTGGAAAATCTGGACACCCTGCGCAAGAACGGCCGTCTCACCGGCGTGAAGGCTCTGGTTGCGTCCACACTGAATATCAAGCCGGTCATGGGCGCGGACGACGGGAACATTATACAGCTTGGACAGTGTATCGGCATGAAGAAGGCGCTTGCGAAGCTGGTCGATTTCGCGCTCAGGGATGCGGTCGATTCGGAACAGAAGGCGCTGATGATCACGCACTGCAATAACCCTGCGGGCGCGGAGAGCGTGCGCGCGCAGTTTGAGGAAAAAGCAAGGTTCAAAAAGGTGCTTGTCATGGATACGGCAGGAATCAGCAGTATGTACGCCAATGACGGCGGCGTGATTGTGACGATATGAGAAGATATCCGCGCTGCGGATGTCTTCAAAAAAATATTGACAGCCTGTTAGGGGGCGTGGTAGAATAGTTATCGTTAGAGTACACATACATCAGTAATTTGCATACTTTAGCGGAGTTATTCATAAAGGAGTGGATAGATTTGCTATTCGTTCCTTTTTTTGTTTAGCACACAATGTACTGCGTCAAAGTATCAAAGTATGTGGGAGAGTTTAATAGGAGGTATGTTATGAAGAAGCAAAGATTCTTGAGTCTGGCGCTGGCTCTGTCTATGGGACTTAGCCTGTGCGCATGCGGCGGCAACAGCAGCAATGCGGACAGCAACGCCAGCGATCCGGACAGCGCCAATGAGACGGCTGTCACAAACAACAGTGAAGTGCAGGAGACAACGCCTGCGACAGACGACAACACGCAGACAGAGGAGTTGTCCTATGATGACCAGTCGGCAAAGATTTACGACGAGGTTCTGGGCGAGTTCTACGAGTATTATCAGAAGGCTGAGGAAGCAGGCAGCGTTTCCGAGCGGTATGCCCTGATGGCAATCGCGGAGGCGAAGATGC
This sequence comes from uncultured Lachnospiraceae bacterium, assembly GCA_949948735.1. Classification (GTDB taxonomy): domain Bacteria; phylum Bacillota; class Clostridia; order Lachnospirales; family Lachnospiraceae; genus COE1. The sequence continues at coordinate 127,480 of CATLGV010000007.1, read as the reverse complement.
TGGAGTCCGCTGTGATGCTGCCGCTGACGACAAAAGGCGGCAATTACGCGATCAGCAGAGTGGTGCCGGGTACGCTGACACCGATTCTCTGGGGCGACGACCAGTACAGATTCCATCAGCTGCTCATTACGACAGAGCTGATTACCGCGGAGCACAGAGCGGAGATGAAGGATAAGTACAGCGAGCTGAGAGGCACCGGCACCTACGAGGAGTGGGCGAAGGAGTACCTTGCAGAGAAAGGCTATACGATAAAGGACAGCTATAACTATATTTATACGGCGGACCCGAATACATGGGATGTGCTTGCAACCTCTCTGCAGTCGGACAGCGAGCCGGTTGTCAATACCTATGACTGCCTGATGGAGTATGATATGGAGGGCGTACTGCAGCCGCGTCTTGCGGAGAGCTATGAGGTATCTGCGGACGGCCTGACCTATACCTTCCACCTTCGCGAGGGGGCTACATGGGTAGACTCTCAGGGCAGAAAGGTAGCGGATGTGACCGCGGACGACTTTGTTGCGGGTATGCAGCATATGATGGATGCGATGGGCGGCCTGGAGTTCCTTGTTGACGGCATCATCAAGAATTCCACACAGTACATCAATCAGGAGATTACGGACTTCACACAGGTAGGCGTAAAGGCAGTCGACGAGCGCACGCTGGAGTATACGCTGGAGGCGCCGTGCTCGTACTTTATTACGATGTTCAATTACAGCGTGTTCGCGCCGCTGTGCAGAAGCTACTATGAGTCTCAGGGCGGTAAGTTCGGCGCCGAGTACGACAACAGCGCTGCGGACTACACGTACGGCAAGGGGCCGGATTCGATTGTTTACTGCGGTCCTTACGTTATCACCAACGCGACGGCAAAGAACACGATCGTATATAAGGCAAACGAGTCTTACTGGGATAAGGACAACATCAACATCAAGGAGATGAACTGGCTGTACAACGACGGCTCCGACGCGACCAAGTCCTACAACGACGCGATTGCAGGGACGCTTGACGGCGCAGGGCTCAACCCCTCTTCCATCGAGCTTGCGCGTTCAGAGGGCAATTTTGACGACTATGCATATATTTCCGCAACGACGGGAACCTCTTACATGGCTTTCTATAACCTGAACCGTGCGGCGTTTGCGAACTTCAACGATGAGACAAAGATGGTTTCCTCTCAGACAGAGGAGGATGCGGCAAGAACCAATGCGGCAATCAACAACGTACATTTCCGCAGGGCGATTTCCTTTGCGCTTGACCAGTCCGCGTGGAACGCGCTGTACAGCGGCGAGGAGCTGAAGCTGAACTCTCTGCGAAATTCTTACACGCCGGGTACGTTTGTAACGCTGGAGGAGGAAGTGACGGTTGATATCAACGGCACGGCGACGACCTTCCCGGCAGGCACCTATTACGGCACGATTATGCAGGCGCAGATTGATGCGGACGGCCTTCCCATTCTGGCGTTTGACAAGAATGCGGACGACGGCATCGGCTCCAGCGACGGCTATGACGGATGGTATCATCCGGAGGAGGCTGTAGAGGAGCTGAATAAGGCGATTGAGGAGCTTGCGGCGCAGGGCGTTGTGATTGACGAGCAGAACCCGATACAGCTTGACCTGCCGTATCCGATGAGCGTTGAGAGCTTTACCAACAGGGCAAACGCTTACAAGCAGTCCCTGGAAAAGGTGCTTGGCGGCAAGGTAATCATAAACCTGATTGGCGGCGAGAGCAACGATGACTGGTACTATGCGGGCTACTATCCGACGTACGGCTATGAGGGCAACTACGATGTAAACGACTCCTCAGGCTGGGGCCCGGACTACGGAGATCCGTCTACGTATCTGAATACGCTGCTGCCGGAGTACGCAGGCTACATGATGAAGACGATCGGTATTTACTAAGACGGCAGTATCAGACAAACAGAAACAATTACAATGAATGATATGATTACAAGAGAATGGAATCCGCCATTCTCTTGTAATCTATAGTGAGTGGGCAATTATGGCAAAATATTTATTAAAACGTTTGTTGCACAGCCTGTTTTCCGTGGTGGTGGTTGTGGCGCTGGTTATGATTATGATTTATACGATGCTCAACCGCGATTTGGTGTTTGCGAGCGATCCTGTGTTTACCAAGCAGAATAATAATAACAAGATAACCTATAAGTACGCCAAGTGGGAGGAGTACGGCTATCTCGACTATGTGCCTTATTCCGAATATCTGCTGGGGCTTGCAAAGAGCGGGGAAATCGACGAGGAGACCAGAGCGGCGGCGGTCGGTATCGGCAGGACGGCGGACAAGGATTCGGAGCTGGTACAGGAGTATGTAAAAAAGTTTACGGAATATTATAAATCTCAGGGCTACTCTGTTATGAGGCTGGATGCGGTGACGTCGGGCCGGAGGGTTGCCGACGGCGGACAGGCGCAGCTTTTTGCGTATAAGGATGTTCCGCTGCCAAAGCGTCTGTGGAACTATTTTACAGGCCTGGTATCCGTCGACAGTATTGATTATGTTCAGGAGGACATTGCGGACAGAGGGCTGACCTTTACGCTGCATGATCCGGTATACGGCGGTGAGAAGCTTTCGCCGGCGATTATGGGGAACGGTACGCAGCATAAGTATCTGCTGTATTTCGATTCGCGGTTCCCTTTTATTCACCAGAATATTCTCACGATTAATCTCGGTACTTCTTATACCGTGAATAACGGTACAGATGTATTTACGACCATGAGCAGCTCGCAGGGCTCCTATGTCAAGTCAATGATTACGTATCCTACGGGACTGTCCGAGGAGAGCGCGGACGATCTGCATACGGCGACCTATGTGCCGGGCTCCTTGTCCACAAGCGTGGTGTATGAGGGCCGGTTTACGGATGACTACACAAATGTTAATACCGTGAAGGCGGGCATGTCCAAGGTCGGCTATTCGTTCAGCATCGGCATTGTGGCGGTTGCGCTTGCCTATCTGCTGGGCGTACCGCTTGGCCTTTTGATGGCAAAGCGCAAGGATAAGTTTATCGACCATCTTGGAACGGTTTATATCATATTCATCACGGCAGTGCCGTCGCTGGCCTATATCTTCCTGTTTAAGGCGATTGGCGGAAAACTGGGCTTCCCGACGACCTTCGACATGGAATCGGTGAGCAAGATGATGTATGTTCTTCCGGTAATTTCCCTGGCGCTGCCCTCAGCGGCCAATCTGATGAAATGGATGCGCCGGTATATGATCGACCAGATGAATTCGGACTATGTCAAGTTCGCAAAATCCGGCGGTCTTACGGAGGGTGAGATTTTCAGCAAGCATATTCTAAAGAACGCGGCGATTCCGATTATTCACGGTATTCCGGCGGGCGTGCTGGGCGCGCTGACGGGCGCGATTATTACGGAGCGTGTGTACGTGGTTCCCGGCGCGGGTAATCTGCTGACGCAGGCAATCGGAAAGTATGATAACGGCGTTATCGTCGGCGTAACGTTGTTTTATGCAGTCTTGTCGGTAGTATCGCTTATTTTGGGCGATATCCTGATGGCGATGGTGGATCCCAGAATTTCGTTTTCAACAAAGGACAGATAGAAAGGCAGGGTTGATATGGAGCAATATGATTTGGACAAGTTCGGACTGCCGGAGGAAGAGCTTTTTTCCCGGATAGACCATAACGACGCGGATTCCGAGCGGATTGCCGCGCCGCGGTATTCCTACTGGCGTTCCGTGTTCCGCGTGTTTTTTAAGAAGAAAATCAATATCGTCATATTGGTTCTGCTGGGCGTACTGGTTGCGTTTGCCTATCTGTACCCCATGTTTACCGAATATGACCGGTTTGCAAATCTGCTCAACTCCACGGCGAAGCATTTGTCGCCGTCGGCGGCCATCAAGCAGTTTGGCCCCAGCATTCACTGGATACTGGGTACCGGCGCGTCGGGACAGTCTACCTTTGACGCGATTTGGACCGGCTCGAGGATTTCCATATCCCTCGCGTTTATGTGCGGCCTGATCAATATGACGGCCGGCGTGCTGATTGGCGCGGTCTGGGGATTTTCCAAGAAGGTCGATATTTTTATGACGGAGGTGTACAACATCCTCGGCAATATTCCGTATATTCTGTTTATCGCCGTGATGGTTATGCTGTTTTCGGCAAGCTTCTGGACGATGGTTATGGCCTTTACCGTAACCGGATGGCTGGGCATCGCATACTTTATCCGTACGCAGGTGGTTATCATCCGCGACAGGGAGTACAATCTGGCGTCGAAATGCCTGGGCACCTCCACGGTCAAGATTGCCATGAAAAATATCCTGCCGTTTATGACGTCCGTTATCGTGACGCTTCTGGCGACGGAGATTCCCTCCTATATTTCCTATGAGGTGTTTCTGGCCTATATCGGCGTAGGACTCAACGATATGTCCCTGGGCAGAATGATTTATGAGGCGGAGGTGGCGATGGTTACGCCGGGCTGGGAGCTGGAGTTCTGGAGTCCCGTGGCAGTCGCTTCGATTATCACCATTGTGCTGTACGTAGTCGGTCAGAACCTTGGAGACGCATCTGACCCGAGAACACATATGTAAGGGGAAGCCGGTATGGAAGACAAGAGGAAAGTATTACTATCAATTAAGGATCTGGAAGTGAAATTCCGCGTCCGCGGCAGGATACTGACTGCAATCCGCGGGATTTCGCTGGATATTTATGAGAATGAGTCCATTGCGATTGTGGGCGAGTCCGGCTCCGGCAAGTCCGTATTCACGAAGACCTTTGCGGGGATGCTGGAGGGCAACGGATTTATTGACAACGGGCATATTATTTTTAACGACGAGGAGCTGTCCGATACGACGGTGTACAACGGTACGGTAGCCCGGAAATGCATTGCGTATGCGCTGAATAAGTTAAACGGATACGCGCGGCTGGAGTTTGGCGCGGAGACGTATCAGGAAATTCTCGCGCTGGAATCGGAGAAGCGCGCAAAGAGCGGCTTAAGCAGTGAAGAGCAGGAAGCGATTGACCGCGAGCTGAAGGAGCTGGCGGTGAAGCGTGCGGAAGCCTATAATCTGAGACAGACGTACGACCCTTCCAGGGAGAAGGACAAGATCAAGGAGGCGGCCCGCAGCATCGCGGCGCTGGACGATCAGATGAAGGCGGCGCAAAAGCGCAGCAGGCAGCTGGCACAGGACAAAAAGAAGGCCGCTCTGGCAGATAAGAAATATCTTCAGCAGTATGACGAGAAGCTGGCGGCGCTGCGTGCGAAGTATGAAAAGGAAATCCATGCGGAGATTACGCAGGATACGATAAAGCGCAACGAGGTGCTGGCGAAGGAATTTTATCTTTCTGTCGGCCGGTATGGCTTTGGCAAACGGCTTCAGATGATTCTGGGCCTTTTGAAGGCGTTTAAAAAAGCGATGCAGCTGGGCGTGGACATTTCAGACGAGGGACAGCGCAACGCGATTTTTGACACGGTTGCGTTCCGGGTGCGGTATCTGGACGAGACGGCGGATAAGCTGCACGGGACATGCGTCCTCAATCTTGCCAATGTAAAATACGCGAAGGACTGGAGCCAGATTCGCGGCGGTAAGATCGCGACGGTCTTCCAGGATCCGATGACGTCGCTCAATCCGATTGTGACGATTGGAAAGCAAATCAGCTCGATTATTATCAAGCATCAGGGGTGCTCGGAGCTTGAGGCGCGCGCACGTGCGCTGGAGCTGATGGGCAAGGTCGGCATTCCCAACGCGGCGGCGCGTTATGACGACTATCCCTTCCAGTATTCCGGTGGTATGCGCCAGCGAATCGTGATTGCGATTGCGCTGTCCTGCCAGCCGAAGATTTTAATCTGCGATGAGCCTACGACGGCGCTGGATGTTACGATTCAGGCGCAGATTTTGCAGCTGATCAAGGATTTGCAGAAGGAATTCCACTATACGACGGTTTTCATCACGCATGATTTGGGCGTGGTTGCGAATATTGCGGATCGTGTCGCCGTGCTGTACGCGGGGCAGATCGTAGAGCTGGGCACGGTGGAGGAGGTCTTCTACGACCCGCGCCATCCGTATACATGGGCGCTGCTTTCGTCGCTGCCGCAGCTTGCCGAGAGAAATACCAAGCTGTATTCGATTACGGGTACGCCGCCGTCGCTGTACAACACGATCGTGGGCGATCCCTTTGCTCCCCGGAATCCGTACTGTCTCAAGGTGGATACGCTGGAGGAGCCGCCGATGTTCCGGGTAAGCGATACGCATTACGCCAAGACCTGGCTGTTAGACCCGCGCGCTCCGAAGATTCAGAAGCCGGAGGGCATCCAGGACATTCACGAGAAGCTGCAGAAATCATTTAATATATAGGAGGATGAGAGCCGTGGCTAAGCAAAAGAAAGAAAACGAACGCCGTGTTTCCCATTTTCCGGAGCATGGTCCTGTCGACGAGAACGGCAGGGAAATATTACTGTCAATCAAGAATATCGATATCACCTTTGGGAAGGGCGAGGAAGCCGTAAAGGCGGTTCGCAACGCCTCCTTTGATATCTACAAGGGCGAGACCTTCTCACTGGTAGGAGAGTCGGGTTCCGGCAAGACAACGATCGGAAGAGCGGTTATCCGTGTCAATCCTTTGGCTAAGGGAGAGATTTTGTATAAGGGCGTGCCGATTTCCGGAAAGATTTCGCATTCTCTGGACCGGGAGGTTATCCGGAATATCCAGATGGTATTCCAGGATCCGGCGGCGTCGCTGAATGAACGTGCGACGGTGGACTACATTATTTCGGAGGGCCTGTACAACTTTCACCTGTTTGAGAACGAGGCCGACCGTGTCCGCAAGGTGGAGCGCATCATAGACGAGGTAGGCCTGCTGCCGGAGCATCTGACCCGGTATCCGCATGAGTTTTCCGGCGGGCAGCGTCAGCGAATTGGTCTGGCCCGCGCGATGGTTATGGAGCCGGAGCTGGTGGTCGCGGATGAGCCGATTTCCGCGTTGGACGTATCCATTCGTGCGCAGGTCCTGAATCTGTTAAAGAAATTCCAGGAGGAGAAGGGGCTTACGTATCTGTTCATTGCGCATGACCTTTCCATTGTCCGCTTTATATCCGACCGAATCGGCGTTATCTATAAGGGCAATATTGTGGAGGTTGCGGATGCGGAGGAGCTGTTTGACTTCCCGCTGCACCCGTATACGCATTCCCTGATTTCGGCAATCCCGATTCCGGATCCGAAGCTGGAGAAGAATAAGGTGCTCTATACCTATGATCCGTCCATCCACGATTACAGCGAGGACAAACCGGAGTTTGTATGTATCGGGCATGATCACTATGTGTACGGCAATAAGAAAGAGATTGAGGAGTACAAGGCGATACGCGAGAAGGGCGAGCGGCTCAAATCAATCACGATTGTGACGCCGGAGGAAAAGGAGGCCCTGGAAAACGCGGCTTCAGAAGGCGATACAGCCCAAAGCGCTTCCGCTTCAGACGAGCTTTTGCAGACGCCGCTTCACGATACCGGCAGCGGCTGGTATGCGGTGGCATCGTTCTTTTTGCCGATACTTGGCATTATTGCGGCTTTTGTCTTTAAGCATTTTCATCATTACCGCAATTACAGAGCCTGCAGGAAGGGCGCAGTTATCGGTTTTATTACGCTTGGCGTGATTGTCGCGTTGTTCCTGTTACTGCTCCTGATGGTGGTGGTTTAGATTGGGACGAAGAGCGGGAAACCGGAATATACCGCGTCCAAAGCCGGTAGAAAAGATTGAGCTTTCAAAGAGGCATATAAAACAAAGAACCATTTTAACGGCGCTGCTGCTTGTAATCGGCATGGCAGCGCTTGGTTATGCCCTGTATTCGTATTTCGCGGCAGAATCCGGATGGCAGGAGATTGCGGCGGACAACGCCGCTGCGCTGTCGGGCAGGGAGGAGTTCGTCCTGCTGTATGAGCTGGGCAGCGGCGATTTGTCGGCGTCGGCGGAGAAGAAAGCGCTTACGGCGCTTTATACGGAGGCATTGCAGACGTCATACCGGCTTTTCGACAATGATATGCTGTATGAGGGAATCAGCAATGTCCGGTATATCAATCAGCATCCGAACGAGACGATTACGGTGGACGCGTCACTGTACCAGGCATTTTCGCTGGTACAGCGCTGCGGGAGCCGGTATCTGTATCTGGCGCCGGCTTATGCGTATTACGACAATATATTTTATTGCCATGACGACTCGGAGCTGGTAAACTTTGATCCGCATCTGAGTGAGGCGGTTCGGGCGGACTTTGACGCACTGGCGGCATTTGCGCGGGATCCCGGGGCGGTTGATTTGCAGCTTCTTGACGGGAACCGGGTCGTGCTGAAGGTTTCTGAGGCATATCTGCAATACGCCTCGGCGAACGGAGTGGAGAGCTTTATCGATTTTTATTGGATGAAAAACGCGTTTATGACGGATTATCTGGCGCAGAGGCTGACAGCGGACGGATACAGCGCCGGCTGTATATCCAGCTATGACGGATTTGTCCGTAATCTGGACGGGCGCGGCACGCAGTACGCGTTTGCGCTGTACAACCGTTCGGAGCAGACGGTTTATCAGGCGGAGACGATGCGGTATACGGGGCCTGAAAGTATTGTTTTTCTGCGCGGTTATCCGCTTAACAGTCTTGACAGCAGGCATTATTATGAGCTGGCAGACGGACAAATCAGGACGCCCTATCTGGATATCGCCGACGGCCTGAACAGGAGCGCGCTGGACAATCTGGTGATGTATTCCGGAGAGCGTGGGTGCGCGGAGCTTGCGCTGCGTGCAGCGCCGGTTTATATCTCGGACAGCTTTCGCGAGGACGCGCTCCGGGCGCTTGCTGAAGAGGGTATTGGTTCGATTTATTTTGAGGACGGGAAAGCGGTGTATGTGACGCCGCAGGAAAAGCGCTGACGATGCTGTCAGCGCTTTTGGGTTATCGGTTAATCCAGAATCATTCCTTCCTTGAGCCATTTGTATTTCTGATAACGCAACGGTGAGATGCGGATCTTGCGGTAATCCTGCATAAAAATGGAAAGCGGCAGAATCTCCGACACATACCGGAAGTTGGCAAAGCAGGTCTTGTTGACCAGCTGCAGCTCGTCAAACGGTTCAAAAATATGCCGCAGCATATGGATATCCTCATCGATTTCGACGGCAGTGTTGTTTGTCAGGTACAGGGAATACCGGCCCGTGTTATCGGGGACTGCATACAGGATCTCGTTCTTGGGGACGTGCTGCAGCACCGTCTTCTGGTGCACCTGTATGGTGACGACGTTTCCCAGCACATTGCGGTCGCCCAGCGCTAAAAGCTCCGGCAGCGGCTCCGGCAGATATGGCTTTTGGGCGTGGACTACATAATCCGGCAGATTCGGAATAGCGGTATAGTCCACTGTTGAAGAATACAATACCAGCGGGGCGTGAAAGCCCTGCTCCTCCAGCCCCGCAAGGATTTCTTCCACAAGGCCTTCACGGGCAGTCATGTCCATAAACACAATATTGTATTTCAGCGGCGTCCGAAGGAAGTGGTCCTTGTCTCCGTAGGAATCAATATACAGAATGTTGGGCGTGCCGGCCCTCTTGTCCGATTCTCTTGAGAGAAGGCGTTCCATGTGCCTTCTGTCCGCTACATTATCATCACAAATCGCAACATGCATATCCCGTTTCCTCCAATCATGCTAAAATATAAAAAGCCTCCTCAGGGCAATACCGATACATACAGGCGTCCACTTTGACGCCGGATCCTATAAAAAGAATAGCACAGCCGGCTGCAGCTGTGCAATAAAATATTGGATCGGGAGGCTACATAATTGAAAACTCGATTGGCGATTTCAAAAGCGCCACGACAGCAATTATCTGCAAGAGCAGGATGGCCGACATGCCGTATACAAAATACCAGTGCCTGGTCTTGTGGCGGAAAATCTGCATGCCAAGGATGGAGCCGAGGCTGCCGCCGATAATCGCAATAATAAAGAGGGTAGACTCCGGAATTCTCCAGAGCCTTTTGACTGCCCTCCGTTTATCGATGCCCATCAACGCGAACCCTAAAAGGTTCACCACTGCGAAATATCCTGCAATGATGCTGATTACAAGCATAGTGTACCTCTTTTCTTATGTAGTCGGTTTGTTTTATTTTTCTCCGTTTACTTCCTGCATCTTCATCGCGCGTACCTTGCAGGACAGGCCGAAGAGGTTGATAAAGCCCTCCGCGTCGTGATGGTCGTACAAATCGCCGGTCTTGAAGGAAGCGATGCTCTCGTTGTACAGGGTGTAGGGGCTGGTCTCGCCGGCCTTGATGATATTGCCCTTGTAAAGCTTGAAGCGGACCTCGCCGGTAACATATTCCTGTGTCTTTTCAATAAAGGCCTGAATGGCTTCGCGCTTGGGGGTGAACCATTTGCCCTCATAAACGGTATCGGCCATCTTGTTGCCCATTTCTTTCTTTAAGGTGTAGGTGTCGCGGTCCAGAATCAATTCCTCGAGCTGCTGGTGCGCTTCCATGAGAATCGTGCCGCCCGGCGTCTCGTACACGCCACGGGATTTCATGCCCACAACGCGGTTCTCCACGATATCGACAATACCGATGCCGTGCCTGCCGCCAAGACGGTTCAGCTCCCGGATAATATCGGATACCTTCATCTTCCTGCCGTTTACAGAGGCCGGAACGCCCTTCTCAAAGGTCATCGTTACATATTCGCCTTCGTCGGGCGCCTTCTCGGGCGTGGTGCCCAGCACAAGCAGATGGTCATAGTTGGGCTCGTTTGCGGGATCCTCAAGCTCGAGTCCCTCGTGGCTGATGTGCCAGATATTCCGGTCGCGGCTGTAGGAAGAGTCCGCTGAAAACGGCAGATGGATGCCGTGCGCCTTGCAGTATTCGATCTCGGACTCGCGGGAGTCCATCGTCCACTTGTCATTGCGCCATGCGGCGATAATCTTAATATCGGGTGCAAGCGCCTTGATGCCCAGCTCGAAACGAATCTGATCGTTGCCCTTGCCGGTCGCGCCGTGGCAGATAGCCGTCGCGCCTTCTTTTCTCGCGATTTCCACAAGCTTCTTTGCAATCAGCGGCCTTGCCATGGAGGTGCCCAGCAGATATTTGTTCTCATAGACGGCGTTTGCCTGCACGCAGGGAACGATATACTCGTCGCAGAACTCGTCGATGACATTCTCGATGTAGAGCTTCTCCGCACCGCAGGATTTTGCGCGTTCCTCGAGGCCGTCCAGCTCCTCCTCCTGTCCGCAGTCGACGCAGACGCAGATGACTTCGTAGTCAAAATTCTCCTTTAACCAGGGAATGATTGCGGTGGTATCCAGACCGCCTGAATAAGCCAGAACTACTTTTTCCTTCATAATAATCCTCCATTTCTTGATATACCTGTGAATATTGGTAACGTCATTAAGCTTAATATACATCATTACGGGATAGAAATCAAGTGCAAATTTATTCATTTTATATTGACAAATACGTGTAAAAGTGTAAAATAAGGAAAAAGCAATGAATATTATACATAATAAACTGCATAAAAATACACATATATCACGGAGCCGCTCGAAGGTATCCCTGCCAGCCTGGGGAAAGGGATTTATAATTGGATGGCACAATGCGGTATAATGCGGTATAAGGAAGGAACGAAAACTATATGAAACTGGTGTCTTGGAACGTAAACGGGCTGCGCGCGTGTTTGCAGAAGGGGTTTTTGGACTTTTTTGAGGAAGCGGACGCGGATATTTTCTGTATTCAGGAGACGAAGCTCCAGGAGGGACAGCACGATTTGGCGCTTCCCGGATATTATCAATATTGGCATTACGCGGAGAAAAAGGGGTATTCGGGCACGGCGCTTTTTACAAAGGAGAAGCCGCTGCAGGTGACGTACGGCATGGGCGTGCCGGAGCATGACCATGAGGGTCGTCTGATTACGGCGGAGTACGAGGCGTATTATGTGGTGACGGTATATGTGCCAAACGCGCAGCGCGAGCTGACCAGGCTGGCGTACCGGATGGCGTGGGAGGAGGCGTTTTTGCATTATCTCAAAGAACTGGAAAAGACAAAGCCGGTTATTTTCTGCGGCGACCTGAATGTGGCGCATCAGGAGATTGATTTGAAGAATCCGAAGACCAACCGCCATAACGCGGGCTTTACGGATGAGGAGCGGGGATGCTTTGGGCGGATTCTGGAAAGCGGCTTTGTGGATACCTTTCGCTATTTTTATCCCGAGACGACGGGGGCGTATTCCTGGTGGTCCTATATGCATCAGGCCAGAGCGCGCAATATCGGGTGGCGCATCGACTATTTTGTGGCGTCGAAGGCGCTTACGGGCATCCTTGCGGACGCCAGGATTGACCCGCAGGTAACGGGCTCGGATCACTGCCCGGTGGAACTGATACTGGCGTGAGCGCGGCGGCAAGGAATTGTAAATAAGAAGGTTTGTTGACAAAACAGAGTACACGGAATATAATATAAATGCAACTGAAAAACAGTTGCAAAAATGCGATAGGAGACTGGCATGTCCAAAAAGGAAGATTTGTTAGAAAAGTTATGCAGAAAGCCGCTTCCGAAGAATTTTACGAAAGCGGAGTTGGATACACTAATGAAGAGGTGTGGGTGTGAAAAATACGCTGGCGGGCGCGGGTCAAGTATTGCTTATTTTCACATAAAAACGAAAAGAATTTTGCAGTTTGACGAGCCGCATCCGGGCAAAGAGCTATATATTTATCAGATTAAAATGACAATTCAGTTTTTAAAGGATGTCGGGGAGCTGTGAAAGGAGGCTTTTATATGAACTCTATGTTGGAATATAACGGATACCATGCTACTGTAACCTATGACGCGGAGGATGAATTGTTTATAGGGGAAGTCTTTGGAATTGCAGATTCCCTGTGCTTTCACGGGTCGTCTATTGCGGAGTTGAAGCAGATGTTTGCCAATTGCATAGATAATTATCTGGATTTATGCCGGCAGGTGGGAAAAGAGCCGGAAAAGGAATTTAAAGGAAGCTTCAATGTGAGAATTCCCTCGGAGCTGCACAAACAAATTACGATGATGGCGGCGCAGCAAAAAATCACCTTAAATCAGTATGTGGTGAATGCATTGAATAAATCTGTTTCCGGTGTTTGACAAAACAGTTGAGTTTCTGCCGTTTATATACTATGATATACATGTTGCCTTTTTTGAAATTTTCGGTATGCGACAGGGAAACGCTGATTAAAGCGTTTCCCAGGAAATAGAAATGAGAGAGGACGGTTTCTACATAAATGGTACGATTGATGACGATAGGGGATTATGAACAGGTATATGCGCTCTGGATGCGAATCAAGGGTTTTTCGATGAGAAGCATTGACGATTCGCAGGCAGGCGTGGCGAAGTTTTTGCAGCGCAACCCGACAACCAGCGTCGTGGCTATAGAGGACGGCAGGGTAGCCGGCGCGATTTTGTGCGGGCACGACGGCAGACGCGGCTGCCTGTACCATGTGTGTGTGGATCCGGACTACCGCAGGCGCGGCATCGGCAAGGCAATGGTGGTGTTCTGCATGGACGCCCTGAAAAAGGAAGGCATCAACAAGGTCAGCCTGATTGCGTTTACAAAGAACGACGTCGGTAACGCGTTCTGGCATAACGTAGGCTGGAAGCAGCGGGAAGACCTGAACTATTATGATTTTGTGCTCAACAGTAAAAATATTGAAGCGTTTAACCGGTGATACAGGGATGATGACTGCGCGGTAAAGGCGCGCGGATGAGGAGGAAAAGGAAATGGAACAACAGATGAAGCAGATTGAGGGCGGCGTGACAGCCGCAAAGGGCTTTGAGGCTGCGGGCACAGAGGCCGGCATCAAATATCAGAACCGGAAGGACATGGCGCTGGTGTACAGCACAGCGCCATGTAAGGCGGCAGGGACCTTTACGACGAATGTGGTGAAGGCGGCGCCGGTATTGTGGGATAAGGATATTGTTGAAAACAGCCCGTTTGTGCAGGCAGTTGTCGTAAACGCCGGCATTGCGAACGCCTGCACCGGTAAGCAGGGCATGGATTATTGCAGGGAGGAGGCCATCACGGCCGCTACGCTCTTAAACATTCCCGAAAATGCGGTGCTGATAGGCTCTACGGGCGTTATCGGCATGCAGCTTCCGATTGACCGGATCCGGGAGGGCATCCGCAAGCTTGCGGCGGCGAAGGCAGGTACGCCGGAAGCGGGGACGCTTGCGGCCGAGGCGATTATGACGACGGATACCAGGAAGAAGGAGATTGCGGTGCGCTTTACAACGCAGGACGGCAAGGAGGTGACCGTCGGCGGGATGTGCAAAGGCTCCGGCATGATTCATCCGAATATGTGTACCATGCTTTCCTATGTGACGACGGACGCCGCAATCAGCAGGACGTTGCTGCAGGAGGCGCTTGGCACAAGTATTATTGATTCCTACAATATGATTTCGGTGGACGGGGATACCTCCACGAACGATACCTGTCTCGTGCTTGCCAACGGGCTTGCGGGCAACGCGGAGATTGTGCAGAAGGATGCGGATTATGACCGGTTTTATGAGGCGCTGCACTTTGTGAATACCTATCTGGCAAAGCAGATGGCGGGGGACGGCGAGGGCGCGACGGCGCTGTTTGCGGCGACGGTGTACAATGCGGCAAGCAAGCAGGACGCGCGGATTCTGGCGCGCTCCGTGATTTCTTCGAATCTCTCCAAGGCGGCGATTTACGGGCATGACGCGAATTTCGGCCGCTTCCTGTGTGCGCTGGGCTATTCGGGGGTGCAGTTTGACCCGGAGAAAATCGAGCTGTTCTTTGAAAGCGGCGCGGGGAAGATGCAGGTTTATAAGGACGGTGCGGCAGTGGATTACAGCGAGGAGGAGGCGACCCGCATCCTCTCCGAATCCGAGGTAACCGTGCTGGTCGATATGAAGGCGGGAACGGAGAGCGCGACAGCGTGGGGCTGTGACCTGACCTATGAGTATGTGAAGATTAACGCGGACTATCGTTCTTAAGGCGTTTGGAAGGCCGTCATTGTAAAGAGTGGAAAGGGGCATGAGCAACAACATGAACGAACAGGATATGCACAAGGTGTTATCGAAGGCGGAGGTGCTGATTGAGGCGCTTCCTTATATACAGCAGTTTAACCGCAAGATCGTGGTGGTCAAGTACGGCGGCAGCGCGATGAGCAACGCGGAGCTGCAAAGAAATGTCATCAAGGACGTGACGCTGTTAAAGCTGGTCGGATTCAAGCCGATTATCGTGCACGGCGGCGGCAAGGAAATCAGCCGCTGGGTGGAGAAGGTCGGCAAGGAGCCGCAGTTTGTAAACGGGCTGCGCGTCACCGACGACGAGACGATGGAAATCGCCGAGATGGTACTCAATAAGGTCAATAAAAGCCTTGTGACCATGGTGCAGGAGCTTGGCGTGAAGGCGGTCGGCGTCAGCGGCAAGGACGGCGGGCTGCTAAAGGTTGATAAAAAATATTCGGACGGGCAGGATATTGGCTTTGTGGGTGACATAAGGGAGGTCAATCCTAAGATTTTATATGATTTGATTGAGAAGGACTTCCTGCCGATTGTCGCGCCTATCGGCATGGACGATTCGTTCCAGACCTACAATATCAACGCAGACGATGCGGCCTGTGCCATTGCGAAGGCTGTCGGCGCGGAAAAGCTGGCGTTTTTGACGGACATCGAGGGGCTCTATAAGGACATCAACGATAAGTCTTCGTTTATTTCAAGGATTTCCGCGTCTCAGGCGGAGAAGCTCATCGAGGAGGGCTTTATCGGCGGCGGGATGCTGCCCAAGCTTGGCAACTGCACCAGCGCCATCAAGAACGGCGTCAACCGCGTGCATATTCTGGACGGGCGGATCCCGCACTGCCTGCTGCTTGAAATTTTCACAAGAAACGGTATCGGTACGGCGATTGTGAAGGACGAGGACCTGGAGCACATGGACAGGGATTAAAACGGAGGTTCAACTATGAATATGAAGGAATACATTGACGAGGCGGAGGCGGCGCTGCTGCACACCTATAACCGTTACCAGATTGTATGGGACAGAGGCGACGGAATGTATCTGTACGACATTGAGGGCAGGAAATACCTTGATTTTGTCGCGGGTATTGCCGTATTTGCGCTCGGCTACAACAATAAGGCGTATAATGACGCGCTGAAGGCGCAAATCGACAAGGTGATTCATACCTCGAATTATTATTACAATGTCCCTGCGATTGAGGCGGCAAAGAAGCTCAAGGCGGTTTCCGGAATGGACAGGGTGTTCTTTACCAACAGCGGCGCGGAGGCGGTCGAGGGCGCGCTCAAGGCGGCGCGCAAGTACGCGTTTCTGCGGGACGGGCATACGGACCATGAAATCATTGCGATGAACCATTCCTTCCACGGCAGAACCATGGGCGCGCTGTCCGTGACCGGCAATCCGCATTACAGGGAGGCGTTTGAGCCGCTGATCGGCAATATCCGCTTTGCGGATTTCAATGATTTTGCGAGCGTGCAGGCGCAGGTGACGGACAAGACCTGTGCGGTCATCTTTGAGACGGTGCAGGGCGAGGGCGGCATTTATCCTGCGACGGAGGACTTTTTGCGGCAGGTAAAGGCGCTTTGCGAGGAGCGGGATATTCTGCTGATTTTGGATGAGATTCAATGCGGTATGGGACGAACGGGCTATATGTACGCGTGGCAGCGCTGGGGCGTAAAGCCGGATATCCTCACAAGCGCGAAGGCGATTGGCTGCGGTGTGCCCGTCGGCGCTTTTATGATGACCGAAAAGGTGGCGCGGCAGTCCCTGACAAGCGGCGACCACGGTACGACCTACGGCGGCAATCCGCTTGCGTGCGCGGCAATTTCAAAGGTGATTGACTTATTCGACGAATGCAATATATTGGATAATGTAAGGGAAGTCGGCGCATATCTTTATGAGCGGCTGGACGCGCTGTGCAAAAGGCACGACTGCATTAAAGCGCACAGGGGCGCAGGGCTTCTGCAGGGACTGGAATTTGACAGGCCGGTAGGGGACATTATTTTGAAAGCGGTGGATAACGGACTGCTGCTGATCAATGCCGGCGCCAATGTGATTCGGTTTATTCCGCCGTTGGTAGCGTCGAAGGAGCATGTGGACGAGATGCTGGCGATTCTGGAGAAGTGCCTTGCATAAGCGACAGATAGGGAGTGTGGCATGAGACACGGGAAGATTAAGAGAAGGCTGCTGGGCGTGGCGGTTGTCCTGCTGGTTGTGGCGGCGGTTTACGCGGGGACAACGCTCCTTCAGGGAATCGGAGCGGAAAAGGAAGGACTTGGGGATTGGGCGGCTAAAAAGGAAACCATTATTTTATGGTATACCGACGAAGCGCTGACGGATTACCTCGACAACAAAGCGCTGGCCTTTCAGGAAGAGAATGACATCCGGGTGGAGACGAAGCTGGTCTCCGGTCTGGAGTATCTTGAGCGCATTAACGCCGCAAGCCTCAGCGGGGACGAGGAGACACCGGACGTATATGTTGTAAGCAATGATTTGCTGGAAAAAGCATATCTGGCGGGGCTGGCCGTCGAGCTTGCGGACGGGGAGCTTGTGTCCGGACAAAACGGCTTCAACCAGGCGGCGGTGAACGCGGTAACCTATAACGGCAGGATTGTAGGCTGTCCGCTGTATTTTGAGACAAGCGCGCTGCTCTACAACAAGACGTATCTGGAGCAGATTGCGCAGGCCGCGTCGGAGACAGGGCAAGACGGCGGGGAGGCTGCGGACGGGGAAGCGGCGGACGCGGCACAGCCGGTAACGGCTGCCGGCCTGATACCGTCCTCCATTGTAGACATTCTCACATTTGCCGACAGCTATTCCGCACCGGAGAATGTCGAGTACTTTTTCCGATGGGATGTATCCGATATTTTTTATAACTACTTTTTTATCGGCAATTATATCTCCGTTGGCGGAGCGGCAGGCGACGACAAGGCGCTGATAGATATTTACAATCGGGAATCGATTGCGAGCCTGAAGGTTTATCAGGAGCTGAACCAGTTTTTTTCGATTGATATGGAGGAGACGAATTACGATACCATTTTGCAGGAATTTCAGGAGGGCAGAACGATATACACTATCGCGACAAGCGACTGCATCCGAAAGCTGGAGGAGGCCGCGGCGGACGGAGAATTTGCTTATGAATACGGCATCGCGACGCTTCCCGCCATCAATGGAGAGCTGGATACAAAGGGGATGTCCGTGACAAATGCGCTTGCGGTAAACGGTTATTCCGAACATAAGGCCGCGGCAAACCGCTTTCTGGCATATCTGGCAGGGGAGGCAAGCGCGGATTTGTACGGGATGACGGGCAAAATCAGCGCGGTGGAGCAGTCGTCGTACGAGGATGCGCATGTTGAGGCGTTTATGCGCAGCTACGAGGCCTCCGTGCCGATACCAAAGATGATCGAGACAAGCAATTTCTGGATAGAGCTGGAAATCTGTTTCGCAAAGGTATGGGAGGGAGCGGACGCGAATCTGCAGCTTCGGGCGCTTTCCGAGAAAATCCGGACACAGCTTGCGGGCGAGCCGGTCGCGGAGGTTGCGCTGGAGGATCCGCAGGTAGAGCTGCTGCCTGCGACGGAGTATGAGGACAGCGGAGAGCTGGCTGAATAAATTTTGAAAAGATATCCAATCATATAAGTAAACTGTAGGAAGGACAGGGTACGGATATGATTGGATTTTTTATTGCTTTATTGTCGGGCGCGCTGATGAGCGTGCAGGGGGTGTTTAATACCAAGGTCACGGAACAGACGAGCCTGTGGACGGCAAATACGTTTGTCCAGTTTACGGCGTTTGTGGTCTGCCTCGCGGCATGGCTTGTGACGGACAGAACATCCATGAAGGGGCTGCTTACCGTTGAACCCAAATACTGCCTGCTGGGCGGCGTGATCGGGGCATTTATCACACTGACGGTTATCAAGAGTATGGATGCGCTGGGACCGGCCAAGGCCGTTATGCTGATTGTAATCGCGCAGCTGATTGTCGCGTATCTGATCGAGCTTTTCGGGCTTTTCGGCGTTGACAGGCAGCCTTTCAGCTGGCGCAAGGCCATTGGGGCGCTTGTGGCAATCGGCGGATTTGTGCTGTTTAAGTGGGAGTGAAATGTCAAAAATAAATCTTGTATTCAAACGGAAAGTAGCATACAATAATAAAGTATACTGATTATTATCAGTATGCCGCATAGAGGGGCCTTTATCGTTCCATTCAGGATAAAGGAGCTATGAAGTATGATAAAGGGTTTTTTAAAAGCAAATATAGCAGCTGTTATTTGCGCGGCTTTTTTTCTGGGAGGCTGCGGGACGCGGCGCGGGAATGAAGAACAGGCGGTTGCGATACAGCTGGAGCCGCAGACAGACGCGGCGGAGCCTGTCCGGACAGGCGGGGCAGAGGCGGAGGAGCCGTCCGCGCTGGTGTACGTGCACATCTGCGGCGCCGTACATTCGCCCGGCGTCTATGCGGTGGCGGCGGACAGCAGGCTGTTTGAGGTGGTTGCGCTGGCGGGAGGCCTGACGCCGGAGGCGGACGAGGCGAGCCTGAATCTGGCGCATACGGTGACGGATGGGCAGCAGATTGTCGTGCGGACGAAGGAGGAGACCGCCCGGCTGGCGGAGAAGGGGCTTTCGGGAGCGCCGGAGCAGGGACAGGCAGACGGGCTGGTGAACATCAATACGGCATCGCTGGCCGAGCTTACTGCGATATCCGGTATCGGGGAGAGCCGCGCGCAGGCAATTATCGCATACCGGGAGCGCAGCGGCGGCTTTCGGACGATAGAGGATATCAAGAAAGTGGACGGCATAAAGGACGGGCTTTTTTCTAAGATCAAGGATAAAATAACGGTATAACGGATAGGGAGACAAAGCAAAATGGGAAAAAGGGTTTTGGTAGTGGATGATGAGAAGCTGATTGTGAAGGGCGTGCGGTTCAGTCTGGAGCAGGACGACATGGAGGTCGACTGTGCGTATGACGGAGAAGAGGCGCTTGAGATGGCGAGAAACACAAAATACGATTTGATTCTGCTTGATGTGATGCTCCCTAAGCTGACCGGGTTCGAGGTGTGCCAGCATATCCGCGAGTTTTCGGACGTACCGATTGTCATGCTGACGGCCAAGGGGGACGATATGGACAAAATCCTCGGTCTGGAGTACGGGGCGGACGATTATATTACCAAGCCTTTTAACATCCTCGAGGTGAAGGCGCGAATCAAGGCGATTATGCGCAGGACCTCTACAAAGGCGGTCGCTGAGAAGAAGTCCATGGTGGTGGAGGCAGGCGACCTGCGTTTGGACTGTGAGGGCAGGCGGCTTTATATCAACGATCGGGAGATTAACCTGACGGCGAAGGAATTTGACGTGCTGGAGCTTCTGGTGCTGAATCCGAACAAAGTATACAGCCGGGAAAATCTGCTCAAGCTTGTGTGGGGAGCGGATTACCCGGGGGATGTGCGGACGGTGGATGTACATATCAGAAGGCTTCGGGAGAAGGTAGAGCCGAATCCGAGCGAACCAAAGTATGTGCACACAAAATGGGGCGTGGGATATTATTACAAATAGGAGTGCATTGTGTCTGGAATTTGGAACAGGATAAAAAAAAGCAAGGGCTTCCGGAGCCTGAAGGTGAGAATATTTTTTATTATTGTGCTGGGCGGGCTGATCACCTGTGTGATACTGCATTTCGGTATCCTTGGACGGTATATGGATAACGCGCTGTCGGTGCGGACCAATGAGGTACAGACGCAGGTGCGGATTATCGCGGATCATCTGATTACGTACAATTATCTGCTGGATAACAGCAACGATGTGGTCAACGCGGAGCTGGCGCAGCTGTCCAACCTCTACGACGGCCGGGTGCTGATCATAGACAGCAATCTGCGGATTATCAAGGATACATACGGCATCAGCGAGGGGAAGACGATTATTTACGAGGAGATCATCAACTGCATGAAGGGCGGGGGGGCAACGAATCTGATGCGGGACAACAGCTATATCGAGATTGTTGTGCCGATTGAGGACAAGACCAAGGAGAGCTCCCGCATTGTCGGCGTTCTGCTGACGAGCGTATCCTGCGACAGCATTAATACCAGCTATGCTTATATTGAAAACCGGGCGTTTCTGATTGAGATTTTGGCGATGGTCGTTGTGTTTGGCATGGCCTTTTTCCTCAGCCGCCATATTCTGAATCCGTTTGAAAAGATTACGGAGGAGATCAATGAGGTCAAAAGCGGATTTACCGATGAGGATATCGACGTAAAGGAGTATATCGAGACGGAGAAGATCGGGGATGCGTTTAATCAGATGATGGGGCGGATGCGTGTCCTGGACGAATCGCGTCAGGAATTTGTCTCGAATGTATCCCATGAGCTGAAGACGCCGCTGGCCTCCATGAAGGTGCTTGCCGATTCCCTTCTGTCGCAGGAGGATGTGCCGGCGGAGCTTTACCGTGAGTTTATGGCGGATATTGCGACGGAGATTGACCGGGAGAATAAGATTATCACGGATCTGCTGTCTTTGGTAAAGCTGACCAGGACGTCGGCGGACATGAATGTGGAGGTTATGGACATCAATTCCATATTGGAGCTGATGCTCAAGCGTCTGGGACCGATTGCGGGACGTTCCAGTGTCAAGCTGATATTTGAGAGCCGCAGGCAGGTCAGCGCGGAGGTTGACGAGGTGAAGCTGACGCTGGCATTGTCCAATCTGGTAGAGAACGCGATTAAGTACAATATCGAGGGCGGATGGGTTAAGGTGCTGCTCGATGCGGATCATCAGTACTTTACCGTGGAGGTGTCGGATTCGGGCATCGGGATTCCGCAGGAATCAATCGAGCATATTTACGAGCGGTTTTACCGCGTGGACAAATCGCATTCAAAGGAAATCGGCGGCACGGGGCTTGGCCTTGCCATTACGAGAAACGCCGTCCTGATGCACAGAGGAACCATCACGGTGACCAGTGAAGAGGGCGTCGGCACGATTTTCAAGGTGAAGATACCGCTTACGTATATAGCGTCGTAACAAGAAGGGGAACGGGATTAGAATGGGGAAACACAGTACGGTTTATAAGGCGGTTGTACTTCTGGCGCTGCTTGTTGTGTGTATGGCCGGTACCGGCGGCTGTTCGAAGAAGCAGGAGGAAGGAACGCCGATTGACATATCCTATCTGAATAAAAGCGAGACGAAGCTGGTAACGGAGACGCATTATCTGACCGGCGCGGACACCAAGGAAAATGTGGTGGAGGTGCTCACGCTTCTGTGCGCGGTACCGGACAATAAGGAGCTGAAAGCGACCCTGACAAGCGGGATTAACATTGTGAATTATTCTTTTGACGGGGAGCAGGTGACTGTTTCACTGGGGGAGAAGTACAAGGAGCTGCCGCGGACGACCGAGGTGCTCACGAGGGCGGCGCTGGTCAGGAGCCTGACGGCCCTGCCGGACGTCAATTATGTGATGATCACCGTCAACGGAGAGCCGCTTACGGACGGTAGCGGGAATGCAATTGGTTTTATGACGGCGGATATGTTTGTCGATAATACGGGGACGCAGCAGTTTGACGCGGTGGGGACGGTGACCCTGCGGCTTTATTTTGCCAATGAAACCGGGGACGGTCTTGTAGGCATCAACAGGGAGCTGGTGCATAACGCCGATATTTCCAACGTGCCGATGGAGCGCGTTGTGATTGAGCAGCTTATCAGCGGGCCGGTCAATAAGGATTCCTATGCGACCATCAATCCCAATACGAAGATACTCAGCGTCACGGTGCAGGACGGCGTCTGCTATATCAACTTTGACAGCTCTTTTGTGACGGCAGTCAATAATGTGACCAGCGACGTGACGATTTATTCGATTGTGAATTCGCTTGCGGAGCTGAGCAATATCAACAAGGTACAGATTTTGATAGAGGGCAGCACGGAGGGGAAATTCCGGGATAAGTATGATCTGACGACGATCTTTGAGCGGAATCTATCGTTGGTGGAGGAGTAGGAGGTATATTTGAAGAGGCCGCTGTGCTATATATGCGCTGCATTTGTGGCGACTGTATTTATCTGTTTAAGGCAGAACCCGCTGCCCGAGGCCTCCGTTGCGGAGGGCAGCAGGATGACCGTTCTGGGGGAAGTCGATTATAAGGAGTACAAGGAAGATACGCTGATACTCTATCTAAAGCATGTCAGGCAATGGAATCCCGGCAAATCAAAACAGAATACAACAGAGGGTGAGAAGACGGCCGGCGTCATATGCTATATGGAGCCGACAGCGGCGGAGCCAAGGCTTGGATCCGTGATTGCGGTTGAGGGACAGGCGTCGGGCTTTCGCCGGGCGCGCAATCCGGGCGGCTTTGACGCCGGGCGCTATTACGCCATACAGGGACTCGATTTTGCCCTGTACGACGCTGCGGTGCTCGCGCAGGGGGAGGGATATTCGGCGTACCGCGAGTGCCTTTATGACGTTCGGCGGTATTTGGAGGGAATCTTTGACCGGGCGCTGCCCGAGCGGGACGCGTCCGTGATGAAGGCGATGGTGCTTGGCAGTAAATCAGGGCTTGACGCACAGCTCAGGCAGTTGTATCAGCAAAGCGGGATCTCCCACATATTAGCGATTTCGGGGCTGCACATTACGCTGATAGGAATGGGGCTGTACCGGCTGCTGCGCAGGATAAGGACGCCCGGTGCGGTGGCCGCGGTGTTCTGTGTTCTGCTTATGACAGCATATGGGGATATGGTGGGAATGAGCAGCTCGGCATACAGGGCGGTTTTTATGTTTGGCATGAAGCTGCTTGCCGGTATTCTGCACAGAACCTATGATATGATGAATGCGCTTGCGGCCGCCGCGGTGCTTTTGCTGATAGAACAGCCGTTATATCTGTATCATACGGGCTTCCTGCTGTCATTTGGCGCGATTTTGGGGCTGGGCTGTCTGTATGAGGTCGTAAAACCGGCCGGAATCTTTGCCGGCAGTCTGAGTGTTTTTCTGATTCATTTTCCGATTCTGCTTTGCACCTATTATACATTTCCGATTTACTCGTTTGTACTGAATCTGATCATTATTCCCGCCATGTCCGGCGTGATGGGGCTTGGACTTTTGTGCCTTGCCTGCGGATGCCTTCCTGCGGCAGCCGGATTTATGCTGGCAAGGCCTGCGGCGTGGGGATGCCGCCTGCTGCTTTGGGTCTTTGAGCGGCTTTGCAGCCTGTCGCTGATGCTGCCCGGAGCGGACTGGATCGTCGGACGGCCCGATAGCCGGCGCGTGCTGTGCTTTTATGCCGCAGTGCTGTTTTTGTACGGGGCGCATCAATATATGGAAGGGATAAATAAACGCGGCGGATTTCGCGGGAGCGCCGTAAAGCTGCGGCTGCCGTTCGGGTACAAAATGCTCCTGATTCTCACGGCGGTAAGCATGCTGGCCAGCCGCCCGGCGGCGGGATTTACCATGGTGTTTGTGGATGTCGGTCAGGGGGATTGTATCTGGCTGGAAACACCTGCCGGGCACCATTACCTTGTGGACGGCGGCAGCACCTCAGAAAAGAATATCGGGCGTTATACATTGGCGCCGTTCTTGAAATATACGGGTACTGCGCGGCTTGACGCGGTCTTTTTGACACATCTTGACAAAGACCATATATCAGGTGTTATTGAAATGCTGGAATCGGCACAGGGGAACGGCGCGGCAGGCGGTATCCGAATCGGGCGGATTATCATCCCTGAAGCCGCAATACGGGATGCAGCTTACGGGACGCTTGCAAGGCTGTGTGAGGAAAACCGGATTCCGCTGGAATATGCGGCCGCGGGAGATGTGTTTGCTTCCGGAGATGGTCTGGAGCTGAGCATACTGCATCCGGAAGCGTCCTATGAGGCGGCTTCGCGCAATGCGTATTCTATGGCAATAAAGCTTGTTTATACGGGAAAGCACGGACAGCTTGGCGCGCTGCTTACCGGGGATATTGAGGCGGACGGGGAGGCGGCGGTCGCAGAGCAGCTTGCGGCACAAGGCTGGCGCTGCCAGCTGTACAAGGCGGCGCATCACGGTTCGAGGTATTCCAATTCCGGGGAGCTCCTTGCGATTATCCGGCCGCAGCTTACCGTGATTTCCTGCGGCGCGGATAACAGCTACGGGCATCCGCACCGGGAGGCGCTGGAACGCATTGCCGCGTCCGGAAGCGCAGCGCTGGCGACAAAGGATACCGGCGCGGTATTTGTGCAGGTAAGAGGCGGCGGTGTCCGGGTAGAATGTTTTCTGGAGGAGTAAAAGCTCTTTCAGCCGGGGGGAAGGCCCAGGCTGCCGCGATATACCTTGGGCGATATCCCGTATTCTTTTTTGAAGGCGCGGTAAAAGCTCGAATAGTCGCCAAAGCCGAATCGGCGGCAGACCTCGCTGATGCTTGTGCCCGCAAGAATGGCGTCCCGGCACAGGGCCAGCCGCTTTTTCGTAATATACTGATGAACGGACATGCCAAGGTTCTCTTTGAACAGGTGTGAAATATGATACTTGTTTACAAAAAAGGCGGCGGAGAGGCTGTCCAGAGTCAACGGCTCCTCAAGATGATCCTCGATATAGGCGGCAATATGACGATACAGCGGCTGCGCCGTGTCGGGCATCTTGGGATGGCTGCGCTCGTATATCATCCGGTTCAGGTGCAGAATCAGGTCGTCGATACAGAGCGTTATCCGCATCCCGCGCCCGAAACGGTCCGCGTGCAGCTCCTCTAACAGACGCAGCAGCATGGACTGAATGGTATTAAACGAAATCCTGTCGTTGTGAAAGACATAGGTTGCGGTGCGTTGTACATAGGTAAAAAGGTAATCGTAATCCGCAGACATTGACAGCAGGCGGGTGTAGTATTCCCTGCTGATCCACAGCACAAAGCGGCGGTAGGGGATTCTCCGGTCGCGGATAATGGGACGGTGGGCCAGTCCGGGTGGAAACACGATGATGTCCCCAAAGCGCAGCGGATAGACTTTTTCGCCGGCCTGTATGCTGACGTCGCCCTCCAGAAAAAAATAGAATTCATAATAGTTGTGCGTGTGAAGGGCTACCTCGGGCAGATTCCGGTCGTTGTAATAATAGAGTTCAAAGTCCTTTGACAGCATGTATTGTCTGGTAAGGAAGGCAGTTTGCAGCTTCTCTTTCATATGGCCGGATTCCTCCTGTATTGCGCGGGCTTTATAAGCACAGCATATGCGGATTCCGGGCGGCTGTCAAGGCTTCTTTGCTTTACGGGAAATTGCGGCGGCACAGACGGCATGAATAGAGAACGGAATCGAAAGACGGTGGATTTATATACCTGTGTGTGATAGAATGGTATCATTGACGGTGGGCGATTCATACGAAGGGGCGTGAAGAGAAATGGTACAGACGGAGAATGAGAATAAGGGGCTTGCGCTTCTCAAAAAGGGGCAGAAGGGCATTCTGCATGCGGTATTCAGCAGGTTTGGGCTGATTTTGCTGCTGTTTGCGGGACAGGTCCTGATTCTTTTCGGGATTTTCCAGTGGTTTGAAGAGTTTTTGCCGCATATCATGGGCGGAACGGCGCTGTTTTCCGTGATTATGGTCGTATATCTGCTCAACAGCAGGGTCAATCCGGAGGCCAAAATCACGTGGCTGATTGTGATTATGCTGGTGCCGGTGTTCGGCGTGCTGCTGTTTGCGTATACGCAGAGCGATATTGGCCACAGGGCATTGAAGGAGCGCATTAACCAGATTATTTCCGGTACGAGGGAGGAGATTGCGCAGGAGCCGGAGGTGATGGCGCGGTTTGACGCCGAGAACAGGGGCGCGGCGTCTCTGGCGCGGTATATACAGCGCAGCGGCTGCTATCCGGTATACGACAAAACGGCAGTGACTTATTTCCCGCTGGGAGAGGACAAGTTCGCACGGATGCTGACAGAGCTTGAGGCTGCGCGGCACTTTATCTTTATGGAATATTTTATAGTCGACGAGGGGCTGATGTGGGGCAGGATTCTGGAGATTCTTGCGCGCAAGGCCGCAGAGGGTGTGGACGTCCGCATTATGTACGACGGCTTCTGCGAGTTTGCGCTGCTGCCGCACGATTATCCCAAGCGGCTGAAGGCGCTGGGTATCAGGTGCAAGATGTTTGCGCCCGTGACGCCGTTTGTCTCCACGCATTACAATTACCGCGACCACAGGAAAATACTGGTTATCGACGGGCATACGGCCTTTAACGGCGGCGTGAACCTTGCGGACGAATATATCAACCGGCATTCGCGGTTCGGCCATTGGAAGGATACGGCGGTCATGCTCCGGGGAGAAGCGGTAAAGAGCTTTACGCTGATGTTTCTGCAGATGTGGGGAATTGACGAGAAGGAGCAGGAATACGCGCGCTTTCTCAAGGTTCCGGCGGCACCTTTGACGCTGGATTCGGCAGAGGCGTTTGCCGGGGCAGACGCAGCGACGTCTTTGGCGCTGCCGGCACAGCCTGGGGGCTATGTGATTCCTTACGGGGACTGCCCGCTGGATTCGGACAGGGTAGGAGAACGGGTGTATATGGACATTCTGAACCGATCGACAGAATATGTGCATATTATGACGCCTTATCTGATTCTGGATGCGGAGATGGAGGCGGCGCTGAAGTTTGCGGCGGAGCGCGGCGTGGATGTGGCGTTGATTCTGCCGGGCATTCCTGACAAAAAGGCGGCGTATGCGCTGGCAAAGCGTCATTATGCGTCCCTGCTGGAATCGGGCGTTAAAATTTACGAGTATACGCCCGGCTTTGTCCATGCAAAGGTATTTGTCAGCGATACGCGGGAGGCTGTGGTCGGCACAATCAATCTGGATTACCGCAGTCTGTATCATCATTTCGAGTGCGCGACATACCTGTACGACACGGACTGCATTCCGGATATCGAGGCAGACTTTCAGGCGACGCTGGCCAAATGCCGGCAGGTTACGAGAGAGACGGTAAAAAAAGAGAAGTGGACGGTAAAGCTGCTTGGCTGTCTGATGAAGGTGGCAGCGCCGCTTATGTAGCGGGGAGGAGAGGAAATGGAAGAAGTTGGGATTACAATACGACCGTTGGGTCCGGAGCTTTGTGAGGACTGGCTGGGATTTTTTGACAAAATTGCGTTTGAGGATCATGGAGAGTGGGCGTTCTGCTATTGCCTGGAGGGGCATTTGGATCCGGAGACACAGGCGAAATGGACAGATTCGAAGCAGCGCAGGGAAAAGGCGATTGAACTGATTAAGAGCGGCGGAATGCAGGGGTATCTGGCCTATTCGGAAGACACCGTTATCGGCTGGTGCAATGCCAATGACAGGGAAAATTATAAATACCTTACGGAAATGTTTCGGCAAATCGAGTATCAGCCGACCGGTACAAGGGTGAAGTCTATTTTTTGCTTCCTGATTGCTCCCAAATATCGCGGAAGGGGCGTCGCACAGCGCCTGCTCGACCGCGTGTGCGAGGACGCGGCAAAGGACGGGTATACGGGTGTGGAAGCCTATCCGTTTGCAGACTCGGCGTTTGCGTATCAGTATCATGGGACTCCTAAGATGTATGAGCGGAGCGGGTTTTCGGAGATTGCGGATTTAAAGTATGTGAAGGTGATGCGCAGGGGAGTATAATCCCTGAGGAGTTGGAAATATCAGAGAAGGTGTCTGGATGGAATATAAAGAGTAGGAAATTTTAAACGCGGGCGGTCGGGCCCGCGTTTTATTTATGCGCAGGCCCGCATCAGGAATTTTGCCGCCAAAGCGGCATGCGGGCCGCGCAGCGAGTAGGGAGAAAATCTTCCCTATTCGATTCACTTGACACTCCGGTCTACTGATTGTAGAATTAAAGCAGGTCTACAGACAGTAGAATACATTCTGACAATGAACGATATAAGATGCGGAAGGGCGGAAAGCTATGGAATACAGATTAGGCGAGATTGAGATGAAATTTGCGGAGCTGATTTGGGCGAATGAGCCGATTTCCTCCGGAGAGCTGGCAAAGCGCTGCGAGGCGGCGCTTTGCTGGAAAAAGTCTACGACGTACACGATTTTGCGGCGATTATGCGACCGGGGACTGTTTCGGAATGAGAACGGCGTCGTGACCTCTGCGGTGACGAAGGAGGAATTTCTTTCCAGGCAGAGCGAACAGTTTGTGGAGAACACGTTTCAGGGTTCTCTGCCGCGGTTCCTGGCGGCGTTTACGGCGGGGAAAAGGCTTTCGGAGCCGGAGGTGGCGGAGCTGAAGCGGATTATTGAGGAAAACGGGAAAGAGAGGTGGTCCTGAGATGGCGGCGCTGAAGACTTTATTTTCCGTTGTCCTGAATATGAGCCTGACCGGGGCAATCGTAATCGCGGCAGTTCTGCTGGTGCGGATGGCGCTGCGGCGCGTGCCGGCGGTTTTTCGTTATCTGTTGTGGAGCGTGGTATTGCTGCGTCTGCTGTGTCCGGTTTCTTTTTCGTCGGCGCTGTCTGTTTTTGGGGTGTTGGACGCATCGGTGACGCCGCAGGGGAGAATGGTGTATTCGGAACAGGAGGCCATGCGGCCTGACGAGACGGTTCCTGCGGGGATATTGCCGGAAGGGATGCTTCCTGACGCGGTGGCAGACACGGAGCGTATGCCGGTACAGGCAGGCCTGCCGTCTCCGGAGACAGAGCGTGGGGGAATGGATTGGCGGGCAGTCTGCGCGTTTGTCTGGCTGTGTGGCGTTGCGGCCCTGTGGGGATACAGCGCCGTCAGCATGCTGCGGCTTCGGCGGCGGCTGGTCGGGGCGGCCCCGGTGGAAAAGCACATATACGGGTGCGATTATATCGGAACCGCCTTTGTGCTGGGCGTAGTCTGTCCGCGGATTTATCTGCCGACCACGCTGGGCGATACTGAGCGGGAATATATTCTGCTGCACGAGCGGACGCATATCCGGCGAGGCGACCATGTTCTGCGCCTGCTGGCTTTTCTGGCACTGTCCATACATTGGTTTAATCCCCTTGTGTGGTGCGCATTTTTTCTGTCGGAGCGGGATATGGAGATGTCCTGCGACGAGACGGTAATGCGGAAAATGGGAGGAGACCTGCGTACGGCTTATTCCGTGTCGCTTCTGACGATGGCAGGCGGCCGCCGGGTGTTTGCAGGCGCGCCGTTGGGCTTCGGGGAAGGCAGCGTGAAATGCCGGATTAAGAACATTATGCGGTATAAGAAGACAGCGGCATTTATCGCAGTGCCGGTGTTGGCAGTCATCATTCTTGTCATTGTCGCGCTTGGCAGCAACCCAAAAAGCGGACAGGAGACGTCTGGGACGGAGCCGTCAAAGGCGGAAGTATCGGGAACAGATACCAATGCGGCGTTGCAGCCTGCGGATGCCGACGAGGAGAGCGGGAGCGCGGATATTGCGAAGGAGACGCTGTCGGAGGACGCAATACCTGTTACAATCACGAAGCCGCTGGTGACAAAGAGGACGATATTCGGGGCAGACGGGCCGATTCTGGACTATGGGGACGAGGAACGGTTGATATTCCACGATTACTTTGGCCTGTTTGTCTACAATATAAAGGAGGACCGGCTGGAGGGCGCAGTTGACTTAGCGGCCATCGGCTGTCAGTACACGCAGGGAGACGCGTACTGCGAGGCCGCTGTGTCCAAGGACGGCAGGGCGGTTTATCTTCATACGGACAATACAGAGGAAATGTATGTATACGATACGACGGAGGCAAAGCTTTTCAGGCAGGCGTATGACAGCCGGTATTTTGACAGTCAGAGCGGGGAGCTGTTTTGGGAGCTGAAATCGACGGGCGACTGTGTGGATCCGGATTATACGGTCCTGCGTTCTTCAAACTGCGTAGCCCTGCCGGGCGGTTATCTTTATCTTGAGAGCGGAAGCGGCATGGTGGCGGATTTGTATTATGTTGTGGAGCACGCAAAGGAACGGGTGCAGCTGGCGCTGATTTTTGAGGAGCTGAATGCGCCGTCTGTGGCGCAGAGTCCTTTTGGCTATGGCAATTATACGGGGTATATGGACGAGTGCGCCGCCTGGAGCGGATATGAGCAGTTTGTCCGTCAGGACTATGACGGCGACGGGATTACGGACAGAGTCTGGCGGGAGAACCTTTCGGATAACACAAGCTGTTATTATCGGGTTGAATTCGGCAACGGCGACAGGCTGGAGACAAGGCAGATGGGCAGCGGGATGCCGGAGCTTCAGACCTGTGACCTGGACGGCGACGGCGTGCGGGAAATCCTTTTCAGGCAGTCCTACGGGTTCAGTACGGATCCCAATGCCTTTGGGGAAACGGCCATATTCAAACGCGGGGACAGCGGATACGAGCCGCTGATGCCGCCGGAGGAGCTTTGCACTTATATGGAGGGCGCCATCCCCGGGCTTGGGGGCGGAATCGACTACTATACGCCCACAATCACTATGGACTATAAGAAGCTTGGCGAGTGGGAAATGCAGGTGTCGGTGCGGGAGCTTGCGGGCGCTGCGGCGCTGACGGAGCAGGTGTCCTTAAACGACGATTTGGGGTGGATTTTTAATATGCCGGACGCGACGGGGGAATACTGCCCTGTCAGTTATAAAACGGTGGTCGTAAATGACGGGGACAGGGATATTCTGGAGTTTCATTTTGAGGTTTTTTTCAAATGGTCGGCGGATGAGATTGTGGTGAGGGCGGTATACGAGAATGGCGCCCTGCGCGTTTCCGGAAGCCGGTATGAGCATATGGATGAAGCCGTACAGACCGCAGCGTACTATACGGATTTTGATATTTCCCCCGAGGATGCGGAGGTGGCGCCTGCGGTGCAGGAGCCTGACTTTGAGACGAAAATCTGGGGGGATGCGGACGGTACATGGCGCAGTCTGTTGCAGGACGGGGTGGAGTATATGTATGGGCCAAACCCCTCCGAGGGGGATTATGTGTTCTCCTCATGGGCGCTTCGGGACGGTTCGCATGTGCTGGCAAATGGCCTGAAGGTGGGGCTGACAGAGGATGAGGCGTTGGCGATTTGCCCGTCGATGGTGCGAATCGGATTTGACGGGGAGGGATATCCGGCGTGGAACGGGAAATGCTATCCGCTGACATGGACGGATGAGTTTCATTATATGCTGGTGGCCAATATCGAGGACAATGAGGATAATCTGCCGATATTTCTGGGACTGATGATTAAGGACGGGAAGGTTTGTGCGATTACGAAGTATGCCCCGACGGCGGACTGACGACGATTCCGTTTATCCTTCCTTTGAATTTGGCGGCTTCCTGCGGGCTGGAGGGTTGAAAATGTCACAGAGACTTCTGGTAGTAGCCTGAGGCAATGCCGTCCTCCGTAATCTCTTCCGCGAGCACAAAGCCGTTCTTTTCAAGGACGCGCACAGAGGCGGTATTTTCGCAGAAGGTAAACGCGCCGACAGTTCGAAGATGATATTTTGCGGCAATTTCATCCAGAAACAGCGACAGCGCCCAGGTGGCGATTCCTCTTCCGTGGCAGGCGGTCTCAAAGACGCAGTAGCTGATCATGGCGTTTGGGGTATCGTCGGGACGGATACAGTAGCACCAGACGTCGCCGACGTACTGTCCGTCGCAGAGGATGGTTCTTCCGTAGCTTGTCGCTTCCGGCAGCAGGGTCTGTTCGTAGTCAAGAAGCGCTTCCTCGACGGTTTTGGCCTTTTGCGGGAGATAGCGGCGGATGGCGTCGTTGTTGGTTTTATGGAAGTAAATGGCTGCGGTTTCGGCGGTTCGTGTGCCCAAAGTGATTTGCAGGGGCGGTTTTTCGTGGGACGCGTCTGCCACGGGCGCAAAATCATCAAAGCAGGGAAGGGGAGCGTGCGTTTCGCACGCTTTTTTGACGGCGTTATAATATAAGACCTTTTGGTGAATATGGGCGAGGTTTTGCCGCATATCGGCGAGCTGGTTTCGGGTATTCTGCTCGTGCGTGGTGACAATTTCGATAATTTTGTCAATATTGCGGGCAATATCTTTTTCGCATTCAAAAAATTCGTGAATTTTTCCAAGGGGAAGGCCGGTATCCTTAAAGCAGCGAATCGCGTTCAGCCGGTCGATATGCGCCTGCGTGTAGATGCGCTGTCCCTGCGCGGTTCGCGCCACATCGGGCAGAAGGCCCTGCTCCTCGTAATAGCGCAGCGTGGAGGCCGGAAGGCCAAAGCGGGCGGAAAGCTCGCGGATGGTGTAGGTTTTATCAGGGCTTATCGTCTTTTTCATATTATTTTCTCCATTTCAAAACGTCAGGTTATTTTTTGTTGGACTGTCATTTGCGAAAGCTTTATTGTTCACGCTTTCTCTGTTTCAGGAAGCGATGAATGAATCAGAGGTTTCACAGTACAAAGTCTGCTTGACTTCAAGTATACATGAAGTGTTATGCTCTGTAAAGAAAGCTTCGGATTTGTGCGGCGAAGCGGTATCTTTCTCTGCAAATCCGTGCACATCCGCCGGAAGCTTTTAGGAAGCGGTGAATTCATCAGCGCTTCTTCGGGAATTGGGGGACAACAGTATTTTTTGACATGAAGGCACGTCTGCCGGGCAGATATGCCGTTCAGGAAATGGAGGAAGCAATGAAGTATCGGAATGTGGGAAAATCGGGATTAAAGGTAAGCGAAATCGCGTTGGGAAGCTGGATGACGGATTTGTCCGGCAGCAGCAGGGTTGAGGTCGCGGAGCAGACAATTCGTCTGGCCTATGAGAAGGGCGTAAACTTTTTTGACTGTGCGGACGCTTACAGCGGCGGGGAGGCGGAGCGGTTTCTGGGGAGGGTGCTGCGCGATTACCGCAGAAGCTCCTATGTGGTGTCCAGCAAGGTCTTCTTTCCGACCGGAGCGGGCGCAAACGAGCGGGGCTTGTCCAGAAAGCATATCTTTGAAAATATCGACCGTTCATTAAAGAACCTGAATATGGCGTATATCGACCTGTATTACTGTCACCGTTTTGATCCGACGACGCCGATGGAGGAGACCCTGCGGGCGCTGAGCGATTTGGTGGCGCAGGGAAAAATCCTGTACTATGGGGTCAGTGAGGAATGGGGCGGCGCGCGGCTTGAGGAGGCGCAGCGCATTATCGAGCGATACGGCCTGTATCCGATGACGTCCGTACAGCCGCAGTATCATATGATGGACCGCTATATCGAGCATGAGATAATGGCGGTCTGCGAGAAATACGGAATTGGC
Source organism: uncultured Lachnospiraceae bacterium (assembly GCA_949948735.1). Taxonomy (GTDB): domain Bacteria; phylum Bacillota; class Clostridia; order Lachnospirales; family Lachnospiraceae; genus COE1. The sequence goes on along the minus strand of CATLGV010000007.1, from coordinate 93,421 downwards.
GTCACACCCTTTTCCCCGTTGGCACAGGGACTTCTCACCGGAAAATATAAGAAGGGCCAGCCGCTTCCGGAAGGCTCCCGCGCGACACATCAGGCGGACCGGCAGATAAACTGTCTGTTGACAGACGAGAACCTGCGCAGGGTGGAGGCGCTGACAGCGGTTGCAGGAGAGCTGGGGCTTACAATGCCGGTGCTTGCGCTGGCATGGATTCTGAGAAAAGACATTGTCAGCAGTGTGATCACGGGTGCGAGCAAGCCGTCTCAGCTCGAGAACAATCTTGCGGCAAGCGGCGTTACGATACCGGCGGACGCGCTGCGGGACATTGACGCCATTCTTGGATTTAAGCCGTTCGAGCGGCATGTGGGGTAGGAGGGAAGCGGGAGAGAAATGTAAAATGAAATTGATTTTTACAGAATAGAATGCTACTCTAATATCAATGACATATGTATACCTTCGACTGACAGGGGGCGCACGCGCATGTCAATCGAAGGTATATGAGCCCCGCTATACCAATCCCCATTGACAGATCAGGCCCTTTATGTCAGAATCAAACCGACCGACAGCCGATAATGAGCGCTGTCGGAGATTATATCAGGAGATGCGTAGCGGATGCGGATTGTAAAGGAAGCAGAAGAGCGGAAAAACGAAATATTGGATGTGGCGGAGCGGCTGTTTGGAAGCAAGGGCTTTGACAACACCAGTACGAACGATATATTAAACGAAATCGGAATCGCGAGGGGAACGCTGTATTATCATTTTAAGTCCAAGGAGGACATTCTCGACGCGATGATTGACCGGACAATCGGGCGGCTGGCGGCAGGGGCGAGATCTCTGGCTAATCAGCAGGAGCTCCCCGTTTTACAGCGCCTGGCCATGATGATACAAGCCTTGAATATCAGCGGCGAATGGGGCGATAAGCTGATGGAGCAGCTTCATAAGCCGCAGAATGCGCTGATGCATCAGAAAATGCAGGACAGACTGCTGGCGGAAATGAATCCGCTTTTGACAGCGTTGATTGAGGAAGGAATCGCGCAGGGAATATGCCGGACCGATTATCCTGCGGAGGTGGCGGAAATGACCTTTCTGTATGCAAACACCGCGTTTGACGGCCTTATGGAATACAGCGAAGCGGAAAGGCGCAGAAAGGCGGAGGCCTTTATTTACAACGTGGAGCGTCTCCTGGAGATGGAGAAGGGCAGTCTGCGGGAGACAATGCTTGGGCTGTTTTGATAAGGGTATTATGGCACGAAAACAGCCTATTGAAATGGTGACCGCTTCACTGTCTGACCGGATGAAAGGCCATCAGGAATATCGTGCAGATGCAAGGCACGGCTTGCAGTTTTTGAATGCCCAAAAGCTAGACGTTTATGTAATGAAGATTGAGAAAATCAAGAGTGTTTTCCGATTTATCTTGTGAGATATAAAGAGTGATATAGACAGAGATGAGCAACCGAGGGAAGCCGTGACAGTTGCTATGTTCTAGACAATACAAAAAACCATGAAAGATACCAGCAGGAACCATTTTCTGTAGATGATTTGACTGCTATGACTGCCAGAAAGATCGGGCCGTTTGTACCGATGGATGAGGAAGTCTCTGATTAATTTCAGCAGCTGATGAGGAAAATGATGGGGAAAGCAGGTGGTACATAAAATGAGGGAAGTTATGGGTGATGTAATGACCTCCGAGCAACGGAGCCGTGTTATGAGCCACATTAAGGGGAAAGATACCAGCATAGAGGTTCTGTTGCGGAAAGCCCTTTGGTACAAAGGTATCCGGTATCGGAAGAATTATAATAAGTTGCCGGGGACTCCAGATATAGCCATAACCAAATACAAAATTGCTGTTTTTTGCGACAGTGAGTTTTTCCATGGCTATAATTGGGAAATTAAGAAACAAAAGCTGGGTCACAACCGGGAATATTGGATTAAGAAGATTGAACGGAATATGGCCCGTGACCGAGAAAATGACGTTAAGCTAATTGCGAGGGGCTGGGTGCCCATGCACTTTTGGGGGCAAGAGATAAAAAAACACACAGAAGAATGTGTAGAAACTGTCGAAGACTTGATTTTTGAGTTGCAGATAAGTCAAATTGATGCTATGATAGATGGAACAAGGGACTATTTTGAAAATATAAAATAATACTTTTATATTATGAATTAATTGGTTGATAAATCAAGAGGAGTGCTCTTATGACGATATCAGAACAGATTAAGGTACTTTGTGTGCGCTCTAATATCAGCGTTGCAGAGCTTGCAAGGAGGATGGGGACTACGCCACAGAATTTCAGCTCAAAAATGAAACGAGAAAGCTTTACAATCTCTGACTTAGAGTATCTGGCAGAAACAGTAGGGTGTTCTTTTGAACGCTATTTTGTCCTTCCAGATGGTGAAAAGATATAATGGGAGGATATGCATGAATTTACTACACTTTAAAGTTAATGCCTCAAATCGGGATGTAATCTCTCTGTTTTCCGGAGCCATGGGATTAGATATTGGCCTCACAAAAGCGGGTTTGAATGTTGTCATTGGACAGGATTTTGACCCTGCTTGTGTCGCAACCATACAAACCAATGGGCATAAAGTGCTGGGCGGGGATATCCGTGGAATTAATGAATCGGATTTGTTGGAACAGACTGGGTTGGCGCAGGGGGAACCTTTCTTGATTTGCGGCGGTCCGCCCTGCCAGCCGTTTTCTACTGCCGGCAAGCGACGAGGTATTAACGATCCACGAGGCAGTTTGTTTATGGATTTTATCCGCATGATTGATTATATTCGTCCCCGTTTTTTCATTATGGAAAATGTAAAAGGGATTATGTCTGCACCATTAAGGCATATACCTCTTTCGGAGCGTGATGAAAACGATCCTGAACAGCATTTAGGGACTGTTTTAGATGTTATTCTCTCTGAATTTGATAAATTAGGATATAAAACTGTGTATGGGATTTTAGATGCTGTCAATTATGGTGTGCCGCAATTCCGAGAGAGGTTTGTACTGATCGGAAGCCGGGACAACGAGAATATTTTCCTGCCGTTCCCGACACACTTTCAGATGCATCAAGACCCACAATACCGATGGTGCACCTTGAATGATGTCATTCAGGATTTGGAATATAATTGTGGGGAATGTGCTGCATTCAGCAAAGACCGCCTTGCGTATCTCCGTCTTGTCCCAGAGGGAGGGAATTGGCGTGACCTACCAGAAGGTATTCGGAAAGAGGCTATGGGAGGTGCATATGGCTCTGGCGGTGGGAAAGTTGGATTTTACCGAAGGCTGTCTTACCGCCAGCCTTCACCGACATTGGTTACATCTCCGATACAAAAGGCAACGATGATGTGCCACCCGACCCAAGACCGTCCTTTGAGTGTCCGGGAATATGCCCGTATCCAACAATTCCCCGATAATTGGAAGTTCATGGGGACAAGTGCAGCGAAATACCGCCAGATTGGTAATGCCGTTCCTGTGGGCTTGGCATTGGCGCTGGGGAAAGCAGTGCTTTCCGTTGCGGATCGGTCTGCTGAAATACGAACGAAACGGTTTAGAGGAACAGATATTCATCAAAAGCTAAAACAAGCTATTGAAATAGGAGGAAGCTGTTATGCCCATAAACAATAACTACAACGAAGATACCATTGTAGAAGCGATTGCGACTGCGCTGGATGATTTCTACACTAACTTAATTAGCAACATTGATAAGCTCAATATCAAAAAGGTTATGAAGCGCAAAAATCCGTATCTGTTTCGGGCAAAGGCCATGAGTGGGGCTGCTCAGATCATTGATGCTATTCTTGCCGCCTTTGTGTCCTCGTCTGAGGAAACGATTTTCGGTAATGTGTTCTTTGAACCGATTGCTGTTTCTGCCGCACAGGGGCAGAAAGCATTGGCCGAAGGTGTGGACATTATGGTGGAGCGGGATAATACAATCTATGCTATTGCTGTTAAATCTGGCACAAGCGTGTTTAATGCAGACAGCCGCAAGAAGCAAGAGCAAAACTTTATGGCAGCAAGCAAGCTGGCACAGCAAGCGAAAAAACGTTTTGTCCCCATTGTTGGTTATGGCTATGGGAAGAAGAAATCATCTAACCGTGGGCTTCCCAAGTTCTACACGGAGTTGGCGGGCAAGGACTTTTGGGCGGAATTGACCGGTGATGAAGAATTCTACATAAAACTGATACGATTCATGGACAGGTTGCCAGAAAAGTATGTAGAGGAATTTGATGCTTCCTATCAGAAAGCTGCTAACCGCCTTGTCCGCGAGTTTACCCAAGAGTTCTGTTATGAAGATGGTAGCATTGATTGGGAAAAGCTCGTAGAGTTTAATTCAGGGGAATAAATTTACATGGTTAGGGGAAAAGAAAATGGATGTTGAAGTTTTTTCTTTTTTCTCTGGATTGGGATTCTTAGATTTGGGATTTGAAAATGCCGATTTCAACATCGCCTTTGTTAATGAGCATGATAAACGTTTTTTGAGTGCATATCAATATGCGAGAAGAAACGTTGGGCACGTTCCAGCTTATGGATATAGCGAAAAAGATATTAGAGAATATTTGTCGGATGATCTTTGGAAAAAAGCATTCCCCGATTATGACAATCGAGAGAATAAATTAATTGGCTTTATTGGTGGCCCTCCTTGCCCAGATTTTTCTGCAGCAGGAAAGAATAAAGGTGAAAATGGGGAAAACGGGCAGCTAACATCGGTGTATGTAAAACTTATCACAAAATATAAACCTGATTTTTTTGTACTAGAGAATGTCAAAGGTTTGGTGCAAACAAAAAAGCATAAAGAGTTTTATGAGCGAATGAAGCGGAAACTTTATCGAGCGGGCTATTCCTTATTTGATTCGTTAGAAAATGCATTAGAGTATGGTGTACCTCAGTATAGAGATAGGCTAGTTTTGGTAGGACTGCTCAGAGATAGGTTTGGTAAACATTTGGATTTTCAGTTCGGGCGGCATCACCAATATGCAATGGAAGAAATACAAAAAATTAATTGGCCTCAAACTGCACCATTCAAAGAAAATGGCTTTTTATTTAAACCAGAAGGTCTTATCGATGAATTAACGGTTGAGTATTGGTTTATTCAAAATGATGTACAGCACCATCCTAATGCAAATGATGTATTTACTGTAAAAAGTACACAGAAGTTTACTTCTATCCCAGAAGGGGATTCTGGAGGAAAATCTTTTAAGCGTTTGCACCGTTGGAGATATTCCCCAACAGCGGCTTATGGGAATAATGAAGTTCATCTTCATCCATATTTACCCAGAAGAATTAGCGTGGCAGAGGCATTAGCAATTCAATCGTTGCCGGCTGATTTTTCCTTGCCTTCGGAGCTATCACTTTCAGCGAAGTTTAAGATGGTAGGAAACGGCGTACCTTATTTACTGGCACTTGGAATTGCAAAAGATATTTCTGAATGGATCGATTGTTTTTTACATAGAATAGAGGAATAAAGCAATGGATATACAAGACATTCTTAAGGACGATCTTCTAACATTAGAACCAAAAGCATTTTATCTAAAACATATCGTCAAATCGCATAATTGGTACTTCTCTGAATATCTTCATGTACCTTCGGATGAGATCGTAGATAAAATGGATTTTTTTAAGGAAATTGTTTCTACAAATTTAGGGATCAACTTTCATAGTATGCAAATGGTGGGAAGTGCAAAGACTGGGTACAGTTTATCTCCCAAAAAAGTTTTACGGCCGTTTCATAACCATGATAGCGGAATGGATTCATCTGACATAGATATTGCTGTTATTTCTGAAAGGCTGTATCTGCGTTTTTGGGCGCTATTGAGGAACACAAAAGGTATATATAATCAATATTATTATCAGTATTTGACTGCGTCTATTTTTCGTGGATATATCAATGATAAAAACCTTCGGAAAATTGATTGTATTCGCGAGGAATGGGATGATTTAGTTTCACCCATAAATGTAGCACTACAGGATAAGTTACGCTTTGAACACCCGATTACATACCGTATCTATAGAAGCTGGGAAGATTTAGAGGAATATCAATTGATAAGCATATCTAAGGCGAGAGCCGCTTTGGAGGGGAAAAAGAATGTTTAATTTTAACGACAATAGGAAAACGGTTAATGAAATTTTTACAATGTTTGATGAAGGGAAACTGATTGTTGATGACACATATCAGAGGCGTTCTGTGTGGAGTGAAAAAGATAAAGTGCGACTAATTGAAACTATTTTGCTTCAATTGGTTATCCCTGAACTTTTTTTCTGGAAATCAGACACTGATCCAGAAACGGGTATTTCGACTACCCATATTGTTGACGGGCAGCAAAGAATAAAGGCAATTTGCTCTTTTATCAATAATGAGTTTAAGCTGAAATCGCAATACTTATTGGATGGAAGTATCAAGGCAGAATACGCAAATAAGTACTTTAAAGATTTGGATACAGAAACAAGAAAAACTTTTTGGAATTATCAGCTGATGATAATAGAAATTGATTCAAAGGCAACGCGAAAAGATATAATTACAATGTTCAACCGTCTCAATCTTACGGACTACAGCCTTAACGATCAAGAAAAAAGGAATAGTGTTTCGGGAGAGTTTGCTACGCTTGCGAGGGAATTATCTGATAATCCATTGTGGGATGAAAAACGCCTGTTTACTGGACCGGATGTAAAACGCATGAAAGATGTTGAATTTTGTGCATCTATTGTTTTGTTATATCGAAAAGGAATAATCGATCAAACAGATCAGTCTGCCCTTAATCAAGCTTATGAAGAGTTGCAGGTTGGATACAAGGATGCAGAGCATGATAAAGAGGTGGTATGCACTGCGATAGAGACGATTTCATTATTTTTTGTATCAGATAGTGTTACAAAATTTCTACGAAGGAAAGCGCAGCTTTATACATTGTTTTCTGTTGTATTTTATATGCAACGAGAAGATATCGAAGTTGAGCAATTTTTGAAAGAGCATCTGGAATCGTTTGTAAAACTATACTCTGTTTTTAATAATGACATGGATCTAACAGGGGAAATTAGTGATCAAGAAAAAATTCTGTTTGATTGGTTAAAAAAATATAAACTTGCATCATCTGAAGGGCTAAATAAGCACACTAATCGGATGATCAGGTATAATGTGATGAAGGATTTTCTCTTTGGATTGACAGATGAACTAGAAACGGCTCAATTAACTCTATATGAAAAAATGCAAGCCACTCCAACCGGTGTTGTAATAGAGGATCCCGAAGACTAAATTTTTTATGGTGAACTTATATAACTACCATCTCTACCGAAAATGGACAGCTTTTTGCAACTTTCTATTTATAAAAAACTGTTCCATTTCTTGTCCGGTAAAATGAGAGTTTCCACCCAGCGAATTACTCATTTAACCTGTTAGCTGTGACAGAGGGTATAGAACACAACACCTTGCAAGCAAAGTTATGTGTCAAAGGGGACGCTGCTTCCTTTGACCCCTTATATATGAAAAGGTGGTATGTACCTTGTGGAGGGCTGACATTGCCCGAAGCGCTGTGACAAAGGCGGTTTTCCTTGAGCGGGGGATGCTTTTGTGGTAATATAGTCAGTATTGTTGAATAAATTTTAAATGACCTGGGAGAAAGTCCATGAACTACTGTTTAAAGCGGCTGGATGAGAGTGCGTCCGCCGGTATCAGAGAATTGTTTGTCAGTGTTTTTACAAGGGAGCCGTGGAACGACGACTGGTCCGACGAGAACCAGCTGCGGCTGTATATTCAGGATCTGATCGGACAGAAGAATTCCCTGACCTTTGGCCTGTTCGAGGAAACAGAGTTGATTGCCGTATCCATGGGCCGTATAAAACACTGGTATTCGGGCACGGAATATTGTATTGACGAGCTGTGCGTCCATACCGCAAAGCAGGGCCAGGGAATCGGCGCGTTGTTTGTAGAGGAGATAGAAAAAGCATGCAGGGCGTTGGCGCTGACACATATTTTCCTGCTGACGGAAAGTGACGTGCCCGCATATGAGTTTTATAAAAAGCAGGGATTTTATCAGCTCGAAAAAAACGCGGCGTTTGCAAAGGCGCTTGTATGATGTGTATTTTTGACGATTGAGGACAAAATAAACGGTTATTTCACGCCTTGACCGACAGACAGACGGTCTGTACAAAAAGACCATGGCATAAACGGGAAATGTACCGCCAGGCCCTCAAGGCGCGCAAAATGCCACGCAAGGTAGCAGAAAAGTCTCAGATGCCATGCCGGCTTGCTTGTATTGTAAGGCGCGGTTTCCTATACTTGACAATCGAAGGCGCCCGGAAGGGAGCTTCCCAAAGGGAAACACCCAAGGGCGTCGGTCAATAAAGACAGAGAACAAAGAGGTCCGGTGTGAAAAGCGCATCGGTTCAGCCGGGCCGGGCCACTAAAGCATGCGCAGAAACGGAGATTAGGATGACATTTGCAGAAAGATTAAAGACAATTCGCAGACAGACAGGCATGTCGCAGGAAAAGCTGGCGGAAAAGCTCGGCGTATCCAGACAGGCCGTCACGAAATGGGAGACCGACGCGGGGATTCCCGATATTGGGAATATCATGGCGATTGCGGCACTGTTTGACATTTCCCTTGATGCGCTTTTCGGGAAGGAGAAAAGCCAAAAAACATCGTCGGATTATTTATTTGAGAGTGTTACGGAGCTCGATATCGCTGAGCCTAAGCGGTATGATATGAAGCTTGGCGGCGCAAAGCGGCTTGTACTGTCAGGGTATGACGGGGAAAAGCTTCGCGTCCGTCTTGCCTCTGATACGATTCCCACGCTGCAGCAGGATTTCAAAGTCCGAATCGACGATATAAAAAGGCGAATCGATGTGGACGTGACGCGCAGAAATGGGAAAACGGAGGCGGAGGCGAAGGAAAACGTGAGCATTTTTGTCCAAATACCGTCCTCTTATATCGGTAAGCTTGAGCTGGCGGCAGCCGCGGAAACGATAACGGTAAGCGCGCTCGAATGCGACGGCATCGAGCTTGACGTAAAGACGTCGAATATCCTGCTGGAGGATGTCGCCGGAGTCGTGGAAATAAACTGCAATCTGGATATGGATGTGGTCTGCCGTCCCTTAAACGGCGAAATTGCCATCAATCAGGTGTCGGCATGCTCGAAGCTTCATATTCCAGACACAACATGCTTCACGGCGGCTGCCAGGGGCGTCGGAACCGGCATCTCTTATGAGCGGAACGGGAAGAAGGCGGAGCCGTTTGGCGTGTCCGGGGCCGACAACCGCATCGAATTAAACGGAGTAAAGAGCGAGCTCATTATCTGCGGCTATAATGAAAAGGACGGAATGTGATGATCGGAAAACTGATATGGAATGACGCGAAACAAAATAAGCTGCTTTCCGGGGCGACAGTCTTTTTTATGGCGGCCTGCGCAATGCTGGGCGCTTTAACCGTACTGCTGCTTGGCGGCCTGACGGGGGCGATAGACGCGCTGGCAGACCGGGCGCAGCTTCCCGATTATATGCAGATGCATACAGGGGATGGCGGCCTTACGGCGTCGGAAGCGGACGCATGGGCGCAGACGGAAGCGGAAATTGCCCGTTTTGCGGAGAGCTGTGCGGACGTCCGGCAATGGCAGGTCTGCCGGTTTCTCAATTTGGACAACAGCATGATTACGCTTGGGGGGCAGCGCCTTTCGGACAGCACACAGGACAACGGCCTGGCTATGCAGGGGGTGCGGTTTGACTATCTGCTGGATATGGAAAACAGGCCTGCAGAGGTCCTGCCGGGGGAGGTGTATGTTCCTGTCTGTTACCGTGCCCGCTATCATTTGTCGGTCGGAGATACAATGACAGTGGAGAGCCCCGCGGCTGCGGGGACCGGGCGCAGGACACTGGTGATTGCCGGTTTTTTGCGGGACGCGCAGATGAACTCCATGATGGCCTCCTCCAAGCGGTTCCTTGTAAACGAGGCGGATTATGAGAGCATAAAGGAGAGCTTTTCTGTGGGAAATGCAGAGGCGGGCGGCGCTGCGTCCTGCACGGAGGAATATTTGATTGAATTTCTGCTGCGGGATACGGCAAACGTCAATGCCTTTGAGGCGGCTTATGCGGCAGCAGGACTTCCGGCAAACGGCCCGGCGATCACAAGACCGTTAATCCGGATGATGAACGCCTTGTCGGACGGGACCATGATTTTTGTCATATTTCTTGTAAGTATTGCCGTGCTGCTCATTGCGTTGATCTGCATCCGGTTTATGCTGTCCCTGCAGATGGAGCGGGACCGGAAAGAGATCGGCATGCTCAAGGCGCTTGGTATCGGCAGGGCGGCGCTTTGCCGCATGTATCTGGCAAAATATCTTTTGTTTTCCGGCTGCGGGGCGCTCGTCGGTCTTGGGGCGGCTTTTGCGCTGAAGGCCCCTTTGGAGCGGCAGATACGGGAATTGTACGGCGCGCCGGGCGGCGGCGTTTGGACGGGAGTGTCTGCCCTGCTGGCAGTGCTTTGTACGGAAGGCGTTCTTCTCTTTTATATCCGACATTTCCTGAAAAAGATGGAGGGGCTGTCTGTGCTCGAGGCGCTCTGTCCGGGCCAGCAAAGCGCCGCGCCGGGCAGAGAGTACAGCACCGGGCGCAGCGCAAAACGCCGGGTAGAGAATACAGCGCGCGGATACGGGCAGGATGTGCTGATCGGCGCCGTGACGGCCGTCTGCGTTTTTATGGTGCTCGTGCCGCAGAATCTATACCGTACCGTGTCCGCACCCTCGTTTGTGACGTACATGGGAATCGGGGAAGGCGAAATACGCATGGATGTGCGGCAGACGGGAGATATTGACGCTGCGGCGCTGCGGCTTGCCGCTGTCCTGGAGCAGGATACGCGGGTCGAAAAGCATGCGCTGCTGCGCACGGGTGTGTGCGCGGCGGTTCTGGAGGACGGGAGCACGGTCAATCTGACAGTGGAGACGGGCAATCACGGCATATTTCCGGTACGCTTTTCACAGGGCGGCCCGCCGACGCAGGAAGACGAGATCGCACTCTCTTCCATGAACGCGCGGGAGCTGGGCGTATCCGTCGGAGATAAGCTGCGGCTTGGCGCCGGCGGGAATGAAACGGCTTATACGGTGTGCGGTATTTATTCCGACATTACAAACGGCGGAAAGACGGCGAAGGCGTGCGCTGCGGCAGGGAGCGGCCCTGCGGTTTGGAGCGTTCTGTATGTTTCCTTAAAGGAAACTGTCGACAGGGAAGCGTGGATGGAGGAATACCGCCGGATGGGGGCGGATGTCATCGATATTGCGGCGTATGTGACCGATACCTACAGCCAGACATTGGAACAGCTTCGACTGGCGGCAGGGGTAGCGTTTGGTGCGGCCGTATCCGTAATTGCCGTGGTGGTTTTGCTGTTTATGCGGCTGATTGTGGAGCGCGACCGGCGTCTGATTTCGCTGCGCAAGGCGCTGGGCTTTACCGGGAGGGCGCTGAGACGCGTCTATTTTGTAAAGGGGATGCTTCCGGTGACGGTGGGGATTATTGCCGGACTTTTGCTGGGATGTGTGTGCGGCGGGCAATTGTGCGGTGCGGTGATGGCCTCCTTCGGTGCGGAGGGCTTCCGGTTTGCGGCAGCTTCGGTAAAGGAGCTGCTGACGCTCTGGGCGCTGCTAACGCTGACAGGGGCGGCGGCGGTCCTTATCGGCACGAGGCCGATAAGGGACGTAGAGGCCTGCGAGTGCTGCCGGTATTGAACCGGGAGCGGCAGTGCCAAAATGGCAGCAGAATGTGTGAATATGGCGGAGGGATTGTGTAATGCATAAAGTGTTAAGGGTAGAAAATCTGAGTAAGGCTTCGATATTGCATGAGGTTTCTTTTGAGGTGGCGGCAGGGGAGATGCTGGCCGTTATGGGCCCGTCCGGCTCCGGCAAGTCTACGCTGCTTTATCATGCGGCAGGCATGGCCTGTCCTTCCGGCGGCAGGGTATGGCTTGGCAGCACGGAAATCACCGGGCTTTCGGAGGACGAAAAGGCGAAGCTGCGCCTGCACCGGATGGGTTTTGTATTTCAGCAGATGAATATGATAGCGAATCTGAATATTCTGGACAATATTTTGCTGCCGGCAGTACAGGCCAATAAAGGCAGGCACAGAAAATCCAGGGCGGAGCTGACGGATAAAGCAAAAAGGCTGATGGAGCAGCTGTCTGTTTCCGGGCTGGAGGCGCGCAGCATCTCACAGGTTTCCGGCGGGCAGCTCCAGCGCGCCTGCATCTGCCGGAGCATGATAAACGCGCCGGAGATACTGTTTGCGGACGAGCCGACAGGCGCCCTGAACCGGGGCGCGGCCGAGGAGGTTCTGGAGGCGCTTGGCCGCTTAAACCGGGAAGGGACCGCGATACTGATGGTGACGCATGACAGCAGGGTAGCGCGCGGCTGCGACCGAATACTCTATCTGCTGGACGGACGGCTCTGCGGGGAGCTGCGTTTGGGAAAGCCCGCCGCCGGCACGGAAAAATGGCGGGAGGAGCAGGTAAACAAATGGCTTTCGAGGCTGGGCTGGTAAAGCTGCCGCCGCGGACATAGGATAACAGTACTCGGCAGGAACCGTTTTTCTGTGTGCCCGGGCATGTTTTTCTGTGTGCCGGGCACGTTTTCTGTGTGCCCTCCATTGACTTTAACGCGTTAAAGCCGTATAATGAAAAACATGGGTCTGCGAACCCTGATTTTAGGAGGGAGATTACAATGAAAAAGAAATTATTGGCTTTACTGATGGCGGCTGCAATGGTATGCGGCCTGGCAGGCTGCGGCGGGAATGCGGACGGCGGTTCTTCGGATAACAGCGCTGCGGACGGTGATGCGAAGAAGTATACGGTGGGTATCTGCCAGCTCGTGCAGCATGACGCGCTGGACGCTGCGACACAGGGCTTTAAGGATGCCCTGACGCAGGAGCTTGGCGAGGGCAATGTTGTATTTGAGGAGCAGAACGCGCAGGGTGATTCCAATACCTGTTCGACGATTATCAACAGCTTTGTATCCGGCAATGTGGATCTGATTCTTGCGAACGCGACGCCGGCGCTTCAGGCTGCCGCTGCGGGAACAAACGAGATTCCCATTCTCGGAACGTCGGTTACGGAATACGGGGTAGCGCTTGATCTGGACGGTTTTAGCGGTACGGTTGGCGGCAATATTTCCGGAACCTCTGATTTGGCGCCGCTTGACGGACAGGCGGATATGCTTCAGGAGATTTTCCCCGATGCAAAGACAGTCGGCATGCTCTACTGCTCTGCGGAGGCAAATTCCAAGTATCAGGTTGAGACCGTAAAGGGCTTTTTGGAAGAAAAGGGCTATACGTGCAAGGAGTATCCGTTTGCGGATTCCAATGATCTTTCCGCAGTGCTGACAACCGCGGTAAGCGAGGTTGAAGTTATCTATGCGCCGACGGATAATACGGTGGCAAACAACACGGAGATCGTCTATAACATCTGTATGCCGGCCAGGATTCCCGTAATTGCCGGTGAGGAAGGCATCTGCAAGGTGTGCGCGGTTGCGACGCTTTCTATCAGCTATTATGATTTAGGCGTTGCTACAGGAAAGATGGCTGCCAGGATCCTCAAGGGAGAGGCGGACATTTCCGAGATGCCGATTGAATATGCCCAGGCTTTTACCAAGAAGTATAATCCGGCAGTCTGTGAGGAGCTGGGAATCACGATACCGGACGGTTATGTAGCGGTTGAGACAGAGTAAGCAGGAACAGCGCCGGATGGAGGGAGTCAATGAATATACTGAATTTGCTCAATGCAATGCCGGGAGCCGTTGCCCAGGGGCTGATCTGGGGAATCATGGCGATAGGTATCTATATTACATACCGCATCCTTGACATTGCCGATTTGACAGTGGACGGCTCGCTGTGCACGGGGGGCGCAGTGTGCATTATGATGATGCTTTCGGGGCATAATGTGTTTGTGTCCATGCTGGCGGCGACGCTTGCCGGAATGGCCACAGGCCTTGTGACAGGAGTCTTTCATACCTTCATGGGGATACCGGCGATTCTTTCCGGTATCCTGACGCAGCTTGCCCTGTATTCCATAAACCTCAAGATTATGGGGAAATCAAACCAGGCGATTAATGTGGACAAATATGATCTTCTGGTATCCCTGCGGTATATAAAGAACGTTGTATTTTATAAGAATTCCATTCTGGTAGTCGCGGTGGCGATTGTGCTGCTGGTGCTGGTGCTCTACTGGTTCTTCGGCACGGAGTACGGCTGCGGGCTGCGTGCGACGGGATGCAACGGAAACATGGCGAGAGCGCAGGGAATCAATACGGATTTTGCGAAGGTAGTCGGATTGATGATTTCCAACGGACTGGTTGGTCTTTCCGGCGCAATGCTTTCTCAGTATCAGGGCTTTGCGGACATTAATATGGGGCGCGGCGCGATTGTAATCGGACTGGCGGCCGTGATTATCGGGGAGGCTGTGTTTGACAGAGTCTTCCACAATTTCGGCTTCAAGCTGATCGGCGTGGCATTCGGATCAGTGCTCTATTACGTCGTGATTCAGACGGTAATCTGGATGGGCTTCGACCCGGATCTGCTGAAGCTGCTTTCCGCGCTGGTGGTGGCGGTGTTCCTTGCGATTCCGTACTGGAAGCAGAAGTATTTCCGCAAGCCGGCTGTGAAGAAGGGAGGAAAAGACGATGCTTGAGATCAAAAATGTGACGAAGGTCTTTAATCCCGGAACCGTCAATGAGAAGCTTGCGCTGGACAATTTCTCTCTGACGCTGGAGGACGGTGACTTTGTGACCGTAATCGGCGGCAACGGCGCGGGAAAATCGACGATGATGAACGCCATCGCAGGCGTATGGCTGGTGGATTCCGGACAGATATTGATTGACGGGGAGGATGTGACAAAGCTCTCTGAACATAAACGCGCAAAGTTTCTCGGACGCGTTTTCCAGGATCCGATGACGGGGACGGCGGCGACAATGGGAATCGAGGAGAACCTTGCCCTTGCAAAGCGCAGGGGGCACAGAAGGACGCTGCGTCAGGGAATCAGCAGGAAGGAACGGGAAGAGTACCGCGAGCTGTTAAAAATTCTCGGACTGGGTCTGGAGGACCGCCTGACGTCGAAGGTGGGGCTTCTTTCCGGCGGACAGCGGCAGGCGCTTACGCTGCTGATGGCGACCATGCGCAAGCCCAAGCTTCTTCTTCTCGACGAGCACACGGCGGCGCTGGATCCCAAGACGGCCCAGAAGGTGCTGGAGACGACGGAATATATTGTAAATCGGGATAAGCTGACGACGCTGATGATTACGCACAATATGAAGGACGCCATCGCGCACGGCAACCGCCTGATTATGCTCAATGAGGGAAAGGTTATTCTCGACATCCGGGGCGAAGAGAAGAAAAAGCTCACAGTGGAGGAGCTGCTGCACAAGTTCGGCGAGGCCAGCGGCGAAGAATTTGCAAACGACAAGGCTATTTTAGGATAGCAGCCCAAAGCAGCGGCGCTGAAAAGGCTGCGGACGGAAGGGGATAAAAGCTTCGGAGATGAAACGAATCGTGCAGGATATCAAGAGCGGACAGTTTTGCAATGTCTATCTGCTATACGGGGCAGAGGCGTATCTGCGCAGACAGTACCGGGACAATTTAAAAAAGGCGCTGGTGGCGGAGGACGACAGCATGAACCTGAGCGTTTACGCCGGGAAGGACACCGATGTGAACGAGGTGGCGGATATTGCGGGCACGATGCCGTTTTTTGCGGAGCGCAGATTGATCGTTATCGAGAACAGCGGCTGGATGAAAAGCGGCAGCGACCGGATGGCAGAGCTTTTAAAGAGCCTGCCGGCCACCACGTATATCCTGTTTGTGGAGGAGGAGGTCGACAAGCGCAGCAAGCTTTTCAAGGCGGTGACGGCTGGCGGATATGCCGCGCTCTGTGAGATTCAGGACGAGGCCACGCTCAAGAAATGGGTGAAGGGGCTGTTAAAGAAAGAAAACAAGCTGATTACGCCGGACGCCTTAAATCTGCTGCTGGAGAAGACGGGCGCCGGTATGGACAATATCCGCCGTGAGGTTGAGAAGCTGGTATGCTATAAATACTTTGACGAGGGCATCACTGCGGAGGATGTATCCGCGCTTTGCGTCGTACAGCTTCAGAATAAAATCTTTGACATGGTGGAGGCGGTGGCGCAGAAGAAGCAAAAGGAAGCGTTGGCGCTGTATTATGACCTGCTGGCGCTCAAGGAGCCTCCGATGAAGATTTTGGCGCTGATTTCGCGTCAGTTCAATATGCTCCTGCAGGTGAAGGCGATGCGCCAGAAGGGTTATCCCGAGTCGGAGATTGCGGGGCAGACGGGACTAAACGCCTATTTCCTGAAGAAAAAGTACATTCCGCAGGCCGGGCACTTCGGCCTGCCGGAGCTTGAGGCCGCCCTGCGGGAATGCGTGGCGGCAGAGGAGCGCGTAAAAACAGGGCGCATGACGGATGTTCTCAGCGTGGAGCTGATTATCGTAGGCCTGAGCCGGAAAAGAGAGGAAAGAGCATGATGCCAAAGGATCCGGTAATGCTGTTAAGTTATATGAATCTGAAGCTGCGGGATTATTACCCGAGTCTTGAAGCGTTCTGCGAGGATACAGGGGAGGATATCGTCTGGATAACCGGCCGCCTGGCATCCATAGCGTACCGTTATGATGCCGGACGCAATCAGTTTGTACCGTCGGCATAAGCGGCTGTCAGTCAAACAGCAGCTGTTCCACGGTCACGAAGGTGTAGCCTTTTTTGGTAAGCTCGTCAACAACCATAAGCGCGGCTTCAACAGAGGAATCATAATAATCGTGCATCAGAATAATGTCGTTTTCATGGATGCTGTTAATGACGGCCTGCGAGACACAGGAGGCGTTGGCAGTGCACCAGTCCAGCGGGTCTATATTCCAGAAAACGGGGAACATATTCAGCTCCGATTCCAGCTTTTTATCCCAGGAGCCGTAAGGGGGCCGGACATAGATCACTTCCTCTCCGGTGATATTCTGTATAATCTCATTCGTTTGTATCAGTTCCTTTTTGAATTTGCTGCGGTTGGATTTGTTAAGCTGTATATGGCTGTAGGTGTGGTTGCCGATGAGGTGTCCTTCTTCCTGCATGCGTTTGATGATGTCCGGATGGAGCTCGGCATGCTCGCCTGTGACGAAAAAGGTGACATGGACGTCCCGCTCCTTTAAGCCGTCGAGCAGTTTTTCGGTATAGGAAGGATGCGGCCCGTCGTCGAAGGTGAGAGCGACGCGCTTGGGATCGCTGCCGCCGCGGGACTGGACCGTGGAAGAGGAGGCGTCATGCCGGGCGTAAAGCTGTACCTGGGTATTCAGCGCTGTCGCGGCTAAACACAGGCATATTCCATATAATATTTTGAAAGTAAATTTAAATCGGGATTCGTTGTTGTTCATGGCAGCACCGTTTTAAAATAAATGCTTCTATATTGTACCTATTCAGGACGAGAACCGAAAATTCCAAAAATATTTTGAGCGGCGGTGCAGCGCGGGGAGAGGCGCGGATATGAGAATAAAGAACGCGGAGGTTTATGACGTCAGACAGGGCTTTGTGAAAAAGGACGTATATATAGAGGGCGGGCGCTTTGTGGAGGAGGCGCGCTGCGGCGGAGGAGACGCCGCGCGCGGTGCGGAACAAATCATAGACGCTGCCGGGCTTTATCTGATACCGGGACTTGTGGATATTCATTTTCACGGCTGCGCAGGCGCTGATTTCTCGGACGGCACGCCCGAAGCCCTGCGGACAATCAGCGCTTATCAGCTGGAGAACGGAGTTACTTCCATCTGTCCCGCGGCCATGACGCTTCCGGAGGACGCGCTGACACAGATTTGCGGGAACGCGTACGCGTACGCGCTGGAAAGCGGGCCGCTTCCGGCACGGGCGGCGCTTCGCGGCATTCATCTGGAAGGGCCCTTTATTGCGGCGGACAGAAGCGGGGCACAGAATGCGCGTTATGTCCGATGTGCAGATATAGCACTTTACCGCCGGCTGCAGGAGGCGGCCCACGGCCTGATTCGCCTTGTGACGCTGGCGCCGGAAACAGTGGGGGCGGAGGCGTTTATAAGGGAGCTGCACCGGGAGGTACATCTTTCGATTGGACATACCGCGTGTGATTACGACTGCGCGCTGCGCGCCTTTGAGGCGGGGGCGGACCATGTGACGCATCTGTTCAATGCAATGCGGGGCTTTGAACACCGTGCCCCGGGGGTGCTGGCAGCGGCCTTCGATGCAAAGCATGTTATGCCGGAGCTGATTTGCGACGGCGTGCATGTCGATGCCGCGGCAGTACGCGTGGCATTCCGGATTTTTGGCGGGGAGCGGATGATTCTGGTGAGCGACAGCATGCGTGCCGCCGGTATGGGCGACGGGGCTTACATGCTTGGCGGGCAGTGGGTACAGGTAAAAGGTCGGCTTGCAACGCTTGCGGACGGCACGATCGCGGGCTCGGTCACCAGCCTGATGGGGTGTCTGCGCGCGGCGGTTGCGGCGGGAATCCCGCTGGAAACGGCAGTGCGGTGCGCCGCCTATAACCCTGCATGCGCGATTGGAGCGGACGCGGTATGCGGGAGCATTGACGCGGGAAAGGACGCGGACTGTGTGCTGCTGTCCAAAGAAGGGCTGGAGATACAGGGCGTCTTCAGAAAAGGCGTGCGGATACAAAATTCTGCACGCCCAATTTGACGCTGTTTTTGGCAGGTTTTCAATCTGCAGGAATTCTGTAAAACGCGCTGTTCGGGGAGGCTGAACGTGTATTTCCTTCAACCTGGTTCCCCATATTCCAGCTGTATTTCTTTACAGGTTTTTATAATGCGGTCTTTTATTTCCTGCGGTTCGATAATCCGGGCCTTGTTTCCAAAGGAAAGAACCACCCCAAACCAAAATGTCTCATGCTTCGGCGCCGAAAAGGAAAACTCAAAATCCCCGTTTTCAAATTCCTGCGTAATCCGTCCGTTCAGGTATTCTCTGCATTTGGCTTTTATGACGGCCTTTCCGTATAATTTGACATGTACAACATCATTGCTGCTGTCCTTCAGCTTTATATCTGAAAGCTTATGAGATCTTGTGAATTTTATTTCTGTCGTCCGCAAATTGTCCATCCGGACTAATTTAAACATACAATAATCCTGATATTTTTCGTAATATCCGATCAGATACCAGTTATACCACTTGTATTGGAGACAAACCGGTTCTACCTGAATGTCTTTTACTTCGTCATGGCTGTTTGTATAAGAAAATCGGACAACACATTTTTCTTTGACGGCATCCTCTAACAGCATTAATTGTTCGTTTATTTTGTCATCCTCACTTGCGACACCCAAATCCACGGAAACGGCAATGTCCCTTGTATGGCTTATACTCTGTGCTTTTTCCAGCGCCCGTTTTAAGCTTTTGCTCGTATATGCAGTTGCCATTCCCTCCAGAGCAGTGACAATCCAATCATATTCGTGACTTGTTGCAGCCTGTTTTTCCAGAACAAAGCTGTCCATAATCTGATAGCCGCCGTCTACACCATAAAAGGATTGAATCGGGATGCCTGCCTGATCCAGCGTTTCCAAATCCCGCATAATCGTTCTGGAAGAAACTTCAAATTCTTCTGCCAGTTTCTGTGCCGACGTCCGGCCATGATTTAATAAATAAACGACAAGGCTTATAAGCCGGTCAATTTTCATTTTTTTCCTCCATGTCCCTTATAGAAAATTGCGTTCATTAAGAAAGAAATGGCAGCAAGCTGTAAGCTCACTGCCATTTTTTGAACGCAGGCTGCCGGCACCCGGTTTTTACTGATTAAGGCTGTTAATCGTCACTGTAATCTGCGAGAGCTTGCTGTTAATCTCAGTGCTTGTCGTGGACATGCCCTCGGCCAGCTTGCGAACCTCCTCCGCGACAACCGCGAATCCCTTTCCGCTGTCGCCTGCCCGTGCGGCTTCGATGGAAGCGTTCAGCGCGAGGATATTCTGGCGTTTACTGAAGGCGGCTATTTTGGCGGTGCTTTCGTTTGCGGATTCGATTTCGCCCGCAACCTTTGAAATCCCGTCCCTGAGATTGGTCAGGATGGTTGAGTTCTGATATTCCTGATAGCTTGAGCGGACAAACATGTTGATAACGTCGCCAAGCAGATTGGCGGACGCCTGAATCTCGGCCCGCGACCGAATCGGAACCTTGTGCAGGGCTTCTATGTAGGCGTTCTCATCGATTCCCAGCGTCCGTGCCGTTGCCCGGAAGGTGTCTTCATCCGGCTCCTCGGGCAGCACCTGGCCGCCGATAACGCTTCCAAGCACGGTTCCGTCATTTAAGGTAATCGGGATACCGAAATCATACAATCCGGCATGGCAGGGGTAGACGCCTTCTCCCTCCCTGTCGCACTGCTCACAGCGTCTGCAGCCCTCCTGGCTGCCGCGCGTAAGCTTAATGCAAAAGTCCGTAAAATTATAGCAGTCACTGATATAAGCGCCGTCCGCGCCCACGGCAACGGTGGCAAGCCCCGTGCTTTTCGCCCAGTTATCCATGATGCTTTCAAATTTGTTCATGTCGCAGAAATCCTGAATTTTCATGTTTTTGACCTCCATTTGACCACGAGCGCGAAAGACTTGTCTTGCACGCTTCTCCTCAGCCTGTGTTACAGCACAGTAACGAAATATGTTTCCTTAAGTATACCACCGATTGGGCAGGCTGTACATAAAAAATCCAAGAAATTTATGCGATCCGTGAAATGCGCCAAAAACAGAAAACCTTTATCCGGGAATACGGACAAATGTATGGAAAAATGTCGCTTCATATGATAAACTTATTCTTAATACATTGTTATTGCGTTATTACTTATTCAATAAAACAGGCTGTGTTCGTGCGGCACGGCGGAAGCGGAGGGATATATGGAGTTGAGAACATTATTGGTAGGAAAAAACAAGGGGATTATCAGCGACTTTTTTCTGGTGATGAACGACAGCTTTGAGAGCATGACTTCGTCCATGCGGCCGCAGGATCTGGAGGCGCATGTAAAATACTTCCAGCCGCAGGCAGTGGTGTACTGCATGGATATGGAGAACCGGGAAGATATCAATGCGGTTTCCGGCCTGTGCGAGCTGCTGAAAAAGGAAGGGATTCCGCTTGTGACGATAGGGGATGCGGAGGACTGCGACGGCTTTGTGAAGATGTCGGGAAAAAGTCCGGATTTGGAGCTTAAAAAACCGCTGACGCTGCAGGTGATGCGGGAGCGGCTGGAGAATTATCTGATGAAGCGCGCGCTGCTGGAGAAAAAGGCCGGGATGCCGCAGGAGAAGCGAAGCCTAGGCAGCGGAGCCGACAATCTTTTACAGGAGGTGGAGCGGGAAATGGCCGCACTGCGCGGGGAAGCGGCGGTGCCTGCGCCTGCGCAGATGCCGGAGAAGGCGCTGCAGGAGCCTGGCGGAAAGCGCAGGATTATGATTATTGACGATTCCACGAGCATGCTGCGCGCAATCAAGAGCTATCTGGGAGACCGTTATGAGCTGGCAACGGCCATCAGCGGAAAGATCGGCCTGAAATATCTGCAGAAGCGCTCGGTTGATTTGATTCTGCTGGATTATGAAATGCCGGAGATGGATGGGCCGCAGGTGTATCAGAAGCTTCAGGAATCCCCCGAGACGGCCAGGATTCCCGTTATATTCCTCACCGGCATCAACGATACCTCCAAGATACAGAAGGCGCTTTCCCTGAAGCCCAAGGGGTATCTGCTCAAGCCTGTTGACAGGGAGGCGCTGCTGTCAAAGATTGAAGAAGTACTGAACGAGCAGGGACTATAAAAGCGTAGAAACGATATTGCGATAAACGGAGGGAAGCTATGAATGACGAAATTTTGCTTACAGACCTGTTTGATGTCGATATGCTGCAGCAGATTCAGGACGCCTTCGCCAAAATGACAGGCTGCGCGGCGCAGATAACGGATGCGAACGGGAAACCGGTGACGCGCGGTTCCAATTATACGGCCTTTTGCAAGTATACACGCAATTCGCCAATCGGATGTATGCGGTGTGAGCAATGCGATAAGAACGGCGCCGAGCTGGCGCTGCGGTCGGGAACCTCCATCACTTATTTCTGTCATGCAGGGCTGATGGACTTTGCGGCGCCGATTATGGCAGGCGACAAGATGATCGGCTGCTTCGTGGGCGGTCAGGTTCTGACGGCGCCTGCAGATATTACCCGCATCATGCAGGGAGCGGCGGAGATGGGCGTGGAGCTGATGAATTATCTCCAGTCGGTGTTTCATGTGCCGATGCTTGAGCGGAGCAAGCTCGAGGACTACGCGAAGTTTCTGTATACGCTGACCAACATTCTTTCCACGGTTTCGTATCACCGGTATAAGATGCACCAGGCGAATATCGAAATCGAAAAGGTTGCGAATATGAAGTCCGATTTCCTTGCGAACATGAGCCACGAAATCCGCACGCCGATGAACGCCGTTATCGGGATGGCCGAGATGGCGCTGCGCGAGGAGCTTACGCCGGCTGCGCGGGAATATGTCACGCAGATAAAGGCTTCCGGTAAGACGCTTTTGACGATTATCAATGATATTCTTGACTTCTCCAAGGTAGAATCCGGCAAAATGGACATCATAGAGGAGGAGTATGAGCCGATGTCGGTCATCAATGACGTGTCCAGTATTATCAGTACGCGTCTGGGCAGCGGGGACGTGGAGTTTATTCTGGATTTGAATCCGAATATACCGCGCAAGGTTGTCGGCGACAACATCCGGATTAAGCAGGTTATCATCAATATGGCCAACAATGCCGTCAAGTTTACCAAGGAAGGGCAGGTTAAGCTCAGCTTTGATTATAAAGAACTGGACGATAAGAGTATAGAACTTCTTTTTAGCGTGCACGATACAGGTATCGGGATAAAGCCCGAGGACATGAAGAACCTGTTCCAGTCCTTCAAGCAGCTTGACAGCAAAAGAAACCGAAATGTGGAAGGCACCGGCCTGGGGCTTGCCATCAGCAAGCAGCTGCTGGAGCTGATGAACGGAAAAATCTCGGTCAGAAGCACCTATGGGGAGGGAAGTACCTTTTCCATCCGTCTGCCGCAGAAGGTGGTGGATGTACATCCTTCCATTGAGCTGAAGCAGGAAGAGAATATCCAGACATACGGCTATATCCAGAACCAGTATGTTTCCATGCAGCTCCAGGAGGATATCAGGCGGCTGGGACTTCTTTATGAGGAGGCCCAGTCCATAGATAAGCTGATAGAACTGGCGGGAGAAGGTCAGCCCTATATCTTCGTGGAAAAGAACATTCTTACGCCGAAGCTGCTGACGTTTGTCCAGAATCATCCGCAGGTAACGCTAGTGGTGCTGGCCGATCCGGGAACCGAGGCCAGCTATGAGCAGGCGAATGTGATTACGGCGAAAAAGCCGCTTTCGACACTTTTCCTTGCGGCGATTTTTAATCAGGAGACGAACGGCTTTGAGGACAGGGATTCGTCCGACGATTATTATGATTTCGTGGCGCCGGAGGCTAAGGTGCTGATTGTGGATGACAATCCGATTAACCTGACGGTTGCGGAGGGCTTGCTGGAGCCGCTCTCGATGCAAATCGACAAGGCGCTGAGCGGGCCGGAGGCCGTGGAGAAGATCGAGGCAAAAAAATATGACCTTATTCTCATGGATCATATGATGCCGGAGGTTGACGGCATCGAGACGACGCATTTAATCCGAAGATTTCATAAGGAGTACGACAGCGTGCCGATTATTGCGCTGACTGCCAATGCGGTTTCCGGGGTAAAGGAAATGTTTATCAAGGAAGGCATGAACGATTTTATTGCCAAGCCGATTGAGGTGCGGATGCTTGCCGCGGCAATGAAGCGCTGGCTGCCAAAGGAAAAAATAAAGGTGATGAGCACCCGAAACAAGCAGGGGGACAAAAGCGGGCGCATGCGTCAGGAGGAGAGCATTCCGCAGATACCGGAGCTGGATATTGTCGCAGCGCTCAAGCTTGCAGGCAGCGTAAAGCTGTTCTGGGCCATTTTGAAGGACTATTACCGTGCGATACCCAAAAAGCACGAGCTGATCAAAAAGCATTTTGAGGCGCAGGACTGGCGCAATTATACGGTGGAGGTACACGCGCTTAAGAGCGCGTCCAGACAAATCGGAGCGACGGAGCTTGCGGATTTGGCGGCGCAGCTCGAGGAGGCGGGGAACCGCGCGGACGAGGCGCTGATTAACGAAAAAACAGCCGGGCTGCTGGAGCAGTACGCGCATTACGAGGAAATATTAAGACCATATTTCCATGAGGAGAACGCAAACGATAAGAGCCGCAAACCGTTGATAACGGCCGCGGTTTTGGAGGCGCAGTTTGAGACGCTGGAAATTGCCGTTGAGGATTTGGATATGGACGTTATGGAGGAGGTCCGCAATACCCTTTCCCAGTACCGCTATGAGGGAGAGGAGCAGGAGCGGTTCGGACAGCTTTCCGACGCGATTGACGATATCGATCCCGATGCGTGCGAGGCAGCGCTGGAAGCGTGGAAGGCGCTTCGAAATAATCCGGACAGTCAGAATGAGGAGACAAAATAACATATGCTGGAAAAAAATGTAGAATTAAAAAACAAGACGGTGCTTGTGACGGGGGCGGCCGGTTTTATCGGTTCCAATCTGGTGCTGGAGCTTTTAAAAAGCGGGGAAGCGGTAAATATCATCGGGATTGACAATCTGAACGACTATTACGACGTGTCGCTCAAAAAGTACCGGCTGGAGCAGGCGGACGCGTGCGCAGGGCAGGCAGCCGGCAATTTTACGTTTGTGAAGGAGAATATTGCGGACAAGACGGCTCTTGACGGTATATTCGAAAAATACCGCCCGCAGCTTGTGGTTAATCTCGCCGCGCAGGCGGGGGTGCGCTACAGCATCGAGAATCCCGACGCGTATATCGAATCCAATCTGATCGGCTTTTACAATATTCTGGAGGCGTGCAGGCACAGCTATGACGGGGGCAGAACGGGTGTAGAGCATCTGATATACGCAAGCTCGTCCTCCGTGTACGGCAGCAATAAGAAAATTCCCTATGCCGTGGAGGATCAGGTGGACAATCCCGTTTCCCTGTACGCCGCGACCAAGAAGTCGGATGAGCTTTTGGCGCACGCCTATGCCAAGCTGTACGGGATTCCCTCCACAGGACTTCGGTTCTTTACGGTGTACGGGCCGGCCGGCCGGCCGGATATGGCGTACTTTGGCTTTACGGATAAGCTGGTAAAACGGGAGAAAATCAAGATTTTTAATTATGGGAACTGCAAGCGGGACTTCACCTACATCGATGATATTGTGACGTGCGTGAAGGCTGTGATGCAGTGCGCGCCGCTCCCCAATGAGGAGGGGGTAAGGTACAAAATCTATAATATCGGAAATAACCATCCGGAGAACCTGCTGGACTTTGTGGATATACTGCAGGAGGAGCTGAAGGCGGCGGGCGTGCTTCCGGCGGATTATGATTTTGAAGCGCACAAGGAGCTTGTAGGCATGCAGCCGGGGGATGTGGAGATTACCTATGCGGATGTGAGCGGGCTCGAGCGGGATTTCGGCTTTAAGCCTGCGACAAGCCTTCGGGAGGGGCTTTCGCGTTTTGCGCGGTGGTATAAGGCGTTCTATCAATGAGGCAGGGGATACTTTACCAAATGTTCATTTATAAAACATTGAATTTGTAAGCTTTATCTGCTACAATAGTTTTTGGTTTTTGAAAATGGGAACAGATTTTATGATTGGAGCAGAAAATGAATATTATTAATAAAGTATTCGGAACGCATAGTGAACGTGAATTAAAGCGGATTGAACCGATTGTGCAGAAGATCGAAGGCTATCGTGAGGCAATGGGAAAGCTGACGGACGACGAGCTTCGGGACAAGACGGCAGCGTTTAAAAAGCGGGTCGCGGAGGGCGAAAGCCTTGACGATATTCTTCCTGAAGCCTATGCGGTGGTTCGGGAGGGCGCTAAGCGTGTCCTGAATCAGGAGCACTACAGAGTGCAGCTCATCGGCGGTATTATCCTGCATCAGGGACGTATCGCGGAGATGAAGACCGGCGAGGGTAAGACACAGACCGCGCTGCTTCCGGCGTATTTGAACGCGCTGGAGGGCAGAGGCGTGCATGTGGTCACGGTCAACGACTATCTGGCAAAGCGAGACGCCGAGTGGATGGGGCAGGTACATGAGTTTCTGGGCCTTAAGGTCGGCGTTGTGTTGAACGATATGAAGCCGGAGGAGAGACGGGCCGCATACCAGTGCGATATCACCTATGTCACAAACAATGAGCTTGGCTTTGATTATCTGCGTGACAATATGGTCATTTATAAGGAGCAGCTGGTGCTGCGGGAGCTGCATTTTGCCATTATTGACGAGGTGGACTCCGTCCTGATTGACGAGGCGAGGACGCCGTTAATTATTTCGGGACAGAGCAGCAAGTCCACCAAGCTGTATGAGGTGTGCGATATTCTGGCGCGCCAGATGAAGCGCGGCGAGGATGTTCCGGAGATGACGAAGATGGACTTCGTGATGGGCGTGGAGCAGGAGGAAAACGGTGACTTTGTCGTCAATGAAAAGGACAAGGTGGTAAACCTTACGGCGGCAGGCGTCGAGCGGGTGGAGAAGTTCTTCCAAATCGAGAACCTGGCGGATCCGGAGAACCTTGAGATTCAGCACAATATCATCCTTGCGCTGCGGGCGCATAATCTGATGTTCCGGGATCAGGACTATGTTGTCAAGGACGATCAGGTTATGATTGTCGACGAGTTTACGGGGCGTATTATGCCGGGCCGCCGTTATTCCGACGGCCTGCATCAGGCGATTGAGGCCAAGGAGCATGTGAAGGTAAAGCGTGAGAGCAAGACGCTTGCAACCATTACGTTCCAGAATTTCTTTAATAAATTTGACAAGAAGTGCGGTATGACCGGTACGGCGCTTACCGAGGAAAAGGAATTTCGCGATATTTACGGGATGGACGTTGTGGAGATACCTACAAACCGTCCGGTAGCGAGAATTGACCAGCAGGACAGCGTTTACAAGACCCGTAAGGAGAAGTTGCTTGCGATTGTGGAGGCAGTGCGGGCGGCGCATGAAAAGGGACAGCCGGTGCTTGTCGGTACGATTACGATTGAGGCGAGCGAGGAGCTGAGCAAAATGCTTGCCAAACGCGGTATTGAGCACAAGGTCCTGAATGCGAAGTTCCACGAGCTGGAGGCGGAGATTGTCGCGGATGCAGGGCAGCATGGCGCGGTTACCATTGCGACGAACATGGCCGGCCGTGGTACGGATATCAAGCTGGACGAGGAGGCGAGAGCGGCGGGCGGCCTGATGATTATCGGTACGGAACGGCATGAATCAAGACGTATCGACAACCAGCTGCGCGGACGCTCCGGCCGTCAGGGAGATCCCGGTTCGTCCAAGTTCTATATCTCGCTGGAGGATGATTTGATGCGCCTGTTCGGCTCCGAGCGGCTGATCGGCATGTTCAATACGCTCGGTATTCCGGAGGGACAGGAGATTGAGCATAAGATGCTCACCAACGCCATCGAGAACGCGCAGAAAAAGATAGAGAGCAACAACTTCGGCATTCGTAAGAATTTGCTGGAGTATGACCAGGTAATGAACGAGCAGCGTGAAATCATCTATGAGGAGCGACGGCGCGTGCTCAACGGAGAGAGCATGCGGGATGCCATCTATAAGATGCTCACGGACATTGTGGAGGGTGCGGTGGACACCGCAATCAATGCGGATCTGGAGCCGGAGGAATGGGATCTGCGGGAGCTCAATACCCTGCTGCTGCCGGTTATTCCGCTTCGGCCGGTGAGCCTTGACCGGATAAGCAAGAAGACGAAGAACGGGCTCAAGCATCAGCTCAAGGAGGAGGCGGTGAAGCTCTATGAGAGCAAGGAAACAGAGTTCCCTGAGCCGGAGAATATCCGTGAGATTGAGCGCGTCATTCTGCTGAAGGTGATTGACCGCAAATGGATGGATCATATCGACGATATGGAACAGCTGCGCCAGGGCGTGGGCCTGCAGGCTTACGCGCAGCGGGATCCGCTGGTAGAGTACAAGATGAACGGGTACGATATGTTTGACGCGATGACCGCAAATATCAAGGAGGACACGGTGCGCCTGCTGCTTCACGTCAAGGTAGAGCAGAAGGTGGAGCGCGAGGAGGTAGCCAAGGTGACCGGCACCAACAAGGACGAGTCCTTGCAGAAGGGGCCCAAGATGC
Organism: uncultured Lachnospiraceae bacterium; assembly: GCA_949948735.1. GTDB lineage: Bacteria > Bacillota > Clostridia > Lachnospirales > Lachnospiraceae > COE1. The sequence continues at coordinate 65,226 of CATLGV010000007.1, read as the reverse complement.
GTGCGGAGGCCAAGGTATATCCCAACGATCCGTGCCCGTGCGGCAGCGGAAAGAAATATAAGCAGTGCTGCGGCAGGAAATAAAACATTAAGTAACTCTTGGGCAGCAAAAAAATAATAAAAAATATAAAAAGGTGGTGAACGCGATGGTAGAACTCGACCAGATGAAACAGGAGTTACAGGCATACGAAAGTCCATTAGCGGAAGTGAGGGATTCACTTTGACCTTGCAGGCAAGGAAAAGCGAATAGAAGAGCTGGAGCGGGAGATGGAGGCGCCGGGGTTCTGGGAGGACGCCGACCGCGCCAACAGGCAGATGAAGGAGCTCAAGCAGCTAAAGGGTACGACAGAGCAGTGCGACGGGCTTCGGACAAAATACGAGGATATTGAGACGCTGATAGAGCTGGGCTACGAGTCGGGCGACGCGGAAATGATTCCCGAGATTCGGGAGGAGCTGGACAGCTTTATCGAGGAGTTTGAGTCGCTGCGTATCCGTACGCTTCTGTCGGAGGAATACGACAAGTGCAATGCCATCTTAAAGCTGAATGCGGGAGCGGGCGGCACGGAGAGCTGCGACTGGGCGGGCATGCTATACCGGATGTATACGCGCTGGGCGGAGCGCAAGGGCTTTGCGATTGACGTGCTTGATTTTCTGGACGGCGATGAGGCGGGCATCAAATCCATTACATTCCAGGTAAACGGAGAGAATGCCTACGGCTATCTGAAGTCCGAGAAGGGCGTGCACCGGCTGGTGCGGATTTCCCCGTTTAACGCGCAGGGAAAACGCCAGACCTCCTTTGTTTCACTGGATGTTATGCCGGATATTGAGGAGGATTTGGACGTGGAGATTAACGAGGAGGATCTGCGCATCGACACGTATCGAAGCAGCGGCGCAGGCGGACAGCATATTAACAAGACGTCGTCCGCAATCCGAATCACGCACATTCCGACGGGGACCGTCGTGCAGTGTCAGAATGAGCGCTCTCAGTTTCAGAACAAGGACAAGGCGATGCAGATGCTCAAGGCGAAGCTGTTTCTGCTCAAGCAGGAGGCCAATGCGGAGAAGCTTTCCGATATTCGGGGAGAGGTAAAGGAAATCGGCTGGGGGAACCAGATACGCTCCTATGTCATGCAGCCGTATACGATGGTGAAGGATCACCGGACGAATTTTGAATCCGGCAATGTGGACGCTGTGATGGACGGCGCGCTGGACGGATTTATCAACGCATATCTGAAATGGAAAAACGCGCCGTCATAATGGCGCGTTTTTGTGTGTCGATACAAGGTCGAGATAAAAATTGGCGGAGGCCATTTCCATATAAGGGATAATCCAAAGCAGCGCGATGCCGCAGGTCGGAATGGACAGCAGCAGAAGCGGCAGGAAGCCAAGCTGCAGGGACACATAGCGCAGCTTGCTGCCCTTCATAAGCAGGATGCTCTCCTTGAGAATGGTCCCGGCAGTATAGTTCGGGAAATCCAGAATCATGTAGAACACCGGAAAAAACGCAAGCGTCACGACAAAGTAGACAATCATGCACAGCAGCATCACCATGTAGAACGAAGCAAGTGAACGGTATACGGCTTCCAGCTGAGAGATAGTGGTGATCTCAATGTTCAAAATCAGCGATAAATCCCGCTGCATGAAGTCGCAGGGCAGCATGCAGACTGCGTTTATAACGGCCAGGACGGCGCCGATTTTGATTGCCTTGTCGGGGCTGTTCTGAAAACCGTAGAACAAGTCCGCGATGCTGCAGGGCATATCGCAGGCCGCATGCAGATGCAGCAGGCAGGTGCCGACCTGCAGGACGAAGGCAAGCAGCTGTATGATGAACGTGACGATGTAGTTCAGAATCGTACCCGCCGGGGAGATGGGCGGAATAATCCGTGAAACAAGAAAGACTGCCAGATACGTGATGGCATATTCGATGAGCATGGCGCCGATCAGCGTGCCGAGCCTGCCGCTCATCTGTATGCGTGCAAGGCGCCTTAGCTCGGCATTGCTTTTATAATTTTCCATAGATAACATCCTTTCTGTAAATACAACAATTGTACCACCTTTGTGCGGAGAAAACAATGCTTCTTTTGCTTGAAACGGTATGGCTTTTGGCATATAATGTAAGTATTAGTATATTTTGAAAGAGGGAAGCAACAGGTTATGGATATCATACAGAAGCTTAAGGAAGAACTGAACGTAGAAAAGTGGCAGGTAGAGGCTGCGGTGAAGCTGATTGATGAGGGAAATACAATCCCTTTTATTTCGCGCTACCGCAAGGAGGTCACAGGCTCGCTCAACGACGAGGTGCTTCGCAATCTGAACGAGCGGCTGGCGTATCTGCGCAATCTCGAGGAGAAAAAGGAACAGGTGCTTGGCAGCATTGAGGAACAGGGGATGCTTACGGAGGAGCTGAAGACGAAAATCCTTGCGGCGGAGACCATGGTCGTTGTAGAGGATCTGTATCGTCCGTACCGCCCTAAGCGCAAGACGCGCGCAAGCGTTGCAAAGGAGCGCGGACTTGAGGGACTTGCGCAGATTATTCTTGCACAGGAGACAGAAAAGTCCTTAATCGAGGAGGCGCAGGGCTATGTCGACGAGGAGAAGGAAGTCAAAAACGTCAGGGAAGCCATTCAGGGCGCGATGGATATTATTGCCGAGCTGATTTCGGACAATGCGGATTACAGGGCATATATCCGCGAGGCCACCTTTGCGGAGGGGAAGATTATCAGCCAGGCCAAGGACGAGAAGGCCGAGAGCGTTTACGAGATGTATTATGATTTTGAGGAGCCGGTTGGCAAGGTTGCGGGACACCGGGTTCTTGCCATCAACCGCGGTGAAAAGGAAAAGATGCTCGTGGTGAAGATTGCGGCGCCTGAGGAGCGCATTATCCGGTTTTTGGAGACGAAACTCATCACAAGGGACAATGAAAATACAACGCCTGCGCTGAAGGAGACGATTGCGGACAGCTATCAGCGCCTGATTGCGCCCGCGATTGAACGGGATATCCGAAATGAGCTGACGGAGAAGGCCGAGGACGGCGCGATAACCGTATTCGGAAAGAATCTGGAGCAGCTGCTGATGCAGCCGCCGATTGCGGGCAAGGTGGTGCTGGGCTGGGATCCGGCGTTTCGGACAGGCTGTAAGCTTGCGGTCGTGGACGCCACGGGCAAGGTGCTGGATACCAAGGTGATTTATCCGACGGCGCCCCAGAACAAGGTCGAGGAGGCCAAGCGGGAATTAAAGAAGCTGATTGCCAAATACCATGTCAGCCTGATCTCTGTCGGCAACGGCACGGCGTCGCGGGAATCGGAGCAGGTGATCGTGGAGCTGATTAAAGAGCTGGACACGCCGGTCCAGTATGTGATTGTCAATGAGGCGGGGGCTTCCGTATACTCCGCGAGCAAGCTTGCCACGGAGGAGTTCCCGAATTTTGACGTGGGGCAGAGAAGCGCGGCGTCCATTGCAAGGCGTCTTCAGGATCCGCTGGCGGAGCTGGTTAAAATCGACCCGAAATCCATCGGCGTCGGACAGTACCAGCATGATATGAACCAGAAGAAGCTCAGCGACGCGCTAAACGGCGTAGTCGAGGATTCCGTGAATAAGGTGGGTGTGGATCTGAATACCGCGTCGGCGTCTCTGCTGGAGTACATTTCCGGCATCAACAAGACGATTGCGAAGAATATCGTGGATTACCGCGAGGCCAACGGCAGATTCACCAACCGGAAACAGCTTCTGCGCGTGGCCAAGCTGGGGCCCAAGGCGTATGAGCAGTGCGCGGGCTTTATGCGGATTCTGGACGGGGACAATCCGCTGGACGCGACGAGCGTGCATCCCGAGTCGTACGAGGCGGCGATGAAGCTGCTCGAGAAGCTAAAGCTTTCGATGGAGGATTTGAAGGAAATACAGAAAAAGGCAGCCGCGGGCAGTGGGAAGACACAGGCGGCCAAGCCGGACAAAAATAAGAAAAACGATAAGCGCAGTGTCGTTGTCAGAAACACCAATACCGCGATGGGCAAAGCGCTTGCGGCGGCAATGGGCGGCGCGCTTGTGGCGCCGGAGCAGGAAAAGCCTGCCGCTGCAAAGCCGGCACAGAACGCGCCCGCGGGCGGTCTGGAGAAGCGCGTGACGGATAAAAAGAAAATGGCCCAGGAGCTGGGAATCGGCGAGATTACGCTGACGGACATTTTGAAGGAGCTGGAGAAGCCGGCGCGCGACCCGCGTCAGGATATGCCGGCGCCGATTCTGCGCAGCGATGTGCTGGATATGAAGGATTTGAAGCCCGGCATGATATTGAAGGGAACCGTGCGCAATGTCATTGACTTTGGCGTGTTTGTGGATATTGGGGTGCATCAGGATGGGCTGGTGCATATCTCGCAGATTACGGATAAATTCATCAAGCATCCCCTGGAGGCGGTCAGCGTCGGCGACATCGTAGATGTGAAGGTGCTGGATGTGGATCTGCCCAAGAAGAGAATATCGCTCACGATGCGCCTTGATAAAGGTTGAAAATTAAAATTTTCAATCTTACAGGTTTGTGCTTTGCAGCCCAAACTTGCAGGTTATAAAAAACATCAGTCGGGCAGGACAGTGGTAAATTTACCGCGGCCCTGCCCGATAATTGTAAGCGGCAGCAGCGTATAGTCCGTGACCCTGTACCCGTCCGGGGTGAGGGAGACGGTGAAGCCTGCCATGCCGCCCTTTGTGCAGGACCGCTCGTTCTGCGCGCTGATAAAGTTTCCGATGGAATAATAAATCAGCATCTCGTGTCCCGCATCATCTGTGAGGACCTCATAAGGCTGTATTGTATGCGGATGCGTGCCGACGACCACATCCGCTTTGCCTTCCAGAAAAACCTGCGCCCACTCCCGCTGAAAAGCGTCCGGTTCTGCGGCGTATTCCGTGCCCCAGTGGACAAAGAGAATCACAAAATCAGCTTCCGCCTGCGCCTGCGCCAGATCGGCGCGGACCTGGTCCTTATCGTCGAGCAGGTTCACCGTATATAAGGAATCGGCGGGCAGCGTCAGGCCGTTTGTGCCGTAGGTATAGTTAAGGAGTGCAAAGCGGATGCCGTTTCGAGTCAACAGCGCATAGGGACGTTCGCGCCGGGCTTCCTTTGTCCCGATGCCAAGACAGAGCAGCCCGTGGGCATCAAAGAAATCCCCTGTAAACGAAAGACCGTCTTCTCCCATATCCAGCGCGTGATTGGTCGCGCAGGTTACAACGTCAAAGCCTGCGTCCACAATGGCCTGTCCGATATTTACGGGCGTTGCAAACCGCGGATAACCGCTGTACAGGGAAGGCTTGTCCGTCAGCGGGGTCTCCTGATTGATGACCGCAATGTCGGTCTCGCGCAGAATCCCCTTGATATTTTCAAACAAAAAAGAAAACGCCTCGTCATTGCGCAGTCCGTAGCGGTAGATGGGCTCGTGAATCAGGTTATCGCCAAATACCGCAAAGGTGACGTTTGCATCTTCCCGGGTAAAGCCCCACGAATCCCAGAACCAGCTTGTCAGCGCACCGTCCGGCGTCGTCAGCAGGAGCCGGTAAAAGGGCGCCGCGCGTCTTTGCGCGGCGGCGATATGCGCGACGTCCAGACCAATATACGAGGACATCCACTGGGGGCGAAGTCCCTCTTTGGTATATTCGTAGACAAAAATATGCTGCGACCAGCTCCTTTCGTCCTTTTCCACCCAGAAGGGACGCAGCCTGCCGTAGCGCCCTCTTTTCCAGCAGAGCAGTATCAGCTCCTCCGCGTCGTCGTTGTCGATGTCAACAGAAAGCGCGTCCTGAACCAGAATCTCCTTCGGGGAGTGCCAGACGGGCACGTCCCTGTGCGACACGGTGACGCTTTTATGCGACAGCTGTATTTCATAAGCGCCGGCCTGTGCGGAGAAGGTCTTGCCGGCCCAATCGACCCAGCGCGGCAGGAAGCCGCCGCCGCGCCAGATCAGGTACAGAACGGCGCCGACACCTGCCAGCGTCATCACGCAAAGCCATACGTTTTTTATAATCCGGCGCCTATTCATATTGAAAACGATAGCTGGCGGTCCAGTCCGGCTGCGAAACGGGTCTGTCCCAGCGGTAGTTCCCCTCGTCGTCGAGGGATACGCCCATCATCACCCGCCACTGCTTATCCGTCATCCGGTCGTCCAGCGGCCAGGGGAACTGATAGAAGGAATAGACGCTTCCGGTTGCGATTTTGAGCTTTCCGTCAACCTTTACCACGACGTAGATTCTGGCGGGATTGAGCGTTGCCGCCTCGAGCACCTGTCCGTTCGGGTCGGTTGCGATGTCCACGATAATCGCAGCCGGAAAGGCCTGCGAGGATATGACTTCGTCGTCGCTTTCGTCCTTTACGGCTTCGTACCAGAAATGCTCGATGCTGCCGCCGTAGCCTTCGATAAATTCATACTCTTCATCTGTCAGCACCTTGTCCTGCAGCTCCTTCTCGGAAATGGTCAGAAGCTGTCCGGCGATTTGGGAGAGCCGCGAAAGGTTCTCTTCATCGGCGGGGCGGAGCATGCCATAAGCCCTGAGCCCTTGTGCCGTCATATCGGTCAGGTTGACAAATCTGGCGTATACAAGCGGTTCGGGCTGGACATAGCCCCTGTAATCAGGCTCCTCCTCATAGCCGCCGCCCATCTCCGCGATGACCTGCTTCGCATAGAGAACGGTATCATGCTTGAGCTCCGTAAAGCTCCCGGCAAAGCATTCGAGATCCTTCTTGAGCCACTCTTCATTCTGCATGAACATGGGATAGCCCCCGCCCTTTGGCGTCAGCAGGGGACGGAGCGTATGGAGCCAGCTCGCGTACAGGCTTGCGGACCAGAGCGTCTCGTTTTCTGCCGTGAGCGCTTCCCGGAGCTGATTCATATTTTCAGTGTAACCGGCATAATCCGTGGCGCCGTTTTCTTCCAGAATATGCAGCGCCGTATCGCTGCCAAGGGCGGCCGCAACGTCGAGCACATCCGGCAGCATCCGCCGCTGGCCTGCGCTGTTTTCCCGTACATTGCTGTAAATCAGCCGCTGCATAATCGCGGCGTCGACGGTAAAGCGCTGCCCCATAAGCCGGAAGCCCAGGATGACATTGGATTCGCCGTCCTGAATGGGGATGGAATTGATTTGGGGCGCATGGAGCGCTGCCGTTGCCGCGTGAAACTGGTTAAAAGCGTCGGCGTTTCCGATTAATCCGGCGGTGGTGAGGTCTTCGCCGTATATCTCCTGAATCAGCGGCGCGTACTCGCTCACGCCAAGGTCGTCGCTGGCGCCCGCAAAGAAGGAGGTGACGGCATAGATTCCCTCCCATAAGGCGTAAGCTTCGGCGTCATCGCACAATGCCTTTGTTATCAGGAGCGCGCTGCGATCCAGCTCTTCCTTCTCCTGTGCGAAATGGATTCTGCCGTACCACATCATTGCGCGGAAATACGACTCCAGCTGCGCATCGCCTTCGTAATAGCCGCGCGGCTTGTACTGGGAGTAATCCTCCTCGCTGCCGGTGATGCGGGATTCGGAAATGCCCTGCGCGCCGCGGATGCTGTCAAGCTCATAGGCGACGGTATCCGCAAGGTCTTCTTCGACAGGGATGCTGTCGTCGAGCAGCTTTGCGCCCACCGTGAAGAAGGCGGCGTTGCGTCTGGCGGCGCTTTCCCATTCGCTGCCCTGCAGCTGGCGGTACTGCTCAAGACTGTTTTCAAGCATTTTTCTGCTAAGCTGCGCAAGGCCCGCGCAGAGATAGTCCCGCTCGATATTTTTCAACAGATAGCTGAAATACAGATGATAGGTGTGCATCAGCGAATCGACGGTGATAAAGTTCGGTATCATGTTGTAGCGGTTGTCCTCGTAAATCCCGAAAAATTCCTGCCCTGCGTCCGAACCGACAGCGAAGCCGTTCTGATACAGCTGGTCAAGCATATCGTCCGAAAAATAGAACTGCCACAGGTTTTCGATATTGCTGAGATTGGGACTGAGCTTGTACGGCGCGACGTTTGCGGTAACGCGGATGTCGCTGTCCTTTATGGTACCCGTCACCAGAACGGGCCGCTGCCCCGCGTAGGGCTGGGAACCGGTCTGTATGGTTGGTACGGGTAAATCGGCCGCGGGTGAGCTTTCTGCCTCCGCGGCGGGGGTTGTCTGCTGCGCCTGGGTTTCTTCGACGGAGGCTGTCTCGAGCTCCTGTGTTTCCGCCGCGGCGCCTTCCGGGGACTTTTGTGATGCGCATCCGCCGAGCATGCCTGTAAGCATACAGAATGTCAGCGTCAACGCTGTCCATTTTCCTGATTTTTTCTTCATAAAATACCATGCCTTCCTCAAATTTTGTTGTTTTGGGAAACGTGAGATAAAAGATATTATAACATTATCCTATCATAAAAAATTATAGAATACTATTAAATTTTGCGGAATCCCCCATACCCTCAATTGAGGTATGGTATCTGCCCCAAAGATATGCTACAATGCTGATACGATGTTCTTTCTGAGCGGATAAGGGCATAAACGCCTGATAAACGGGTATACTCAACTATGTAAATGCCGGCTTAATGCAGGCGCATTCAGGCCTGAAGGGAACGGCAGGGAAAGGAGCATGAGCAGGAGATGGAACAGAAATTTTATATTTGCGAGCATTGCGGCAATATTATCACCATGATTAAAAATGGCGGCGTACCGACGCTGTGCTGCGGCGAGGAGATGAAGGAGCTGGTTCCGGGGACGACGGAGGCTGCTGTGGAGAAGCATATTCCGGTATACGAGGTGGAAGGAAATCTTGTGACGGTCAACGTGGGCTCCGTGGAGCATCCTATGCAGGAGGAGCACTCGATTGAGTGGGTATCCCTGCAGACAAAGCAGGGGAGCCAGTGTAAGCTGCTGCGCGCAGGCGCCAGGCCGCAGGTGCGTTTTGCCCTCTGCGACGGGGATTCGGTTGAGGCAGTATATGCTTACTGCAATCTGCATGGATTGTGGAAGGCGTGATTCCAGAGGATTAGGATTCAAATGAAAGAAAAACAAATTTACGCAATATACACGGCGCTGCTGCTGGCGGTGGGAACCGCCGGCTGCGGCGTCCTGACAGACGCGCAGGAGTCCGCTTACATAGAGGAGGATTTGCGGCAGGAGACGCCAATCCCGTCGGAGACGGCGCTGGCCGGAGAGGAGGAGGAACCGGCGCGGACGGATGCGCCTGCGGACGAGGGCGGCGACGAATTGCAGACTTTGGCGCAGACGGATATCCCTGCGGAAAAGGAGGAGGAACCGGCGCAGACGGATGTCCCCGCGGATGAAGGCGGCGATATTGCGCGGATTCGCGAAATGCCGGCCGAAAGCATTGTGGACGTGAGCGGGCTTTCGGAGGAGGAAATAGCGGCGCTTTTTTATGACGAGGAGATCTCCGATGCGGTTTTTGCGCGGATTGACGGCTGCTCATATCGGGAAAACGAGGATATTTCCCTGGAGGAGCTGCGCTATGTCCGCGTGCTGTACAGAGGCTTTGACGGGGAGACGCATATCGGTGAGCTGATTGTAAACGAAGGGATCAGTGCGGATATTGTGGACATTATGCAGACGCTCTATCTGGCGTCGTATCCGATAGAGCGGATGGTGCTGGTCGATGCATACGGAGGGGACGATGATTTGTCGATGGCGGCCAATAATACCTCCGCGTTCAATTACCGGAACGTACCCGGTACAGGCCGGCTTTCCAACCATAGCTACGGACTTGCGATCGATATTAATCCTTTGTATAATCCCTATATAAGAACGGCCTCGGACGGCAGCGTCCGGTGTGATCCCGAAGAAGGGGCGGCTTATGCCGACAGGGAGCAGGCGTTTCCCTATAAGATTGACCATGAGGATTTGTGCTATAAGCTGTTTACCGCGCATGGCTTTTACTGGGGAGGCGACTGGAAGAGCGTGAAGGACTACCAGCATTTTGAAAAGAAACAATCGTAAAGGAGGGATTTTATGGTAAAAAAATATGTATTCGGGACGCCGTTTGAGACGGAGGCGGTTACAGAGCATATGACCGCCCTGTCGCCGGATTCCGGTGTGGGAATAGGCGAAGTGTCTACGCAGGAGGGCTTCTGCCTGCGCTGCAGGATGGGGACTTTAGACGTCGTATACGGTCTGGGAGAGGCCAACCGGGGCATCAATAAGCGCGGATACCTGTACGTCAGTGATTGTACGGATGATCCGGAGCATGTGGAGGATAAGGTATCTCTTTACGGGGCGCACAATTTTATCGTTATTTCGGGAGAAACGCATGTGGGCCTGTTTTTTGATTATCCCGCCGCCATTTGCTTTGATATTGGTTATACAAGGCAGGATATGCTTACGGTAAGCTGCGGGTATGCGGATCTGTATCTGTATGTTATTACCGGGGACGACGCTTATGACGTGGTAAAGCAGTTCAGGAGGATTATCGGAAAGAGCTATATTCCGCCCAGGTACGCGTTCGGTTACGGGCAGAGCAGATGGGGGTACAGGACGGCGGACGATATAAGGGCGGTCGTGGACGGATACCGCAGGAATCATATCCCGCTTGACATGGTATACCTGGATATTGACTATATGCAGGATTATAAGGATTTCACGGTCAATTCGGAGCGTTTCCCGGATTTTGCCGGCTTTGTGGAGGAGATGCGCGCGCAGCAGATTCACCTGATACCGATTATTGATGCCGGCGTAAAGATAGAGCCCGGCTACGACGTTTACGAGGAAGGCGTGGAAAAGGGGTATTTCTGTAAAAGGGAAGACGGCTCCGACTTTGTGGCGGCGGTGTGGCCGGGGTGGACGCACTTTCCGGATGTGCTGAATACGGAGGCGAGAGAATGGTTTGGCGGCAAATATGAACGGCTTATTTCGCAGGGGATTGACGGCTTCTGGAATGATATGAACGAGCCGGCGATGTTCTATACGCCCGAGGGAGTGGAAAGCGTGAATGAGGCGGTTTCCGAGTATGCCCGTTTTCTCGAGGCAGGAGATGCGTCCGGGCTGTATGAGGAGGACCTTATGAATACGGCGAACGCGCTTCCGGGCAAGGTGCGGGAGCGTCTGGGCAATCTGCAGAATAACGAGGCGGATTACAAGCGGTTTTATCATAATGTGAACGGGCGCAGGGTGCGGCATGATCTGGTACATAATCTTTTCGGCTATAATATGACAAGAGCTGCGGCCGAGGCATTTGAGCAGATTGCGCCGGGAAAGCGCATACTGATGTTTTCGCGTTCGTCTTATATCGGTATGCACCGCTATGGCGGCATATGGACAGGCGACAACAAATCATGGTGGTCGCACCTTCTTCTGAATCTGAAAATGATGCCGTCGCTGAATATGTGCGGCTTCCTCTATACCGGCGCGGATCTTGGCGGGTTTGGCGCGAATACGACGCGGGATCTGCTGCTGCGCTGGCTGGCATTTGGCGTGTTTACGCCGTTGATGCGCAACCATGCGGCGCTGGGCACCCGCCAGCAGGAATGCTATCAGTTTGAACACATGGAGGATTTCAGCCACGTGATCGGTGTCCGCTACAGGCTGCTGCCATATCTGTACAGTGAATATATGAAGGCCGCTGTCCGTGACGAAATGCTTTTCCGTCCGCTTGGCTTTGTGTATCCCGGGGACAGAATCGCCGTACAGACGGAGGATCAGCTGATGCTTGGCAACGAGCTGATGATTGCGCCGGTGTACACGCAGAACGCGGACGGCAGGATGGTTTATCTGCCGGAGGAGATGAAGCTTGTGAAGTTTATGCCAGATGGAAGCCTTTATGAGGAAATCCTTGAAAAGGGCGTCCATTATGTGGCGGTTGCGCTCAACGAGGTGCCGCTTTTTATCCGGAAGGGCAGGTGTATTCCGGTTGCCGATGCGGCGCAGTCGGTGGATGCAGTCGACGAGCGCACTATAAAAATGACAGGGTACGAAGGGGCAGAATACGAGATGTTTGCGGAATAAGGAATCATACCTCATGCTGCACATGAGGTTCCTCATGTTACACATGAAGGGGGAGATTTAACCGCTTGATACGCAAAACGAACCGCTTGATGCAGCGCTATTTACATCAGCGGTTTGTTTTTTTATTATATAGGAAATGGCGACAGCGCAAACCATTAATTTAACGAAGAAAAAGAAACAAGCGTATTTAGCGGCTTTGGAATGGAGGTCAATATGATGGAAAACAGTTTTGCGGCGAATCAGGTAACGGATATGGAGATTACGGCGGCATGCGCGCAGGTGGTTTTTAAAACAGCATCCGATGATGCGATACGGGTGGAAGCGGAGAATCTGCTGGACGGAGAGTATGTGTGCGAGCTGCGGGGGAACAGGCTGGTGGTTTCTTATGAGGTGCACGGAAGGTGGAATATAGGGGCGAATGTGGACAGGACGCATATTACGCTCTATATTCCCATGAATCATGCATTTGGCCGGATAGAGCTGAATGTTGCGGCGGGCCATATGCGGATGGAGGAGCCGCCGATTTCCTGCAGCAGCATGGACGTGGAGGTCGGCGCGGGCCAATGGAAGGTGGAGCGGGTTTTGATTGCCGGCAGACTCTCCATAGAAGTCGGGGCCGGAAAGGCGAAGCTGCGGGATGTTAAGGCGGGCAGCCTGGAGCTGGACTGCGGCGCGGGCGAGTGTATTTATAAGGGGCGTATTGAAGGCGATATCAAGGTGGATTGCGGCGTCGGCGTATGCGGGCTGTATCTGGAAAACAAGGAAAGCGATTTTGACTATGATATTTCCTGTGCGCTGGGCAGCATCAGAGTGAACGACGCCAGAATTAAAAGCTTTGGCTCCCAAAAGCGCCGTCAGGGACAAGGCGCACCGGGCAAAGCGGTATTGGACTGCGGCGTCGGCAAAATCGTATTGGAGACACGCAGGTGAGCTGACTTTGGAAAGGGCGCAGGCTGGAGCGGAGGGGCTGATTGTGCTTTGCAGCCCGAGCCCGCAGGCTATGAAAGGGGCATGGTTATCAATATGCAAAAAAAGCGGGCCAAGAAGGCTTCGGATCCGTATGGTCTGGGATGGATCTATAAGCAGACGAAAAAAAACAGACGCTATTTAGTCGTAATGGCGTTATCGGGCATCCTGACAGCGGTGATAAGTATAGGGCTGGCTATGGTGCTAAAGGGATTTGTGGATATTGCGGCCGGGGCTTCCGCGATGCCGCTGAAGCAAAATATCATTGCGGCCGTTGTCATCTTAGGGTTGGAGGGCGCGCTGAGCATGGTGACGACGGTCTCATACAGGTTATCCTGTGCCAGGATTGCGCGAAAAATGCGGCTGGAGCTTTCCGGGCGGCTGTATCACAGCAGCCTGATCGAAATGCAGGGGCATCATGTAGGGGAATATATGACAAATCTGACGGAGGATGTGGAAAAGGTGAGCGGGTGCTTTCCCGACCTGGTGCGCAATACCGTGGGAAATGCCCTGACGGCGGTGCTGGCTGTCGTGTATCTTTTTCTTCTGAACTGGCAGCTGGCGGCGCTCCTGCTGGTCTGCATTCCGCTTTTGATTTTCTGCATTGCGGTTTTTTCGCCGCTTGTGCAGAAGGTCAGCCGGAAGGATAAGGAGAATGAAGAAAACGTCCGCGTCTATTTTCAGGATATGCTGGAAAAGATCGCATTGTTCAAAATCGGCGGCATGGAGAAGAAGCTGGAGCGCAAAATCTCGGGGCTGCTGGATGCAAAGGTAAAAAGCGCCCGCGGCCTGGGGGCTGCGGAGGGCGGCTCCCTCTTCCTGAATAACGTTATGGGGACGGCAATGTTTCTGATAGCCATGGGCGGCGGCGCATATTTTGTCATGCGGGGCGATTTGGCAGTGGGCAGCATGATGGCCGTGGTGCAGGTGACAAATTATATTACATGGCCCTTTACCGCAATCGGCGGCATTATCTCCAATGTGAATCAGGCGATTGTATCTGCGGGAAGACTGGAGCGTATTTATACGTTGGCAGAAGAGCCCCAATGGGGGGATGCGCCCCGAAAGGAGGTGGCCGGGCTGCGCCTTAGCGGCGTTTCCTTCCGCTATAAGGATGCCCGGATACTGGAAGGGGTGGACGCGGCGTTTTGCCGGAAGCAGATAGTCGGAATCGTCGGCGAGAGCGGCGGCGGGAAGAGCACGCTGCTCAAGGTGATTTCCGGACTGTATCTGCCGCAGCAGGGCGAAATCAGCGTTGTCTTTTCCGACGGCGCCACAGCAAAGAACGTGCGCCCTTATGTGGGGCTGGTGCCGGCGGCGAATCAGGTCTTCTGCGATACGATTGCGGCCAATATCTGCATGGCCGCAAAGCCGGACAAAGGGCGTCTGGAGGCGTGCGCGGATATGGCCAATATCGGCCGCTATGTGGAGAGCCTGGAAGCGCAGTATGCTACGATGGTCGGGAACGGGCAAAAAGAGCTTTCCAGCGGGCAGGAGCAGCGAATCGGGATTGCCCGCGCATTATATCAGAAGGCACAAATTCTCCTGTTTGACGAGCCTACGGCGAATCTGGACGCGGAATCGATTGACATTTTTCTGGATACGCTGAATCAGATTGCGGCGGACAGAATCTGCATTGTCGTAACCCACGATCCGAGGGTGATGCAACACTGCAGCATGATATACGAAGTAAAAAACGGGGGACTGGCCGTATGTAATGGCGGCGCAGGCGCATAAAACGGGCAGAATCCGGACTGCCGGAAGCCATGCATAAAACGCGTAGAAATGAATACGATATAAATATAGTGTTGACAGCGGGGGGCGCTTTGCATGAATTCAAATAACAGTATTAAGGATCCGGATATTCTGGAGATTATGGTCTCGACGTATCCCCGTCCAAATGAAGCGTGCAGGCTGTGTGGCGAAGAGGATATGCAGCCCGGAAGGATAAGGGTGCTGAATGCGGCGTCGGGGTACAACGCGTTTGTTGTTTTTATCGGCGAATGTCTTTTTTCCTCAGAGCTGGGCTTTGGGGAGCTTTCCGGCTATGAGAAGATTGCCGCGGGAGCGCATATGATTACGCTGATGGGAGAAAACGGTTATATATATCTGCAAAAGCCCTTTCAAATCGGGAAGGACGAAGATGTGACGATTGCCGTTCTCAACGCGGAAACAGGAATTGACATTGAAGTGATTACGGACGGCGGATGTGAGAAGAGCGCGGATATGGCGTGCATCAGGGCGGTCAATCTTTCTTATAACAGCGGAACGCTCAGCGTTATCATCGGCAGTCAGTTTGTGACCTTTAACGGGCTGCGGTATCGCTCTGTGTCGGCGTTCAAACCGGTCTGGGGCGGATATTATACATACAGTGTTGTGCAGAGCGTAGCCGCACGGTTTCCCGGCATAGGGAATACGGTACTGTTTGCATCTTACCTGAACCTGCGCAATGACAAACGCTATACGATTTATCTGTTCAACTGGAAGCGGGACGCCGCCGATGGGCTTCGGGTAATGATTGTGGAGGAGACATGACGAAAAACGGGTTTTGGCGCGGATAAGGGTAATTCCTCCTTGACTTCTGCGTCTGACGATATTAGATTAAGAGTATCTGGTATTGTCAGGCGCTTTTTCATTTTATGGGAAGCTGCGCGGGCGCCCGACTTTTGCTTAAGAGACGCGGAGGAACGATGGAGAAGCTTGCAGGCCGCTGCAGGATGGTGTGGAGCCGTATTGTGGCGGATATTAAGAATTATTACATAGGGATCATTTTATTTGCGGCTTATAATGTGGTGGTACGGAGTCTGTTTCATGCATTCTGCCCGTTTTTGATTGCGGTGGGATTTCCCTGCGCGGGGTGCGGTATGACCAGGGCAATATATCATATTCTGACGGGAAGCTTCCGGCGGGGCATGAACCTGAATCCGGCTGCGCCGTTCTGGATTCTCTTTTTTGCGTATTTTATCTTTGAGCACTATATAAAAGGAAGGAACGGAAAACGCCTGCTGTGGTGTCTGGGCGCGGTCTGTGCGGTGACGGTTCTGATTTATATTTACCGTATGCTGCATGAGTTCCCGGGAAGCCCGCCGCTTGTATATTACAGAAACAATCTCGTGGTGAGATTGTTGCGGTGGATACGGCGTTGAAAATCGCGCCGTTCTATGATAAGATTTGAGTAAACACGTATACCCTTAATAGATAAAGGTGTATACATTTGTCAACTAAGGGTATCATATCACACGCGATTGCGCGCTGCGCATGAAAATGGAGGAAAACGATGGCAGTTAATTTGACCAAGGGACAGGACTTTGAGCTGACAAAAGGGAATCCGGAGCTGACCAGCATTGTCGTAGGGCTGGGCTGGAATGTGAACGCACTTGATTATGAGACGAATTTTGATCTGGACGTCGCGGCTTTTATGCTGGGAGCGGACGGCAAGTGCCCGACAGAGGATGAATTTGTTTTCTATGGGAATCTGAAGCATCCCAGCGGTGCGGTGGAGCATCTGGGCGACAATCTGACCGGAGAGGGCGACGGGGACGATGAGCAGATTCAGATTGATTTGACCAGGCTGCCGGAGCATATTGAGAAGATTGTATTTACCGTTACGATTTACGGTGCGAAGGAGCGCCGGCAGAATTTCGGACAGGTATCGAATGCTTTTATACGGGTAAGCAACGCGTTTATCCGGATTGTTAATGACGCGACAAGCAAGGAGCTGATACGCTATGATTTGGGAGAGGACTTTTCGATTGAGGCGTCTATGCTTGTGGGCGAATTGTACAGGAAGGACGGCGAATGGAAATTCAACGCAATCGGCAAGGGCTTTCCGGGCGGACTGGCCGACCTGTGCGCCAGATACGGCATAGAAAGCACCGGCAACGACTAAGGAAGCAGTGATTTATTCAGCGTTTTTCTAAAGGGCTTCCTTGAGGGAAAAGAATCTGCTTGCAAGAAACGGGGTAATTATGATATGATGGTCGTCGAGGGGAATTTAAGGGATGCCCCCGGAAATACATGCGAAGGATAAGAGATTAGCGGTTTTCGGTTTGAGCCGGAGATTTGTGCCCGGGGCACAGGTTCGCATGCTGAGAAAGGAGCATGGATACAAAATGGATAACAACAATCTGTATAATCAGGGCGGTCAGAATAATCAGGAGTCCCAGGGGGAGCCGATGAATTCTGCCGGGCAGGGCGCTCAGGGAAACGGGCAGCCGGTATACCAGCAGCCTGTATATCAACAGTCTACATACCAGCAGTCTACATATCAACAGCCTTATCAGCCATACCAGCAGCCCTATCAACAGCCTTATCAGGCGGACAGCGGTTTGGAGGAGCCGGTCAGCTTTGGCGAGTGGATGATTACCATGCTGATACTCTGTGTGCCGTGTGTAAACATCATTATGATGTTTGTGTGGGCGTTTGGCTCAACGGCGAAGAAGAGCAAGTCCAATTACTTCAAGGCGATGCTGGTTTGGGCACTTATCGGAATAGTAATCTCCATCATTACGATTTCGGCTGTCATTGCGGCAGCAGGCGGCATTGCGGCGCTTTCAAGAGAAATGATGTACTATTATTATTAAACGTATTGGAAAAGAAGGACCGGAGAGCGGGACAGCATTTAGCTGTCCCGTTTTTACGCCATTGTCCATCGGCCGGAAGCGCCGCAGGGAAGAACAAGCCCGTTGGAGGAGACAGGAAGGCCGATTTCCTCAGCTTCCACCCGGCCGCCGAAACGGGAGCGGACGGCGGTTTCCAGCATATAGCGCAGAACGGCGGGCTGCAGGCCGGTCGTGTAGGAGTTGATCAGAAAGAACAGGGCGTTTTCGGACAAGAGCTGTGTGGAAAGCTCGATAAACGGGAAAACGGAGTCCTCGATTTTCCAGATCTCGCCCTTGGGGCCTCTGCCGTAGGAGGGCGGATCCATGATAATCGCGTCGTAACGATTGCCACGCCGGATTTCGCGCTCCACGAATTTGACGCAGTCGTCCACAAGCCAGCGGACCGGTGCGTCTGCAAGCCCAGAGGAGGCCGCGTTTTCTTTTGCCCATCCGACCATGCCCTTAGAGGCGTCCACATGGGTCACGTGGGCGCCGGCGGCCGCAGCGGAAAGCGTCGCGCCGCCGGTATAGGCAAAGAGGTTGAGCACCTTGATCTGCCGGTGCGGCTCCCGCTTTAGAGCATCCTTTATAATAGAAGAAAACCAATCCCAGTTGACCGCCTGTTCGGGAAAAAGCCCCGTATGCTTAAAGCTGAAGGGCTTGAGATGGAAGGTTAAGCCGCCGTAGTGAATGTCCCATTCGTCGGGCAGCCGGAAGAATTCCCACTCGCCGCCGCCCCTTGCGCTGCGGTGATAATGCCCGTTGGGCCTGTGCCACTGGGGAAGCTGTTTGGGCGTGCTCCAGATGACCTGCGGGTCGGGGCGTATTAAGATGTAATCAGCCCATCGCTCAAGCTTCTCGCCCGACGAGGTGTCAAGGACTTCATAGTCGTTCCAGTTCTCTGCAATCCACATGCGTTTGTTCCCTTTCTTCTTCTGGCATATCCGGCGCCTTCACTGCCGCCGGTTTCCCTGTATCGCTGACATTATAGCATAGATCTGACGGGTTCACAATGCTTCCCGGCATCAAACCGTCTTGTAAAAAGGATGCAAATATTATATGATAGAACTGTTTCATATTTAAGCTTGAGAAAATATTATTTGGAGTTGCAGACTATGGAAGGAGTATGGTTATAAAGATGAATGAAGAAAAAGAACAACTGACTCAAAGCTTATCTGATTTGCAGGCGCGCAAAGAGGCGGCGGAGAGGAAAGATTACGGCCCGTTAATCGAAGAGGCGGAGACGCTTTTGCAACAATATGCTGCGAAAGAGGCAGAGATAGACGCCCGGCTTCTTGCGAGGCTTTATTTTTTGACGGCCGAGCTGCTGTTTGGCAGTGATTTGGCGCTCAGAGCGCAGACGCATTCCAGAGAGCTTGCCAATGAATCAAAAACGCTGGCATATTACAATAAGGCGGTTGAACTTGACGACATAGAAGAATATTCCTATGAGCTTTGGAACTTTTTATCCTCCGCGGGCCATAAGCAGGAGGGGATTGCCGCGCTGGAGCGTTTTATCGAGCGTACCGGCGGTACCGCGAAGGTACTTTCGAGGGCTGCGGAATATGTGCTGATGTATGCGGATTCGGAGGATGCGGAAGCGATTCAGAAATCGGTTGATTATTTTCACCGCGCGGTGGAAATGGCGCCGGACCGTTATGAGACGTATTGGGCATACTGGACGGATTTGGAGGAGGCGATTGATGTCTGCCCCCGCCTGTTTGAGGAGGCTTTATTGTGCCTTGACAGGCTGATTGCGCTTTCGCTTCCGGCGGATTCCGAGAACCATGACAGTCTGGCAAACCGTTATTTTGATCTGGCGCTTGTCCACATCAAGCTCGGGGCGTATGAGAAGGCGGCTGAGGCCGCAGGGAACGGACTCGCGGTGGATGCGTATTCGAATTACGGCACCGGATTAATGATTCAGGCGCTGACGGGGATGAACCGTTTTGAGGAGGCGCTTCCCTACTGCCAGAACAGACTTCAGGCCCTGCTGAGCGAGGGGACGGTAGATCAGCGTCTGGCCGAAGCGTTTTTTGACCTTGCGCATTGCTGTCATATGACGGGGCAGCCCGGGCTGGCATCCAAATATTATCTTGCTTTTGAGAACGGGCAGAATATTGTTCCGCAAAAATACCGGAACGAGTATCTTCTTTATTATAAGCGCAGCAGGTCGCTTCTGGGAAGGATAAAAGCACTGCTGGCGAAGATCTTGAAACGATAAAAATCTGCCGAAAAATTTTGTGAAATTTTTTCAAAAAATACTTGCATCTTCGCAAAACTTCCTGTATACTATCAATTGCTGTGGCATGATAGCGATGAAGCGAGAGGTTGCTGCCGTTTAACGGCAGGTTTTCCGTGGAGCGAATGTCAAGTTATGAAACTGGCGACAAGTCACTGTACAGAGTAAGAACGCTACCGGCAGCAGCAGGTAGAACGGCGTGTGGGGCGTGCGGCATAGCAAATGTGCGCATTTGCGTTATGAGGACAGCATGACACACACGGAGGAGTGTACAGTCACCGCTTGTCGTACTTATGAATAAAAAGTGCGAAAAGGAGGCGACTTTTTTTATGGCAAGTCAGGTAATGAGAATTACATTAAAAGCTTACGATCATCAGCTGGTTGATGCATCTGCCAAAAAAATCATCGAAACAGTTAAAAAGAACGGTTCACAGGTGAGCGGACCGGTTCCTCTTCCTACCAAGAAAGAGGTCGTAACAATTCTTAGAGCGGTTCACAAGTATAAGGACTCCAGAGAGCAGTTCGAGCAGAGAACCCACAAGAGACTGATTGATATCATCACACCGACACAGAAGACTGTAGACGCGCTGCAGAGACTGGAGATGCCGGCGGGTGTTTATATCGATATCAAAATGAAAAACAAATAAACCCCTACTAGTATGAACGGAATAAGGTAAAAGACATTCCGTTCCGCTGTAGAACAAATGGAGGTAAGAAAATGAAGAAGGCTATTTTAGCTACCAAGGTCGGAATGACGCAGATCTTCAATGAGGACGGCTCCCTGATACCGGTAACCGTGCTTCAGGCGGGGCCTTGCGTGGTGACACAGGTTAAGACAGAAGAGAATGACGGATATAAGGCCGTACAGGTAGGCTTTGTGGACAAGAAGGACAGGATTGTCAATAAAGACAAGGCGGGAAATAAAGAGATTATCCACAGACACGGCGTGAACAAATCGCTCAAAGGCCACTTTGACAAAGCCGGCGTTTCTTCCAAGAGATTTCTGAGAGAGTTCAAGCTTGAGAATGCGGAAGAGTACGCGCTTGGCAGTGAGATTAAGGCGGATATCTTTGCGGTTGGCGATAAGGTGGACGCTTCCGCGGTTTCCAAGGGAAAAGGCTTCCAGGGCGCGATCAAGAGACATGGACAGCACAGAGGTCCGATGGCGCACGGCTCCAAGTTCCATCGTCATCAGGGTTCCAACGGTGCATGCTCTTCGCCGAGCCGCGTGTTCAAGGGCAAGGGAATGCCGGGACATATGGGGTGTGAGAAGGTAACCGTTCAGAACCTTGAGATTGTCAGAGTGGACGCGGAGAAGAACCTGCTTTTGATCAAGGGCTCCGTTCCGGGACCTAAGAAGGCGTTGGTAACAATCAAAGAGACCACCAGAGCAGAGGCTTAAACAGAGGCCTGGCATTGATATGAAAAAGCAGCTTGCAAATAAAGCGTAAAACATGTTTCACGCGAAAGGAGGACCATACAGATGGCAAAAGTATCTGTTTATAATATGGAAGGCAAGGAAGTTGAGAGTATCGACTTAAGCGACGCTGTCTTTGGTGTAGAGGTAAACGAACACCTCGTACACATGGCAGTCGTTCAGCAGCTTGCAAATAAGCGTCAGGGTACTCAGAAGGCGAAGACCCGTTCAGAAGTATCCGGCGGTGGAAGAAAGCCCTGGAGGCAGAAGGGGACCGGTCATGCGAGACAGGGCTCAACGAGAGCACCGCAGTGGACCGGCGGCGGCGTTGTATTCGCGCCGGTACCGAGAGATTATTCTTTCAAGTTAAATAAAAAGGAAAAGAGAGCGGCGTTGAAGTCCGCGCTTACAAGCAGAGTTCAGGCAAATAAGCTGATCGTGATTGACGAGTTAAAGTTTAACGAGATCAAGACAAAGAACTTCAAGACGGTTATGGACAATTTAAATGTGGCAAAGGCTTATGTTGTTCTGGGAGAGAAGGATGAGAACGTAATCAAGTCCGCAAGGAACCTTCCCAACGTACAGACAGCGTTGACCAACACAATAAATGTCTATGATGTAATGAAGGGCGGCACTGTAATCCTGACAAAGGATGCCGTTAAGACGATTGAGGAGGTGTATGCATAATGGCAGATATCAAGTATTATGACGTAATCCTCAAACCGGTGGTTACGGAAAAGAGTATGGCCGGCATGGGCGAGAAGAAGTATACATTTTTAGTGCATACAGAGGCGAACAAGTCTCAGATTAAGGAAGCCGTTGAAAAGATGTTTGAGGGGGCCAAGGTAAAGCGGGTCAACACCATCAATATGGACGGTAAGAAGAGAAGACGCGGCATGGTAGTCGGCAAGACGGCCAAGACAAAGAAGGCAGTCGTACAGCTGACCGAGGACAGCAAGGATATTGAGATTTTCTCCGGCCTGTAAGCCGACCGGGAACTATACACAGACAAGTGTGATAATAAATAAGAAGAAAAGGAGAAATAACCATGGGAATTAAGACATATAACCCATATACACCTTCCAGAAGAAATATGACCGGATCTGATTTCTCTGAGATTACAAAGACGACTCCGGAAAAGTCGCTCTGCGTATCCAAGAAGAAGCATTCCGGACGTAACAATCAGGGAAAGATTACCGTTCGTCATCACGGCGGCGGCAACAGACAGAAATACAGAATTATTGATTTCAAGAGAAAGAAGGATGATATTGCGGCAAAGGTTATCGGCATCGAGTATGATCCGAACAGATCCGCAAATATCGCGCTGATTTGCTATGAGGACGGCGAGAAGGCATATATCCTCGCTCCGGAAGGCCTGACAGACGGGATGAAGATTATGAACGGACCCAATGCAGAGGTCAGAGTAGGAAACTGCCTGCCGCTTTCCGAGATTCCGGTTGGTACCAACGTGCACAATGTTGAACTGTATCCGGGCAAGGGCGGACAGCTTGTACGTTCCGCGGGAAACAGCGCGCAGCTGATGGCAAAGGAAGGCAAGTACGCGACGCTCAGACTTCCTTCCGGCGAAATGAGAATGGTTCCCATCGTATGCAGAGCGTCTATCGGCGTTGTAGGAAACGGGGATCACAACCTTATCAAAATCGGTAAAGCAGGACGGAAACGTCATATGGGTATCCGGCCGACTGTCCGCGGTTCTGTTATGAACCCGAATGACCATCCGCACGGCGGCGGCGAGGGCAAGACCGGCATCGGACGTCCCGGCCCGTCTACACCCTGGGGTAAGCCTGCACTTGGCCTGAAGACCAGAAGGCGCAAGGCTTCTGACAAGCTTATCGTGAGAAGAAGAGATGGGAAAGCTATGAAATAGCTCGGCTATGAAATAATCGTTGAAGATAAGGAGGAATTACCCAATGGCTAGATCATTAAAGAAGGGCCCTTTCGCAGATGCAAGCCTGTTAAAGAAGGTGGATGCAATGAATGCGTCAGGAAATAAAACAGTAATCAAAACATGGTCCCGTCGTTCGACCATTTTCCCTGCATTTGTAGGCCATACATTTGCAGTGCATGACGGCAGGAAGCATGTTCCCGTATATGTAACAGAGGATATGGTTGGACATAAGCTTGGTGAATTCGTTGCAACCAGAACTTACAGAGGACATGGTAAGGACGAAAAGAAATCAAAGGTAAGATAATTAGTTGAAAGGAGGTTCAACCATGGCGAAGGAAAAATATAGCAGAACAAGTTATAAAAGAAAAAGAAACGCAGAAAATAGAGAAACCAGACCGTCAGCAAAGCTCTCTTATGCCAGAGTGTCCGTTCAGAAGGCTTGCTTTGTCTTAGATGCCATCAGAGGGAAGGATGTGCAGTCCGCGTTGGGTATTCTGGAGTACAGCCCCCGGTATGCTTCCAGCATCATCAAGAAGCTTCTGCAGTCCGCGATTGCGAATGCCGAGAACAACAACGGTATGAACGCGGAGAACCTGTACATTGCAGAGTGTTATGCAAATAAGGGACCTACAATGAAGAGAGTAAGACCCAGAGCACAGGGCAGAGCTTATAGAATCGAGAAGAGAATGAGCCACATTACAATTGTGCTGGATGAGAGATAGGAGGAAGAAGATGGGACAGAAGGTTAATCCTCATGGACTGAGAGTCGGTGTTATTAAAGATTGGGATTCAAAATGGTATGCGGATGCTGAGTTTGCTGATTACTTGGTAGAAGATTACAATATCAGAAAGTTTTTAAAGAAAAAGCTGTTTAATGCCGGTATTTCCAAAATCGAAATCGAGAGAGCGGCTGACCGGGTAAAGGTAGTTGTCTTTACGGCAAAGCCCGGTGTTGTCATCGGTAAGGGCGGTGCGGAAATCGAAGTAACAAAGAAAGAGCTTCAGAAATTAACAGGGAAGAACGTTCTTGTTGATATTAAGGAAATCAAGAGACCTGACCGGGATGCGCAGCTCGTAGCGGAAAACATCGCGCAGCAGCTTGAGAACCGTGTATCCTTCAGACGTGCGATGAAGTCCTGCATGGGCAGAACCATGAAGTCCGGTGCGCTTGGCGTGAAGACGGCTGTTTCGGGACGTCTTGGCGGTGCGGATATGGCTCGTACGGAGTTCTACAGCGAGGGAACAATCCCTCTTCAGACATTGAGAGCAGATATTGATTATGGTTTCGCAGAAGCAGACACCACCTACGGCAAGATTGGCGTGAAGGTTTGGGTCTACAAGGGCGAAGTACTTCCTACTAAAGGAAACAAGGAAGGGAGCGATAAATAATGTTAATGCCAAAGAGAGTAAAGCGTCGTAAACAGTTTCGCGGTACAATGAGAGGTAAGGCTCAGAGAGGCAATACCATCACCTACGGTGAATATGGTATTATAGCGCTGGAGCCTTGCTGGATTAAGTCGAATCAGATAGAGGCAGCCCGTATTGCAATGACACGTCACATCAAGCGTGGCGGTAAAGTCTGGATCAAGATTTTCCCGGATAAGCCGGTTACGGCAAAGCCTGCAGAGACTCGTATGGGTTCCGGTAAGGGAACATTGGAGTATTGGGTAGCGGTAGTAAAGCCCGGTCGTGTAATGTTTGAGATCAGCGGAGTCGCTGAGGATGTCGCAAAAGAAGCGTTACGTCTTGCAACACACAAGCTTCCTTGTAAATGTAAGATCGTTTCTAAAGCAGATTTGGAAGGCGGTGCAGTAAATGAAAACTAATAAGTATGTAGAAGATTTAAAGACCAAATCAGCTGCAGAATTATCACAGGAATTAGTAGCTGCAAAGAAAGAACTTTTCAATTTGAGATTTCAGAACGCAACGAATCAGTTAGAGAACACAGCAAGAATTAAAGAGGTCAGAAAGAACATCGCCAGGATTCAGACTGTTATAACTGCAAATCTTAAAAACGTAGAGTAGGAGGAAAGTGGTCGTGGAAAGAAATCTGAGAAAAACACGTACAGGCAAGGTTGTTAGCAACAAAATGCAGAAAACTATCGTAGTTGCTGTTGAAGATCATGTAAAGCATCCTCTTTACGGGAAGATCGTTAAGAGAACCTATAAGCTGAAGGCGCATGACGAGAATAATGAGTGCAACATTGGCGATACAGTAAAAGTAATGGAAACAAGACCTTTATCGAAGGATAAGAGATGGAGACTTGTAGAAATTGTCGAAAGAGTAAAATAAAGTTAAATCACAGCATCTGTGGTTTGGAAGGAGAATAAGCATGATACAACAGGAAAGCAGACTCAAAGTCGCTGATAATACCGGTGCGAAAGAGTTACTTTGCATCAGGGTTATGGGCGGTTCTACAAGAAGATATGCCAATATTGGCGATGTGATTGTTGCCAGCGTTAAAGATGCAACACCAGGCGGCGTTGTAAAAAAAGGCGATGTAGTAAAAGCTGTGGTTGTACGTACCGTAAAGGGCGCCCGTCGCAAGGACGGTTCTTATATTAAATTTGATGAAAATGCTGCTGTTATCATCAAGGATGACAAAACTCCGAGAGGGACACGTATTTTTGGGCCAGTAGCAAGAGAGCTTCGTGAGAAACAGTTTATGAAGATTGTTTCCTTAGCTCCCGAAGTATTATAAGGAGGTGCCAAGGATGTTAAAGATTAAGAAGGGCGATACGGTAAAGGTTATCGCCGGCAAGGATAAAGACAAGGAAGGCAAGGTTTTGTCTGTTGATACGAAGAAGTCCAAGGTTTTGGTTGAAGGCGTGAATATTGTTACAAAGCATGCAAAGCCCTCCGCGGCAAACCAGAACGGCGGCATTATCCAGAAAGAGGCTCCGATTGATGTTTCGAACGTAATGTATCTCCATAAGGGTAAAGCGACCCGCGTGGGCTTTAAGATGGATGGGGATAAGAAGGTACGTTTCGCAAAGACAACTGGTGAAGTGATTGATTAATTCTAGGAAGGAGGTCTAGACTGGTGAGTAGACTGAAAGATATATATAAAAACGAGATCGTAGACGCTATGATCAAGAAGTTTGGATATAAGAATATCATGGAAGTTCCCAAGCTTGATAAGATTGTTATCAACATGGGCGTAGGTGAAGCGAAAGACAACGCCAAGGCATTAGAGTCCGCTGTCAGGGATCTTGAGACGATTACCGGACAGAAGGCAGTTACGACAAAGGCGAAGAAGGCTGTCGCAAACTTCAAAATTCGTGAGGGTATGGCAATCGGATGTAAGGTAACGCTTCGCGGTGAGAGAATGTATGAGTTTCTGGACCGGCTTGTAAACCTTGCGCTTCCCCGTGTACGTGACTTCAGAGGTGTAAATCCGAACGCGTTCGACGGCAGAGGCAACTATGCGCTGGGTATCAGGGAACAGATTATTTTCCCTGAAATCGAGTATGACAAGGTCGACAAGGTAAGAGGTATGGATGTCATTTTCGTAACAACGGCTAAGACAGATGAAGAAGCACGTGAGCTGCTGACACAGTTCAACATGCCCTTCGCCAGATAATGAAGGAGGTAAATTCTCATGGCTAAAACAGCAATGAAAATCAAACAGCAGCGCAATCCTAAGTTTTCGACACGGGAATACAATCGTTGCAGAATTTGTGGCCGTCCGCATGCTTACTTGAGAAAATACGGAGTTTGCAGAATATGCTTCCGCGAGTTGGCATACAAGGGTCAGATTCCCGGTGTAAAGAAAGCAAGCTGGTAAAAAAACCGAATTAAGGAGGAAACTGAAATGACAATGAGTGATCCGATTGCAGATATGCTTACAAGAATCCGTAATGCCAATACTGCAAAGCATGATACAGTAGATATTCCTGCGTCAAAGATGAAGCTTGCGATTGCGCAGATTTTGTTGGATGAGGGATATATTAAGAGCTTTGACGTTTTAGAGGACGGCGCGTTTAAGACGATTCACATTACATTAAAATATGGTGCAGATAAGAACGAGAGAATTATTACAGGCCTGAAGAGGATTTCCAAGCCGGGTCTGCGTATTTATGCAGGCAAGGATGAACTGCCGAAGGTTCTTGGCGGACTTGGTATTGCGATTATCTCTACCAATCAGGGCGTTATCACCGACAAAGAGGCGAGAAAGCTTCAGGTTGGCGGCGAAGTGTTGGCATTTGTCTGGTAGCAATAAAATCAGGCACGAGCGCAGCGAAGTATTTGATTTTATGCGACAGACAGCGAGAAAACAAGGAGCAGCGCAGCTGCGGCGAATGCAATGCATTCGGTTTTCGAGCGGAAGCAGAATTGAAATAATAAATGATTATAGGAGGTACGGGCATGTCACGTATAGGAAGAATGCCAATCGCGATTCCTGCGGGAGTTACCGTAGAGGTTGCAGAAAATAATAAAGTGACTGTAAAAGGTCCTAAGGGGACGCTTGAGAGAGTGTTGCCCTCAGAGATGGAGATTAAGGTTGAGGGCGCAGAGATAACGGTTTCCAGACCGAACGACCTGAAGAAGATGAAGTCTCTGCATGGTCTTACAAGAACATTGGTAAATAATATGGTTGTCGGTGTAACGACAGGCTATGAGAAGAAGCTCGAGGTAAACGGCGTAGGTTACAGAGCAGCAAAATCCGGAAAAAAATTGACATTGTCTTTAGGATATTCTCACCCGGTTGAGATGATGGATCCGGAAGGAATCGAGACCGTTGTTGAAGGTACGAACATCATCCTTGTTAAGGGTATCGATAAAGAAAAGGTAGGCCAGTTTGCGGCTGAGATCAGGGATAAGAGAAGGCCGGAGCCGTATAAGGGCAAGGGTATCAAGTACGCTGATGAGACGATCAGACGTAAAGTCGGTAAGACTGGTAAGAAGTAAATAAGGAGGGCGTAAAAAATGGTTAGTAAGAAATCAAGAACAGAAGTTCGTAAAAAGAAACACATGAGAATACGTAACCGTTTCAGCGGTACTGCTGCAAGACCGCGTTTAGCAGTATTCAGAAGCAATAATCATATGTATGCTCAAATTATTGATGATACAGTCGGAAATACATTAGTGGCAGCGTCTACCGTAGAGAAAGAGGTAAAGGCTGAGCTGGATAAGACAAATGATGTTGCGGCAGCGGCGCATTTAGGAAAAGTCATTGCGAAGAGAGCGATGGATAAGGGTATTACAGAAGTGGTTTTCGACAGAGGCGGCTTTTTATACCATGGAAAAATCGAAGCTTTGGCTGAGGCAGCAAGAGAAGCTGGCTTAGTATTCTAGGAAGGGAGAAAATCACATGAAACGTACAATCATTGATGCTAGTCAGCTTGAATTAACAGATAAGGTTGTTGCAATTAAGCGTGTAACCAAGACTGTTAAAGGTGGACGTAACATGCGTTTTACCGCTTTGGTAGTAGTGGGCGACGGTAATGGCCATGTAGGCGCGGGCCTTGGAAAGGCCATAGAAATCCCGGAAGCTATTCGTAAGGGCAAGGAAGACGCAATGAAAAAACTTGTAAAGGTTGCGATGGATGAGAGCAATTCCATTACACATGACATCACAGGCAAATACGGCTCTTCCAGCGTTTTGCTGAAGAAGGCTCCCGAAGGTACCGGTATCATCGCGGGCGGTCCTGCACGTATTGTTTGTGAGCTTGCAGGGATTAAGAACATCAGAACAAAGTCTTTGGGCTCCAATAATAAGCAGAACGTTGTACTTTCCACAATCGCGGGTCTTTCACAGTTAAAGACACCGGAAGAGGTAGCGGCAAACCGTGGCAAGTCTGTTGAAGAGGTTATGGCGTAAAGGCGCAGGTCTGGGAAAGGAGCAAGTTAAGATGGCAAAGACATTAAAGGTTACTTTGGTGAGATCAACAATCGGTGCGGTTCCTAAGAACAAGGCGACGGTGGAAGCAATGGGCTTGACAAAGCTGCATAAGACAGTTGAGCTTCCGGATAATGATGCAACCAGAGGCATGATTCGTAAGGTAAATCACTTGGTAAAAGTGGAAGAAGCAGAATAAGGAGGTGTCAGGAGATGAGCAACTCATTGGAATTATCGAATTTAAAGCCTGCCGAAGGCTCAAAACAAAGCGGTAATTTTAGAAGAGGCCGTGGACATGGTTCAGGAAACGGCAAGACTGCCGGTAAGGGGCATAAGGGACAGAAGGCACGTTCCGGAGCACCGAGAATAGGCTTTGAGGGCGGTCAGATGCCTTTGTACAGACGTATTCCCAAGAGAGGTTTCACAAACAGAAACACGAAGGAAATCGTTATTGTTAATCTTGAAGCATTAGAAAAATTCGAGGATGGAGCTACTATTTCAGTAGAGTCTTTAATTGAAGCTGGAATCGTTAAAAACCCTAGAGACGGAGTTAAGATTTTGGGTAGAGGAGAATTAACCAAGAAGCTCAATGTTCAGGCAAACGCATTCAGCGCATCCGCAAAGGAGAAGATTGAGTCACTTGGTGGAACAGCAGAGGTGATTTAATGATTACAACCTTAAAAAATGCGTTTAAAATTAAGGAAATCAGATCAGGACTTATATTCACGTTCTTCATGCTGATTATTATCCGTTTTGGCTGTCAGCTTCCCGTTCCGGGCGTGAACAGCGAGGAGTTTTCGAGATGGTTTCAGGCGCAGACAGGCGGTGCGTTCAACTTCTTTGACGCGTTTACGGGCGGCTCCTTTGAGCGTATGTCCGTATTTGCGTTAAATATCACACCGTATATTACTTCATCCATTATCATGCAGCTTTTGACAATCGCGATTCCGAAGCTGGAGGAAATGCAGAAGGATGGAGAGGACGGACGTAAAAAGATTGCCTCCATTACGCGCTATGTCACCATTGCGCTTGCCCTGATTGAGAGCACGGCGATGGCGATTGGATTTGGCAATCAGGGACTGCTGAGGGCATACAATGTTTTAAACGTCGTAACAGTTGTGGCTGCGCTGACAGCGGGCAGTGCGTTCCTGATGTGGATTGGCGAGCGCATCACGGAGAAGGGTGTCGGCAACGGTATTTCCATTGTACTTGTGATCAACATTATTTCCCGTCTGCCGGATGATTTTGGAAAGCTTTACGACCAGTTTGTCAAGGGAAAATCCATTCCGCTTGCAGTGGTGGCGGCATGTGTGATTATTGTTATCGTGCTGGCGATGATCGTTTTCGTTGTTGTGTTAAACAGCGGCGTCCGCAAGATTCCCGTTCAGTATGCAAAAAAAATCCAGGGAAATAAAATGGTAGGCGGGCAGATGACCCATCTGCCGCTGAAGGTGAATACGGCGGGAGTTATTCCGATTATCTTTGCCTCCTCCCTGATGCAGCTGCCGATTATTGTTTCGACACTGCTCCGATATAACGGGACAGGAGTCTGGCGTCAGATTTTGAACGGTCTGAATCAGGACAACTGGTGTAATCCGAATCAGCTGATTTATTCGATTGGCCTTTTGGTTTATATCGTATTAACCGTATTTTTCGCGTATTTTTATACGTCGTTGACCTTTAACCCGTTGGAGATTGCGAATAATATGAAGAAGCAGGGCGGCTTTATTCCGGGGATTCGTCCCGGTAAGCCCACCAGCGACTACCTGAACAAGGTATTGAACGCCATTATTTTTATCGGTGCGGTCGGCCTTGTCATCATTGCGGTAGTACCGTTCTTCTTTAACGGTGTATTTAATGCTTCCGTTTCCTTTGGCGGAACAAGCTTAATCATTATTGTAAGCGTTATTCTTGAGACCATGAAGCAGATTGAATCCAAAATGCTGGTACGCAATTATAAGGGCTTTTTGAATGACTAGTCAGACAATAGATGAGATGGAAGCAAGGCATGCGCTTTGCTTCCATCCGTTGTCTTTCGTATTACCGGCCGGCAGGGAAGCAGCGTTTCGCAGGACAGTATTTTGAATTGAGAGTATTGGGAGTATATTTTGAATTGAAAGTATTGTAACCATAAAATATGTAATGCAAGGAGGAAAGAGCATGAAGATTATTATGTTAGGCGCACCGGGAGCCGGAAAAGGTACACAGGCAAAGATGATCGCGGAGAAGTTCGGCATTCCCCATATTTCAACCGGCGATATTTTCAGGGCAAATATCAAGAATGGCACGGAGCTTGGTATGGAGGCCAAGAAGTATATGGATCAGGGGCTGCTGGTTCCGGATGAGCTGACCGTGAAGATCCTTTTGGACAGGGTCGCGCAGGAGGATTGCAAAAACGGCTATGTGCTGGATGGTTTTCCGAGAACGATTCCGCAGGCAGAGGTGCTTGACAAGGCGCTGACAGAGCTTGGCGATAAGATTGACTATGCGATTAACGTGGATGTTCCGGATGAGAATATTGTCAACAGAATGTCCGGCAGACGTGCCTGCGTAAGCTGCGGCGCAACCTACCATATCGTCCATATTCCGCCCAGGACAGAGGGCGTCTGCGACAAGTGCAGCGCGGAGCTGATTCTGAGAGACGACGATAAGCCGGAGACGGTAAAGAACCGTCTGAAGGTATACCATGACCAGACGCAGCCGCTGATAGATTTTTATTCGGCAAAGGGTGTCCTCAAATCGGTGGACGGTACCGTAGACATGAAGGACGTATTTTCTGCGATTGTTGATATTCTGCAGTAATCCGCAGGGGCTTGGGATGCCGTTTGGAGGGGACAAAAATGGCTGTTACAATTAAATCGCAAAGAGAGATTGATTTGATGCGCGAATCCTGCCGGCTCCTTGCCAGGGTGCACGAGGAGCTTGGCAAGGTGATAGAGCCGGGGATATCGACGCTCTACATTGACCAGCTGGGGGAGAAGCTGATTCGGGGATATGGGTGCATCCCCAATTTCCTGAATTATAATGGATTTCCCGCTTCGATATGCGTGTCCGTGAATGATGAGGTGGTGCATGGGATTCCCAAAGCGGACAGGATCCTGCAGGAGGGCGATATTGTCAGCCTTGACTGCGGACTGATTTATAAGGGATACCATTCGGATGCGGCCAGGACGTACGGCGTCGGGCGAATCAGCCCGGAAGCGCAGAAGCTGATTGAGGAAACGAAGAATTCCTTTTTTGAGGGGATAAAGTACGCGAGGAAAGGGAATCATCTGCACGATATTTCCAATGCGATTGACGATTATATCTCCCGGTTTGGGTACGGGATTGTAGAGGATCTGGTTGGACACGGGATTGGCACATCGCTTCACGAGGATCCGCAGATACCCAATTTCAGACAGCGGCGCAGAGGCGTCAAGCTGCAGGCGGGGATGACGCTTGCGATAGAGCCGATGATTAATATGGGGCGTGCGGATGTGGAATGGCTTGAGGATGACTGGACGGTGGTCACGGAGGACGGATCTGTTTCCGCACATTATGAAAATACGATATTGATCACGGACGGTGAGCCGGAAATCCTTACCCTTCTGCCGTGAGTGGAACCGGAGGACAATATTTGGTGGAACAGAGGACAGCTATGACAGGATATTTGGCATATTCTATCGCAGGGCATGATAAGGATACCGTATATCTTATTATAAAGGAAGAGAATGAGTTTGTATGGCTTGTTGACGGGCGTATCAGGACGTTGAATAATCCGAAGCGCAAGAACAAAAAACATATACAGGTGATCAAAAAGCAGGATTATAAAATGAAGCTGGCGTCTATAACGGACGAACAAATTAAACGAATCTGTAAGGACATTCAGGAGGTAAAATAATGTCGAAGTCTGATGTAATTGAAATCGAAGGAACGGTAGTGGAAAAGCTTCCGAATACAATGTTTCAGGTAGAGCTGGAGAACGGACACCGGGTGCTTGCGCACATCAGCGGGAAGCTGAGACAGAACTTTATTCGTATTCTTCCGGGCGATAAGGTGACGCTGGAGCTTTCTCCGTATGATCTGTCCAAGGGAAGGATTATCTGGAGAGATAAATAGAGAACGATTAATTGATGAAATTATTTGTTTTAAGACTTGCAATCGCTGAAATTGCATGTTATAATGTAAGACGGTCTTTTTGAAAGGAGGGTTTGACGTGAAAGTTAGATCATCAGTAAAACCTATTTGCGAAAAGTGCAAGATTATCAAGAGAAAAGGAAGGATCAGAATAATCTGTGAGAATCCGAAACACAAGCAGAGACAGGGATAATTCCCTATTGGGTATTATTCCCGGTTTCAACGCTCTGTATTGACTCGCGGCTGAGGCACATAGCGATTCATCGGCTTCGGATACCGGACATGGGCGGAGGTCTTTGTGCAGGTGTTCGTACCCGGCTGTATAATCAGGCGGCCAGGGCGTATGGATTGCAGCGGCAGGACCGCAATATGTGTTTATAAATATATGACGGTTTTGGTCTGTTATGTGTTTACTTCTTGATACCGAGAAACATTTCGCGCAGGAAACGGCAGGAGAATAAGACGCTCTGCCGCCGATTAGTATCGGATAGGCCGGATGAATATCCGGTCGGGTACAGTGTACCCCAATCAATTAGTTTACTATTAATATTATGACGGTTTGCCGGATGGTAAATTTTGTCATAAAGCAAAATGGAGGAATTTTAACATGGCTCGTATTGCTGGTGTTGACTTACCAAGAGAAAAACGTGTAGAGATTGGTTTGACTTATATCTACGGAATTGGCAGAGTAAGCTCAAACAAAATCCTTGAGAAGGCAGGAGTGAATCCGGATATTCGTGTCAGGGACCTGACGGATGATGACGTCAGAAAGATTAGCGCGATTATTGACGAAGAGTACATGGTTGAGGGTGACCTCAGACGTGAAATTGCCCTGAACATCAAGAGATTGCAGGAAATCGGATGCTACCGTGGTATCCGCCACAGGAAGGGACTTCCGGTTCGCGGACAGAAGACAAAGACCAATGCAAGAACAAGAAAAGGTCCCAAGCGAACAGTTGCAAATAAGAAGAAATAGGATCTGTGAGGTTCGCTTTGCGAACAGTTGCAAACAAAAAGAAATAAGACTTGTGAGGTTCGATGAGATCCCGGATTTCATATTTGAGTCGCAAACAATAAGTTTAATCGAGAAAGTAGGTTAGTTTAAAATGGCTAAAAAAGTTGCAAAAAAAGTGACAAAAAAGCGTGTAAAGAAAAACGTTGAACGCGGACAGGCACATATCCAGTCTTCCTTTAACAATACGATTGTTACGTTGACGGATACGGAAGGAAACGCTCTTTCATGGGCAAGTGCCGGTGGTCTGGGCTTTAGAGGTTCAAAGAAATCTACTCCGTATGCTGCGCAGATGGCAGCAGAAACAGCGACAAAGGCAGCGCTGCAGCATGGCTTAAAGTCTGTAGATGTTATGGTGAAGGGACCCGGTTCCGGCAGGGAGGCTGCGATTCGTGCGCTCCAGGCATGTGGTCTGGAGGTAACCAGTATTAAGGATGTAACTCCTGTTCCGCATAATGGATGCCGCCCGCCCAAGCGTCGTAGAGTCTAATAAATAGGAGGATAAGAACATGGCAGTAAACAGAGTTCCTGTACTTAAAAGATGCAGATCTCTTGATTTGGATCCTGTATTTTTAGGATATGATAAAAAGTCAAAAAGAAAGTCTCTCAGAGCGGGCAAGAAGATGAGCGAATATGGTCTGCAGCTTAGAGAGAAGCAGAAAGCAAAGTTTATTTACGGCGTTCTGGAGAAGCCGTTCCGCAATTACTACGAGAAGGCGGACAGAATGAAGGGAATGACCGGTGAGAACCTGATGGTTCTTCTGGAGAGAAGACTGGATAATGTCATTTTCAGAATGGGCTTTGCCAGAACAAGAAGAGAGGCCAGACAGGTTGTCGGTCATAAGCATGTGCTGGTAAACGGCAAGTGCATAAATGTACCTTCCTACTTAATCAGCGTCGGTGATGTGATTGAGATCAGCGAGAAGGCAAAGGGTATGCAGAGATACAAGGATATCGCTGAGGTTACGAACGGCAGACTGGTTCCCGAATGGATGGATGTTGAACAGGAGAGCTTTAAAGGAACGATTAAGGAGCTTCCGGCAAGAGAAGTGATCGATGTTCCTGTGAATGAGATGCTTATCGTCGAGTTATATTCTAAATAATTAATAAAATGACAGTAGGAAGTGCGCCGCTGCGTGCTTTCTATTGTTGTAATTTTATCGCATTCATAAAGGAGGGTATTTGCAGTGTTGGCATTTGATTTTGACAGTCCCAATATTGAAGTGGCTGAAATCTCTGAAGACAAAAGGTATGGTAAATTCGTAGTAGAGCCTTTGGAAAGAGGTTACGGAATTACATTGGGTAATTCTCTTAGAAGGATTATGCTTGCTTCCCTGCCCGGTGCAGCCGTAAGTCAGGTAAAGATTGACGGCGTATTACATGAGTTCAGTTCCATCTCCGGCGTAAAGGAGGATGTTACCGAAATCATTATGAACCTCAAGAGCTTAGCGATTAAAAATACATGTGAAACGGATGAAGTCAAGAAGGCTGTCATAGATTTTGAGGGTGAGGGCGTCGTTCGGGCATCCGATATACAGGTTGATCAGGATATTGAGATTATGAATCCCGACCAGATCATTGCCACCTTAAACGGCGGTAAGGACAGTAAGCTGTACATGGAGATTATGATTACAAAAGGCAGAGGATATATCAGCGCGGAGAAGAACAAGAGCGAGGACTTGCCGATTGGCGTCATCGCGGTGGATTCCATCTATACGCCTGTAGAGAGAGTGAATGTCACTGTAGAAAATACCCGTGTGGGCCAGATTACGGATTACGATAAGCTGACGCTGGACGTATATACGGATGCGACGCTTGCGCCGGACGAGGCGGTAAGCCTTGCGGCGAAGGTATTAAGCGAGCATCTGAAGCTGTTTATCAATCTTTCCGAGAATGCTAAGAATGCAGAGGTTATGATTGAGAAGGAGGACGACGAGAAGGAAAAGGTGCTTGAGATGAGCATCGATGAGCTGGAGTTATCCGTTCGTTCTTACAACTGCTTGAAGAGAGCGGGAATCAATACCGTGGAGGAGCTGACCAACAAGACTTCCGAAGATATGATGAAGGTTCGGAATCTGGGCCGCAAGTCTCTGGACGAGGTATTGGCAAAATTAAAGGAATTAGGGTTACAGCTGAATCCGATGGATGAATGATGCGGACGGCGTAAGCTTAATATAAGCAGATGCGGTAATACCAAAGCGTTCGCATCTGTGCTCATGGCATGGAATTATTAACAGACATTTGATAAGTAAGTCCAAAGGGCGTTGTCATTTGTTCCACGAATGAGGGTAGCCTGCATGGATAAAATGTGCAGGTGATGTGTCCTCGAAAGGAAAGGAGCCAATTATGGCAGGTTACAGAAAACTCGGCAGAACATCAAACCAGAGAAAGGCATTGCTCAGAGGTCAGGTGACTTCTCTGATCGCAAGCAAGAACGGCAGGATTATCACGACGGAAGCCAGAGCAAAGGAAGTTCAGAAAATCGTGGAAGGCCTTATTGCGTTAGCCGTAAAGGAGAAGGATAACTTCGAGATGGTTAAGGTTACGGCGAAGGTTCCCAGAAAGGATAAGGACGGTAAGCGCGTAAAGGAAGAGAAGGACGGCAAGAAGGTTACCGTTTACGACGAAGTGGAGAAGGAAATCAAGAAGGATATGCCTTCCAGACTTCACGCGAGAAGACAGATGCTCAGGGTATTATATACAGTGACGGAGGTTCCCGAGAAGAACGCCGGCAAGAAGAGAAATACAAAGGAAATCGACCTTGTAGCAAAGCTGTTTGACGAGATTGCGCCCAAGTATGTGGGACGTAACGGTGGTTATACAAGAATCATCAAAATCGGCCAGCGTAAAGGTGACGGCGCTATGCAGGTGGTTCTTGAACTGGTATAATGATAAATCGTATAGTCTTGTACGCAGATACGCTCCCTTTTTTGGGAGCGTTTTTGCAAATATACGGTTATAAAGGGCAGCTGCATATATGACAGAGGAAAATACCGTTTATAGAAGCATCCGGAGGGTATACTGGGATGAGAAGCTTGTTTCTATGGAGGTAGACGGAATATAATGGATGAGAATGGAAGA
This sequence comes from uncultured Lachnospiraceae bacterium, assembly GCA_949948735.1. Classification (GTDB taxonomy): domain Bacteria; phylum Bacillota; class Clostridia; order Lachnospirales; family Lachnospiraceae; genus COE1. The sequence continues at coordinate 28,106 of CATLGV010000007.1, read as the reverse complement.
ATGTCAAGAAAAGAGGCGTGCTTTTATCTGGGAATCCGGGAGGATGCCACAGAGGAACAGATTAAAAAGGCGTATCATTACAAGGCAAAGCTCTATCATCCGGATTCGAACCCGGATGCGGACACGGGAGAATATTATCTGAAGATACAAAAGGCCTATGAATACCTGATGAATAACCCTTATACAGACAGGCAGCAGGAGCAGCGCGCCAATCCGCAGGGCATGTACAGGGTCAATCCGGCGCCGTTTTATCAGAGCAGCGTACCGCCGCAGCGCCCGGCAAAGATCTTTGCCACGGATGATAAAATCCGCGCGCAGTATCAGCGGCAGAAGTCCAAGGAGAAGGAGCTTAAAAAGGTTCAGCAGTGGGAGAGCGACTATAAGAGCGGTAAGAGAAGGCAGCAGCAGGCTAAGCTTTACGGGGAGGCCTATGCGGAGCGTTCGACGGGGCCTGCGGGGAGCAGGGAAGAAGAAATTCTTGAGAAGATCAGGGCGATATGGCTTGCGGAGACGATAAAGCGTCAGATAAGCTATGACAGAGAGCACAAGGAGGCGCTGCAGCGCAGAAAACTGTATCAGGCGTTTATGCAGCAGAAGATACAGGAAGACGACAATTAGAGCGGGTGGCAGATATGGGAATCATCAAGGTTAAGGATTTAATCTTTGAATATATAAGACGCGATGAAGAAGGGAATGTCGAGGGGATTACAAAGGCCGTCGATGATGTCAGCCTGGATATAAAGCAGGGGGATTTCGTCTCGATTCTGGGCCATAACGGTTCGGGAAAATCCACCCTTGCGAAGCATTTAAACGCGATTCTGTATCCTACGGAGGGCACGGTATGGGTGGACGGTAAGGATACGAAGGAGGACGCGCATCTTTGGGAGATTCGCCAGACCGCAGGCATGGTATTTCAGAATCCCGATAACCAGATTATCGGACAGGTGGTTGAGGAGGATGTGGGCTTTGGCCCGGAAAATATCGGTATTCCGACCGATGAGATCTGGGAGAGGGTCGAGGAAAGCTTAAAGGCGGTGGGAATGTATTCGTTCCGCAAATTTTCACCCAATAAGCTTTCCGGCGGGCAGAAGCAGCGTGTTTCGATTGCGGGCGTGATTGCGATGCATCCAAAGTGCATTGTGCTGGATGAGCCTACGGCAATGCTCGACCCCAAAGGAAGGAAAGAGGTCATTCGGGCGGTCCGTGCGCTGAACGACGTTGAAAAAATAACGATTATTCTGATTACGCACTATATGGAAGAGGTTATCTATTCCGACAGGGTTTACGTGATGGACAAAGGGCAGGTGATGCTGCAGGGGACGCCAAGGGAGGTCTTTTCGCAGGTGGAGCGGTTAAAGGAGCTGCGTCTGGATGTACCGCAGGTGACGCTTCTGGCGCATGAGCTCCGCCAGGAGGGCGTTGCGCTGCCGGAGGGGATTTTGACGAAGGAAGAGTTCCGGGAGGCATTTGACCGGTGTGTAAGAGAGCGCCAGGAAACGAATTGTTGAGCGCTTCTATGGGAAACAGTTTGAATTTGGAAAGGGCGCGATACGGATGCCGATTATTTTGGACAAGGTAAATCATGTATACGGAGCCGACACGGCGATGGCGGTGCATGCGCTGAAGGATGTCAGTCTGGTCATACCCGACGGACAGTTTATCGGGCTGATCGGTCATACCGGTTCGGGGAAGTCAACGCTGGTACAGCATTTAAACGGATTGATGCGGGCGACAAGCGGAAATATATATTTCAACGGAGAGGATATTGATGCCGGAGATTTTGACAAGAGGAAGCTTCGCAGTAAAGTGGGGCTGGTATTTCAATATCCGGAGCATCAGCTTTTTGAGACGGATGTATTTACGGACGTATGCTTTGGCCCGAAGAACCTGGGACTCGATAAGAAAGAGGTACAGCTTCGGGCATACGAGGCGTTGAAGCTGGTCGGACTGGAGGACGATTACTTCTATCAATCGCCGTTTGACCTTTCCGGCGGACAGAAGCGGCGCGTCGCGATAGCGGGCGTGCTTGCCATGAAGCCGGAGGTGCTCATACTGGATGAGCCTACGGCGGGACTGGATCCCAGAGGACGGGATGAAATTCTGGGCCAGATTGCACGGCTGAAACAGGAAACAGGGATTACCGTGATTTTGGTTTCCCACAGTATGGATGACGTGGCAAAATATGTGGATAGAATCATTGTAATGAATCAGGGCAGCGTGCTGTTTGACGATGTGCCGCGGGCGGTGTTTGGGCACTATGCGGAGCTTGAACAAATCGGGCTGGCGGCACCGCAGGTGACATATATTATGAAGGAACTGCGGGATAACGGATATGACGTCAGCGACGACGTGACCACCATCGACGAGGCGAAGGAGGCGCTGCTGCGTTATCTGCGGGGAAAGGGCCGGAAAAGATAGATAGGAAGTGAAGTATGCTTAGGGATATTACATTAGGACAATATTACCAGACGGATTCGGTGATACATAGACTTGACCCACGCGTAAAGCTTGCGGCGACGGTTTTGTTCATTATTTCGCTCTTTGTTTTTGACGGGATAGCCGGATATGTGGTTGCGGCGGTATTTCTTGCCATTGTGATACGGCTGTCCAGAGTGCCGTTCCGATTTATGGTAAAAGGAATGAAGGCGATTATATTCCTGCTGCTGATCACGGTGCTGTTCAATCTGTTTCTGACGCCGGGAGAACCGCTGGTCTCGCTGTGGCGTCTGACGATTACGCGGGAGGGCGTGCGCCTTGCGGTGTTTCTGGCAATCCGGCTGTGCTTTTTGATTATCGGTTCGTCTGTAATGACACTGACGACAACGCCCAACCAGCTCACCGACGGTATGGAACGGCTGCTGCGGCCGCTAAGAAGGATAAGGGTGCCGGTGCATGAGGTGGCGATGATGATGTCCATTGCCCTTCGGTTTATTCCGATTTTGATGGAGGAGACGGATAAGATTATGAAGGCGCAGATGGCAAGATGCGCGGATTTTGAGAGCGGGAATGTCATAAAAAAGGCAAAAAGCCTGGTGCCGCTTCTGGTGCCGCTGTTTATTTCGGCTTTCCGGCGCGCAAACGATTTGGCGATGGCGATGGAGGCGAGGTGCTACCGGGGCGGCGACAACCGGACCAAGATGAAGCCGCTGCATTATGCGCGCAGAGATTATATCGCGTATGCCTTTGTGATCGGATATCTGGCGGCAGGCATTGCGGCAGGAAGGCTTTTGGCGGTATTTCTTTGAGCTGTGTACATGCGTCGTGTTGACTTTGTGGGCAATGAGCGGGATGCGGAAGCGGAGCGCTGCTTTTGACGGGCATTTACCGGGGGATGCGGGATGCTGACGGAGGCTGGGGATGGAGGCAGATGTGAAAAGAATAATGCTGACGGTGGCCTACGACGGCACCAACTATCGTGGCTGGCAGCTGCAGCCAAACGGAATCACGATTGAAGAAGTGCTCAACGACACATTGAGTGCTCTTTTAAAAGAAGAGATAAAGGTAATAGGGGCGTCAAGAACGGACACGGGCGTGCACTCGCTGGGAAGCATAGCAGTTTTTGACACGGCATCGCGGATGCCGGCGGAGCGGCTGCCCTATGCGCTGAATCAGCGGCTGCCCAGAGATATACGGATACAGGGCGCCACAGAGGTCGCGCCGGATTTTCATCCGCGGCGCTGCGACAGCAGAAAGACCTATGAGTACCGGATTTTGAACAGGGAGTTTCCGCTGCCGACGCAGCGGCTGTATGCATATTTTACCTATGTGCCGCTGGACGTGCCGCGCATGCAGGCCGCGGCCGGGTATCTGGTCGGCAGGCATGACTTTAAGAGCTTTTGCAGTGCGGATTCGTCGGCACAGACGACGGTGCGCACCGTCTACGATTTGCAGGTAAGCTGTCGGGAGGAGCTGATTGTCATACGCATTACGGGGGACGGCTTTCTGTACAATATGGTGCGGATTATCGCGGGGACGCTGATGGAGGCCGGAAGAGGGCGGATTCGGCCGGAGGAGGTAGCGGATATTTTGAACGCGTGCGACCGCGCAAAGGCGGGGCCGACAGCGCCGGCGTGCGGGTTGACACTCGTGAAATACGAATTTATTCGGGAAACGACATAAATTTCCCATATGGCGTTTTTCGTGCCGGGCAGGATTTAACGGTTTGGGGCCTGGAACGGATTCGAAAGGAGGAGACACATGGAAAACAATTGGTGGGAACATGAAGGGGAGCCTGCGTCCGGCGCAGGACAGGACGCGGAAATGGCGGAGTTTGAGGCGCGGCAGAGGCGTATGTATGAGCGGGGAAGGGTGCTGGTCTATCTGATTGCGGGCGTGAATATCCTTTTTAGCGCTATAACGCCGCTTATCTCAGGGGAATTTAATCTGGTTCGGCTTGTGGTGCATCTTCTGCTGAACATCGCCCTGATTTGCGGGTTTTCATGGGTGCGCTATCTGTATATCGCGGGCGGGGTACTGTCCATTTTGATGGTGCTCATGTCGCTTCCGCAGTTATCGCAGCTTCCGCAGGTTCCTGTGGGCCCCGTTGTGGTTCTTGTGCTGGTGACGCTTTTCAGTATTGTGTCAACGGCATTGCTGATATTCAGCAAAAGCATAAAAGAATATATGTACCAGAGAAGGACGGGATAACCTGTGCGCAGGCCTTTCCCGACATGGAGGAAAGGCGTATCATAGGAAGACCTGTGAGTGAAGGGCCTTGAACGGTACTGCGAACCACAGTCCGGACATTTTGAAAAAGATGGAAAAGAAGTAAAAGTGTGGTGTTTTAGGTATTGACACACGCGGGTGCGTATAGTAAAATACATTATTGTGACGGAGTTTCAAATGCGGAGTCAAAGCCCCGACGAAGCATTGAGATATAGTATTGAACCTGTTTCGAAGGGTCCTATGATGCAGCCGGACATCTGCGGATTATGACCGGCTTCGAGACAAACAGAATAGTCAGGACAGATGCGGGCATCCAGGAATGCGGGCATCTGCGGACAAGGTAATAATGGAGGGAACGTAATGAAAACATTTATGGCCAGCCCAGCTACAATTGATAGAAAGTGGTATGTAGTAGACGCTACAGGCATGACGTTAGGACGTTTGGCAGCAGAGGTTGCGAGCGTATTGAGAGGCAAGAAGAAGCCGATTTTCACACCGCATATCGATACCGGTGATTATGTGATTGTTATCAATGCGGAGAAGATTGCCGTGACCGGTAAGAAGATGGATCAGAAGATCTATTATCATCATTCCGACTATGTCGGCGGTATGAAGCAGGCGACGTTGAGAGAGAAGTTAAACAAGAAGCCGGAAGAGGTTATTGAGCATGCTGTTAAGGGAATGCTTCCCAAGGGACCGTTAGGGCGTGAAATGTACAGGAAACTTTTCGTTTACGCAGGACCTGAGCACAAGCATGCGGCTCAGAAGCCCGAGGTATTGACATTTTAATCAAAGGGACAAATAAAGGAGGAAATTAAAATGGCAAAGACAGCAAATGCTTCAAGATATTACGGCACAGGCAGAAGAAAGAAATCTATCGCCAGAGTATATTTAATGCCCGGTACAGGCAATATCACAATCAATAAGAGAGGGATCGACGATTACTTCGGATTAGAGACATTAAAGGTTATCGTTCGTCAGCCTCTGGTAGCGACAGACACGGTGGAGAAGTTCGACGTACTTGTAAATGTGTGCGGCGGCGGTTACACAGGCCAGGCCGGTGCTATCAGACACGGTATCTCGAGAGCGCTGCTGCAGGCAGACGCGGACTACAGACCGGTTCTCAAGAAGGAAGGCTTCTTAACACGTGACCCTCGTATGAAGGAAAGAAAGAAGTACGGCTTGAAGGCAGCAAGAAGAGCGCCGCAGTTCTCGAAGAGATAAGCAGTATCTACGGACAAAGGTTTATGGAAAGGCCCTGGAATGTTTACATTCCAAGGCCTTTTTGTGTGCAGCGGAAATCTGTTGCTCAAGCGGCGCCCGGCCAGCAGGGGAAGCGGATTCTTCCCTGCTTTATTGTGCAAGGATGCAGGCTGCGTACCCGGTTTTTTACATACTCATGTTCATGGGAACGCAGATAACATCCATATACTGTAAGGGCAGCTCTGCCAATTCATAGAAGGCTTCGTTTACGCTGAGACGAAAACACGTGGAAGCCCGCTGCCCGCACAGCTCGACATTATCAAAGCAATGCAGCCGGTTGACGCTCAAGGTTCTCATTTGTCCGGCAGCCAGCGAATAGACCTTGCGGATGCCGATACCAGACGGCGCGGCTTCCGTATTTGCCGCCAGCACGCGGATAAGATATTGCGCGTAATCCCGCGGAAGAAGCTCCTTTGCGGGGATCACAAATTCCTTCGTATCAGAGCAGCGCACCTTTTTTATCAGGAGCGCTACGATTTCGGGGGAGAGCACAACAATATCGGGGGTATCCGCAATCGTGATTTTATATGTTTTTGTCAATTCTCTGTTCCTTTTAGGCGTTCCACCAGCGCTTCCTTTGAAAAGCTGCGCATTGATACAAACGTGATGACAAGCGGCACAACGGTCAATACGCCCGCATAGGCAAAGGCAAAGGCTGCCGGAAAACGGAATGCCATATAGAATGCGCCCATATTGTGCAGCATACGGGTGAGCGCGCAGCCGCATAAGGTTCCGATGGTCATTGTCACGCCGACGGCCGCAAATACCAGGAGCAGGCTCTCTCCAAGAAGCATTTTTCGGATTTGTCCCTTACTCATGCCAATCGATTCAAGCATTGCAAGCTCCTGCTTGCGGGTAATAATATTCGTGATCAGCGTATTCATCATGCTTAGGATACTGAACGCCATAATGAAGATGGCAAGACCGCTGATTGCGCCGAATATCCGATTCGCGTTTTGGTTATAGGCCACCCTGCGCTCGGCAAGCGTTTCAAGAAGCAGCTCCGGCTTTTCAGAAACCAGCTGCGTCAGAAGCTCTCCTACCGCAGCTTCCTTTTCCGGCTGCGTGGATACCAGCAGATCTGTGTTTAAGGTATCATAGGACAGCCAGTCCGAAACCGCTTGTTCCGGCATGAAAAACCATCCCTCAATACCGTTGCGCTCAAGGACATATTGGCTGCTTAAAAGGCCCAGTATAAGAACCTCCTTTTCAGATATTTTACTGCCGTCATAATAATGAAGGGTAATGGCGTCGCCTACGGCAAATTTCCAGCCGTAAATTTCCTGCGCAGTATTGTTGTCGGCTACAAGGACATAGCGGCCGCTCATCAGCTTGTCATAATCGGCGCTTCCTGCCTCCAGATATGCGCTGAGCGCTTCGGTTTCCTGCTCGGTGAGCAGGCAGACCATGTCGTTGTCGCCATATAGATCGTTTTTGGGATAATCAAAGCGTATGCCGAGGTTCTTGACCGGTGTAACGCTTTTTACGCCGTCTAGTCCGGAGATCTGCCGTATCATTCCGTCATGGAGCGGCGCTTCTGCCTGCAGGCCGCTTAAGCCGTTTTCGTTCAGCTCTATGGCAGACGCCGAATAGGAAATGTGAAATTCCGCGTCCGCGAAGAAGCCCTGTCTTGCAAAATCCGCTTTATGAAACGAGGACATGTAGGTTGCCGCTCCCATAAACAGGATACCGCCCAACGCCAGCGACGCAAAAGTAATAACTGCTTTTTTCCGGTTTTTGGAGAAGTTCATTATCCCCATACCAAGCGGCGTCAGCTTCCGGCACAGCTTTCTGCCCGCAGTCCTTTTCATCCCGTCCTGCGGCATGTAACGGAGCGCTTCCATCGGGGAAACTGCCGCTGCAAGGCGCGCGGGCCTGCGTATGGAAAGCATGGTGATGCTATAGACAATCACAAGCACGAGCCCGGCGATGAAAAGCGTATGATGTATATCAAAGCCGTCGGGAATGATAAGGTATCCTGCGATTCCGCCGATAAGAATGCCTGCGGGGGCAGATAAAAGATACAGGATGCCGCCCTCGCGGGCAATAAATTTCCGTATTTGCTTCCTGGTCATTCCGATTGTGCGCAGCTGTCCGAACTGATGAATCCTGCCGACGACGGACAGGTAAAATACGCCGTAGATGACCAGAACGCAGGCAAGCATAATAACGGCGCCAACCAGTCCGCAAAAGATAACGGACTGCGTATCCACGGACAGGGATTCAAGAAAGGCCTTTGAAGGGATGATATACTTCCGCTCAATTTCCGCATCCCTGCCGATGGCGAGCATTTGCTCCCTGCAGGCTTCGGCAGACAGCTGGTCCGCGTTATGAAGCTTCGCGTATACCTCGTAGGGTATATTCTTCAGCTGCCTCCCGTTCTCGGCGTAAGCATGGGAAAGGAATACCGGAAATTGTTTGGACATGCTGCTCCCCTTTAAAATACCCGATACAGTAAAGGTTTCAGTGCTGCCGTCATAAAAGGTGAAGCACACGCTGCTGCCTGTTTGCGGTTTTGTCCCCATTTTTTCAAGCATCGCAGCCTGCACGGCAATTTCATTCTCCGCCTCGGGCAGCCTGCCATCCTCGAGTTCTCCGACTTGAATCGCATCGGACAGCGCGTTCACATAACAGGGCAGTACATCAAATCCATCCATTTGGGAAAGCGCGCCGGTTTTTATCTGTATCTGAAATGCGACACGAGTGTCGCTTTTTAATGCTTCCACTTGTCCTGCGGTCAGATTGTAGTAAACGACCTGCTGCCTGTGTGAAAGCTCTTTTTTAAGCTGCTGTTCCTGGCCTGCCGCAAACATAAGGATTGTCATCAGCAGGGCGGAAGCCAGAATAATGGTGGCAGCTACAAAGCTGTTGCGCATGCGGCTTGCCCGAAGGCTTTTGACCGACATAAGAGAAATTATTTGTGACGCTGCGTTGTTATTGTTCATTCTGCCGGCCTCCTTCTGTGAGGATTTTACCGTCTTCAATACGTATTCTCGTATCCGCCTTTTGGGCAATTTCGGGATTGTGGGTGATCATTACAATCGTCTGGTGAAACTTTTGGCTTGTCATTTTCAGAAGCTCAATCACCTTCCCGCTTGTACGACTGTCCAGGTTCCCTGTCGGCTCGTCTGCCAGAATAATAGCGGGCTTGGATATCAGCGCACGGGCAATTGCCACGCGCTGCTGCTGGCCGCCCGAAAGATGGCTCGGATAATTTTGCAGCTTTTCGTCAAGCCCCAGAAAATGCGTGATTTCCTGCAAAAAGCTTTTATCCTCCGTCTTTTGGTCCAGACGAACGGGGAGTACAATATTTTCATATGCGGTGAGATAGGGGATCAGGTTGTAATTTTGAAAGATAAAGCCGATTCGCTGACGGCGGAACACAGTAAGCTGTTCCGCCGTCATGTCCTCCAGGCTCCGGCCTTCGACCCGGACGCTGCCTGAGGTAGGCGTATCCAGTCCGCCAAGCATATTTAACAGAGTGGATTTTCCGCTGCCGGATGTGCCGACAATAGCGGTAAATTGTCCGCTTTCGATGGTCACGCTTACATCGTCCAACGCTTTTACAAGATTTTCGTCCCTGCCATAGTATTTCTTTAAGTGGGATGTGGTTAATATGGTCATAGCAATTTCTCCTTGTATTGTAAAAAAGTAGCGTATACAGCTCTTGTTTATAAGCCGTATACGCACATCATAGCCTATCTGAAAAAATATACAATGGAGAATGCAGATTCTAATATCCACAGTGCGTATTCTAAGAAAGCGCTGATGATTGTGGAATCGGAATCAGAATTTTGAGCGTGAATTTTCCGTTTTCACAGCCGGTATTCAGCTGGCCGCCATATTTTTCAACGGCTCTTTGCATATTGACGATGCCGAAACCGTGAAGAAAATCGTCCTGCTTTGTCGTGCGCCCCCTGGAAGGCTTACTGTCCCCTGTACAGCTGTTTTCGATCAGAACAGAAAAGAAATCCCGTATTTTTCCGGCTTTTACAAGGACCGCGCGCTGTCCCGACGGTAACTGCCCGCTTGCCTCCAGGGCATTGTCAAGAGCGTTTCCGAAAATCGTGCTGACATCAAGCGGCTCCATGAAATCGATTCCGTGCAAATCGGCCGCAACGGAAAAATCAATGTGGTTTTCCCTGGCAAGCCTGGCCTTATCCCGCAGGATGACGTCAAGAATATTGTTGCCCGTGTGTACATAATCCTCATATATGGACGTTTCCTGCCGCAGCTTTTCCAGCATTTCCGTTGCTTCCGGCGATTGAAGCTGACGCTCCAACACCAGCAGATGATTTTTCATATCGTGATAGACGCAGCGGACCCGCTCCTCGGCCTCCTGCCGTTCACGATAGTAGGCTTGCCGCATCTCCAGCTCCTTTGCGCGATATGCCGTTCGTATGGAATCTGAAATATAGCAGACAAGATACAGGCAGCAAAAGCTGGAAAATATGGAGGCAATACAAATCGGATAAACAATGAGCGGATTTTCCGGCATAAAGTAAATGATCGTAAAAACGGCGACACAGGGCGCCAGCATGAAAATATTGATGAGAAACCACATTTTGACGGTTAAATTTGAAACGGCCCGCTGCAGATACTTCCGCAAAATCAGCCAGGCGCCTGTCCAGAGCAGCAGCCTCAGCAGCAGCGACAGGGTGTGGAAGGCCGCGCTCAGTAAGAGCTGCTTTCGGGTCCACCCAAGCGTCTGCGAGGGGGGCGCGCCGCTTACGGCAAAGAAGCAGCCTGCCCCGATATCCTGCATAAGATAATTCACGGCGATAATCGCCGGATAAAAAACCAGCACGGCGGATACCTTCTGCGGCCATTGTCCGCAGTGAAACACCGCGATATATGCGCAGATACCCAAAAAAGCCCCAAAAAGGCCGGCAAAATCGTTGGAATATATGATTACGGGAAACAAAAATCCGGACACGAGAAACGCCGCCAGGCGTGCGGGCATATTTTTGCGCAGGGGCAGAAAGGTATGTATCATTTTTAACAGGACAAGCACATAGCCCCATTCCAGAAAAAAGGACAGAATATCCAAAAGCCGAATCATAATAAATCACCCCAGTAGTCGGTCAGACTTGCCATAAACGCCCTGCGCCTGGGCTGGCTGATTGGAATGCGTTCCCCCGTAATCATTGTCAGCGACAGGCCCTCCGCACCCTTTACAAAAGACATATTGACCATAAAGCTCTGATGCGGGCTGGCAAACTGCGGCCATCCTGCAAGCAAAGCAGAGATTTCTTTCATATTTTTATAAATGATCTGCTTCTGACCGTCAAAGTGCAGCATAACGTTGCGTTTGTCCGTCTCGGCATAGCACAGATTTCTATAATACACCTTGTGCTTGCCGTTATCGTTGGAAAAAGCAAAATAAGGCTCGTCCCTCCCCTGATAGTGCGAGAAATAACGGTCGAGCTCCATTTTCAGGATACCGTACCTTACAGGCTTTAAAAGATAATTGACTGCATTGTATTCATAGCCCTTCCACACATATTGCTTCAGGGAGGTCAGGAAAATAAGCCCCACAGCGCTGTCTATTTTTCGAATCGCCTCCGCAGCTTTTAAACCGTCCATCTGATCCATTTTAATATCCATAAAGATCAGGTCGTACTCCGCATTATATTTTTCCAATAATTCGCTGCCGTCGCGATAAGTAAAAAAGACAAATTCGCTGCCGGCTTCGGCAGCATATTTTTCCAGATGATTTTTTAATTCATCGATGAACGCCGCTTCATCATCGCAAATTGCTATCTTAAACACGCGTGTAGTCTCCTTGCTGCTGTAAAATCAAATGTGCGGGTAGTTTTTATATATTGAAATAGTGCTTTCATTATAATAAAAATCATATTGAAAATCAATATTATGAAAATGCGGGCGGTTTATGATATAATAGGATATTATCAGCACGGAGAGCAGCGATTGTGCTGCATAAGGCTTCTGCGGTAAAACGGATATTAGAGCGGGAATGGATGGGATTTTTGATGGATTTACAAATGAATGCGGCACTTGGGAAAGGGTATAGGAGTAAGGCGCAAAAAATAAGAGTGATGAGTGAAAGCTGGGTCGGGGGCAATATGTTCTGCCCTTGCTGCGGGAATCCGCATATATTTGAGCTGAAAAATAACGAGCCAGTTGCGGATATGAAATGTGATCATTGCGGCGGGATATTTGAGTTGAAAAGCAAAGAGGGCCGTGTGGGAAAGAAGATTAATGACGGCGCGTATGCGACCATGATCGAACGGATCACAAGCGCCACAAATCCTGAGCTGTTTGTCATGCAATATTCCGCTGACTATACGGTAACAGATCTGATTCTGGTTCCCAAATTTTTCTTTGTCCCGCAGATAATAGAAAAAAGAAAACCGCTTGCGCCCACAGCGCGGCGGGCAGGATGGACGGGATGTAATATTTTATATGCCGAAATCCCGCAGCAGGGAAAAATAAGCGTTATAAAGAATGGAATAATGAAGTCCCAAAGAGAAGTGGTAGAGAATTATGCCAGAATAAAAAAGCTTGAAACAGCGAATATGAATGTGCGCTCATGGCTGTTTGACGTGCTCAACTGTGTCAATCGTATAGGAAGCAATGAATTCTGCCTGCAGGAGGTATATGCGTATACTGAAATCCTGCAGAAAAGGCATATAAATAATCATAATGTGGAGGCAAAGATCCGGCAGCAATTGCAATTTCTGAGAGATAAGGGGTTTATTGAGTTTTTAGGCGGAGGGCATTATAAAAAACGGTTTTGACGGATCCGGTAACTGTGCTATACTTTAGAAAAACGAATGAAAGGAAGAACACTTCTATGGACAGAAAAGCGGCACGGGAGAAGGCGAGAGCGCTGGTGGAGAAAATGACGCTGGAGGAGCGGGCCGGTCAGCTCAGTTATCAGGCGCCGGCGATCAAGCGGCTGGGAATTCCGGCATATAACTGGTGGAACGAGGCGCTGCACGGTGTGGCCAGAGCGGGGCAGGCAACCGTATTTCCGCAGGCAATCGGAATGGCCGCGACATTTGATACGAAGCTGATATCGGAAATTGCGGATGCCGTAGCGACGGAGGGACGGGCAAAATATAATGCTTATGCGGCTCTGGATGACCGCGGCATCTACAAGGGACTTACCTTTTGGGCACCGAATATCAATATCTTCCGTGATCCGCGATGGGGACGGGGACACGAGACCTATGGAGAAGATCCTTACCTGACAAGCCGTTTGGGCGTGGCCTATGTAAAGGGCCTGCAGGGAGATGGGGAGACCATGAAGGCTGCGGCATGCGCCAAGCATTTTGCAGTGCACTCGGGGCCTGAGGCGCTGCGCCATGAGTTTGACGCGGAGGCCTCCCGAAAAGATATGGAAGAGACCTATCTTCCGGCATTTGAGGCGCTGGTAAAGGAAGCCGGCGTGGAGGCTGTGATGGGAGCGTATAACCGCACAAACGGCGAGCCCTGCTGCGGCAGCAGGACCCTGATTCAGGATATACTTCGCGGAAGATGGGGCTTTGAAGGGCACTTTGTTTCGGATTGCTGGGCGCTGCGCGATTTCCACGAGCATCATAAGGTGACGGCAACCTTTCGTGAGTCCGCGGCAATGGCGATGAACGCAGGTTGTGATTTGAACTGCGGCGTCACCTATCTGCATCTGCTGGGCGCGTATGAGGACGGGCTTGTTACAGAGGAGGCGATCACCGAGGCGGCGGTGCGGCTATATACGACGCGCTTTCTGCTGGGCCTGTTTGACGGCAGCGAGTTTGATAAGATTTCATATGATAAGGTGGAGTGCAGACAGCATCTGGCGCTGGCAAAGCAGGCGGCGGCAGAGAGCTTCGTACTGCTTAAGAATGATGGTGTTTTGCCTCTGGATAAGAAGAAAATAAAAACGCTTGGAATCATCGGACCGAATGCGGACAGCCGCGCCGCATTGATTGGCAACTATTACGGAACAGCATCGGATTATGTGACCATTCAGCAGGGACTGATACGGTATCTTGGCGACGAGGTGCAGGTATTGACCTCGACCGGCTGCGATCTGTTTCGGGAAAAAACGAAGCGGGACCGGCTTACGGAGGCAAGGATTGTGGCGCAGAACAGCGATGTGGTTATTCTGTGCGTGGGCTTGGACGAGACGCTGGAGGGAGAAGAAGGCGACGAGGGCAACAGCGACGCATCCGGCGACAAGCGGGATCTGCAGCTTCCAAAATCCCAGCGGCTGTTGATGGAGACGCTCGCACAGACGGATACGCCGGTGGTGCTCTGTATGCTGGCGGGGAGCGACGTGGATTTGAGCTACGCGGCGGCGCATTTTTCTGCAATCCTGCAGCTGTGGTATCCGGGAGGACAAGGCGGCGCAGCGGCAGCGGAGGTGCTTTTTGGGGAATGCTCGCCCTCCGGCAAGCTTCCGGTGACCTTTTATGAAACGCTGGAGGAGCTTCCGGCTTTTACGGATTACGGCATGAAGGGAAGGACATACCGTTACATGGAGCGGCAGGCGCAGTACCCCTTTGGCTATGGGCTGACCTACGGGAAGTGCCGTGTTATAAGGGCGGCTGCCTGTGCGGCCGGAGAGACGCAGGAAGCCGCGTGCGGGATAACGGCGGTAATAAAGAATGAGGGCGCCGCAGCTACAGAGGATGTTTTGCAGATTTATGTAAAGAAGGAGGCTTCCGCGTTTGATACGCCGCATCCTTCACTCTGTGCATTTACACGCACAGCGTTGAAGGCGGGGGAAGAAAAGGAGGTCTTTCTGGAAATACCGCGCTCGGCGCTTACGGTAGTTAATGAGGACGGAGAGCGGATCCCGGGTGGGGGACAATACCGGTTTTTTGTCGGATTTTCCCAGCCCGACGCGAGGAGCGCCGCGCTTACCGGAGAGCGGCCGCAGGAGGTTCTCTGGTTGGAGCAATAGCGTATTTGAGGAAGCTTGTGACGCTTCGGAATGGAGACAAAATGAAAATCGAAATCAAAGAATTTACAAAAGACAGAATGGAAGATGTAGTACGGTATGAAAAAGCGCTGCGTGCAGAAGAGGATTTCTACGGATGGGAAATCGACGACGCCTATATCGACGCAGTGCGCAATACCTTTGAGGACAGCCGCTTTGCCAACGCCCTGTCGCTGCTGGCGTATGCGGACGGACAGGTGGCAGGGCGAATCGACACCTCTCTGATAGCAAGCCGTTTTGACGGGACATTGAACGCTTATCTGGACTGGATCTGCGTCATTAAGAGCTACCGTCATGCAGGCATTGCGCAGCTGCTTTTGCGGGAGGCGCGCCTGCGGCTGAAGGAGCAGGGGGCGGAAAAGCTGATTGCGCTGATGGCGGCAAACGACGAAGCTCAGCGGTTTTACCGCGCGGTAGAGAATGCACAAATCCATGACGAGGGTATCTGGATGGAACTGTAGCCCTTGCGGTGCAGGATATAATCCGGGCTGCCGGAATATTCTACACATGGTTGAATCCGATCTGAAACTTCAATCGGCCGGTTATTGCCGATATGCGGATACTGCGCTTATGATAAGATCAGAGCTCCGGCAAATCGGCCGGAGACCGGAAAACTTACAAAGAAAACGGAGGTATCGGGATGCTCAACAGTATCAAGGTCGGAAATTTTATCATGGAAAAGCGCAGGGCAATGGGAATGACGCAGCAGCAGCTGGCGGACAAATTAAATCTGTCGTTTCAGGCAGTATCAAAGTGGGAGAACGGTACGGCCTATCCCAACATTGAAGTCCTTTGTGATCTGGCGCTTGCGCTCGATGTGACGGTGGACGAAATTCTTGCGGGCAGTAAACGGGAAACGGAGGGGCTTTCCTACAGTAAGGCGGGGGTTGATATTGCCTATACGGATGCGATTAAGAAAGAAATGGCGCGGCATCTGGAGACGGAGGATAAACGGGTGATGAACGGAGTAGGGCCGTTTGCCTCACTGTATGACATTCATTTTCCGGAAATCAAGAATCCGGTGCTGGTATTAAAATCAGAAGAACCCGGTTCCAAGCAGAAGCTGGCAATGGAATACGGTTATACGGAATCGATCTGTCACGATATGATCAACCACCTTGTAAATGACATTGTTGTCATGGGCGCAAGGCCGCTTGCGGTGCTGGATACTATTGTGTGCGGGAATGCGGAGAAGGACACCATCAAAACGCTGGTCAGGGGGATCGCGGATGCATGCCGGGAAAACGAGTGCTCGCTTGTGGGCGGCGAGACCTCCATACAGCCTGCCGTAGTGGCGCCGGGCGTTTACGTGCTCACCTCAAGCATTGCCGGCATTGTACAGCGCGACCGGATTATCGATGGATCATCTGTCCGTGAGGGGGACGCGGTGCTTGCGATTGCGTCTAACGGACTGCATACAAACGGATATTCCCTTGTTCGCCTGCTGATGGATAAGCAGCCGCAGATTAAGCTGGAAAAGCTGGACGGCCTGACCTTCATCGAGCAGGTTATGAAGCCGCATACGCCGTATTACAGGGCGATAAAGGGACTGCTTGACCGCGGCGTCCTGCAGGGCATGGCGCATATAACCGGCGGCGGTATTGAGGGGAACCTGTGCAGGGTAATCCCAGACGGGTTGTCCGCGGAGATAGATCTTTCCCTGCTGCGGGTGCTTCGCATCTTTAAATATATCCGCAGCAGCGGAGCCGTCCGGGATGAAGAAATGCTGCGGACTTTTAACTGCGGCGCAGGCTTTAACCTGATTGTGCGGGAACAGGATAAAGATTTTGTAATAAAGCATGTATCACAGTTTTACGACTGCTATCAAATCGGGAGGATCCGGCGCGGCAGCCGGAAGATTCAGTTTATCAACAGAATAGACTGGATGTGACAGGAATTGGGGGACACTTATATATGGAAGAAACAGTGAAAAAAAAAGCGTTGATAACCGGCGCAACAGGCGGGATTGGCAGTGCAATCGCGCTGGAGCTTGCCAGGGAAAGGTATGACCTCTATCTTGCCTGCCATAAAAATACGGAAGCGCTTGAACGGCTCGCCGGGCGGCTGGAGGAGGATTACGGCGTCCGCTGCCAATGCTTTTCTTTTTCAATATGTGAGGAGGATAAAGTAATCGATATGTTTGCACAGATCCCGTATTTGGATGTGCTTGTCAATAATGCGGGCATTTCCCATATCGGACTTATGACGGATATGTCATATTCTGAGTGGAACGAGGTGATTGCGACCAACCTTACGTCCTGTTTTCTGACATGCAGGGAGGCTGTTCCGGGAATGGTACGGCGCAAAAAGGGAAAGATTATTAATATATC
Source organism: uncultured Lachnospiraceae bacterium (assembly GCA_949948735.1). Taxonomy (GTDB): domain Bacteria; phylum Bacillota; class Clostridia; order Lachnospirales; family Lachnospiraceae; genus COE1. The sequence continues at coordinate 10,898 of CATLGV010000007.1, read as the reverse complement.
CTCAGTCTGGGGAACGGTCGGCGCATCCATGGAGGTCGCCTATTCCGCTTCCAAGGGCGGCATGAATGCGTTTACCCGTGCGCTTGCCAAGGAGCTTGGGCCGAGCAATATTCAGGTCAACGCGATTGCCTGTGGGATTATTGATACCGGTATGAACAGCTTTCTTTCCGGAGAAGAGCTGGCGGCGCTGGTACGGGAGATCCCGGCGGACCGTGTGGGGAAACCGGAGGAGGTGGCGGCGCTGGTAAAAGCGCTCTGTGTGGGAAACGATTATCTGACGGGACAGGTAATAACGCTGGATGGCGGATGGATATAGACAAGGAGGAAACAGATATGTATGATTTATTAATTTTAGGCGCGGGACCTGCAGGACTTGGCGCGGCAATATACGGCGTCAGGGCCGGCATGGCGCTTGCAGTCATCGACAGAAGCCCCGTGAGCGGGGGGCAGGTACTGACAACCTATGAGGTCGATAATTATCTTGGCTTCTCCAAAATCAGCGGGAGCGATATTGCCGAAAAATTCCGTGAGCATGCGGAAGCGCTTGGCGTACCGTTTATTACGGCGGACGTATCCGGGGTGACGCTGGAGGGGGATACGAAGGTTGTGCATACGGATGCCGGCCGCTATGAAGCAAGGACGCTGATTCTTGCGACGGGGGCGGCACACGCGATGCTTGGCGTAGAGGGCGAACAGCGGCTCGCGGGGATGGGGGTTTCCTACTGTGCTACCTGTGACGGCGCATTTTTCCGAAAACGTACGGTTGCAGTGGTAGGCGGCGGCGACGTCGCAGTGGAAGATGCGATATTTCTTGCCGGTATCTGCCGCAAGGTATATCTCATTCACCGGCGGGATGCGCTGCGCGCGGCGGCCAGCCTTCAGGACCGCCTGTCCGCCCATGAAAATGTGGAAATTATCTGGAACAGCGAGGTAACGGAAATATCCGGTGAGGATATGGTGGAGCGCATTTCTCTTTATAATAAGGAAAGAAAAGAAGAAAGTACGCTTGAGGTCAACGGAATATTTATTGCCGTAGGCATCAATCCCAATACACAGCGTTTTCAGGGCCTTGTGGAAATGGACGATCACGGATATATTCTCGCAGATGAGAGCTGCGCGACCTCCGCGGCGGGGATTTTTGCCGCGGGCGATATCCGTAAAAAGCCGATGCGCCAGATTATTACGGCGGTTGCGGACGGGGCAAACGCTGTGAACGCCGCACAGAAGCTTCTGTAGCTGCGGCATAATTGTTAAGAAGTTGTAACTAATACAAAAAATGTGTTTGCAGGGATTTCGCTATATTGTGGGGCGTTAAGGAATGTAACAAATGCTTAAATGGGTAAAAATGCTCGAAAATGGTATGAAATGGTATAAAACATGACTTGACATTTTACGGAGAATATGATAATTTAAATCAAGGGTGTAACAAAATCGTAACAATTAATACTCAAAACGAAATATTAATGACAAATTTCTTTTACACCGCTTGGAGGATTATCAAATGAACAAGTATGGAATGAGGATTGTGGCATGTGCGCTTGCGGGTACACTGGCATTATCCGGATACCAGTTGACAATTGAGGCAAGAATAAAGAATTCCTCCGTTCCGGTAGCAGGCATAGCGGTTGCGCTGGACGAGGGAAGTACCATACAGGATTTACAGACAGAGGTTGTTGAGAATATTGCTTATTTGGAGAGCATTTCCGGTGTGCGGCCGAACATCGTCGAGGCATCGGAGAGAGCTGCCATATCTGAGTTAGGCGTATGGTCGGCAGCACAGTCGGTTCCCGGCACGTTGATGACGGCGCCGAATGTACTTCAGCCGTTTTTGGAGGCAGCGGACGTCCCGACGGAGGAACCGGAGGCGGAGGCAAATGAGCCGTCTTCGGAGGAAGCGGCGTCCACACCGCAGACTGAAGCGACTGAGAGCGAAGCGGACGATGAGGAGGACTTGAAGCTGAGCGCAGGGTTCTCTGCGACAGAGGTATATGACGACGTTGATGAAGCAGTAACCGGGGAAGAGACGGAGGCGGTATCCGAGGAGGAGACCGAGGACGCAACGGAAGAGGGAACCGAGACAGAGACGGAGACCGAGGAGGCTTCATCCGAAGAGGAGCAGGATTTCTCAGGACTTGTCATTGCACAGGTAAATAATTATGTGAATGTCAGAAGCATCCCGAGTGAGGAAGGCGAAATCGTCGGCAAGCTGTATGACAAATCTGTCGGAGAGCTTGTTGAAGAGGAGGACGGCTGGTACAAGATTACCTCCGGGAACTGTACAGGATATGTAAAGGGTGAGTATTGCGCAGTAGGGGAAGAAGCCGAGAACCTTGCAAAAGAGGTCGGCACTACATATGCGATTGTCAATACAACGACATTAAAGGTCAGACAGGAAGCCAGCACGGAGGCATCAGTGCTTGGGCTGGTTCCGATAGAGGAAGAGCTCGTTGTTTTAGAGGAGCTTGACGGCTGGGTTAAGATAGCGATTGAGGAGGGAGACGGTTACGTTTCCAGAGATTTCGTAAACCTCAGAACAGACTTTGTACATGCAGAGTCAAGAGAGGAAGAGGAAGCGCGACTTGCCAAGGAGGCAAAGGCGCGTCAGGAGGCGAGAGCAGCGGCATCTGCGGCAGCTTCAAGAACCGTAGCGACACCGCAGGAGAAGTCGGCGAATACGCAGGCTGTCATTGCGGCGGCACAGAGCACGGCAGCGTCCTCTGAGGGCAGCGAGATGGGTAAGGCAGTAATCAATTACGCGACACAGTTTGTAGGCAATTCGTATGTATACGGTGGAAGCAGCCTGACAAACGGTACGGATTGTTCCGGCTTTGTTATGAGCGTATACGCGAATTTCGGCGTGAGCCTCCCGCATTCTTCATCTGCACTCAGAACGCAGGGCTACGATGTCGGCGGACTTGAGAACGCGCAGCCGGGCGATATCGTATGCTATTCCGGACATGTGGGGTTATATGTAGGAAACGGACAGATCGTACATGCAAGCAACAGCAAGACGGGAATTATCGTTTCCAACGCATCCTATAGAAAAGTTCTTGCCGTAAGAAGAATTTTCTAAAGAATAAATCAAACGTAAAAGGCGCCAGACCGTGAGGTCTGGTGCCCTTTTTTGCTTTATAGAATGACGTCAGGGTCTGTTTGCCCCTGACAGCAGCCCGATGGGAAACTGTGACCGTATGTATCCATGTATCATTAAGACAAAAGCGAGGCGAAAAAGCATAGCCTTTTATCATGGAAACAGTGATGAATGATGCAACTATGATGCAACAATGATACAAATACGATACAAGCCTGCCTTATAATAGCGTCAGTACATCAGGAGAAGGGTTTGTATCTGCGCGCTGCAAAGCATGGGCATTATTAAAGCAGCGCAGAAATGGAGGAAATAATGAGATACGGAAGGCGTATGGCAGGCGCTGTGGCGGCGGTGCTTTTGCTGGCCGGGTGCGGCGCAGCGCATAGCAGCGCGGGACAGGACAAAACAGGAACAGGAGAATCGGCTGCGGCGGACAGGATGTGCGGGATAACATTACAGGAGGCCGGAGCGCCCGGGACGATCGGTAAGAAGACCGTAAATCTGGAGACGGCAGGGGCCGGTGCGCGGCTGGAGGCGCACGTTGCTTCGGAGAAGCAGCCGCCGGAGGGCTGGGCCCTGACTTTTGCCTCGGAAGAATGGGGGCTTTCCTTTGGGGAGGCCGGCACGTGCCCTGTAGGAAATGCGTCCGCGGAGGATTTGGCATGGTATGATGCTTATTATGTGGGAGAAGATACGGAGAAGGTGATTTATCTGACCTTTGACTGTGGTTATGAAAACGGCAACACGGCGCCGATTCTGGACGCGCTGGAAAAGCATAACGCTGAGGCTGCCTTTTTTGTGGTGGGGCATTTTCTTGAAACGGCGCCGGACTTGGTAAAGAGGATGGCAGAAGAGGGCCATGCGGTAGGCAATCATACTTATCATCATCCGGATCTCTCCGCAATATCGGACAGGGATGCGTTTAAAAAAGAACTGGACGATGTGGCAGATTTGTTTTATGAAATTACCGGCACAAAGCTTTCGCCGTATTATCGTCCGCCGCAGGGAAAAAGCGATGCGGAGAATATCAGAATGGCGCAGGAGCTGGGATATACCACGGTTTTTTGGAGTCTTGCTTACGTGGATTGGGACCCCGAGCATCAGCCGGGGCATGCGGAGGCAATCGATAAGCTTACTTCGCGCATTCATCCGGGAGCAATTGTCCTCCTGCACAATACATCGCAGACAAACGGTGAAATCCTGGATGAGCTGCTGACAAGATGGGAGGAAATGGGCTATTGCTTCCGGCCGCTGTCTGAGGCCGTATATGCAAAATCGGGGAATTGATCCGCCGTTTGGCAGATTGCACAAAATGGCAGGAACAGGGTATTATGACATAGGGGTCATTTTTTACCGTTTGAAAAAAATATCCACATTTGAAAAAGGCTCAAAAGGCCAAAAATGAACTTATACACCGAGTTATCCACATTATCCACAGGAATGAACATGTTTTCTTGTGGAACAGGCGGGCGAAACAGGCAAACAAAGGTTTTGTACAGAAATCATAAAAATGCGTTAAAATCAAGATTTTTTGAAAAAAAGCTTTACAAAATTAATGTCTAAAAACGCCGAAAAACAAAGAAAGTATTTAAAAAATTTTATTATAAATTTCAAAAAATATTGAAAAAACAAGCAAACGTGGTATAATTATAATACAATTAAGTTTGAAGGGATGTGGACAGAATGAAATTTATTATTAGCGGAAAAAACATCGATATAACCCCCGGCTTAAAGGCGGCAGTTGAGGAGAAAATCGGCAAGCTTGAGAAATACTTCACACCGGAAACGGAGGTGCACGCGACACTGAGTGTCGAGAAAGAGCGGCAGAAGGTAGAGGTCACCATCCCGATTAAGGGGACGATTATCCGTTCGGAGCAGGTCAGCAGCGATATGTATGTATCCATAGATCTGGCCGCTGAGATAATAGAGCGGCAGCTCAAGAAATACAGGAATAAATTCCGGGCAGAGCAGCAGGCGGGGGCAGCCAGCCTCAGGACGGATTTTGTTGACAATCATTACGAGACGGAGGATGAGGAGATTAAGATCGTGCGTTCCAAGAAGTTTGACATCAAACCGATGTACGCCGAGGACGCATGCATTCAGATGGAGCTTTTGGGACATGATTTCTATGTGTTCTGCAATGCGGAGACAGATGAGGTCAATGTAGTGTACAAGCGCAAGGGCAATACGTATGGCTTGATTGAGCCGGAGCGCTGACAGGGCGGACAGGCCTTTGCTTTATTCACGCGGGCAGTAAGCCGGGCGGATATTTGGCGAATGGAGCGAGGCGGTTGATTCAAGGGATGATATACCAAAGAGAACGTGACAGGCATTGGGCAAACCAATGCCTGTTCTGTTTATAAATTAAAGGCAAGGATCATATATTACATAGAACATGTAAATCAATGTGGTGATTGCTTGAAAAATAGGATTATGCTGTGCCTGATTATGGGCGTTCTGATGCTGGCAGGAGGAATCTGTCTGTATGAGAGCAGGACAAAAAGTGTCACGGTAACACAAAATACGGGCGATTATATCAAATGGGTGGACTTTAACGCTTCCAGCGAGGCGATGAAAAGAGCCTGCCTTTTGGATGTGGAAACCTATGAAAGCGAAGTGCATCTGGACTGGATTACACTGCTTGCATATGCGGCAGTACGCGGAGGCGGGGAGTTCGATAAGAAGTCCGTCGGCTATATTGAGGATATCGCCAGACAGCTTGCCAATAAGGAGACAACGCGGGAGGCCCTTGCGGAAAAATACAAATATTTCTCCTATTATTATGAGGCATATGAGGCAGTGCTTGGCGGGATGCTCGGGGAATATGAGCTGGAGGATGAAAACGGCAATTTTCAGAAAAAGTACGGCTTAAAAGCGTTTTCGCCGATTGCGAAGGGCTTTGCATATCAGGACTATGACGATTTTGGCGTCTCGCGGAGCTTTGGGTACAAGCGGCAGCATCTTGGACATGACATGATGGGGCTTGTGGGTACGCCGATTGGGATATTAAGTAGAAGATAATACAGATGAAAATTATGGAGACGTCCCTGCACATCAGAATGTGATATGCAGGGTCTTTCCGTCTAATCGGCATGTCTTAACGACCTTCCGAATCAGTTCGTTTTTGCCGGTGTAGGACAGCGTATCAAAGTTGTCAAGCAGATAGCATATCTGCTCATAGATATGCTGCTTTGAATTCTCCGCCTTTGTCCGGTTCCGCTCTATCAATTCGGCCCTTCGAAGCTGTGCTTCCAGCTCCGCCTTTTGCTTATCCAGCGTTTCCATCTGACCAATAATATATTTGGCGGCAGGGGAATCGGTGCTGCCCTGCAACGCACGAATCAGGTTATCAATGGAAATGTTTATCATTTTCAGGTCGGACTGGATACCGGATATGTTGAAAGTCTCATTTACATCGTCCTGCAGATGGATAAAGTCAGGATTCACCCGGATACGGCGCAGCTCATTGAGAAACAGATCATCAATGACCCGGACAGGCACGTATTCACTGTTACAGTAAGCCCGCCCTTTCCTCGCCATGGCAGCGCAGTAATAGTAAGAAAACTGCGTATTATTTTTGGTATAGGTTCTTGCGATAATCTTGGAACCGCAATTGCACTTGAGCACTCCCTTCAAAATGCCGACGTCATATTTCCGGGTGCGAACCTGCTGGTTGACCTTCAGGCGGCTTTGCGCATTAATCCAATCTTCGGCAGAAACAACAGGATTGTGAATGCCGACCGAGATTGTCCAATTTTCCTTTCCCATACTGACAGATTTTTCTTTTCCAGTCTTATGCTTTCCGTAGCTGATCAGCCCGTGCTCGCCGTCAAACAGTTTTTGGTCCGGGAGCCGGCAGCCGTGCTCGAGAAAATAATCGTAGGCCTCAGGCGTGTTCTGGCAGTATACCGGATTGGTCAGTATATTATAGATTTGCGACGTCGCAAGATATTTGCCGGATTGACTGCGGATGCCGTTATCGCGGCAGTGACGTTCAATCCTGGTAATGCTGTAGCCGCTCAGGATAAGCTCGTAGAGCAGCCTGACGCGCCAGATTTCGCATTCATCGACCATGAGGAAGGAATGCTCCTTGGCGCCTATTTTTTTCTTCACAGAGGTCATGCCGGTCGGACAATTGCCGCCGGTCCATTTGCCAGACTCGGCGAGCGCAAGCATATTGTCGCCGACGCGTTCGGAGGTGTTCTCCCGCTCCAGCTGCGCAAATGCGGCAAGGATATACATAACAGTACGTCCGATCGGTGTTGAGGTGTCAAAGGACTCCTTAACGGACACAAAGGAAACGCCGTGTTCCTCGAAGGTGTCGTACATAGCGGAGAACTCCTTCACATTGCGGCTGATACGGTCAAGCTTGTAGACCATAACGACGTCCAGCAGGCCGTCCCGGACATCCTGCATCAGAGCCTGAAATGATGGACGGTTGGTGTTTTTCCCGCTGAAGCCCTCGTCCCTGTCGTACACCCGAAACTCCAGCGTCTGGTCCCGGAATATGATGCCGGCATATTCTTTGCACATATTGACTTGTACATCTACAGAGTCGGAATTGTCGCGGTAGACGGATTTGCGGGGATAGATGCCTATTACCATGCGGTACCTCCTGAATTATTATTAAAACATATACGAAATCGAAAAATATTTGTAATACCTACACTAGCATTCAATGTTTACTGCGTCAATAGTGACGGACGATACATCTCATGCTATTTTTTCGGAAGACAAGATATTCACAGGATATACACATAGTTATCCACACGAATATTGTATTTTGATACCTAATATGTTAAGATAAACATAAGAAGGGAAATGTGGTAGAGTAGTAGGGAGGTGATTTTATGTGGTATGATGCTTTAGAAGTGGCGAAGTATATTATATCAGTATGCACACAGCAAGGCAAGCCAATAAGCAATCTTAAACTACAAAAAGTACTGTATTTCGTTTGGGTAGATTTTTACAAAATGACAGGGAGGAAACTGTTTTTGGATGATATTTGTGCGTGGCAGCTTGGGCCGGTCGTTCCGATAGTCTATTATGAATATTGTCCCTATGCCGGCCGACCGATATCCAGATGCGTAAATGCTGAGGTCGAGACATGTGATAAAGAGCGGATAGACCAAATACTGGAATCATATATGGATATTCCAGCATGTGAATTGGTTGACAGATCACACGTTGAAGGATCACCCTGGGATATTATTTATCAGAATGGGAAGGGAAACAGGGATGTTATTCCATTTTCGCTGATTATTGATAAGGAAGTGAGTTAAGTTCATGCTTGCGATGGAGAGAGCCAGGCGCCAAGCGTCTTTAAAGGAATGCATATACGAATTATCATCGGCACTTTTGGGCAAGGATGAAGTAAGAAAGAGCGCGCTCGTATTGTTAGAGATATATAAGGGGGATTTCCGCCATAGCTATTCGGATTTTTTTCCTCTTATTGTAGACATATCAAAGGGTGAGGGATATGTTCTTGACTACTTATCAACGAATTTAGAGAGCATTCGAGCTTATGTCGAAGCGGATTTTGAAAAGGGCGAGAACGAGTTTAAGGATATGCATGACCAGCTGTATAAGTTGTGCGATCATCTCAATCTTGAGATAGGGCGCTGGAGCTATTATGCCCAGAATGAACAAAAAATAGAGGACATAGAGTCCAAATCGCGTTCGCTGACAAAAAGTATAGAGATGGCTGAAAACAACCTCAAGGAGGCATCAGCGCAGGTAAGTTCCGTTCAGACGGATTTGATAGCAGTGCTCAGCATTTTTGCGGCAATCGTAATTACGTTTTCAGGTGGGCTGACATTTCTGGGGAGTGTAATGTCCTCCATAGGGGACGCAGAGTGCTATGAAATGGTGATACTTACAGCGATTATTTGTGGCCTGATTATGTTTGATACAATATTTCTGATGATGTATTTTGTATCAAAGATTACCAGGAAAGACATATATGCGGCATGTTCGACGGAAAATTGTTCCTGTGATGGGAAGAAGTGCAAATGCAGGGGAATTACTCGGATTAGAAAGAGGCTTCCGTATGTTTTCTACTTCAATATAGCCGGAGTCATAGGAATATTAATAGACTGCAGCGTATGGCTTCTGGATATAAAAGGCTTCCTTTAATAGAACATATGATAAAAACGCTTGAGTTTCCAAGCGTTTTTTAATTTCACAATATTTAGTCGAAAATAGGAAGTACGGATAAGAGACCAAAAAAGATTGTAAGAATAATGCCGACAATTGAAACGATAGTTGCTGTCTGATTCTCTTTATCCTTTTTGACTATCAGCTTTTCTTTCTATTTTGACAAAAGTACAGTTTATTCCCAAATATATGGCGAAATTGTAAATATATAAAGATACAAAGGGAGAATCCGGGCATTCCTTTTGGCAAAGCTGCAAGGAACTGTAAAAAAATGACGGCTATAATTTTGTCAGTATCTGACGAAAATTCCGGATAAAACGAGATATGAGAATATGAGTGTAGATTTCAGGCTCCGCGGCGTGGTAGAATTTCCGTATAAAGGGATGGTTCCTGCCGGAGGAGTGGTTTTTATGAAGTACAGGAAAGAGATTATTAAGATGGTGAAGCAGATAAAGGATATTCGCAGCCTGAAAATGATTTATGGCTTTGTAAAAGCGCTGAAGGAAAAGGACGGGGATAGGCAGTAGCCATCAGGATCACATCTTGCTGGCCGTATTATCGGTTCGATAGACGAACCGGCAGGAAGATTTTTGAACTTTATCGTTGCGGGGAGAGGGCTCGTTTATTTCACGAAAAGAAGGGGAGTTCGTCAAACGAACAGGAAAAAGGGGTGGCAGCAGGGGGCGGTCGTTTTGGACGGAAAAATATTGAAGAATCTATATAAAAGTAGTATAATGTCAATATTCTAACAAATGAGGAGGAGAGTGTAGTTATGGGATTAATTAAGTGCCCGGAGTGTGGAAAGGAAGTAAGCGATTTAGCTCAAAGCTGCCCTAGCTGTGGGAGACCCTTGCAGATCAACGTACAGGTGCAGCAAAACGTGAGCACACAGGGGGCCATGCCAAGCAATCAGCGGGCGCCGTTTCAGAAACAGCCGAAGAAGAAAGGGCATGGATGCCTGATTACGGTATTAATTTTTGTCGGGTTTATGTCAATTGTTACGGCTGCGGCTATAAAGGGAGCATCGAAGACCGGTGATCGTTCCGGCAGCAGTGCCGATAAAACAGGTGCTGCGGATGCGGTGGTTAATGAAGAGATTGGAGTAGGCAAGGAAGGGAAAATTTCCGATGAATTGACACTTGTTGTAAACGAAGTTAGTGAAACAGACAGTGTTTCTGCTGCAAATGGGCTCCTTTCTTATAAGCCGGATAGTGGAAAGTACGCTGTCATCAATATAACGATTAGAAATACTTCTAAAAAAAGCCAGAATTTGTTATTGAATTATTTCAAGTTGATTGGTCCTGATGATGCGGAATATGTACCAACCATTATTGCAGTAGCGGATGATAAATTTATAACGATTGATACGGTTAATCCCAATTTGGATGTCACAGGCAATCTGTTATTTGAGATACCGAAGGATCTGTCGCTGGAGGACTGCAGATTAAAATATAGTGATTATGATTTGTTTAATGAGATTGCTTATTTCAATTTAAAATAAAGCAGTGCGATATAACGAATAAAAGGATAATCAAAGTTCTTTAGGGTTTGCCAATCTATTTTAGGGTCTGTCGATAGGGTTTGGCATTAAAAACAGCATAGTTTTTTAGGGTTCTTCGAGAGGGTCTGGTTTTAGGGTCTTACGTGAGGG
>CATLGV010000006.1 GCA_949948735.1 uncultured Lachnospiraceae bacterium | reverse complement strand
TGTACCTTCAATTACCTCTCCTGTATGAATAGTTTTTAATGATTCTTCTAACATTTGTTCAAAAGTTAATTCTGACATAATTTTGAACCTCCTCAATTATTTTGTTTGGGGTAGAAGCCCCCGCTGTAATGCCCACTAGTTCAACAGAATTAGGTAACTCTAATTTCAGGTCTTCCAGTGTTTGTATATAGTAAGTACTCTCACATTCGCTCCTGCATATCTCATACAGCTTGCGTGTGTTGGAACTGTGAGTACCACCTATCACAATCATAACGTCAGCTTGGGCTGCAAGCTCCCTTGCTTCCCTCTGACTGTTCTCCGTTGCATTGCATATAGTATTCGCAACAATAATATCATAACCTTTTTCTTGAAAAATTTCAACTAAATCTTGAAATTTCTTGTAATTAAATGTCGTTTGTGATACAATACACAGCTTTTCGCCGTTTTTTACAGTAAAATCCCGTGCCTGCTGCGGTGTTTCAATCACGACCGCCGGAGTTTTTGTCCATCCCTTGGCGCCCTCCACCTCAGGATGCCCGTTATTTCCTATAATAATAATCTGCCGCCCCAGCGCCGACTGCTCCTGCACAATCCTGTGAATGCGCTTCACAAACGGGCAGGTTGCATCGATATACGCAAGGCCTTTCGCCTCCAGCAGCTTATAGATTTCCTCCGCAACACCGTGCGCGCGTATGATCACCGTGCCTTCGGTCAGCTTCTCCAGCTCCTCCCTGCTCTCCAGCACGGTCACGCCCTGCTCCTCCAGCTCCTTAACGACCGCCTCATTATGCGCAATCGATCCGTAGGTGTAAACCCTTTTGCCCTGGCGCACCTGCTCATACACCTGCTCGACAGCCCGCTTTACGCCAAAGCAGAAGCCGGCGGACTTTGTTACGACTACCTCCATGCCCGTCTATGCCTCCTGCGCCCCGTCGCACAGCCCGATAATCGCCTGCGCCACTTCCTCTATCGTCATGTCGGAGGAATCCAGCAGCACTGCGTCCTGAGCCTGACGCAGCGGGGAAATATCCCGGTGCATATCCTGATAATCCCTGTCGACAATATCCTTCTCTATCGTTTCAAGATCACAGGGCTGTCCCTTGGCCTGAAGCTCCTTATAGCGCCGCAGCGCTCTTACATGGCTGTCCGCCGTCAGATAGACCTTGACATTGGCGTCCGGCAGAACGCAGGTGCCGATATCCCGGCCGTCCATAACCACATTCTCCTTCCCTGCAAGCGCGCGCTGCAGCTCTACCAGCTTTTGGCGGACGTCCTTGTTCTTGCTGCTCTCGGACGCCATATTGCCGACTGCCTCCGTGCGAATCAGCCCGTTTACGTTCCTGCCGTTCAGCCATACGATTTGCTCTCCGTTCTCGTATGAAATCGTTACATCCGCGTCCTGCGCCGCGGCGCTGATTTTGTCCTGTTCGGCCGCGGAAATGCCGGACTCCGTAAAAAACAAAGCCATCGCCCGGTACATCGCGCCCGTGTCCACATAAATATAGCCCTTTTTCTTAGCGATCAGCTTCGCGATTGTGCTTTTTCCGGCTCCTGCCGGCCCGTCAATTGCAATACTATAACTCATTTCAATCCTCCTTCGCAGCGCTTTCTCCTGCCAAATGTCCTGTAGACCATGCGATTTGTAAATTAAAGCCTCCGGTAAGCGCATCCACATCAAGCACCTCTCCCGCAAAGTAAAGTCCCTTTACGAGCTTTGATTCCATCGTTGACGGATTAATCTCACCGACTGCGACGCCGCCCTTTGTGATAACGGCTTCATCATAATTCCGAAGCCCCGTTATCGTAAGCTCCATACATTTGATGACCGCCGCAAAACGCTCTCTTTCCTCCCTTGTGATGTCATGCACCTTCTTGTCGGGATCAATTCCCGCCAGCATCGGCATAACCGACAAAAGCTTCGCCGGAAACAGGCTGCTGACGGCATTTTGAAACTGCTTGTTCTTATGCTCCTCAAATTCCCTGAGAATCCGCTTGTCAAGCTGCTCCGCCGTGAGCGCGGGCTTTAAGTCTATCAAAAGCTTTACGTCCCTGTCCCGTACGGACTTCCCGCACAGCTTATGCACATAATGGCTGCTGGCGCTGAGAATCAGCGGACCGCTCACACCGTAATGCGTAAACAGCATCTCGCCGAAATCGGAATAAACCGTCTTTCCGTCCGCCGTCACAGATACCCGGACATTTCTGAGAGAAAGCCCCTGCAATGCACGGCACCACTCCTCACGCACCGTAAACGGCACCAATGCGGGAGAACGCGGCGTCACCGTATGGCCGCAGCGCTCCGCGAACCGGTATCCGTCCCCCGTAGATCCGGTGAGCACATAGGATATCCCGCCGGTCGCTATAATAATCCGGTCGGCAGGAAGCGTTTCCCTGCCGCCCGCCGACGTCCTTCCTCCTGACCGGTCAAACAGCTCTACGCTCTGCACCTGTGCCGTCTGCCTCATTTTCTTTCTCGGGCCGTCCTGACTGTTCTCCCCATCCGGCGCAAGCGCACACAGATTGATTTTGCGCGCTTCACAGCCAAGCCGAAGCTGCACACCCGCCCTCTTCATCGCGGACTCCAGCGCCCGTATAATATCTGAGCTGTGATCCGATACCGGAAATACGCGCTGTCCCCGCTCAATCTTTAACGGGCACCCCTCCTTCTCAAAGAAGCGCATAACGGCCTGGTTGTCAAAGCCGTATATCGCGCTGTATAAAAACTTGGCGTGCTCCATCACCTGAGCAAACAGCTCGTCCGTCTCGCAGCTGTTGGTAACATTACAGCGTCCTTTTCCCGTGATAAAAAGCTTTTTTCCAGGCTTTTCATTTTTTTCCAGCAGAACCACCCGGTCTCCCTGCCCGCAGGCCGCAACGGCAGCCATCATTCCGGCCGCGCCGCCGCCGATTACCACGATATTTTTCATATTCCGTCAAAAGTCCTTTATTTTCATAAATCCGAAGCATTCCGCCTTATTTTTTTCGTTTTTTGGGCTCCATCTGGCTTTGCAGCGGAACGAGGAATGTATCTTCATCAATAAAATTAATCTCATCCTTAAGGTATACCTGATAATTATCCCATGCGTATTCCAGCGATTCCAGGCTTCGCTTTACGTCCTCCGGGCGCTTCAGGCACAGTGCCACCACCAGCGCGTTAATCAGACTCAGCGGCGCCACAAGCGAGTCGACAATGGAAACCATGTCGCTTCTGGCCATCAGGTTACAGGAGGAATAAAGGCACATCGGCGAATGAATGGTGTCCGTAATCGTAATCACCTTTGCGTTTTTGTCGTTTGCCAGCTCCATCGCCTTAAGCGTCCTCATCGAATACCGCGGGAAGCTGATGCCGATAATCACGTCTTTTTCGTTGATTCGCAGCATCTGCTCAAAAATCTCGGAAGTACTTGTCGAGGAAAGCAAATAAACCTCTCCCCGAATCATATTTAAATAGAAATGAAGAAACTCCGCAAGCGGCTTGCAGCTCCTGATGCCGATAATATATACATGCTTAGCGTTCAGGATAATATCGACCGCCGTCTCAAAAGCCTGCGGATCCACATGCTCTATCGTATCGTTTATCTTTTCCATATCCGCGTTTAACACGGAGGTCAGGATTTCGGACTGTGTGCTCTTGCCGTATTTGGCGCCGATCTTCTGTACTGAATTGAGCTTATCCTTCACCCATTCGGCCAGCGCCTCCTGAAATTCCGGGTATCCCTCATAATCGAGCGCGTACGCGAAACGTACCACCGTGGACTCACTGATTCCCACCGTCTTCCCCAGCTTTGCCGCCGTCATAAAAGCGGCCTGCTCATAATGGTCTATAATATAGGTCGCTATTTTCTTATGACTCTTACTCATTTTATTAAATTTTTCGTTAATTCTCGAGATGGTATCATATTTTGTGTCCATGAATAATCCTCACTGCCCTGTATTCTACCGTGCCGTCAGCGGCCTACGAACAGCATTGATAAATATCCGCCAGAAGATCCGCCGTCTCCTCCTGCGTCAAATCATAATCCCCCGTAAGCACCATGCAGGCGCAGCCGTGAATAAATATCCACATTTTCATAAATAATCCGCTGGGATTCTGGCAGCCGCCGGCAGCCGCTTTATTAATCTCCTTTGTCAGCGCTCCCGATTTCCCGTTGAGAAGCTCATAAAGGCTCTTCTTTTCCTGTGCCTCCGACTGGAACAGCATTTTAAACAGCTGCTCTTCCTCTTTCGCATAATTTATGTAAGCAAGCCCAAGATTGAGAAACGGCTTCTCCGCCTCCGACTTGAAGTTCTCATAATAATCACCAAAAGCCTCCACTGCCTGCGCATAAATCTCCGCATACAGCTCGTTCATATTCGAATAGACACGAAAAATGGGCTGCGTCGAACAGCCTATATGCTTCGCCAGCTTTCTGGCAGTCACACTCTCTATCCCTTCTGCTCTGGCCAAAGTAAAGGCGGCCTCTAAAATTTTATCCTTTGTTATTAATTCTTTTCTTGCCATTATTATCCTCCATTTTGACCCAAACGCAAATCCGGTCAAAAACAGTATCGGGTTAAAAGATTAACCCGATACTGATAAATGCCCCGAAATTATACCGGATAAGCTCCATTCTTTGTATCAGCCTGAGTCATATCAACCTTCTCCTGCTGCGCCTGACGATATTTGAAGAAATCAACCGCAACCTGCGGGAACAATGCATAGGACAATACATCCTCATCCTGCTGCTTCCACTCCTTCATCTCTTCTTCTATCTTCTTTAACTCATTTGGTAATTTATCCGCAGGACGGCAGGTAATAATCGCATCCTTCTCCTCCGCTGAAAGCACCTTGTCCTGTACTTCTTTATTGAAGGGCTTCACCGTCTGGCCGTACTCGCCGCGCAGTACTGCCTTCGTTTCCTTTGTCGCCATCTTGTAGCGCTCGCCCATCAGGACATTAAATACAGCCTGTGTACCGACAATCTGCGATGAAGGCGTAACAAGAGGCGGCTCGCCAAGATCCTTGCGGACTCTCGGGATTTCCTGAAGCACCTCGTAATATTTGTCCTCCGCGTTCTGCTCCTTGAGCTGGCTCACCATGTTGGAAAGCATACCGCCCGGCACCTGATACATCAGCGTCTTGATATCTACGCCGAGTACCTTCGGATTGAGCAGGCCGCTCTTGAGGCATTCCTCTCTGAACGGTCTGAAATGCTCTGCGATTTCCGCCAGCAGGTTCTGATCATATCCGGTGTCATACGGCGTTCCCTTAAAGGTCTCAACCATAACCTCCGTCGCCGGCTGTGATGTACCAAGGGCAAAGGGAGAAATCGCACAGTCGATCACGTCGACGCCCGCCTCCACTGCCTTCAAATATGTCATGGACGCAACACCGGATGTATAATGCGTATGCAGCTGAATCGGCAGCTTTGTCGCAGACTTCATCGCCTTGATCAGCTCCTCCGCCTTATAAGGAACCAGAAGGCCCGCCATATCCTTGATGCAAATGGAATCCGCGCCCATCTCCTCAATATCCTTTGCCATCTTCATCCAGTATTCCAATGTATAAGCATCGCCCAGCGTATAGGAAAGCGCTATCTGCGCCTCGCCGCGCCCTTCCCTCTGCTTCACCGCGTTCGCCGCGTTTACCGCGCACTGCAGATTTCTCAAATCGTTAAAGCAGTCGAAGATACGGATAATATCAATACCGTTTGCGATGGACTTCTCAACGAACTCCGTCACCACGTCATCCGCGTAATGACGGTATCCAAGGATGTTCTGGCCTCTGAAAAGCATCTGCAGCTTTGTATTTTTCACCTTATCCCTGATTTTTCGCAGTCTCTCCCACGGATCCTCCTTCAGGAATCGCAGGGATGCGTCAAAGGTCGCGCCGCCCCAGCACTCCAGGGAATGATAGCCCACCTTATCCATCTTGTCAAGAATCGGAAGCATCAGCTCCGTCGGCATTCTCGTTGCTATTAAGGACTGATGGGAGTCACGCAGCACCGTCTCGGTAATCCCAACAGGTTTTTTAACCATTTCTGACATTTCTATTCCTCCTACTTTCTTGTAATTTTATTTAAAATACACCGAAAATCGCCATAAAGGTACCGGCCGCTACCGCAGTACCGATAACGCCTGCCACATTCGGCCCCATCGCATGCATCAGCAGGAAGTTCGTCGGATCCTCCTCCGCGCCCACCTTCTGCGAAACACGCGCCGCCATCGGCACTGCGGAAACTCCGGCAGAACCAATCAGCGGATTTACCTTGCCCTTTGTCGCAACGCACATCAGCTTGCCAAACAGCACGCCGGCCGCCGTACCAAAGGCAAAGGCAACAAGTCCCAAAATGACAATCTTAATCGTATCCCAGTTCAGGAATGCCTCCGCGCTTGTCGTAGCGCCTACGGATGTTCCAAGGAGGATAACAACAATATACATCAGCGCATTGGAAGCCGTCTCCTGAAGCTGTCTGACTACGCCGGACTCCCGGAACAGATTACCTAACATCAGCATACCGACAAGCGGCGCCGTTGTGGGAAGAATCATACATACGACAATCGTAACGATAATCGGAAACAGGATTTTCTCAAGCTTTGATACAGGACGAAGCTGCGCCATTTTGATCTTGCGCTCCTTCTCCGTCGTGAGAAGCTTCATAATCGGCGGCTGGATAATCGGGACCAGAGACATATATGAATATGCCGCCACCGCTATGGGGCCGAGTAAAGCGGTCTGTCCAAGCTTGCTGGCAAGGAAAATGGAAGTCGGGCCGTCCGCACCTCCGATAATGGAAACCGCGGCAGCCGCCTTGTCATTGAAGCCAAGCGCAATCGCACCGAAGTACGCGGCAAAGATACCAAACTGCGCCGCCGCACCGAGCAGGAAGCTCTTGGGATTCGCAATCAGCGGGCCAAAATCCGTCATCGCGCCAACACCCATGAAAATCAGGGACGGGAGAATTGCCCATTCGTCCAGTAAATAGAAATAATACAGTAAGCCGCCGGCCGTCCCGTCCTCACCGATGGGCGCCATAATATCCGGATAGATATTCACAAGCAGCATACCGAATGCTATCGGTGTCAAAAGAAGCGGCTCATACTGCTTCGCGATAGCCAGGTAAAGAAATATACATGCTACGGCAATCATAATTAAATTTCCACCGGTCAGATTAAAAAATGCTGTCTGGTGTATCAGATTGTCTAATGTAGTTAATATATACTGCATTTTGTTGACCTCCTATTGTATTGTCTATCGGTAACTCTGCAGAAGAATCCCGATTGCACAGTTGTCTGTGCTTAGTTTAAGGTTGCAAGCGTGGAGCCTGCTTCAACAGAGTCGCCAACTGCCACGTCGATGCTTGCCACCGTACCGTCTTCGGGAGCCACTACAGGGATTTCCATCTTCATGGCCTCAATAATAACTACTGCGTCGCCTTTCTTTACCGCCTGGCCAACCTTCGCTTCAAGCTTGAATACCTTGCCTGCCGCGCCTGCCTCTACCTTTATGCTGCCTGCGCCTGCCGCCGCCTTGGGCGCTGCCGCAGGTGCTGCCTTAGGCGCCGCCACCGGTCTGGGCGCTGCTGCGGGCGCCGCGCCGGAGCCTGCACCTTCCTCTACTACTACATCATATACGCTGCCGTTCACAGTAATTGTATAATTTTTCATTTCGTTTATCCTCCTAAATTACTTCAAATCCTCTTATTTAACTAATGCTATGCGTTTTTCCATTTTCTGGTATTTGCTCTCTTAATGCTTCTGACCCTGAAGCCCTCAACAGAGGTTCCCTCGTATTCGGCAATCGCAGCCGCAATCACCGCGACAAGCTCTTCGTCGTCCGCGGACTCCTCAATTACAGGCTCCTCAACAACCGGCGCCGGTGCGGGTGCGGGCGCGGGCACTTCCTTCTTTGCAAGCTTTGCCTGCATCTTGGAGATAAGGCCAAAGCATGAAATAATAAGGCTGATCAGTACCAGAACGATAAATACGGTTCCCATACCAAGAACGGTATTTAACGCCGCCCTTGTCATCAGCTCTCCCATGCTGCTGTCCGTATTCAGCGTACAGGAGGTCATTGTAAAGAATACATCGTTGCTGAAAATCAGCTCCACCGACCCGTTCCTTGCGGATCCGCTTACCGGAACCGTTACGATAATCGTATCGTCATTTACAACAGCCGATGCGTCGCCGGTTGTGATATTGTCTCCCAGCTCCTCCATGCCTGAACGGAACGAGGTAAGCGCGTTGTTGACAGCCTTGCCCTCACACTCAAAATCGGTGATGGAGCCGCCTGAAACCTGAGACAGGATGCTCGTCATTCCGTTGCTGAATATATGAGCCAGCTCCATATTGTCATATTCCTTCAGCCAGGTCTCATCAATGTCCTCGTTTATGATGGACATCACTGCGTCAACAACATAGCCGGAACGGTACTCGGCCGAATCCAGCTTGCTCTGCTGTACATCGCTTATAGACTCTTCAGCGCCGCATGCCGTCAATCCCAATACGCAGGTAAGCATTAATAACGTCTTTAAAATTTTCTTCATATTAACGTTCACCCTTTCCTAGACTGTCCCATGCTTCTTTGCCGGACGGTCCTCTCTTTTTGTGTATAGCATTTCAAACGCGCCGATAACATACTTTCTGGTATCGGCTGCCTCTATAATCTGGTCAACATACCCTCTTCTGGCAGCGCCAGCCGCACTTGTCTGCGCCGCCGCGTATTCCGCCGCCTTCTCCTTGATTACCTCAGCACCTTGTCCATCATACATAATCCTTGCCGCAAGCTGCGCATCCATCGCGCCAATCTCCGCATCCGCCCATGCGATTGTAATATCCGCACCAATGGCCTTGGAATTCATGGCAACATAAGCGCTCCCGAAAGCCTTGCCGATAATGACGTTTACCTTGGGAACCGTAGCGTTGGCAAAAGCGTATGTAAGCTTGGCCACTGCCTTGGCGATACGCTTCTCGCTGCACATTGTCGCAGCATATCCTGTTACATTTGTGAGGGACAGCACCGGTATATTGAATGCATCGCAGAACTGAATGAAATCTGCCGCCTTCTCGCATCCGTTGGGTGATAACGCAGCGGCAAACTTCTCCTCCGCCTTGCCCTCTTCATTGTATACCTCTGTGCGATTGGCAACGCAGCCGATCGTCACGCCGTTGAGCTTGATAAAGCCGGTCACCATATCCCTGGCGTAATTCTCCTTGAGCTCAAAGAAAATATGGTCGTCCGCAATGGTGGAAAGCGCAATCGCCGTATCACCGACACAGTTTGCAAGCTCTGCGCAGACTCTGTTCAAATCATCCGTGCACGCCGTCTCGGACGCATCGTCCTCATTATTGCCGGGCAGCATGGATACAAGCTCTCTGATCTTTGCAAAAATCGTATCCTCGTCCGCAGCCACGTCCACCGTGCCGCTCTCTTTGCTCTGGAAATCTGCTGATGAAGAATCACACTTGCCGATATTGTTGCCGTCAAGCGCGTTGGGGGAATTGACAAAAAGCTTTGCCCTGGAAGCTTCCATAAAAGTAAAATCCGTCAGCGTCGGAATCAGTGCCAGTCCGCCGCCGCAGCTTCCGAAAACAGCCGTAATCTGAGGAATAACGCCGGAAGCAAGCGTTTGCTTCAGATAAATCTCGCCAAACGCGTTCAACGCGTCCGCCGCCTCCTGAAGCCTGAGACCTGCCGAATCGATAAGGCCGATGACAGGCGCGCCTGTCTTCATCGCCAAGTCATAAAGATTTGCAATCTTTTTGGCATGCATCTCGCCTACGGAACCGTTCAGCACGGAAGCATCCTGGCTGTACACATACACAAGATTGCCATTGATGACTCCATAGCCGGTTACAACGCCGTCGGAAGGAGTCTCAGTCTGTTTCAGATTGAAATCAGTCGCCCTGGCAGTAACAAGCGCGCCGATTTCAACGAAACTGCTTTCATCAAGTAAAGATTCAATTCTTTTACTTGCCAAACTTGAAGTGTTACTCATTTTATGACCTCCATTTTTTATATTAATTTAAATAAAACCTTTTCTCCGCAATTCATTTTAAAAAAAATTGCGTCATCTTGAGTATAACACATAGTATCCGCCACGCCTAGTAAAATTTTCATTTTTCCGTTTTAATTTTTTACAGCAGCCAATGCCCTAAAACCTGCCGGACACACCATGCAAAATCGATCGCCTTTTTCTCCTCGAGCGTGACCAGCTCGACCCGCTTCCACTCCTCGTCCCCGACGCTGTAGCTGATATATCCGACCGGCTCCCCCGCCGCCACCGGCGCCGTAAGCGTTTTCTTTTTATGCAGCGTAACCGTTATCTTTTCGCTTTCATTTAGAAGCAGTCCTTCACATTCTGCATCATTTCCTGCATTTTTATTCACCAAAAGCCCTACCTTTACATATTCCTCGCCGCCGATTCGGTCGCCCTGCGCCGCATATACCCGTATGGGCTGGCTGGTCTCCTGCGGTATCCCGGCCTCGTCAAACGATCGGTAATTGTAATTTGCCAGCCCGTATTCCATCAGGCAGCGCGTGTCGCTCCACTTGTAGGTCTTGTGATTCGGCCACCCGCACGCAAGCAGCGCCACAACAAAGGTTTTGCCGTCGCGGCGCAGCGCGCCCACATAGCAGTAGCCCGCCTTGTTGGTAAAGCCGGTTTTCCCCGTCAGCGCCCCGGCCATCATATTCAGAAACGCGTTGTGATTCGTGCAGCTAAAGCTCCTTTTGCCCGCAAGATCGGTAAATGCGTGCGAAGGCGTCCTTGTGATTTGAAGGAACTGCTCTCTTTGAGGTGATTTTGTGATACAGTAGGACATAATACGTGCCAGGTCCTTTGCTGTCGTAGAATGAATCCGGTCGCCGTCCGACGCGTCCAGGCCGTTTGGCGTAATAAAATATGTATCGGTGCAGCCAATCTCCGCCGCCTTTTCGTTCATCATCGCCGCAAACTGCTCCACGCTGCCGCCCACATGCTCCGCTATCGCCACTGCGGAGTCGTTGTGGGATTCCAGCATCAGCGAATATGTCAGATCCCGCAGGCGGTACTGCTCGTTTTCCCGGATATTGAGCTGTACATCGGGCATGGACGCCGCATAGGAGGACACGGTAACGGTATCCTCCAGATTGGCGTTCTCGAGCGTTACAATCAGCGTCATAATCTTCGTCGTGCTTGCCATGGGGAGCTGATCGTCGCCGCACCGCTCAAAAAGCACGCGTCCCGAATCCGCATCCATCAGCACCGCCGCTTTGGCGTACAGCCGCAGATCCGGCGTCTTTGCGTTGACCGGAATACAGGTATTGAACAGCATAAAAAGGGCAAGAAACAGCGCCGCTGTTTTTTTGAAACGTTTTTTCAGATTCATATATTCTCTCTTCCTTTTTGGAAAGGCTTCATAAAAATATATGTAAAACCTGATTATCTTAGCACCCGGAAGCGCAGGCTCACGCCTCCAGCCGCTTTTCCAACGCCTCTACAACCGTTTCGAGGACCTTGATTCTTGCATACAGCTTGTCGTTTCCTTCCACAATAATCCACGGCGCGTCCGCGGTAGAGGTCCGGACAAGCATCTCGTCCACCGCTTTTTCGTAAAGCTCCCACTTCTCACGGTTTCTCCAGTCCTCATCCGTGATCTTCCAGCTTTTTTCCGGGTTATCCTGCCTGTCCCTGAAGCGGCGCGCCTGCTCCTCCTTGTCGATATGCAGCCAGAACTTGAGCACTACCGCGCCGTGATTGACAAGCTGCCGCTCCATCTGATTGATTTCCTTATAAGCGCGCTGCCAGTCCTGCGTCGTGCAGAAGCCCTCAATGCGCTCCACCATGACTCTGCCGTACCAGGTCCTGTCAAAAATGGCAATATGCCCGTCCTTGGGCATCCTCGTCCAGAACCGCCACAGATAATGATGCGCCCGCTCAATATCATTGGGCGCGCTTGTCGGATTCACCGTATAGCCTCTGGGATCCAGCGCCCTTGTCAGCCTTTTAATCGCGCCGCCCTTTCCGCCGGCATCCCAGCCCTCGAAGGCAAGCACCACCGGAATGCGTTTCGCGTACAGTGCTCCGTGCAGAAGCCGCAGCTTCTTCTGAAGCGCCTTAAGCTTCTTTTCGTAGGTTTCCGTATCCAGCCTCCTGGATAAATCCACCTTTTTCAGGACGCTGTCGCACAAATCCGTATTGTCGAATTTACCGTCAATCTCCCTGGTGCGGGGAGCGCATTCCTGTTTATAGCGCTCCGCAAAAGCCGCGGCCACCGTTGATAAAATCTTCACGGAGGCAAACCGCTCATCCTCCGCCTCAATAATCGTCCACGGCGCATATTCGCTGTCCGTCTTTGTCAGCACCTCGTCCACAAGCCGCTGATACGCGCTAAAGCTGCGGTTCTGTTCCATGTCACTGTCCGTCACCCGCCAGCGGGTCGCCTTCTTGCCCGCAAGCTTCTCAAACCGCTTTTTCTGCTCCTTCCTGGAGATGTCCAGGAAAAACTTGATCAGCAGCGTCCCGCCGTCTGTCAGCTGCCGTTCAAAGCTTTCGATTTCCTCCAAAACCGCAGGAACCTCTTTGCCGGAGGTCTTTTTCTCATACCGCTCTGACAAAAGCCTTCTGTACCAGCTCCTGTCAAAGACGGCAATCCGCCCCTTTTCGGGCGTTTTGGTCCAAAACCGCCACAAAAACGGGTGCAGCTCCTCCTCCTGTGTCTGCGCGTCTATCGAATAGACCGTAAAGCCTCTGGGATCCAGCGCCTGTATCAGCCGATTGATCTGCTTGCCCTTTCCCGCCGCGCCAAAGCCCTCGAACACAATCATAACCGGAACGCCCTTCTCCCTGAGCCTGCGCTGCAAAAGCGCAAGCTGCGGCTCAAGCGCTGCCATCTGCTTCTTGTATTCCTTTTTTTCTATTGATTTTGTCAAATCAATCTTCTCTAACATACGGTTCCCCCCTCTTCCTTATCGTAATCTATTCTGTGCAGAATCCGCAAAATTACCCCTTTACGGAGGCGCCGATAAAATCATTGCTTCCCCTTAGGGAAACGCTGATTAAAGCGTTTCCCGCACCGGATTTGCGCTGCGAAGCAGCAGTTTCCCTTGCAAATCCGTGTGCATCCGCCGGAAGCTCTAAGGAAATGCTGATTTAATCAGCGTTTCCTTAGAATCAACACGTCCTTTGGCGCCATCGTCACCTGCGCGCCGGCGGCATACGCCGTTTCCGTGATAATGTCCGTGCCGCTGTCCGCAAGTGTCACCGCCGTGTCCGCGTCATTGTGATTTAAGATGAACAAAAAGCTGCCGTTTTCATTCTCCCTGACAACAGCCTCGATTCCCTCCGGCGCTTTCAATACCGGTGAGATGCCAAGACTGCCGCAGAGATCCGCCAGATAAGCCGCATAGAACTCACGGCCGGAGCCTGCCGCCACATAGAACGCCTTTCCCTTCCCGAAGTCGTTTTCCGTGAGCACCGGCATCCCCCTGTAGAAATCCTCCTCATATGCGCTGACTGCACGCGCGCCCTCCAGATGCAGCAAATCGCAGAGAATATCCGCCGGATACCGCACCCCCTTATAAGTAAAGTGATTGCATTTTCCCTCGACAACCGCGTCCGACTCCTCCACCCATATCCCAAGGATGTCGCGCAGCCTCGCCGGATACCCGCCGGTCACCACGAGATCGTGATCCTCCACATAACCGCTGAAATACGTCGTCAGAAATGCCCCGCCGCCTTTCACGTACATCCGCACCTTCTCGTCAAAGCCGTCCTTGCACATATAAAGCATCGGCGCGATAACCAGCTTATATCCGGACAAATCGTCCTCCACGCCGATAATGTCCACCGCTATATTGGCCTCGCTAAGCGCCCTGTAGTACTTCGACGCCTCTCCGTGATAATTGATCAGACGGCTTGGCCCCGCCGAATACTCCGAGGCCCACCAGTTGTCCCAGTCAAATATCAACGCGACGTCGGCAGGCGTGCGCGCGCCGAGCGTCTGGGCGCCGATGCGCTCCAGCTCTTTGCCGAGCGCGGCCGTCTCCCGGAATACTCTTGTGTTCTCGTGACCCGCATGGTCAATCACCGCGCTGTGGTACTTCTCGCACGCGCCGATGCTCCGCCGCATCTGGAAAAACATCACCGTATCGGAGCCGTGCGCCACCGCCTGATAGCTCCAGAGGCGCAGCACGCCCGGGCGCTTCAGCGCGCAGTACGGATGCCAGTTGCTCACGCCCGGCGTCTGCTCCATCAGCCAGAACGGCGCCCCCTGCTTGAGTCCCCGGATTAAATCGTGCGACATCGCAATCTGCGCAGGATACGCGTCATGTCCCGGATAGTTGTCCCAGCTGACAAAATCCATCTCCCGCGCCCATTTCTGATAATCAAGGTCTTTATAGAAGCCCATCAGATTCGTCGTGACCGGCACCCCCCGCATGATTTCTTTGATCGCGTCCCGCTCCGCCCTGTAGCAGGCCAGCATGCTGTCCGACTGGAATCTTCTGTAATCGAGGGAAATCCCCTGAAAATTTGTCCGTGTGTAATCCCAGAACCACTCCTCGGATCTCAAATCAGGCACCACCACGTCCTCCCAGTCGTACATCGTATGGCTCCAGAACGCCAGATTCCATACACGGTTGAGCTCCTCAATCGTCCCGTACTTTTCCTTTAACCAGACGCGGAACTGTTTCTCACAGTTCTCGCAGTAGCACTGCCCGCCGTACTCGTTCGCCACATGCCATGCGACAATATTGTCATATCCCTGATACCGCTGCGCCAGCTTTTGGGCAAGGAGCGCCGAATATTTTCGATACGTCGGGCTGTTGGGGCAGGAATTGTGACGACTGCCGAATTTCCGCTTCATGCCGTTGTGCTCCGTCCGCAAAATATCCGGGTGCTTCCTTGCCATCCACGCCGGATGCGCCGCGGTGGAGGTCGCCATGCAGACCTTCAGCCCGTTTTCCTTTACCAGCTCCATGATCTTGTCCAGCTTCACAAAATCATAGACCTCGTCGTCCTTTTGCAGCATCGCCCAGTTAAAGACGTTGAGCGTCACAATATCAATATGCGCAAGCTTTAACAGACGCATATCCTCCGCCCATACCTCCTCGCTCCACTGCTCCGGATTATAATCCCCGCCGTACATGATTTTATTCTGTCTTTGTACTCCCATTCCCATCCCTTCTTTCCGAGAAGCCTCTCTCAAAATATAATCCCTGTTATTGTTCACTGCATATTGCCCTTGCATTCATCATGTCTGTCTCCAGAATTTTGCCGTAGCCGTAGCTTTGCACGGTCTCCCGCATCTGTCGGAACAGCGCGTAAAATTCCGCCTCATCCTCCGCAAAAACCATATCCCAGGAATAACGCTGAATCACGCTTTTGCACTGGTTGCGAATCGTAGATTCCTCCAGCGTCTCTACCGGCTGGACATAGGAGCTGCCCGGCGCTACCACCAGCATCCCGTTCTTCTGCAGATATTCCATCGTCGTCTCCGCGTCCATGACGCGCTGCCAGTCCGAGGCAAGCGCCGAAGGCTCTTTCTGAATCACGCTGTCCCACAGAATATAGTAGTAATAGTTTCCATTGTCATCCCGCTCCCGCTGGGCCACCGCCTTATAGTTCAGCGCGGAAATCCCGTCCTTCCAGCTCCCGCCCCCGTACTCCTGAGGCATCTGTATCGTACCGCCGTTTTGCAGCGCCTCAATACCAAATTCTGTAAGCCGCGGGCCGTCGTCACCCTGCTCCCACATCAGCCCCTCCGGCCCTGCCGTGGCGCCGGCGCCGGCGTTGCTCAGGCAGATGCCCTCCGGCGAGTAAAGCCAGTTGATAAAGTCCACCATCCGCTCCGGATCCTTGGCCTTTGCGCCAACCGCAATCGCGCTTCTTGCGTTTCCGTCCGGATTACAGCCGTGGGAATAAATCTGTAGATCCTCCACCGGCGCAAACATATAGCCCCTGCCGGCCTCGGCATTCTCCACCGTATTGTACGCGGACTGCCCCAGCCACGGCCACGGTGAGAAAAAAACGCGCCCCTGACTGTATTTTTCGAAGCAGGCCTCATAATTCTGACTGACGGATTCCGGGTCGATAAGCCCAAGCTGATTCGCGTCGAAGAAGAATTTCAGCATCCGCATATACAGCGAATCCTCATCCACAACGCTCTGATAATCGCTGCCGTCCGCCTTGGCGAGCACAAAGCCGCATTCGTCATAGCCGTAAAAGCAGCAGGGCTGCTTGACCGCATTCATCATATTGTCGTCCCATTCCTTAAAAAAAGAGAAGCCGTAGGTCTTCTGCCCTTCCTCGTTGACCGGCATCCGCTCCTGCATTTCCTTTAAAACGGGCAGCAGATCCTCCAGCGTCTCGAGCCGCGGGTAGCCCAGCTCTTTATATAAATCCCAGCGGATATACGGGCCGTAGCCCGGCTCCAGCGCCTCGCTGGGCGTATTCCTCGAATCCGTCGAAATCTCGGAGGGTATCGCATAAATGCCGGCCTTGGGCACATCCTTATTTAGGTTTGCAATGGCGTCCTTATACTTCATTATATAACTGTCCTGCAGCATGTCCTCCATATTATAGACAAGGCCCGCATTCACCAGCTCGTTGAGGACGCCGTTCTCCGACCGGAAAATAATCAAATCCCCGACATTTCCCGCCGCCGCCCGCATCTGAAACAGCGTCTCATGGCCGCCTGACACATTCGGCGCTATGATATTGAGCTCCATGTTAAACTTTTTTTCGACGATCTCGCCAAACCACCCTGCCTGTATCCCCTGATAGTTGGCAAAGTCGTCGTACACGTCCACTACGATAAATTCCTCATACGGGCACTCGTTCTCATCGAGCCGCGTCAGATAATCCGCCTTCTCCGTCAGGGACGCGCAGCCGGACAAGGCCAGCGCGCAGCTTAGGACAAGGCTTATGATTCCTGCCTTATTCTTCGTCGTTATCATTTCGTTTACCTCGTTTTCGGTTTGACAATCTATTTGGGTTCCCCTATACTTAAACTAAAGATTTGCGTACGTTTGATGAGGAGGCTTCCAAATGGAAACACTGTTTATTGCAGATGATGAAAAAAATATCCGCGAGGGGCTTAAATGCATCCTCGACTGGGAACAGCTTGGCTTCACACTCTGCGGCGAAGCCGGCAACGGCGAGGAGGCGCTCTCAGGGATCTTACATAATACGCCCAGTCTCGTGCTGCTGGACATCCGCATGCCAAAGCTCACCGGCATTGATATTATCCGCATCGCGCGCGAGCAGGGCTATTGCGGGAAATTCATTATTCTCAGCGGCTACTCCGATTTCTCCTACGCGCAGGCCGCCATCAAGTACGGCGTGGAATTTTATCTCACAAAGCCCCTTGACGAGGACGAGCTTCTCGAGGCCATTCATGCCATCCGGCTTGCCATTGAGGAAGAGCATAAGGAATCCGACCATATCGCGCTCTATCGCACCAAGGCCAGGGACACCATTCTCCATGAGCTTGTGACCGGCACCTGGAAGACCTATGACGCCGCCGGGCAGTACCAGCCGGACGTGCTTCAGAATATAGAGCTTGCCGCCGATGTTTACCAGGTCGTTATCTATGAGAAATTCGGGCACCGGCCGGAGGACAAAAGCTACAGCTTTGCCGACCTGTTAAATATTACCAACAGCGGCAACCACTCCTTCGAATCCTTCGCGGAGGACAACCGGAACGTCATTCTGCTGAAGGGCTCCTTCGCGCTGCGCCGCTTTGAGGAATTTCTCTCCCATTACGAAAAAAGCACGCCGCAGGCAGGAAGCCCCATGGATACGATTTTTCTTGCCTACGGCCGTCCCGTATATCAGCTTGACGAGATTTATCTGTCCTACGAGGAGGCCTGCGCCTTAATCCAGCGGCGGTTCTTCTGCATTCAGGGACAGCATACCCTGGGCTGGCAGGAGCTGCCCGGCGTTATGACCGCCAAGCATACCATCAGCGACGACAAGCTTCAGGAATACTGCGGCACGCTTGTCGGCTATCTGCAGACCGGCAACCGCAAGCAGGTAGCCTCCACCCTCTTTTCGCTGGAGCAGTACCTGTACAGCGCCGCGAATACCATTGAACAGGTAAAGCTGTTTTTGACGGATTTATTTCTGCAAATGAAGCAGAGCATCCATATCGTCTACAACAGCTCCCGCATTACCTTCCCGCCGGTCTCCAACTCCGCGATTATCGATCATATAGAACACTGCCATTATCTATATGAGATTATCCTATATTTTTCGGAGCAGGTCAAGGCTGTAATGGATGCAACCGGAAATTCTTCAAGAGATTCTGTTCTTGACGATATTCTCTACTATATTGATAACAATTATCAGAATAATATTAAACTGGAAACCATCGCTCCGCTGTTTGGCTACAACAGCGCCTATCTCGGCAAGCTCTTTACCAAGGCCATCGGCGAGAATTTCAACTCCTATGTAGACCACCGGCGCATTGAGCATTCCAAAAAGCTGCTTGAACAGCAGACGCTGAAGGTCTATGAGATTTCCGAGCAGGTCGGCTACAAGAATGTGGATTATTTCCATAAGAAATTCAAAAAATATGTGGGAATCAGCCCTGCGGAATACCGCAAACAGCTCCGCGGGGAATAGCGCTCCTACGCCTTCTGATCCTTTTCAATTTCCTGGAAAATCCGTTTGGAAAACGCCGACACGGTAAACATCGCAAAAGCCGGACCAAACAGCAGCCCGATGCACTGCAGTATGGTGTTAAAGTTAAAAACAATAAACTCCAGCGCCAGCAGCCCAGCGATAAGCAGCGTCCTTCCGAAATATCGTCTGGAGATCTCCATGGAATTCTGAATCGTTGCGATAATGCCGTTCTCGTAGCGCGCCAGCAGCGGAAATGCGTACAGCATTGCCGTTACATAGATAAATACCGACAAAATACCGATAATGATGAGCGGCATGGAGCCGTCCACGGAGACTCTGTTAATCTCATAATCCAGATAAATCGCATAGGTTGCCGCCAGAAAAATAATGCCCAGCATAAGCCCCTGCCTGAAATTGTCCTTAAAGGCCTTCCAGAAGCTTCGCGCAATATAGCTTTCTTCATCATCCACCATTTTCAGGGCTACGCTGTACGCCGCAACCGTGGACGCGCCGATTGTGACAATTGGCGCCGAAAACAGCAGCCACAGCAGATTCAGCTTCACCAAATCAATAAATCTGCAGATAAAACGGTAGAATCCGCCGTCAATACTAAAAAAATTCATCCCGATACCATGTCCTTCCTTTGCCTGCCATATAAGCGTATAACCAACGAGGCTATCCGTACCGGATAGCCTCTGTAAAATTAGCTTATTTCAGGTATTTACAGCGATTACTTAATCTCTGCCGCCTTTCTGAGAGACGCCTCGTTCGCGCACCAGTCGATGCACTCCTGATAGCCGTAGCTTGCCGCATCCGCGCGCATCTGTGCCATGATGGTGTCAAACTCGTCATCGGAGGCCGCGTAGATTGCCTGCCATGAACCGTTCTGGATACAGGTCTTTACCTGCTCCCAGGTTGTCGCAAGCTCGTCGGACTTTGCGCTCTCCGCATAGTTGTGCGGTGCGGAAATCGAGTGGTCAAAGTTTGACAGGTACTCCGTATAGGAGTCAACGCCCATATCCGCTCTCCACTCTGCCTCTGCCTTGTCTACCTCCAACGCAAGATACTTATCCCAATACTTCGCATTGAAGGTCTGTCCGTCAGCGCCGCCCGGGATGGTTGTATTTAAGGACCATGTCGTATTGTTCATCTGAGGGCATCCGTCATCCCAGAGCCCTGTATAAGGAGCCGGCATTACCTTGTCTTCTCTGGCCGCAAGATATTTGCACTGCATACCAAAGTCTGTCAGCTCCGCCTTGCCGTTGTCAAGCCACTCCCAGCATACGCCCTGCGGGCCGTACTCATAGTCGAGTCTTCCTTCCGGTGTGCACAGGTAATTGATGATTGCCATGCAAAGCTCCGGATACTGGGACTTGGAACCGATGGACCAGATACGATTGCTACCGGTCTGTCCAAGGCCGTAAACCAAAGTGTCCTGGTTCTCCGCCGCTACAGGAAGCATCTTCTTTCCTGCCGACATATGCTCGTCTGTATTGTACTGCTGAGCGCCCATCCAGCTGAAGATACAGAAGAATGCGCCGCCGTCCTGGTAATCCTCCATACAGCCGTCATAGCCCTGTGTCATGGAGTCCGGATCCAGCAGGCCCTCCTGATAAAGCTTGTTGTAAAATCTCAGGCATCTCTCGTAATGGCCGCCCTCTGACAGACAGTCCTCAAACTCGCCGTTGTCCGCGTCATAGAAGCCAAAGTGGAACTCATCCAGCCCGTAGAAGTTCGTCGCGGTTGCCTTTGCGAACATCACCATGTTGCCGTCCCAATCCTTAAAGAGCGATACGCCGTAGGTCTCTTTTCCGGAATCTGAGGTCGGGCAGGCCTCCTTCATCTTCTTCAAAACATCTACATAATCCTCCAGCTCCTTGATTTCAGGGCTCCCTACTTCCTTGTAAAGATCGTAGCGGATATCCGGATGATAGTCAAACTCTCCGTACTGTCCTGCAGACGAAGCCACATCATGTCCGAAGCCGTATACGGTACCGCCGGAAATGGCCGCGTTTTTATCAAGCGCATCCGCCATGTTCTCCTTGATATAAGGGCCGTAGTCGGAAAGAATGTTATCCTCATTCCAGTCCAGAAGCATGCCGTTGGAATACGCGCGGGTATACTCTTCACCGTCCGCGCCAAAAAGCACGATGTCGCCTAAATTCCCGGACTCCATACGCGTATCGAATACACCGTCGCCGTTGCTGATGATATTCAGCTTTACATTGAATTTTTCCTTCATAATGTCGGCAAACCATCCGATTTGCTCGCCCTCATAGTTGGAAAGCTGGGAATATACCGTGAGCGTTACGGTCTCGCTCGGTATAATATCCGACAGATCCGCTCCCGAGGAAGCGTCCGCTGCCGGTGCGTCCGTCTTTGTGTCCTCTGCCGGTGTGGTTGTGGTTGTGCTGCTTGTATCTGCCGCCGGATTATCGGTCGCGTTATCATTATTCGACGTCGATGTGGACGTTGAATTACCGCAGGCCGCCAGCGAAAAAACCATCGCTGATGCAAGCACAAGTGATAATGCCTTCTTGTTTTTCATATAAATCCTCCTTTTTCTGTACCCGCGTATGCGGGTACGCAGCTATGTAAAATACCGTGCTGTACGATATTCAACACCAAAATTGTTTTGTTTGGCAAAGCGCCCTTTTCATTATCCTTTCACGGCCCCGAGCATAATGCCCTTCTCAAAATACCGCTGCATAAACGGATATACCATCAATATCGGCAGCACCGTTACCATCGAAATCGTATACTTGATGGTCTTTGCGTTTAATACGTTCGTCGCGGCCGCGCCGGAAATCGTTCCCGCGCCGGAATTCATCACGCTCTTTAAGTTGGACGCCGCGTTCAGGTATGTATACAGCTTGTGCTGCAGGGTGTGCAGCGCAGGTGCGTCCGGCATCAAAATCAGGGAATCCGTGAAGGAGTTCCAGTTGCCTACCGCGCCGAAAATCGCGATGGTTGCCAAAATCGGCTTACTCAGCGGCCATATCAGCTTTCTGAAAATCGTCATATAGGAAGCGCCGTCAATCTTTGCGCTCTCCTCCAGCTCACCCGGAATAGACTCGATATACGTCTTGACAAGAATGATATTGTAAGGCGCCACAACCCCCGGAATAATGTATGCCCAGAAATTGTTTGTCAGGCCGAGCATCGACATATTCAAATACCAGGGAATCAGGCCCGCGTTGAAATACATCGTGATAACCAGACACCTGTACCAGATTTTCCTGCCCCACATCTCCTGCTTTGTCACAAGATAGCCGACAAACGCGGAGGCTATTACCATCAGCACCGTGCCGAGCACCGTACGTCCTACCGTTACCAGCAGCGCCGTCCCTACGTCGTTTACGTTGAACATTGCCACGTAGTTCTTTAAATGAATGCCCTGCGGCAGGAAGTTGATTGCGCCCTTTCTTACCAGATCATTGTTACTGATCGTATTGATAAAAATATAGTAGAACGGGAAGATACACATAATCGTAAATATCAGGAAGAACGCGTGATTTAAAATGTCAAAGGTCCAATCGGACGGTGTTCTTCTGTATTTTTGCTTATGCTTTTTCTCGTACAGCTTCTCCGCCTTCTGGTCCAGCTTTTCCTGTTTCGTCATTGCCATTCCAATCACCTCCCTAGATAATGCTCTCGCCGCGGATTGTCTTTGAAATCTTATTTGCACCAAATAACAATGCCACGCTGACTACAGACTTAAACATGCCGACTACAGTTGCCAGAGGAACCCTGCCGCCGTTGATACCCAGCTTATATACATAAAGATCTAACACGGTAATCGTATTGGTGTTGTACGGGGTCTCAAATACGAGGTACTGGTCCATGCCGTTGCTCAAAATACCCGCGATTGCCATCAGCAGCAATACCATAAAGGTCGGTATCAGACTCGGAACCGTAATATTCCACATCTTCTGGAAGCGTCCCGCACCGTCGATGGAGGCCGCCTCATAGAGCTGCTGGTCAATACCGGAGATGGCCGCTATGTAAATGATGGCGTTCCAGCCAAGGCCCTTCCACATTCCCCATGCAAGCATCTTAATCCACATATGGGAATTATCCATCAGGAAATTCGTTCCGTTCTCAAGCACGCCCGCGTTAATCAGCAGGGAGCTGACAAAACCGTCGGTCGAAAAAATTGCAAACGCTACCGCATATACAAGAACCCAGCTGATGAAGTTCGGGATGGTCGTAAAGGTCTGCACCAGTCTTCTGAACTTAAGATTCTTGATTTCACAGAGGAAAATCGCAAACGCCATCGAACACCAGCTTGTCGCAAGTCCCAGACCGCTCATCGCAAGCGTATTGCGGAGCACACGCACCAGATCCGCGCGGGTCGCCTCGTTCTGGAACAGGAACCCGAACCACTTCAGGCCGACAAAATTACTCATGGTAAGCGTTTCGCCCGATTTATAATCAAAGAACGCGTATCTCCAGCCAAGCAGCGGCAGGTAGGAGAACACCATGCACAACGCCAGAAACGGCAGAAACAGCAGAAACAGCTGATACTTGGTCTCCATATGGCACTTCTCTTCCTTCTTCACCTTAGGCAGAAGCAGAAAAATAACAACGGACAAAACCAGAATTAAAACCGAAATTGCAATATACAATGAAAGCATCGCCGGCTTAAGCGGAACCACTCTGTCCGGATTCGGTGTGCCCTGAATGTCATTGGCCGCCCAGTTAATCATAAGGCAGCCTGCCAACGCCACTGCCGCACCGATTACCGAGGGAAGCGCACCCAGCTTTTTGAGCTTGTTGGTGCCTAAGGACATGCATCCGCCCGCGGCAGTCGCCACAAACCCGATAATCATGCACAGGCATCCGCCAAATACCATCTGCATCGTCAATGTGCCGACCCAGCCTCTGTTAAATGCCCGGAGAAAATTCTGTGTAAGCGTTCCGTAAGAGGTCCCGCAGGTAAATACGGAGGACGTCTTTGGAACCAAATCACTGATTCTCGCAGGATTAAAGGCGGGGACAAACAATACGATCAACGCTGCGATACAGAGGATTCGGAATACGATATACAGCTTATCCGCAATCTTTTCCTTGTTCATATCTCTACACCCTTCCTTCTTTCAGAATAAAACAAAGCCACCACCAGCCTTGCAGCTTCGTGATAGCTTTATTATAAAAGGAAAATATTTATAAAAATACAGAAAAAAATTGATTAAATTTACAGCACTTTTTTTACTCCCTTTTTAATATTACCTGCAATTCTATACATAATGCTGTATCTCTTCCGGCAAAATCAGTGAAACTGTCGTTCCCGTACCGGGTTGTGATGTTATCGCCATGCCATAGGCCTCCCCGTAGCAGAGCCTGACGCGCTGATTGATGTTGTACAAACCGATGCTCTCCTTCTTCTGCGGATTTTTCTGTTCAATATCCTGCCGAAGGCACTGCAGCGCCTCCAGCTCCATCCCGCATCCGTTGTCGGAGACCGCAATGCGGATACCGGTATCGCAGTGCCCGATGTCGATTGTCACCATACCGCCAAGCTCCCGCTCCTCCAGCCCGTGAAGAATGGCATTTTCCACAACCGGCTGCAAAATCAGCGGCAGCACCATACACTGATTCACATCGATGCCCTCGCCAATCCGAATCGTATAATCAAATTTTTCGCCAAACCGCAGCTTCTGAATCTTCATGTAAATCTCAATATGATCCAGCTCATTTTTGAGGGCCGTAAACGTGGTGCCGTTATTTTCCAGGACATACCGCATGGATTTCCCGAGAAGCTTGATCGCAGTCGCAGCCTCCCGGTCTCCCGCCGTATAAGCCTTCATGCGAATCGTCTCCAGCGTATTGTACAGGAAATGCGGATTAATCTGGCTGGCAAGCATCTTAAACTCCATCTTCTGCTGGGCGTTGATCAGCTCCTTCTCATTAATCATCGCCTCATACATCCGCGCGTCCTTCTCCTTAATGTTCTGCACCATGACGCCCAAATCGGCAAAGGCCTCCGAAATCTCATCCTCCCCGCGGACAATCTCCTTAAACTCGTAATCCTCATTGCTCGCCTGATGCATGACATGCCGGAGCGTGTCAATCCGCTTCGTAAAATATCCCGTAAAGAAATGCACCAGAACGCCGGGCACAAGAATGGAAAGCACGATAATAATGACGCAGATCCTGATAATACTCTGAATATTATCATACGCCTTGTCGTTGAGCGTACCGATATATATCCTGCAATCGGATTGATACAAATGAAGCTCAGAAACGTCAATAAAGCAGGTCTTCTCTTCGATTTTCCTGCTTCCGATATATTGGAAATAATTCTCGTCATAGTCGATATCGATAATCTGGGGCTTCCCGTAATCATCCCGCTTTGATGCGTAGAAAATCACGCCGTCATCCACCGAAGCGCAGATTCGGTACTCCTGGCTGCTCAGTCGGGTCTTGAGATAATTATCGCTTACCCGAATCACCAGCACCGCATGATAATCCGAATGTACCAGCGGGATCTTGCGCACCAGGCACAGATTCCAATACTCATTATTATATTTATCCGTGCTGACCATTTCCTCCCAGAAGACGCCGGACTGCTCGGTTGCCTTCCGGTACCACGCCGTGTTCCTTATCTCATCGTCAACCCGGTGGTACTGCTTGTAATCATACATCGTCGGATTATCGCAGTAAATCTCAATCTGGTCGATTTCGGGATAATTGTACATGTAATTATCCACAACCGACGCCTCCCGGTTGACTGTCGCCACCAGCTCCTCCCCGGAGGCGTAGCTGCCCGTCAATACAGCCGACGCCTCCTTACTGAAGGAGATCTCCTCCGAGATATTGTAAACCTGCGTCGTGATCTCAAACAAAATCGTCCGCACGCGCAGATTGTCCGATTCCAGCAAATCCCGGTGGGAATTGGTCAAAAGTGTTCTGGTATTGCTGACCAGAAAGATACCGATCAGCGTTACCGGCAGCAGGACAGCCAGAAAATATATCGTGTACAGCTGTCTTCGTATCTTTGACTGTCCTATAAAGCCGAATAATTTACGCTTCTTTTTCATTAATCAAGAAATTCCTCTGGCAGCGTCACATTGAAATCCCTGGCCAGGTCCCTGAAATCCTGCGACGTAATCGTCTGCCGCTTTTCCGGCGCCATCGAGCGCACCTTTACGAAGATTTCCGCGGATTTCTCAACGGTATGCATCAGGCCGAAGGTCAGGTCAAAGTCCTCCCCCGATACGAAGATGCCGTGATGCGCCCAAATCGCCACATCATACTTCTTCATCAGCTCGCTCGTCGCAACGGCGATATCGCGTCCGCCGGGCACCATCCACGGAACGACGCCCACGCCGTCCGGAAATACGACCGGACACTCCGTCGCCATCTCCCACAGCTCCCGCGTAAAGACCTTATCCTCCAGCGGCAGCACAAAGGTCATGGCAATCACGTTTGCGGGATGCGCATGGTAAATTACACGGTGCTTTCCGCCTGTCGCGATTACCTTTACCTCATGGTTCATCAGGTGGGAGGGAAGCTCGCTTGTCGGCCGGCCGCCGCCCGACAGCCCCCATACGATACGATAATTCTCGCCCTTGTCGTCAAGCTCGATAATCGCAAAAGACTCCTCCGGCTTGATGATCACATTCCTGAAATATTTGCCGCTGCCGGTCGCCATAAAATATTCCCCCGCAAGCCTGGGTACGCTGGTGCCAATCGGCATCCACTCCTTGGGGGCGAAGTTTTCTTTTACCTGCGCAACCTCCTCCGGCTTCATGCGGTAGGTCAGATTGCCGCCGTTACGCTCATGCCAGCCCTGCTCCCATCCGTCGTTTGCCATACGGATATATCCCTTTACAAATTCCGCATCCAATACCTTCATACTCTTATTAACCTCCGTTTAATTTCTCTTCGAAAGCACTTCCTTCTCGTACTTTTCGCAATCCTCAAACCACTTCTCGCCTACCGGCACGCCGTTCTTCTCGCAGAAATAATTCCAGACGTCGCCCATCGGATAGGTCTTCATCTCCTCCTGCTGCATCATCAGCTGCGTCAGCTTCCCTTCCTCCTGAAGCTGCGCAAGCTGCCTGTTCGGGGAAAGCAGCGCATACAGCAGCGCCTTCTGCATATTCCGCATGCCGACTGTCCACGCGCTGATGCGGTTGATGCTCGCGTCAAAGTAATCCGTGCCGATAAATACCCTGTCAAGCGCGTCGTTTCTGACAATTTCCTTGGCAATTTCCTTCGTCTCGTCATCCAGAAGCACAACGTGATCGCTGTCCCAGCGGACGCCTCTCGTCACATGAAGCGCAATCTTGTCATTGAACAGCAGCAGGGACGGGATCTTGTCGGACACCACCTCGGTCGGGTGATAATGCCCATTGTCCATCAGGCTCAGAATGCCTCTTGTCGCCGCGTAGCTTACACAGAACTCGGAAGAGCCGACGGTGTAGGATTCCAGCCCGATGCCGAATACCTTGGATTCCAGTGCCACATATACCTTGGTCTTATCATAATCGATGGATAAAATTTCGTCAAGCGCATCACGGAAGCGTCTTCTCGGCGCAACCCTGTCCGCCGGAATATCCTTGTAGCCGTCCGGTATCCAGATATTCATCATACAAGGCTGTCCCAGCTCCTCCGCAAAATACTGTGAAATCCGGATACATGCCTTGCAGTGGTCTATCCAGAACCTTCTTGTCGCCTCATCGGGGCTGGAAAGCGTCAGGTTATCCTTTACCATGTCATGCGCAAAGAGCGTCGGGTTAAAGTCAAGGCCAAGGCCTCTCTCCTTTGCAAACTCCACCCATTTCTTAAAGTGCTTCGGCTCCAGCTTATCGCGGTTGACAAACTCGCCGTCCTCAAAAATCGCGTAGCTTGCGTGCAGGTTAATCTTGTGCTTTCCCGGGATATAGGACAGCACCTTGTCAATATCCGCCATCAGCTCCTCGGGCGTTCTCGCCTTTCCGGGATAATTGCCGGTTGTCTGGATACCGCCGGTGAGCGGACCGTCATGGTCAAAGCCGATTACATCGTCCCCCTGCCAGCAGTGCATGCTGATCTTCACGTTCTCAAGCTTTTGCACCGCCTCGTCCGTGTCAACGCCAACCGCCCTGTAAATCTCCTTTGCCGACTCGTACCTTTCTTTTACTGTCATGTTAAATCCTCCTGTTATTCTTTTTATATATCATTTTTTTGTTTCCGTTTTGACCGTTCCCGCCCTATCGGTAGGTTTTGATGTCGAACGAGTCAAAGATGGTTTTCCTCGCCTCGGTCAGATTGGGCAGCGCGCCCATGGCAAGCATCTGTACGGTCAGGTTCCCGATGGCCGTCGCCTCGGTCGGCCCCGCGTACACGGTTTTAGCGGTCTCTCTCGCCGTAAGCTCGTTTAAATACTGTGCGTTTGCGCCGCCGCCGACTACATGAATGCAGTCATATGACACGCCTGTCATTTCTTCGATTTCCTTTACGGTATTCTTATAGCACACCGCAAGGCTGTTGTAAATTACCGCCGCCTGCTGCGCCGTCGTCTCCGGCGCCTGCTGCCCGGTCTTTTTGCAAAACGCCTTCACAGCCTCCTGCATATTCTCCGGCGCAAGGAAGGAGTCGTCGTTGCAGTCCACAATAGAAGAAATACTTTCCTTCGACGCCATCTCGCAAAGCTCGGCAAAGCTATAGCGGTTGTCCGTCTCCTTGCGCAGGGACTGTATCATCCACAGGCCCATAATGTTTTTCAGATAGCGGAACCGGTAATCATAGCCGCCCTCGTTCGTGAAATTGTGTTCCATACTCTTGTCGGAGCAGTCCGCCTCCATGCGCTCTACGCCCATCAGCGACCACGTGCCGGAGCTGATATACATCGTATGCGGTGCATTGGACGGAACCGCCAGTACCGCGGAGCCGGTATCATGCGTCGCAGGAAGGACGACCTTGCAGGAAAATCCGACCTCCTGCGCGATTTCCGGCAGCAACGCTCCAAGCACGGTGCCCGCCGTCTTAATCTCCGGGAAAATCTCCGTCGGATACCCCAATCTGTTAATCAGCCCCATATCCCATACCTTGGTCTTAGGGCTTACCAGCTGGGTCGTCGTCGCGTTCGTATACTCCACACATTTTCTGCCGCACAGCAGGAAGTGAAAATAATCCGGTATCATCAAAAAGGTCTTTGCCGCCGCAAGCTGCTCCGGCGTCTTCTGCTTTAACGCCATCAGCTGATAGATGCTGTTGAAAATCTGCTTCTGGATACCGGTCTTGTTGTAAAGCTCCTTCTGGGGGATAATCTCATAGACCTTCTCATCCATGCCCGTCGTTCTGGCATCCCGGTACCCCACCGTATTGCCGATCACCGCGTCGTTCTCATCCAGCAGCACAAAGTCAACCGCCCACGTATCAATGCCGACGCTCACGGGCACCTTGCCAAGCGCCGCACATTTCTTCATGCCCGCCTTTATCTCGTCAAACAGCTGCACCGTATCCCAGCAGAGCGCGCCGTCCTTTTTGCTCATGCCGTTCGGAAAGCGGTGCACCTCCTCCAGAAGCATCCTGCCGTTTTCCATGTGCGCCAGAATATGCCGCCCGCTGGATGCGCCGATATCAATTCCAAGATAATAATCCGCCATATGTACCTCCGTTCCCATTTGTTCTTACCGCCTGTCTTCTTGCTGACAGTTTTATTCTAGCTGATTTCCGTGCACGAAAAAAGGACACCGTTTGACCGAAAAAGTGTCCTTATTTGCACCTGTGTCAATTGTATATATGCAGCCCGTACCGCTATGCCTGCGCCTTTCTGTCGCGGAACTGCTTGGGCGACATTCCGTACTGTCTGCGGAATATCCGGTGAAAATAGCTGAGATTATCATATCCCACCGCGTTGCCGGTCTCCGCCACCGACAGTCCGGTATTGCGCAGCAGAAAGGCCGCCTGCTGCATGCGCTTTTGCTGTATCAGCTCCGTATACGTCTTTCCGGTGCGCTTCTTAATCATCCGGCTCAGCCAGTACAGATCGTAGTGAAGGCTCTGCGCCAGATCCGTAAGCTCCCCGTCTTTATAATTCTCCTCCACATAACGCAGGATTGCCAGCACAATGTCCTCCTCCGTCTGCCCGCCGCCGGTCGCGATTTTGTCTGTATAATTGAGCAGCTGTAAAAACAAAAGCCCCATTGTCGTCTGATTGATGCTGCGCTTGTTCTGCTGGTTGTTCATAATCGTCCAAATCAGGTTCTCGACCAGATTTTGAATCGGAAGCACATCCGCCACCTGAAAGTGCAGATACCCGATGCCGCCGCTGCTCTCCGCACCCAGACAGCCGATAATAAAATCCCTAAGCGGGCTCTCCTCCTCCCGAAGCATCTTCAGGGACTGGTCAAAAAACTCCGGCAGAATAATAAAATTGACACCGATGTCATTTTCTCCCGCAGCGTCAATCTCCTGCGTCACACTCTGCCCGAGAAACAGCAGCTCCCCCTGCTTTAACAGCACTTCCTCGCCGTCGATGCGGTGTCTGGTCTGCCCGGAGCACATATAGATAACCTCCACATAATTATGCGTATGCTTCGGAAACGCCACAAACCGCGTATGCGGGCGCACCGTGATCAATTTTGTGCTGTCAAGCAGCTTTCTGCTGTCGAAGACATTCCCCTTGGCCTGCACATAAATATCCTCGTTAATCTCACGCCTGCCGTCCAGGATTTCCTGCTCCTCCGGCGTGATGCGGCGCAGCTGCTCCAATAATAGCCGATTCATATTTATAACCATGCTCCTTCCATAGCCTGCAGGTTTGGGCCAAAAAGCACAAACTTACAGGCGAAGCATCCTGGTCAGATACGTCGTCAGCATATCGATGCCCGGCGCGTTCTCCCCGCCGCGCGGAATGATAATGTCGGCGTACTTCTTGGAAGGCTCGACGAACTCCTCATGCATGGGCTTAACCGTACTGCTGTACTGCTCCAAAATCGACTCGATGCTCCTGCCGCGCTCTATCATATCGCGCTTAATGCGCCGCATCAAACGCTCGTCCGCGTCGGCGTCCACATAGATTTTGATGTCCATCAAATCCCGCAGCTCCCGGTTTTCCAGTATCAGAATGCCCTCCATCAGGATAACCTGCTTCGGCTCTATCCGCACCGTCTCCTGCGAGCGGTTATGCACGCAGTAATCGTACACCGGCATCTCAATCGGGTACCCCTTGATGAGTCTGCGCACATCCTCCGCCATGCGCTCCGATTCGAAGGCGTCCGGATGATCGTAATTGAGCTTGCAGCGCTCCTCATAGGGCATCTCATCGTGCGCCTTATAATAGCTGTCATGGCTGATCACCGCAATATCGTTTCCGAAATACTCGCGCACCTTTTTGATAATGGTCGTCTTGCCCGATGCGGAACCGCCCGCCACGCCAAGGACGCATATTCTTCTTTCAAGTGCCTTGTTCTCCATAATCCTCCCACTGTTCTTCCTCAAATCCCTGTCTTCCCTGAGAAGCCCCGTTTCCCTGACTCTCTGCCTTCCCTGCGAAATCTTCGTTTCCTCAAATCTCTACCTTCAGCTCCGCTTCCTCTTCCGCCTGCTTCTTAAAGTCCTCCAGCTGCTCCGGCGCCAATGTCGGCAAATCACCCAGCGACTTCACGCCAAAGGTTCGCAAAAACTCCTCCGTCGTCCCAAACAGCAGGGGGCGTCCGGGGGCGTCCAGCCTGCCAAGCTCCTGTATCAGGTTAAACTCCAGCAGTCTGTTCACCGCATGGTCGCAGCTCACGCCCCGAATCTTCTCAACCTCCAGCCGCGTCACCGGCTGCTTGTAGGCAATAATGGAAAGCGTTTCCAGAAGCGTGTCCGACATCACATACTTGCGCGGCGCTTTCGCGACCTTAATCAGGTACTCATAAAGCTCCGGCTTCGTACAGAGCTGAAAGGCAGACTCCAGCTCCACAATACAAATTCCCCGGTCGCTCTCGTTATATGCCTCGTTCATTTCCGCAATACAGCCGCAGATTTCCTCCTCAGAAAGCTCCAGCACATGCACCAGCTTCGACAGCTCCACAGAATCCCCCATGGCAAACAGCACGGCCTCTATCACTGCTTTTATTTTACTCTTTTCCAAATCGCTCAATCCTCTACATTTTACGGCGCTTTATCCGTTTCCGGCTTATTTTCGATACCACGTTATCCGTTTCCGGCTTATTTCCACACCGCTTTATCCGTTTCCGGCTTATCTCCGATACGCTTTATGCCGCAAGCTCCGACGTAATCACAATATCAGAAAAAGTGCCCTCCTGCTCAATCACAATCATTCCCTGCTTCATCATTTCCAGTATGACAAGAAAGGTAACGATAACCTCCATCTTGCTGCCCTGCCGCTCCAGAAGCCTGCGAAAGCTGAA
Organism: uncultured Lachnospiraceae bacterium; assembly: GCA_949948735.1. Taxonomy (GTDB): domain Bacteria; phylum Bacillota; class Clostridia; order Lachnospirales; family Lachnospiraceae; genus COE1. The sequence continues at coordinate 99,148 of CATLGV010000006.1, read as the reverse complement.
CCGCTTGTGGTTTCTGACGTATTCCTCTATATATCCCTGCTTTTCCTCAAGAACAATCTCATCCTTCTCGATTTTCCCGAACTGGCTTCGTATCGGGTCAATCTTGTCCTCCTGACGCTTCATCACAGCCTTAAAAATCTCATGGAGCTTCGCAAGGTTTACGTCGCCCACCAGCTCCTCATAATCAATCGGATACCGGAAATCCGCAACCTCCTTGGGCAGCATCGGCTTCTTATACCAGCTCTTGCCGGCGTCCACCTGCTTGTCCCGCAGCTCAAAGGCCATATATTTATACATTTTGTATTCCAGCAGCTTCTGAACAAGCTCGGCTCTCGGATCCTCCTCCTCGCCTTCCTCGTTGACTTCCTTGGGCAGAAGCATCTTGCATTTGATGTCAAGCAGCGTCGCCGCCATCACCAAAAACTCGCTCATAATATTCATGTCCTGTGTCTGCATGTTCTTAATATAGTCCAGATACTGCTCCGTAATCACAACAATCGGAATATCATAAATATCGATTTTATTCTTCTCTATCAGGTGAAGCAGCAGGTCCAGCGGACCTTCAAATACCTCGAGCTTCACAGCCAAAGCCATACCGCACTCCTCCAATTTCTAATGTACCGGGCCCATCCTTTTTATTTTACATAGAATCGAAGGAAAGCGCAAGACGAACTAATGTGCTGTTTGTCCGCATACCGAAAATTTGCACAAACCCTATTGACATTCATTGTCTACTCATGTAGACTCTAATTGTCTACGCAAGTAGACATCACCCGTTCCAATGAAAACCACAATTTATCCCTTCAATGGACAGGGTCTGCACTCATGCCCGTCGAAGGAAAAGGAGGATACCGGATATGGCAGAAAAAATAACCGTCTCCGATTCTGAGCTGGAGATTCTGGAGGTCTTATGGTCCGCCGGCACAGCCCTGAACGCAAACGAAATCCGCACCGCGTTAAACGAACACAAGAGCTGGGAGCGGACGACTATCCTGACACTGATTCAAAGGCTGCTCAAAAAGGGAGCCCTCATGCAGGAAAAACGCGGCGTCTACTATTACACCCCCTGCATCGCGCGTGAGGCCTATGTCAAGGCGGAGACCAAAAGCTTCTTAAACAAATACTTTCAGGGCAGCTTTCGAAATCTGACCGCCGCACTGGTGGACAGCAACGAACTGACGCCTGAGGATATCGAAGCGCTGCGCGCCTATTTCAACCGAAAGGGAAAGGAGGAACGGAAATGACTACCCTTTTTATATGGACTATGTTTCTATCCCTGTCCGGTGCATTTGTCGGACTGCTGCTCCTGCTGATACATCCCCTGACGGGAAAATATTTTTCGAAGCGCTGGAATTATTATATCTGGCTGCTTGTCCTTGCAAGGCTTCTGATTCCGTTCTCTGTTGATGCGGATTTCATCAAGCTTCCGGATTTCTTTACAGGTATATCGGCTGCAGCCCGCGACGCGGACACCGATTGGCAGACAGGAGAAAGCAGTCTCACCACAGAGGACAACAGCACGGCACAGGCACCCGCCCTGCCGGCTCCTGATACAACGTCCGGAACTGCCGCAAAATCCCCTGCCGCCGCTTCCGGTTTCAGGAGCGATGCTCCGTCGGCATACGGCTCGCCGGCCCTGCAGACGCTCCTTACGGCGGCAGCCGCTATATGGCTTTTGGGCGCCGCATCCGCACTTTTTATACGGCTGTATCCTTATCGGAGATTCGTGCGCCAAATAAAACAAACCCGGACGCCGGTGTCAGACAAAGCCGTTGAGCCGATTGCCGACGACCTTTGCGGCAGGCTTCACATCGGGAAAAAGCCCGCGCTTTATGAAAGCAGCGCCGTCTTCAGTCCCGTCACTGTCGGACTGCTTCACCCGATGATTGTGCTGCCTGCGGGAAAGCAGGATATGACGCAGCTGCCGTTCATTCTCCGCCATGAACTGATTCATCTGTCAAGAAAGGATCTGTGGTATAAATGGCTTTGCCAGCTGCTGTTGTGCCTCCATTGGTTTAATCCTGTTCTCTATTTTGTCAGCCGTCAGATAAACATCGGCTGCGAGCTGTCCTGCGACGAAGCAGTCCTCTCGACGCTGACTGACGAAGACAGACACGCTTATGGCAATGTCCTTTTGAATACGGCGCAGCGCCGTCTCACATGCAGGGGAAGCGCGTTTTCCACTACCCTGCTGTCCGGAAAAAGGGATTTGCAGAACCGTCTGGACGGCATTCTGCATTACAAAAAGCAGACGCGGCTTTGCTTTCTGCTGTCCTCATGCACACTTATTACCGCTGTACTGCTTACGGCGTGCAGCGGTATACACCCTTCCATTGGCAGCCGTAACCACACAAACACTGTCACACAGGACAATAGCACGCAGGATAGCGCAAACGTACTTTTAAACAGCAATTTGTCCGATACCGGCGCGGCATCCCTCCCCCAAAAGCCGCAGGATGAGGACAAAACTGTCGGTCAGATGTACGACGAAGCGCAGCTTCTTGCAGGAGAAGACCTGCAGACACAGTGGTCCGCCGCTTCCTATCATATGTCAAACCGGCATATCGGTGCTGTCGATTTCTTCCTGCACGGCTCGGATACCATCCTGATTGCCTATGCGGCAAGGGACACCGAAATCATGCTGGATTCCTCCTTTTCCCTGTCCGGGGGCGCATTTAAAATCATAGCCGTTGCGCCGGACGGAAGCGTTACGACCGTCGACGATACCGGTCAGAGGACCGCGCGCGTTTCCATGAAACAGGGACGCAATGTTCTTAAGATAGTCGGAAATCAGGCGCAGCTGCGTACACTGGAAATCGACATTTCGTCCGTAAACGATTCGGACTTTGAACGAATATATTATTCGGAAAGCGAGGAGGCTGCTTATCTGAATGTCGACCGTATTCTTTCAGGGGAACAGACATTTCATTCAAATGAATTCACAGATATCATCCACTATCTCGAGGATGATGAAGTCAGCGATTTTTTCGCGGCGCTGCTCGACCTTGGCACGCCTCTTACGCCGGAGGATATTTGTCAAATCCTGATCTTCTCCGACACGCGAAGGTCCAGCGAAATCCTGACGGAAGCAATCGCAGGAGGCCTTATGGAAGCGCCCGATTCCCAGGGTATCGGAATGCTTATGAGCTATCTGGATGACGACTGCAGAAGCGCGCTGTTTGACGCCCTGCCTGTGGAAGCCTTTTACGACGCATTTCTGGAAAGCCACTTTTACCTGGACACGGAACAGCAGAAAAGCTGTCTGAACCATTATCTCGAAGCAGGCGGAAGCCTGTCGTATGACCAGTTTTCGGAGCTTGCCTTCACGCTGGATGCGGATACCGCACAGTGGCTCTATGACCGGCTTCTGTATTCCGGCCGACAGGAATAACACACCCTGCTATTCCTGTCCGTATTGAAGTTTTGCGGTTCTCCTGCTTGCAGACCCGGCCGCAGAATGCTATAATGGCTACAAAACGTACACTGTAGGAGGTACCTTATGCCATACATACGCATTCAGAATTTAAATATATTTTATGAAGACATGGGGGACGGAGAGCCTGTTTTGTTCCTGCACAGCCATTTCAGCCGGGGACTCCTCGCCTTCGCTTCCCAGCTTCAGCCGTTTCAGGGAACATACCGCTGTCTGTTTCCGGACTTTCGCGGGCACGGACGCACAATGTGCGAAGATCTGACATGGGATTCCCGCCGGATTGCGGACGATATGGCCGCTTTTATGGATGCACTCGGCCTTGACCATGCGCACCTTTTCGGCTATAGCTGCGGTTCCACGGTCGGCCTGTATATGGCCGCAAAGTATCCCGAAAAAGTACGCACGCTTACCGCCGTGGGCGCCGGTGCATTTCCGCGCCCCGAGGGCTCCGGCGATTTCCTGCCCGAGAGCCTTATTGCCAGGGGCGATATGCAGTTTATCCAGGAAATGCGCATCCGGCACTTTGAAGCGCATCGCGGCAACTGGCAGATCTTTCTGGAGCAGACTGTATCCGACTGGCGTCAGCATCCGAATCTGACAGACACGGAATGGAACGCCATAACCTGCCCCTGCTTCTTCATCAACGGCGAGCACGATCCGTTCGGCTCCTGTCAGGAGCTGCAGGCCAAAATCCCGCATGCAAAAACGCTGGAAATTAAAGGCGGCGGGCACCGTCCGCATTTTGTTATGGAGCAGGGCAGAGAGGTAAACGCCGCCGTACTGGATTTTCTCAAAGATGCATGAAGCATATCCTGCACGCCGGCGTTTTTTCTTTAACCTCTGTTCCTTGCGTTTAACCGGAACATCCCTACCAGCCCCTTCAGCAATTTAGCCTGCTGGCTCAGCTGCTCGCTGGTAGCGGCGCTCTCCTCTGCCGTAGCGGAATTCGTCTGTACGACAGTCGAAATCTGGCTGATCTGCTCCCGAATCTCGCCGACCGAAGCCGCCTGATTCCGGGCCGCTTCCGCAATCCAATTGGTCGTATCCACGATCTCATCGGAGCCCTCTACCGCCGCCATCAGCTGCTGTGCCGTCTGGCTTGCAATCTCTGTACCGCGCTTAACCGCCTCAATGGAGCGCTCGATCAGCGCAGTCGTTGACTTGGACGCCTCCGAGCTCTTGCCGGCAAGCTCCCTTACCTCCTGCGCCACCACCGCGAAGCCTTTGCCCGTCTCCCCGGCACGCGCCGCCTCCACCGCGGCGTTCAGCGCAAGGATATTCGTCTGTGCCGAAATATCTTCAATCGTGTTGATGATCTTGACAATCTCGTTGGAACGGTCATTGATTTCCTGCATTGCCTGTATCATTTCCTGCATCTTCTGGTTGCTTTCCGAAAGCTGTACACTGACGCCCTCTACCCGGCTGCTTGCCTGCGCCGCGTTCGCCGCGGTCTGCTCTACCTGACTGGAAATCGCGTGCATATTGCTGTCCAGCTCCTCCACGGCACTCGCCTGCTCTACCGCGCCCTGACTTAACGCCTGCGCCCCAATCGCCATCTGTTCGGAGCCGTTTGATACGCAGTCGGTGCTTTCCATAATCTGCGACATTGTACTGTTGAGCTTATCAAGAATACCATCCAGAGACGCTTTTATGGATGTAAAATCCCCCACATAATCCTGCTTCGTTTTTACCGCCAGATTCCCCTGTGAAATGGCGGCCAGAATACCGGAGAGCTCCTCGATGTATCCCCTCAGACGGAAAATCGTATTCTCAAACGTGTGCGCCAAAAATCCGATTTCATCATTCGACCGGATGTTCACCGTCATATCACGGCTGGTGCCAAGCCCCAATTCGCCCTGCTCCATAGTCTGCGCCAGCGCAGTAAGCTTTTCCAGCGGCTTCGACACGCCTGCCTTAATGTACAGCGTCAGCAGAAGAATACATACAACCACCAAAACAACGCCTACGATACAGGACATTTTCACCGTGTGATTCAGCTGCTCTACCGCCTCTGCCATCGAAATTCCCGAAAAGATCAGGCCGTTGATTTTACCGTTCTCATCTCTTGTCGGCACATACGAGCATATGTGCTCCACCCCTGAAATATCGGCATTTCCCACATAGGACTGCCCCTTTACAAGCACCTTGTCGGACAGATCCGCAGAAAGCTTCGTCCCTACGGCGCGTTTTCCGTTTTCCAGAACAATCGTCGTGTAGGCACGCTCATCCCCGTAAAAAATCGTAAATTCGCATCCCATCTGTTCCTTCAGGTCATCCAGCATCTGTGTAAGATCTTCCGTTCCCGAATAATGCTCCAGCCGGTAAGCCAGCACATTCGTACCGTTTACACACTGGTCGCGCAGCATATTCATTGTAAGCTTGTAAAACATGGAAACACACAGTATGACAATCACTGTAATGCTTACCACCAGCAGCCCGGCCACTACGCCGCCCACCTTTTGTCCAAGATGCGTCATTTTTCTGTTTCTTTCGTTCTTCATTTCACTCACTCCAATAATTATATTTTATTCTTTTCGCCCTATGGCGCTTATTACATCCAAACGCTTTTAATCCACGTCTTTAATCAGTCCGGCAACATTGTCGACCGGCAGCGATATCACAATCCCGTGCGCATTGCTCTGTACGCCGCAGCGTTCGCCGATTGCCTTCATAATCTCCAGCTTGTTTTCTTTTTGGGCAAGTATCAGCACAATCTCCCGCTCCTGCTGGATAGACACGCCCCAGAGCTTTGCAGCCTCCCCGCTGCCGATTCGCCTGCTGTGAAAAACAGTTCCTCCGGTAGCGCCCGCAGGTCTGGCTGCCGCCATAACCTCCTCGCTAAACCCCTGATCGACAAATGCCATGATTGTCGTATATCTGCTGTCCATACCTTCACCTTCGTTCCTTTCTGAAGAATTTAGATTGCCCTCAAGCCCTTCCATCAGATGAATCACCGCGCCGCTGCAGCCTGATAACGGCACCGTAAACGCGACGCCGCTGTTGGGCGTCCCAAGAAGCAGGCGGTTCTGGAGCCTGAGCAGCATTTTATCCGCGGACTGCTGTGGCAGGATCCCTATCAGCACTGATTTATCCACGCTCCCAACGCCCAGAATATCCGCGATTTCACCCGATGCGGTTCCCTTCGCATATGCGTGATATTGTATCGGCAGCTGCCCTTGTGCAAACACTTCCTCCGCCTTTGCCGTCAGCTTTTGCGTCGCAATCAGAAACAGCAAACGAAAATCCGACTTCTTATTGAGCGTCATCGTCGTATTCCTCCTCAAACTCAAAGATTTCATCCACATTGCTCTGTGTGATTGTAACGGCTGCCGGTACGGATACCTGTTTCGTCTGGCTGAGCTTATACCGGTACAGCAGCCCCATAATCTGAACCGCGATCAACGGCGTCAATGCAACCAGCGCAACTACGCCAAAGGCATCCGTCATCAGATTGCCTCCGACCGCCTCACAGGCGCCCATACTCAGCGGCAGCAGGAAGGTCGTCGTCATCGGACCACTGGCAACGCCGCCGGAGTCAAACGCGATACCGACAAATATTTTCGGCACAAAGCGCGAGAGCACCAGCGCAATAAAATATCCCGGTATCACGATCCATTGTATCGGTATCCCCGCAAGGACCTTGATAATCGCAAGGCCCGCGCTGACCGAGACGCCGATGGAAAGGCAGCGGTTCATCGTTTTCACCGATATTGCGCCGTTCGTAACGCCCTCTACCTGATGGTTCAATACCTGTATCGCCGGCTCCGCCTTTACAATATAATATCCGATAACCGTTCCGATAGGAACCAGCACCCACTTATAGGACAATGCGCCCAGACGCTTTCCGAGGAAAGCGCCGACCGGCGCAAAGCCAATATTCACGCCGCAGAGAAAAAGCACCAGCCCGATATATGTATACGCCAGACCTACCAGAATACGCTCAATCTGCCGCTTCTTGTATCGGCGGCTCAGACATTGAAAAATCATAAACACCGCCGCTATCGGCATCAGCGAGATGAAAACCTCCTTCGCATACATCGGCAGTCCCCTCAAGAACTCACGCACTACATCCCGCGTTGTCACGACATACGCAACATCCGCAAGCGTATAGGCAGCCTCCGTAGGCTTATAAAAGCAGCCCAGAATCAGCACCGCCAAAATCGGGCCCACACTGGAAAGCGCAACCAGACCAAAGCTGTCGCTTGCCGCGTTCTTATCGCTTCGAACGGAAGCAAGTCCGACGCCCATCGCCATAATAAACGGAACCGTCATCGGCCCCGTCGTCACACCGCCGGAGTCAAACGCAACCGCCAAGAATTCCTTGGGCACCAGAAAAGACGCGCTTATCAGCAGTAAATACAATACAATCAGCATAATTGAAAGATCTATCTGAAACAGAATTCTTACAATCGCCAATGCAAGAAAAAATCCCACGCCCACTGCAACGGTCATAATCAGCGTCTGATTGGGCACTGCCGGAACCTGCTGCGCAAGCACCTGCAAATCCGGCTCGGATATCGTAATAATGACACCCATGATAAATCCGATCAGCAATATGAACGCCAGACGGCGCGTCTTTGATATCTGGACGCCAATGCCCTCGCCGATGGGCGTCATCGCCATCTCCGCACCGAGCTGGAAAAACCCCATCCCGATAATCAGCATAATCGCACCGGTCAGAAACATCACAAAAATACCCAGCTCCATCGGGAGCAAAGCAATACTGATAAAAAGAACAATTCCTGAAATCGGTAAAACCGCCGACAGGGACTCGAGCGTTTTTTCTTTCAGTTTTGGGTTCAATCAATGCACCTCCTTGTCCCTCCTCATTCTCATATGCCCAAATAAACACTATTAGCTTTATTATAATCTTTGTCCGCTGAATTTTCAAATCATTTTGTTATTTTTAATACCGATTTTATACGCAAAACGCTCCGGACAAATTCTATTTGTCCGGAGCGAATCCCCTGTTTGCACACCGCTTACGCAAGCGCTCAGCTGTGGGCTTCCTCCTGCAGCAACGCGTCCAATATCATAATGTGATATTCCTCATCCCTGATAATGCGTTTTAACACCGCGCACACACAGTCGTCGTTTATCCGGCGGATATGCTGCTCATATTGATTTATCGCAGCCTGCTCGGCTTCAATATCCGCCCGCAGCATTTTTACAGTGTGCTCCGGAATCGTCAGATATTCCGGCGTCCACAGCCTTTGCCGGCCGTCGCGCTGCCTTGCCGCAAAATCAATACTGCCGCCCAGCAGGACAATCAGCTCTCCCAGCTTCTGCAAATGCATCATTTCTGCCATCGCAAGCCCCAAAATCGTCCTGGCGGCAGGGCATTTGCTGCAGGAAAGCCGGTTCTCATTGTTGATATACTGCGCTATCGCGGACAGCTCAGATACGGCGCCGCAATAGTCAACGCCAAGCAAATCGGCATATCCCCGATTCTGCTCTCTTACCTGAAGCGGCGGATACGGCAGATCCGCCATAATCGGCTTAATACCGGAAAAGCTGCAGGAACCGGCTATAACAGTTTCCCTTCCTGACATCATAAAGTCCTCTCTGATATACCTCTTTCTATGTAGTATATTAGAGCTCCTCAAAGTATATGCTATTGGCAATGGCTTCAAACAGTTCGTCTCCGTCATCCCCAAAGTACTCGTGAATATAGAAATCAAAGGAAACTATAATCTCATCCTTCTTTACCATTACAAACGAATTTTTATAGCGGGTGCCGTCGTCCTCCTCCACATATCCGACCGCCGTAATCGCCGGCAGAGCATTGATGGCCGCTGCCTGCACCTCATAACCGTCCCCCTCAAGGGATTCCGTCATTGCCTGCAGATAACCCTCGTCATCCGTTGTATACGCGTCCATGTAAACGACCGCATTATCCCATACATTCTCCGCGTCATACCTGGAAGAAAGCATATAGGCAAACTCTCCGTCCTCAGAAATATCAGTGATCTCCCACAGGAACGGGCATGAGAAATTCAATCCCACACCGTCCACGATATAGGGCTCCATCAGCGGAAGCGGAACCACCGGCTCCTGCGCCATAGCCGCGTCAAGCTCCTCCTGCGTGATGGAGATGTCAACCGTATCTTTGTCATCCTCAAGGATTTTCTGTGCCGCTACCTGCGTAAGCGGCGCCAGAATCGAGAAGTGATCTGCGTCCTCAATCACATAACAATGTATGTTTTCGTTGTCCGAGCTGCGCTCCATATTCTCCAGATTGTCCGAATTTCCGTCGCGGCCCTCTATCAGAAAAGTCGGCGTCTTTATGTCATCCAGCCAGTGAAGCGGCGAACGCATGGTATACTCGTCCTCATTATCCGTATCGAACGTAAACTGGCTGTTGTTATGATATTTTATCTCATCCACCGCGCCAAAGCAGAATACCGCGCGGAACTTGTCCGTATACTCCGCCGCAAGCAGCGCGCGGGTAGCGCCGGTGCTGTGTCCGCCCAGATAAATACGGTCCGGATCTACATAGGGAAGGGACGCCGCGTATTCATACGCTGACACAATATCGTCCACCTCGCCAAACAGTGTCTCATAGTACCCCGGATTGCCGTTGGCACCGCGAAACGACGGATACATGGTCAAAATGCCCGAACGCCAAAATGCGGAAGCCGTCTGGTCATTGTCCCATTCGGGATAGGTCCACGGGAAATCGTCAATACCATTCCCCCAGCCGCCTACAACCCAGATTATCATCGGATGCTTCTCATTGTCCCCGGGGTTGCTGGAAACATAAGCCGCCAGATCTCCGACCTTGGACGGGTAGGATACCAAATCAAAAAGTCCTTCCGGCGGATCCGGAATCGGGTCATCATCACTCTCCTGGCTGGCAAGCGTCGTCTGAAAGGCGTCATGGGCCTCCGCAAAGGTCATGCCTTCGATACCCGTCTTTTCCACGTCTTTCTCCGCCGGCTCCGTCTCCTTTGCCCCGGTCTGCGCCTCCTCTGTCTTCCCGCTCTTTTGCCGCGCACGCTCTTCCTTGCTTTCCGTACTCTGATCTTCCATCTGCGCGTTTTCTACCGTCTCCGCGGCTTTGCCGTATGCGCAGGAAGCCGTAAAAAGCATGGTTGACGCCAGCATCAGCACCAAAATCTTCTTCATTGCCCTGTTCTTCATACCAATATGTTCTCCCTTCTACGTTCTTATTTTTTAGGGAAACGCTGATGAAAGCGTTTCCCTAGAAGAAAAGAGCTCCGGAATCGTTCCAAAGCTCTTTCAAAATCAATCTTATGATAGAGGCACGGCGCTTACATTCCCATCTGCGCGGCAACCTCTTCCGCAAAGTTCTCCTGCTTCTTCTCAAGGCCTTCGCCGGTCTCAAAGCGGACAAATCTCTTTACCGTAATAGCGGTATCGTTTGCCTTGGACACGGTATCCAGATACTGCTTTACAGTCTGCTTGCCGTCCTCTGCCTTTACATATACCTGCTCCAGCAGACATACTTCCTTCAGCTCCTTTGCAAGACGGCCGTTGACAGCGCCCTCGATAACCTTATCCGGCTTTCCTGCCATCTTCGGGTCATTCTTGATCTGCTCCGTAATGATTTCCTTCTCGTGTGCCTTGTATTCCTCGGAAACCTCCTCCGTAGAGACATACTTCGGATTCAATGCCGCAATCTGCATCGCGAGATTGGTCAGCGCCTCCTGAACCGCGTCGTTGACTACCGCGGTATCCGCCTGTACAATAACGCCGATTCTTCCGCCGCCGTGCGTATAGGATACAACACAGCCGTTTTCTGCCGTAACCTTCTCAAATCTTCTGATCGATAAGTTCTCACCGATAACGGCAATCTTCTCTACCAGCGCTTCCTTAACGGTCTTTGAGGAATCCGCCTTCCAGCTCTCTGCCAGAAACGCGTCGATATCGGACGCTGCGGTTGTAAGCGCCTGCTGCGCCACTGCCGTAACAAAGCTCTGGAACTCCTCGTTCTTCGCAACGAAATCCGTCTCGGAATTTACCTCTACAACGGCTGCGGTGCTGCCCTCAACAAGAACCTTGCAAAGACCCTCGGCAGCGATTCTGCCTGCCTTCTTCTCCGCCTTTGCCTGTCCGTTCTTTCTCAGGAACTCTACAGCCTCGTCCATATTGCCATTGGTCTCGTTCAATGCCTTTTTGCAATCCATCATGCCGGCACCGGTCATCTCTCTTAATTCTTTTACCATTGCTGCTGTGATAGCCATACTAAACCTCCATTCAAACCAAATTATTCTGCCACTGCTTCCGCTTCCTCAGCAAACTCCGCCGGATCCGCATCTGCAGTGATCTCACCCTGATTTGCCTCGATGACAGCATCCGCCATCGCGGCTACGATTAACTTAACCGCTCTGATCGCATCGTCATTGCCCGGGATAACGTAATCCAGCTCCTCCGGATCACAGTTTGTATCTGCTATACCAATCAACGGAATGCTGAGCGTGTGTGCCTCCTGAACGCAAATCCTCTCCTTCTTCGGATCTACTACAAAAATTGCGTCGGGAATCCTGGTCATATTCTTGATGCCGCCAAGATTGCGCTCCAGCTTCTCCCATTCCTTCTTAATCTGAATAACTTCCTTCTTCGGCAGTACGTCAAACGTGCCGTCCTCTGCCATCGTCTCAATTGCCTTCAATCTGGCGATTCTGCTTCTGATGGTCTTGAAGTTTGTGAGCATGCCGCCCAGCCATCTCTCATTAACATAAAACATACCGCAGCGCTCCGCCTCTGTGCGGACTGCGTCCTGCGCCTGCTTCTTCGTACCTACGAAAAGAATTGTACCGCCCTGCGCCGCAATATCCGCAACAGCCCTGTACGCCTCGTCAACCTTGCCCACAGACTTCTGCAGGTCAATAATGTAGATGCCGTTTCTCTCGGTAAAGATATACGGAGCCATCTTGGGGTTCCATCTTCTTGTCTGATGTCCGAAATGAACACCTGCCTCCAGCAACTGCTTCATTGAAATAACGCTCATGTTCTTACCTCCATTTTTGCTTCCGTCTGCGTCGTCTCTACGGGCTACCTGAGCGTATGATTAAATAATCAGTAGGCATGGGCCGTAAATCGGCAAACGTGAATTTTGTGTTTTATTTTCTGCCGCGCCGCATACAATATGCACGCAACATTTAGATGATACCACAAAAAAACCCCTTTTGCAAGAGGTTGTTCTGTCATTTATGGGGAACTGTGGGTGATTTTTTCGGCAATCTCCAGCCAGGAGTCATTCAGTCCGATCACCTTGTCACCTGTATTGATACGCTTGTCATAACCGTGCTGCATCAAAAAGGCATCGTACTCCGAGGCACTCTCTATCAGCCCCGCATTGTACAGCTTCCGCGATACCGTGCCGGAGTCATCCCCTCTTGATATGGTAATCGTAACCGTCTGCGCATCCAAAGCTGCCGCGCCCGGATTGACGATCACCACTGCCTCCTCCTCCGGAGCCGAGGAAGGCTCGGTCGAATCCGTCTCCGGTGCGGAGCCCGTCTCCGGCGTGTCCGCTTCCGACGCCTCGCTCTCCGGATTCTCTGAATTACTATTATCTCCGTTTACATCCTGCCAGTCAACCTCCGGATTTTTGCCGTCCGGTGCTTCCTCATCCTCTCTGACCAGCACCGGCTCCGATTCCTGCTCCTTTGCAGGAAGAGACTCCGAAGGCTCGTTCTCCAGCGCCTCCTGCGCATACGCGCGCATGACCTCCGCTCTCGCCGACGCTACGGCATTCTTTTGGGATATCCCCATAATAAGGCCCGTGATCAGGATTCCGATACCCAGTCCACGCAAATAGTACTTTAACTTCATTTATTCTATCGCCCTTTCAAAGCCGCCTGTATTACACCGCGCCCTTAAACAAATTGATAACCAGCTTTACCTCGCCGACGCCAAGTCCCAGCTCTTTTGCAATGTCGACATGCGACATACCCTCCTTATGCAGCCGCAGTATCCTGTCATTGTTATTCTCGCGAGCATCCTCCGCGGGAACCGCCACACGCTCAAGCTCCTGCTGCTTCATTCTGGATACCGTATGCTCCAGTGCCGCCGCCTGCGCCTCCTGTTTCACCGGACGCTCAATATGCGGCGCCTGCTCCACAAAGGAATAAACCTCAACCGGACGAATGTCCGCGGGCTTCACATCTACCACTGTCAGGCTTTCAGGCCGTGTGCCCATCGCCTGCAAATCGGGTACGCTGACTTGTTGAAGTCCGGTATTCGCAGGAAGAACCTCCATATCCTTAAACACCAGCGGACTGAACTCGTCTGTCTTTTCCGCCTGTGGCTGCGGCCTTCGGAAGTTCAAAGCCTGACGCTGCGTTACCAGCTCCTGCTGCATCGGAAGAATCAGCCGCGCCATCTGCTTGCGCGCATATTCCTTCTCCCGCGCCGCCTTTTCCTGCGCCGCGCGCTCCAGCGCCGCATTCCGCTCATGCTCTTCCTGCCGCACGGCCTCCTCCTGTGCCTGCCGCGTCCTGGCCTCCTCCTGCGCCTTTGCGGCAAGCGCTACGGCCGCGGCATTTGCCGCTTCCTCCGCTTCCTTCGCAGTCTTGTCGACGTGCTTCACCGTCTCCTTGAGGTTATTGTGCTTGTCATTGAGCATATCGTACAGGAACATGACCTCCTGATGCGCTTTATTCATATCAGAAAGCACCGTCTCCGAATATTCGCTGATTGCCATAATCTTCTCATTCGAAATGCGCTCGCTTGCCCGCTCCGTCTTTTCCACCGCATACTCCAGCGTCTCGTCGACAACCTCCGTAACGCGGTTCTTCGCATCCGACATCTCCTTATCGATAATGCTTCTGATAAGCTCCTCGTCTATCTGTTGTTCGCCCCGTACCTTATCGGATTTCCCCGGAATCAAAAAGCTTACGATAAACGCCCCCGCTCCGGCTGCAAGCAAAACTACCTCCATCCAATTCATCTGATAACCAAACCTTTCCAAACAGGCCATGCCGCCGCTTTCACAGCGAAGCACGCCCTCGCATCCCCTATATCTTTATATCAAAGCCGCCCTCGGATTTTGCCACAACCTTTCCGTCTCCGTCAAAGCTCCTGCGCCTTTTTTTACCGCCGTCCCCCTGATAGCCGTTCTTTCCTTTCTCCTTCGCATCAAAGCGTTCCTCCGTGAACATCGCATCCTCCGCGTGTACCACGCGCTCCGCCTTCTGCTGCTCCTTCTTCTCGGCCTGAACCTGAATGTTTCCCTGGTCCACCATGCCCTTCTCTACCTGCCGCATCTGATTATGTAATACGTTATCCGTCTGTTGTATTGAACCATTAAGCAAAATCGGACTAATCGCCATATATGCTCCTCCCTTCCACACAACACTTCGCCAATATTCGTCTTATTTTAATATATTTTTACTTAAAAGGCAATAGCCCCTACAAATTTGTAGAAGCTATGTCTGCGCCTTTTTTTACCAGGCGGCAAAAAGTATACTCGTTCTTAACCGTCATTGTGGCGCCGGATATGCTCACCGCCACGCCCTGATACATGGTCCCTCTTATATCAATATGCGCGTTGTCCTTCCCCTTGAGCATCTTGTCGAGCAGCTCTATTTCCTCCAGCTCCTCATGGATCTGCGCCTGCGAACGCGCCAGTACCTCCTGAAGCATACGCGCATTCTTCATCTGCTCCTCGGTAAGCTTCACGCCGGCGCCAAGCTTTTGCTCAAAATCCTCAAGAACCTTCTTCATCTGCGGTATGGACCTCGACTTTTCCCCCACGTTTTTTTGAAGCTCCGCAAGCCGTCTCTTTGCTTCCGGGTCAATCCCCACTTCGATAATCGTGGAACCGCCCATCGGCGATCCCGCGTTCTTCACGTTTACCGCCGTCTTGGCAATGATTTTTCCGCCGGTAATCAGGCCCTTTCCCGTATCCGCCGTGACATAGCGCCCGGCGCTTACCTGCGAATTCAAGATCTGATCCGCCTCGACAAAGCCCTCAGCCTCCACCTTCGCAGCCGATATAAACTTCGCAATGACATTGCCGCCGGCCTTGAGCCGCCCTTTATTCTGCCCGTGCATCCCTCTTGCGATAATGATATTGCCGCCGGCCTCTATCACGGCCCCCTCGACAACACCGCTCACAAAAACATTGCCCGTGGTCTTTATACTGAAATTCTCACATACGTTTCCCTTGACCTCTACATTGCCCTTATACTCAATATTTCCGGTAGAGGTGCCCACATCCTGCACCGTATAGATGTCGCTTACAAATACGGTGCCCTCAATCAGGGCTACATGCCCGTCCACCATACTGATAAGCTGCAGACCGTCCGGCGAGACCTCCATATTCCTCCCATAGGAAAAGGACAGCTTCTTTACCTCCCGCGGCAGTGTGATATTCCCGAAAACGTCAACGCCGTTTTCACCACGTTCCTCCGGCGTAATTTCCGCGAGCACCTGCCCCTCGGTACAGCGGTGCAGATTGTTCAGCTTAAAAAAGTCAACGCTCCCGTCCTCCTTCAGCTCCGGCTGCGCGCTGTTGTCCGTGTTAAAATAATAGGTCATTGCAGCGTCTCTTCCGGGCGTCGGGCGGCTTCCCTGCGCGACAACGATGTCCGTACAGTAGGGGTGCTCCTCCAAAGCGGTTCGAATCGCCTCTTCGTCAATGCCCGATTTCACCTTCGCCAGCTCCAGCGCCTCCAGAACCTTCGCCTTTGAAAGCGGGAGCCCGCCCTTGCTGGGCGGATACATCCGCAGGACTGCCGTCAGCTTATCGGCCATCACATGAACCACGCACCGTTCATCCACCGGCAGCATTGCCATGGGTGTTAAAAAAACAACAATCTCCTCATCCTTCAGTTTATGAAAGGCTGAATTGATTGCCGCAACATCATAGGGTATGCCTATTCTGTCAAGATACTCTTTCAGCTCGCTTGCCCGCAACGGCTCCCCGTCACCCACAGGCGGCGACAGCAATACGCTTACTCCGCTCTCATCTATTTGTATTTGAAAATATCCGTTCATCCCATAACCATACCTTCCTGATACTGATACACTGTTACATCCTTCTCATACCCCTTTATTGTGTCAGAATACCGATATAATTCCCCATTTTCCCGCGCATCTTCTGCAACGCCTTTGTGTGCAGCTGTGATATTCTGGATTCCGATACGTCTAAAACATGGCTGATTTCTTTTAATGTAAGCTCTTCATAGTAATAAAGCAGTATAACCTTCTTTTCCTTCTCCGTCAACAATTCCAGCGCTTCCGCAAGCTTTACCTTGAGCTCTTCCTTTTCGATGACCGTCTCCGGCGTATCAAAGCCCGATCCGATTCTGCGCTCGGAGGAAATATCGTTTCCCTGCTCCATATATTCGTTCAACGAAATAATGCTGTCCGCACTTACCTGATGCTGCCAGCCCAGCAGCTCGTCATCCGTAATGCCAATGTGCGCGGCAATCTCCGCATCCGTCGCCGGCCTGCCGTTTATCTGCTCCAGCTCCTTGATTGCCATATCAATCTGCTTCTGACGCTGCCTGACCGTCCGCGGTATCCAGTCCATTTTTCTTATTTGATCGAGAATCGCCCCACGAATGCGGAGGCTGGCATATGTCTCGAATTTTACTTCTTTACGCATGTCAAACTTATCAATCGCATCAATCAAGCCAAACACGCCGTAGCTTACCAAATCTTCATACTCTACGCTGTAACCAAGGTACATGCTTAAGCGACCCGCTACTACCTTTACCAAGGGCGCATATTCCAAAATAAGTTTTTCCCGGAGTTCCGGGGTGCTTGATTTAAAATAATCCTCCCAAAGCTTTTTACGCGCTGCATCGTTCATGTTATTCCCTCACTAAGCTATCGCAGTGTACTAGTTGCCGTCCGTATACGCTTCCTCGTATTCCCCGCTCTCATCATAGCCGTCGTCCTCTGTCCCGGCATCCTCATATTCCGCCAACGCATCCTCAGAATATTCCTCATCATCTGCAGGCGCATCAGCGTCTTCACCGTTCTCCCCCTCCAAATCTTCCGCCACCGCGAGGGTGACAACGCTTCCGTTGTCTTCTTCTTCAAACCTGCCCATGGCAATATAGCCAATATTCTCATCCGGAATAATTCTGGGTCTGATGGATGCATAGAGATACCGCACAACATCCCCTATGGCATAAAACACCAGCAGCACAATCAGCAGGACCCACAGCATCTGTTCAAACTCGTATTCTTTTATATACATGATGATTGATGCAATCGCTCCTGCCGACAGCATCAAAAACGGCGTTATCAGCCGCACCTTATTTCCCATTTGCTTACCCCTTCTGCCATCCTCACTAAATCGTCTTTTCCGGTTTTCCCGCAGCGCGGATTACCAGTCTGCCATCCTCAGGATAGTATATGATCGTGCGTCCGTAGTTTAATCCTGTGTCCTCTGCCTTCAAGGGTATTCCAAGCTCCCTGAGCTTCTTCTTGCTTGCAAGAACATTCCGTTCCCCGACTCTCACCATATCTGATTTGTTCTGAAATGCAAACATCTGCGCCCCGCCTGCAATCTTTGCTTCGAATCTGGACTTTACGCCGCCCAGCGCAATAATCTTCTTTACCAAATCGTCAATACCGGTATCCGCAAACTTCGACCGGTTTGTATTATTTTCGATTTGCGTGCTGTCGGGCAGCATCGCGTGCGCCATACCGCCAACCTTTGCAATGGGATCACGGATACATATCCCCACACAGGACCCAAGCCCCAGCGTCGTAATCCCATCCGGACTTTTACAGACATTTAAGTCAGCCATGCCTACTTTTACTATATTTGCCATACAGTCTCTTTCCTTCCGTAAATGTATGCAATTATAATTATACTTATACCTCCGTTATAGACGGCGCCCCCCGCCGCCTATAACGACAATCCAAGTGCCCCGAGCATCTTGGAATAGGACGGCAAATCGGGCATCAGCACGAAATAACCGTTCAAATCCACATCATCGGTAAACACTGTCTGAATCAGCAAAATCTGGTCACCCATAATACCAAATTCAATTGCGGGAACACTGAGAATTGCATTCAGCATATCAATATTCAAATCAGGAACAGAGGGCAGCATCTTCAGATTGGTCATCTGCGCCAAAGAATTCAGGTACGCACCCGTGATAATGTTTCCGATTTCCTTCATCGCGGAAATCTCGATTTCCGAAAACTCCCCCTCTGTCGGCGGCATTCCCATAAGCTTGCTCACAAGGGTCTTTCCCGCATTGTGCTCCAGAATGAACATAATGCTGCCTGTAATGTCACCCTCAACAGCCAGATAAATGCCAACAACAATCTGTTCCTCTCCGCCCATGACCTCTCCGACATCCTTGAAGTCCAAAAGCCTTACCTGAGGAACCTTCATATCGACCTTGCACTGGAGCATCTGGGCAAGCGCGGTTGTCGCGTTGCCCGCCCCAATGTTTCCAAGCTCCTTTAATACATCATAATATTCCGTTGTCACTTTTTCAAAACTAATGTTTTCCGACATGCTTAAACCAAAGCCTTTCTTCTTAAAATTCGCCTATCATTACCTTATGTTTCCACAACATCCGCAAGAACCGAAGTAATGTCCAATAAGGAAATCAGCTTATTGTCAACCTTACCGACACCGCTTAGGAAACGCACTTTATCGTCCTTATCATAGGAAACGCGCTCAATGTGCTCCTCGTCAAGGGTAACAACCTCCCTTACCTCGTCAACCAGCACGCCGATGGACTCATGCTGTTCCAGCTTCAGAATAATAATCCGGGTCTTCTTCGTGATCTCATCCTCGGCAAGCCCCATCTTCAGCCTGAGGCTGATTGTCGGAATAACCTCGCCGCGAAGATTAATCACACCCTTTATGTATTCGGAAACCTTCGGCACCCTGGTTATCTTCTGCATTCTTCCGATATTGGAAATGTATTTAATATCAATCCCGTACTGTTCTTCTCCCAGTCTGGTGACGATATACTGAGTTGTCTCGCGCTCTACCGGACGATTCAGACTTTCGTTGCGCTTCTGCTCGTCCATTACTTTTACTTCATCCATGCTCTATACCTGCCTTTCCGTATCAATCAGATTATTCAGATTATATCAATGCGTTGGCATCCAAAATAAGTGCGATATCACCGTTTCCTAAAATAGTAGCTCCGCTGATAATCTTGGGTACCTTGATATATTTGCCCATGGACTTAATAACAACCTCCTGCTGTCCGATAAGCTCATCGACTACCAAGCCTGCCTGCTTGTCACCCTTCTTGACAATAATAACCGTAAGGTTTTTATTCTCATCCTCTCTGGGCGGAATGTCAAGCACCTTGTTCAGCCTGATAATCGGAATAACCGTACCACGGATATGCATAACCTCTTTTGCCTGCACCAGCTTGATATCCTCCGGCGCCACATCCTCAATCGTCTGGATAGAGCCTAATGCAATCGCAAACTTCTCGTCTCCGATAACCACCATCAGCGCCTGAATAATGGCAAGCGTCAGCGGCAGACGGATAATCCAGGAGGAACCCTCGCCAAACTTATTCTTTACCTCTACTTCACCGCTGAGCGACTCGATCTTGGACTTTACCACATCAAGCCCCACGCCGCGCCCCGATACGTCGGACACCTTCTTCGCGGTGGAAAAGCTCGGCAGGAACAGTAAATCAATGATTTCCTTATCCGTCATGCCCTCCGCCTGCTCCGGTGTGATCGTACCGCGCTCTATCGCCTTATTCTTAACGGCTTCGATATTGATTCCGCCGCCGTCGTCCCGTACCTCAATCACTACGTTGTTGCCGTCCTGATACGCATCCAGGAAAATGGAACCGACCTCCGGCTTGCCGTTTGCCACTCTGACGTCGTTCGGCTCCAGGCCATGATCCGCGGAATTTCTCAGCATATGCATCAGCGGGTCCCCGATCTCGTCCACCACGGTCCGGTCAAGCTCGGTATCCTCACCGGTCATGTATAATTCCATCTTCTTGTCCAGCTTCTTGGACAAATCTCTGATCATACGCGGGAACTTCGCCACAACGCTCTCAATCGGCACCATTCGCACCTTCATAACCGACTCGTGCAGATTGGTGGTCACGCTCTCAAGATACTCGATATGCTCGTTTACCGCGCCGAGATCTCCCTTGCTGCCCTCATTTGCAGTCGCCGCAACCAGAGAATTCTTGGCGATAATCAGCTCGCTGACCAGATTCATCAGATTGTCAAGCTTCTCGATGTCCACACGTACCGTCCGGTTGACCACCGGCTTATTGGCAGGCTTGTTTGCAGGCTTCGCTGCCGCCGGCGCGCTTGTCGCGGGCGCCGTCGTCGTCGGTGCGCTCGGTGCGGGCGCAGCAGGCTCCTGCGCCACAGCAGGCTGTGTCTGAACAGCCGGCTCGCTCTTCTCCTGAGGCGCTGCCTGCGGCGTCTCGTACTCCTCACAGAGCGCCTCCTCAATCTCAGATACGCTCTTAATCGCCGAAACCACCTCTTCCTTCGCACATCCGGAAATAAATATCAGGCTGAAGGTAAGGTCAAATTTCTCATCCTCTATGTCCTGTGCGGGCGGCTCGGATACAATAATCTCTCCGAGCCTCTCCAGCGCCTTAAATACCAGAAATGCCCTTGCCGCCTTTAATACGCAGGCCTCCTCCACGTAAACGGTCACGCCGTATACCTTAAGATTGTCGCTGTGCGCTTTGTCAATCAGCGTGCGCTCCGTATCGGTAATCTTAATCTCCCGCCACCGCTGTGTTTTCCCTTCGCCGGTATCCGCGGGCTTCTCCTGCTCAGGCGCCTTCTGCGCCGGCTTTTCCACGGCCGGCGCAGCCGCGCCGCCGCCAATGGTCCCGCCGTTCTTTAAAATATCATTCAGAATCCTGATTAACTCTTCGTTGTCATTCGTGCCTTCCTCTGTCGTCTGCTGGATATTCTCCAGATACTCCTCCAGCGCATCCAGGCATTTGAACAGCACGTCTATCATATCGGGCTGCACCTTGAACGTGCCGTTGCGGACCTCGGAAAATACATTCTCCATGTCATGGGTAAGCGCCTGCATCCTCTTATAACCCATTGTACCGGCCATACCTTTCAGGGAATGCGCCGCCCGGAATATCTCGTTGATGGTATCCATATTCTCCGGGCTTTGCTCCAAATCCATAATCTGGGTATTCAGGTTCTGTAAATGTTCCTTTGTTTCATCAAGGAAAATCTCAAGATATTGACTTGTATCCATGCTACTTAACCCCCACATTCATTAATATTTCTTGGGCCACATCATCCAGTGCCACCACCTGATTCACCAATCCGGTAGCCTTTGCGCTCTTGGGCATCCCGTAAACCGTCGAGGATGCTTCATCCTGTGCTATGACGTGTATTTTTTTTGCAGTTTCCAAATTCACGATTCCTTTGCTGCCGTCTGCGCCCATACCGGTCAGGACAACGCACACAATCTGAGAATATGTGCTGTTCATCAGGGATTCGTACATATAATTCGCACACGGCTTCACGCCTTCTCTGGGCGGTTCATCCGTATATGTAATCACATGCTTCCCGTTTTTTACAGCCACCTTCATGTGCATGCCGCCCATGGAGATATATACGGTACCATTCTCCAGGACATCGCCCTCCGCCGCTTCCTTAACCTTCACCTTGCTCATGGAATTGAGCCGCTCCGCAAGAGACTGTGTAAAGCCCTTGGGCATATGCTGAACAATCAGAACCGGTGCGGCAAGCTCCGCCGGAAGCTTCGGCACTACGCTCTGCAGCGCTCTTGGCCCTCCTGTCGAGCAGGCAATCGCAACCAGCTTCTGTCCGCCTACCACGGGCTTGCTCTTGCGGACAATGCTGACAAGCTCCTGCGTACTCATCTGAGGCGCCTTCGGACGCACGGCAGCCGCAGTAGAAATATTCGTCTGGCGGCTTGTCACTACCGCATACAGCGTATCCTGAAACTTCTTCCTGAACTCGCTGCCCTTCAGATAACCGATGTTTACCGGCTTCTCGATAAAGTCAATCGCGCCCAGGTCAAGTGCCTCAATCGTGACGGATGCGCCCTCCTTCGAGTCTGTGCTTGCCACCATAACGCGGACGCGTATCTTATCCTTTTGAAGGACACGCAGAAGCTGTATTCCGTCCATTTTGGGCATATTAATGTCCAGCACAACGCCGTCATACTGATTTTTCTTCAGAAGCAGATAAGCAGCTTCCCCGTCAAAGGCTTGCTCTACTACTTGAAATCGCTCATCTGAGTTGATTATATCACACATAACTCTTCTCATAAGTGCAGAGTCATCAACCACTAATATTTTTTTCTTATTTGCACTGTTTTCCGGGCCTGTTATCATTCCTCTACCATTCCTCTACTATTTTTTCTGCATCTGCGCTCTTCTTCAAAAATATACTTGATAATGTCCTCTCGTTCCGAATCCTTGATATAAACAAATTTCAGGCGGTTTTCATATTCGCTCTCGCGGTTCTCGATTTCTTTTGAATAAATCACCTTCGCCGCCAATGTAAATTCTTTTGTCTCCTCCGCTATTGTCAGCTTAAAGTTTGCAAACAGCAGACTGTCCTGTTGAAAAAGCTCTCTCGAAACAAACCGCAGTCCGCCGCCGCTGATATCGACGATCACCCCTCTCGAGAGCGCGCCGTCCGTCAGCTCGCCGATGATGCCGTGCTCCATGAGGGAAAACGTCTCCTGAGGCGTCATCTGACGCGTCCACATCCCGATAATGCAGTTAAAGCGGTAGTATTCTCTCCGCTGGTGCTTGCGGAGATTGGTGATCATCTCCGCTACAAGTATGTATATGCCGTTAATCTTCTGCCGGTCAACAATCCGCACGTCCGCCTTATACATGCCGCCGTGTGAAAAAAAGCATACGTCGTAAATGCCGTCCACCGGAAGCAGTACCAGCCGCGTCTGTTCCATCGGCATGACAATCTCCAGTCTCCCGTCCTCGCATATATCATATATCTTTGTTTTATAAAGTTTTATTCCCTCGGTACCGTCCGGAAGCAGAACCTCCACTGTAGATCTCATCTCAAGCTTGTCACCCGGCGAAATAAATTTCTCTATCATTGTTTCCTCCAGCTATACTTACGAACCTATTTTTTTGTTACCGGATATAATATGGGAAAAGAACGCCGCTATCCCACGTTTTACCAACGCTTTATCATATTCCCTATCCATTAGTATATATGCCATTTTTTCGAATGCAACCGCTGATTTTGCATTCGGGCACTGTATGCTTACCGGCATCTGCTGCATCACTGCCTCCTCCAGACGCCTGTCCTGCGGAATCGCCCCCAGATAAGACAAAGGAAGGCTCAAATACTGGTTTACTACGGCATTGAGCTTATTATACATCGCCTCGCCGTCCGTCTCCCCTGATACTTTATTGGCAATAACCTGTATCCGCGACTCCTCCGCCTGAAATCTCGGATGGCGCATCAGCGCCTTGAGCAGGGAATACGAATCCGTGATGGAAGTCGGCTCCGGCGTTGCCACGACCAGAATCTCCCCGCTTGCCACCAGAAACTCGAGCACCGCGTCCGATATTCCCGCGCCCGTATCAATGATAATAATATCCGCCATCGTATCCAGCTTTGTAAGGTTTTGTATAATGTAGTTCAGATAATCGCTGCCAAGATTGGAAAGCCCGGCAATCCCGGATCCGCCCGATATAAAGCCGATATCCATAGGCCCCCATGTAATAATATCCGTAATGCTTTTTCCCTGGTAAATCAAATCACAAAAATTGTGCTTCGGCACCGTCCCAAACATAATCTCAATATTCGCCAGGCCGAAATCGGCATCCAGAATAATCACCTTCTGCCCCATTTTCTTAAACTGACACGCTAAATTGATCGAGGTATTGGACTTGCCTACACCGCCCTTTCCGCTTGTCACGGTGATCACTCTCGCAGACGGTTTGGGCGCAGGATGCATTTTTATGACATTTCTCAGTTGTTCTGCTTGATCCATAGCTTGTCCTCCTGCTTAACGTCTGCCGCCGAGTAACTGCTTCACTGTGGACTGCGGATTGAAATACTCAATATCATCGGGAACACTCTGCCCGCAGGTCACATAAGAAAGCGCTGCGCCTGTGTATATTCTCAGATTATAGATATTCCCCATGGTAGCGGTCTCATCCAGCTTTGTAAATATCAGCTTATACTCCGCGATCTCCTTATATATATCAGCAGTTTTCATCAAATCCCTGTACTTTGTAGAGGCCGACAGCACAAGAAATACCTCCTTTTGGGCTACCGCGTCGACAGAGTTGATCAAATCGCTCATGTTCTCGCACTGCGCCTCGTTATTCGGTGAATGGCCTGTCGTATCTACTAAAATATAATCGTACTCCCGGAACTCCTCTATCGTACTCAAAATCTCCTTCTCCGTGTATACCACCCGGAAGGGCACCTCGAGAATATTCGCGTAGGTACGAAGCTGCTCCGCGGCGGCAATCCGATAGGTGTCCGCCGTCAGCAGCGCCACCTTCTTCTTGCGCTCTACCCGGAAAGACGAGGCAATCTTTGCAATCGTCGTTGTTTTTCCTACGCCTGTAGGTCCTACGAAGAATACTACCTTGGGGCCACGCTCTGCCTCCCGCATCACATACGGCTTCCCCAGCTTTAAAATCATCCGCTGGTAGATCTCGGACAGCATGTAATCCAGCGTTACGTCCGGCTTGCAGTTGCGATCTATCTCGTCAATAATCTCATTGGCGTACTTCTCGTTAATCTCGTTGTCAATCATCTTATTGTATAAAAGCCTGAGGAAATTGACGCGCGCCTTGTTCTCCTTGCTCTCTTCCTTTTTCTCAGGCTCCTCCGTCTTACCGCTTTCCTCCGCGGCAGGGGGCGTCTCCTGCTGGCGCACCGTCTGCTGCTGGGAAATCTGCTTCTCAATCAGGTTCTGAAGGGTATCCAGCTTCTCCTCAAGCCCGTCGCCGTCCTTGTCCGGCTCCCGCTCTGCCGCCGGTTTTTCCGCAGGCTTTTGCACTGCCGGCTTTACTTCCTTTTTCTCTTCTTTGCCCGGAGCAATTCCGTACCGCTCGTTTTCCTCTTCCTTGGCTACGGTGACCTCTATCTTCGTCCCCTTGAAAACGCCTAAAACTCCCTTGGCTTTTACGGTCTTGACGTTCATCTCGACAATCCCGTCTCCAAGCTCCTTGCGTGCGCTCTCCAGCGCCTCTTCCTTTGTCTTACCCTGAAACTTCTTAATTATCATGCTGTCACCATTCCTACCGATTGTAATTCAACGTTAGAGTCTATCTCATTGTACGAAACAACCACCAAATCCTTATAATAATCCTCCGTAAGGCGCTTAAAGTACATCCTGACAATCGGAGAGGTAATGATAATAGGATTTTTGCCCAGCTTCTCAAGCTTACCTACTTCGGTCTCCACCGAAGCCATGATAGACTTTGTCTTGTCCGGATCCAGCGTCAGATAAGCGCCCTGCTCCGTCTGCTTCACGCTGCCCATAATCTCCTGCTCCAGCGCGGGATCCAGCGTCACAACGCTTGTCGTCTCGTTCAGCGGAAAATACTTGTTTGAAATCGCACGCTTCAGGCTCTGCCGCACATATTCCGTCAGAATATCCGTATCGCGCGTCGTCGGCGCGTGATCCGCCAGCGTCTCAAATATGGTAACCAGATCCCGGACGGAAATACCCTCTTTAAGCAGGTTCTGCAATACCTTCTGAACATCTCCGAGTCCTAAAAGCTTGGGCACAAGCTCCTCCACAAGCGAAGGGTTCGTCTCCCGTACATTGTTGACAAGGTTCTGGATATCCTGCCTTGTGAGCAGATCCGCAAGATACTGCCGTATAATCTCCGTCAAATGCGTCGCAATAATAGACGGCGGGTCAACAACCGTATAGCCCACGCTCTCCGCACGCTCGCGCTGCCCCTCCGTGATCCAAATCGCAGGAAGATGGAAGGACGGCTCAAAGGTCGGAATACCGGAGATCTCCTCCTCGACAAAGCCGGGATTCATCGCCATATAATGGTCAAACAAAATCTCGCCCTCGCTCACCTGTATTCCCTTTATCTTGATAATGTACTGATTCGGATTCAGCTGGATGTTATCCCGCAGTCGTATAATCGGGACCACCGTACCAAGCTCCAACGCAATCTGCCGCCGAATCATAACGACACGGTCAAGCAGGTCGCCGCCCTGATTGACATCCGCAAGCGGAATAATACCATAGCCAAACTCCAGCTCTATCGGGTCAACCTGAAGCAGAGAATTGACATTCTCCGGCTTGCGAATCTCCTCTGCGCTCTCCTCCACGCTGTCCGTCTCAGCCTCAATCTGCGCGACCTCAATTGTATTGGCAATCATCCGCCCGCAGACGATAAATATCGCGCCCATAATAACGAAAATCAACGGATTGAGCGGCGTCACAATCCCCAGGAACGCAAGCACCGCGCCTACCATATAAAGCACCTTGGGCATACCGAAAAGCTGGCTGACAAGCACGGTACCGAAATCCGCTTCCTTGGAGCCCTTGGTTACCAATACACCCGTTGCCAAAGAGATCAGCAGCGAGGGAATCTGGCTTACCAGACCGTCACCGATCGTAAGAATCAAATATTTGTCCGCAGCCGCACCGATATCCATTCCCTGCCTGAGCATACCCGTAACAATACCACCGACAATATTAATACCTGTAATAATAAGACCTGCCGCCGCGTCTCCCTTTACATACTTCACGGCACCGTCCATGGAACCGAAAAAGCTCGATTCCTCCTGCAGCTTCTCCCTGCGCCGCTTCGCCTCCGCGTCGTCAATCGCACCCGTGTTTAAGTCCGCGTCAATCGCCATCTGTTTACCGGGCATTGCATCCAGCGTAAACCGGGCCGTTACCTCCGCGACACGCTCCGAACCCTTGTTGATAACCACAAACTGTACGATCAACAGGATGACGAATATCACAACACCGACAACCAAATCGCCTGCGCCTACGAACTGTCCGAAGGTCGTAACAACGTTTCCGGGATTACCGGTTGTCAGAATAAGCCGCGTGGATGATACGTTCAGTGCAATTCTAAAGAGCGTCGTAAACAGCAAAATCGTCGGGTAAAAGGACATATCCAGGACTTCTTTTGCAAACATCGCCGTAAAAAGAACGGTAAACGCAATCGAAATATTTAACGCCAGCAGAACATCCAGCATTGTACTCGTGATTGGTACAATCAACATGACTACGGCAGACAGCACATATAAAGCTACACCTATATCGGCTTTCTTCATGTCTTTCGTTTCCCCCTTCAGGAGCGCCTTTTCCGAAATGCCCCCAAACTATTCCCATTTTCCTTTTAACATAAATTATCGCATATTTGATACAAAAAGTACATAATCAAACGCAACTTTTTTCAAAAAGAATGCGGCAACATTTCCCAGCCGGACAACCATGCCTTCTTCGCTTATCAAATCCTGCCCTGCATTTTGTAAACCATCGCAAGAACCTCCGCGACAGCCTGATACAGCTCCGGCGGCACCTCCTCGCCGACCTCTACATTTGCATAAAGCATTCTGGCAAGCGGCTTATTTTCAACGATTTCAACATGATTTTCCTTCGCCAGCTCCTTAATCTTCTGCGCCAGATAATCAGCGCCCTTGGCGAGCACCTTGGGCGCCGGCGCCTCCTCCGGATTATACCGCACCGCCACCGCAAAATGCGTCGGATTGGTGATGACCACGTCTGCGCTGGGGACGTCCTGCATCATGCGCCGCTGCGAAGCCTCACGCATTTTATTGCGGATTTTGCCTTTAATCTGCGGATCTCCTTCCGCGTTTTTATACTCGTCCTTTACCTCCTGCTTTGTCATCTTGATGTCCTTGTTGAATTTGTACCGCTGGTAAAATAAATCCACAAAGGCAATCACGAGATAAACCATGGAAATCCGAAGGCCGGTATTGATGACGATACTCCCGATGACCTCCAGCGCCTGATTGAGCGGCATATTATAAAACCTGAAAAGATACGGCCACTCATCCTTTACCGTTGAGTAAACAATCGCGCTGATCAGAATCACCTTCGCAATGGACTTTAGAAGCTCCATCAGCTTTTCCGCCGAAAACATTCTTTTGAATCCGGAAAGCGGATTCAGCTTGCTGAACTTGGGTTGCAGCGGCTTTGTCGAAATCTTAAAGCGGAATTGAAGCATATTCACAATAAACGCAATCGCAATACCGACCACAAAAAACGGGAGCAGCTCAATCATAAGCTCCAGATAAATATTCTTGATCAGCGTGTGAAAATCCTGCCGGACAATCAGGCCGCTCCAGTAGGTCGTGTACGCCGGCAGCTTCTCATATGCCATCCCGAAAAGTCCTATGAAGCGCTCTCCCATATTCCCGACCCAGAATTTCAGTATCAAAAAAAGCGCAATCAACTCCACCGCGTTTGACAGCTCTTTACTTTTGGGAACCTTACCTTCCTTACGGGTATCTTCCTTTTTCTTGGCGGTTGCCTCTTCCGTCTTCTCGCCGCCCTGTCCCTCCGCCGCGAAGAATTGTAAGTTTAATTCCAGAATCACATCATGCCCTCCACCATTGCAACCACCATGATCCGTACCTGCGTTGATATGAAATTGCAGATATCCGGAAGCATTCTTATCGTTATCAGAAGAACGCCCAGCCCCGCGAGCAGCTTGAGCTGAATACCCACAGAAAACATATTCATCTGCGGCGCAAGCTTGGCCAGCAGGCCCAGTACCACATTCATCAGCGTAATACATGCAAAAACCGGCAGGCAGATCCGGAAACCGATAATAATGTAATCCCCAAGAAAACGAATCAGTACCGCAAGCAGGCCTTCCAGATGAAACCGAACGCCTCCCACGGGAATAAGCTCATATGTCTCCATCAAAGCCTTGAGGAAATACCGGTGCAGTCCCGTCGTATAAAGTATCAGCAGCACGCCATACTGCAGCGCCATACCGGTTATGGACGCCTGTTCATTTGTCGTCGGGTCAAATACATTGGCCATCGACAGGCCGACCTCCATGTCGATAATTCTTCCTGCAAATAAAACAATGGAAGTACACAGTTGAGCCCCCAAACCAATCAACAGGCCTACCGCCACTTCCTTTATTACGATTATACAATATCCAAGCACCGTACCGTATGCCGGAAGCGTATTCAAATCCGCAAAGGTATAGATCAGATACGCCACAAATACGCTCAGCGCTATTTTTACGTTATTGGGAATCCCTCTTGTACTGAAAAACGGAGCCGCGAATATAAAGCTCGCCACTCTCACAAAAACCAGTAGAAGCAGCTCCAGCTCAGCCATCGAAAAAGATAATCTTACCATCATTCTCACCTAATATACACAGAGAAATTCTGCCATAAATTAGTCATATAGGTCACCATCTGATTCAGCATCCAATGCCCCAGAAGCATCAGTATCAGAAACATGCCGACAATCTTGGGCACAAAAGTAAGGGTCTGTTCCTGAATAGAGGTAACCGTCTGAAAAATGCTGACCGCCAGGCCGATGACCAGCGAAATCAGCAGCGGCGGAGCCGCTGTCTTGAGCACCACAAACAATCCCTCCTGCATAATATCCGTAACGGTTTCTATTGTCATACTATACCCATATCCTTCCCTGCATTACACAAACGTCTGTACAAGATAAACGATGATCAGATTCCATCCGTCCGCCAGCACAAAGAGCAGGATTTTGAACGGCATGGAGATTGTTGTCGGCGGAAGCATCATCATACCCATACTCATCAATACCGACGCGACCACCATATCTATCACGATAAACGGCACATAAATGATAAATCCCATAATAAAGGCCGAACGCAGCTCGCTGATGATAAATCCCGGTATCAATACCGACGTCGGAACCTGCTCCAGCGTCTCACCGTCCCACGGCGTGTCAGATATCTCCATAAAGGTACCGATATCCTTTCGCTGCGCCTGCTCAAACATAAACTCCCGCATCGGGGCTATTGCGATTTCCATCGCCTCCTCCAGCTCCAGCTCTCCCGCATCAAAGGGAAGCACCGCCTCTGTATACACCTGGCTGATAACCGGCTGCATAATAAAAAAGGTCAAAAATAACGCAATCGCAATCAACACCTGGTTTGGCGGCGCCGACTGCGTATTCAATGCCTGTCTTGTGAAATGCAGAACAATCAAAATCCGGGTAAACGAGGTAATTGTCACCAGTAAAATCGGTACAATAGCGATTGCCGTCACAATCAGCAGCAGTCTTAATGTACCGCTCAGTTCCCCGTTTCCACTGCCATATGTAAAGATCAGACTATTCGATATATTGAGATCCGCAAGATCCTCCGGCGTCTGCGCAGTACCCGGCTCGTTTATATTCGTCCGGTTCTCGTCCTCCGGCCGGTCGTCTATAATCTCGCCTGCCGTAATATCGTCATCGCTCGTGCCCGTGGCGCTTGCCACAGCGACATCCGCGGCTGCAATCGTCACTACCATAAAAAGCATATACAGTAATTTTCTCAACTCATGCTTTATATTGTACTTTTTACTTGTGTCTTTCATAACAATAATCACAACTTTCCGTAACGTTTCAGGACTACGCCCATTTATTACTTTTTGAGCTTTTCAAAAATCTCCTTAAAACTCATATTCATTGTCTTGCTTGTCCCCGCCTTGTTAAACTCAGAAATGTCATCCTTTGTTAATTCTCCAAGTAAAGTGACTGTATCCTTACAGACTACGTAGGAAAAATACTTCCCGCCGATTCGCACAACCTGAATATATTTTGTCGGTGCTATCTTGAAGGTCTCCAGGATTTCCATGTTCGGGCTGAACATCCTGCCCTTCTGAATACCCGCGGACAGCTTTGTCACAAAATAGGTAAGCACCAACACAAATATAAATATCAGTATAACCGTCAACAATTGCACAATGGAGTCAAAACTGTTTGTTGTCCATGATAAAAGCATAACTACCCCTGGCAGCCTTAACCGACTACCTTCTTAACCGCCTCCAAAACTCTTTCTGCCTGAAACGGTTTTACAATAAAGTCCTTTGCGCCGGACTGAATTGCTTCAATTACCATCGCCTGCTGTCCCATCGCGGAACACATAATCACATTTGCGGCGGGATCTACGGCCTTTATCGCCTTCAACGCCTGAATACCGTCCATCTCCGGCATGGTAATGTCAAGAAGCGTAAGATCCGGCGTCGCCTCCTTATACTTATCAACCGCAATTTTTCCGTTTTCGGCCTCTGCAGCGATCTCGTACCCGTTCTTTGTCAGGATGTCTTTAATCATCATTCTCATAAAAGCCGCATCGTCCACAATAAGAATTCTCTTTGCCATATTTCTTTTTGTCCTTTCTGCAATCAATAATTATTTTATAATCTCCATTATTCTTACGCCAAAGCTTTCTTCGATAACCACAACCTCACCCTTGGCTACAAATTTGCCGTTTACAAGCACATCAATCGGCTCGCCGGCAATCTTGTCAAGCTCAATAATGGTTCCCGGTGCAAACTCAAGAATATCTGAAATCGCTTTGTTGGTCCTGCCAAGCTCTACCGTTACCTCCAACGGCACATCCTTGATAAGTCCGATGCTCTCAGCGCTTACCATCTCACCCTGCGGCGCCGAGAAATTCTGGAACTGAGCCGGCTGGATGTTGACGTTGGGCATACCATAGCCCATCGGCATTCCCATCTGCGGCATCCCCATACCGCCCATTTGCATTCCCATCTGCGGCTGCATCTGCATTCCCATCTGCATACCGCCCTGCGGCATCCCCATATTCATATCCATCTGAGGCTGCATACCGCCCTGTGGCATTCCCATGTTCATATCCATTGCAGGAGCGGGCGCCGGTGCGGGTGCTGCCGGAGCAGGAGCGGGTGCCGGAGTCGGAGCCGGTTCTGAACCGCCCATCTGCTGTGCCATAAAGGTCTCATAAACAGACTTGGCAAAATCAAGCGGATACAGCTGCATTAATATCGAATCAACCAGTTCATCGATTTGCATGCGGAACGCAACCTTAACAAACTTACCCTCCAAAAACGGAGACAAATCCCTTGGCTCCCTCGTCTGCAGGTCTACCAGGCTTGCCTCTGGCGGGCTGATGTCAATCGTCTTTCCGAGCATGGAAGAAAGAGAAGTCGAGGACGAACCCATCATCTGGTTCATCGCCTCCGAAATCGCGCTCAGATGCAGATCATTCAGCTCTCCTTCCACATTCGTGCCATCGCCGCCCATCATCAAATCGGTGATGACCTTCACGTCATGCTCCTTCAACACCAAAATATTGGTGCCGTTCAACCCAACGGTATATTTAATCTGAATAAATACACAGGGCTTCTCATACTCATCCATTACCTGCTGCCAGTCGCACATGTCGACTACAGGTGTTGTAATATTTACCTTTTTATTCACCAATGAGTAAAGAGTCGTGGCTGAAGTACCCATACTGATATTGGCAACTTCCCCTATCGCGTCTTTCTCCACCTCTGTAAGGTCTTCTCCGCTCCCAGCGTCCTCCGCTACCGCAGTGGACGTCGAGCTGCTGTCATCTGCCGATAAGTCACCCCCATTCAACAATGCATTTATTTCATCCTGAGATAACATACCATCCATTGTCTTATTCCTCCTCCCTGTTCACCGATGTTATTCTCACAGCGTAGGCCTCCTTGTTTGCCCCCGGCACTGCACTGAATTTCTTGATATTGCCCACATAAACATCCAGCTCATCATCAACCTTGGAATCAAGCCTTATAATATCCCCTACCTGGATGTTCACAAAATCATGCACCGTAATAACGCTCTTGCCAAGCACTGCCTTGACCGGCACATCAACTCTGCGGACCATGCCCTCAATAAACTGTTCATAGTCCTCATCATCCATTTTCTGAAGGCTCGCATACCAGAATTTCGTATTTAACCTGTCCATAACGGACTCTAACGTAAAGAACGGCAGGCAGACATTCATCAAGCCCTCTACATCCCCGATCTTGACATTCATTGTGACAAGCGCCACCATATCGCTCGGTGAAATAATCTGGGCAAACTGCGGATTCGTCTCTATCCTTTCCAGGAATGGTTCAACCTCCGCAACATTCTTCCACGGTTCCCGAAGCAGCTGCATACAGATAACCATAATGCGCTCGATAATGCTCATCTCGATTTCTGAGAATTCTCTTGGCTTCTCAAGCGCCTCTCCTCTGCCGCCCAGCATTCTATCTATAATCGCATATCCCAGGCCGCTTGTCAACTCCATAATAATGGATCCCGGCATCGGTGCAAAATTAACAACCGTGAGCAATACGGGATTGGACAATGCGTTAGAAAACTCCGCAAAGGTTACCGTCTCCGAACTTGCCACATTCACCTGTACATTCTTTCTCAGGTAAACCGGCAGGTTTGTCGACAAAAGCCTTCCATAATGGTCAAATATCATATTCAGGGTTCTCAGATGTTCTTTCGAGAACTTTGCAGGACGGCTGAAATCGTAATTCTTGACCTGTTTCTCGTCCTTTTCCTGCATCTCGTCCACATCCAGCTCACCACTGCTTAACGCCGCAAGTAAACTGTCAATCTCACTTTGAGATAGTACTTCAGCCATGTGTCAATCACCCCCTAGACTGATTGGTTTCCGTTTCCGCTTAATTGAACAGGAAGTTGTAGGACACCTCATAGATGAAGTCCGAGAACCGTTCCTGAACCCTGCTGAGGATTTCCGCTTTGATCTGGGTAGAG
Source organism: uncultured Lachnospiraceae bacterium (assembly GCA_949948735.1). Classification (GTDB taxonomy): domain Bacteria; phylum Bacillota; class Clostridia; order Lachnospirales; family Lachnospiraceae; genus COE1. The sequence goes on along the minus strand of CATLGV010000006.1, from coordinate 65,045 downwards.
CTTACTCTTGCTTCATCTATCGTATATTCGGCCAATACCGTAAAGACAATATCCTTCAGCAGGGCCTCTCTGTCCACCATCGTCTCGCCATATGTAGCATAATCCTCATGCTTCGTATTCATGGAAAATGATACGTTGCCGACTGCGTAATGCGCCTTACCGTCCTCACCTGTCTTCAAAGGAATGGTAAGCTCCTCCGAAATATTGTAAAATGCCGTATCCGCCTGAGATACCGCCGTACTGATATCCGACTTGGGCAGGCCGTTGATTTCAAGGTCAATAATCGACGAAATATCCGCCACCAGCGAAGCTGTCTTTCTGGACGCGCTGGCCACGCTGACCATCATAATGGCGGATAAAACAATATTTACCACAAGCAATGCCAGAATAATAATTGATAACAGGTTTCTTTTCATTTTTGTTTCCCCCTTATTTAATAGGCGCCAAGCGCGTTATAAATCTTAATCTCAACCCGCCTGTTCTTCGCCCTTCCCTCCGGTGTAGAATTATCCGCAATCGGCATGTACTCTCCCCTGCCGGAATGCTTCATTGTCCCGGGATCTACCGCGGAATTATCTTTGATGTAATTAAATACCGTCAGCGCCCTGTAGCTGCTTAAAACATCGTTATTTTCATATCTTCCGCCGTTTAACGGCACGGAATCCGTATGTCCCTCAATCTCAATGTCCGACTCTGCATACTTTGTAAGGAGCACCCCTATCTTATTCAAAACAGGAATCGCCTCCTCCTTCAAATCCGCTCTGCCGGAGTCAAACAGAAAAGCGCCGTCTAATGTAAGAAGCACATAATCCGCGTTGAATTCGACATCTACTTTTTCCGTCATCATGCTTTCTTCAAGGCCTTCCTCGATTCGCTCCGCAAGCTCCTCGGAACGCTGAAGCTTCTGCTCCTCCAGCTCAGCGATTGCCGCCTGTAACTCGGTAATCTCCGACTTGCTCAGGCCAAGCTCCTCCGCCTTTTCGGTAACCGCCTGCGCCGCCGCGCTCTGGCTTTCCTGGAACTCGGTCACATCCGAATCCGACTCGGCCGTCTTACCGGTCGAATTGATAAACTCGTCTAACTGGTTGAGCTGGCTGACGCCGGTGCTGACCAGAATGCCGTCGCCGACTGCCTGCGCGCCCCCTTTAAAGATACTGAAGGTAGACTGAAAGGACCTCGCCACCTCTTCAAACTTCGCGGCGTCAATACTCGACATCGCAAACAGCATAACAAAAAAGCACATCAGCAGAGTCATCATGTCCGAAAAAGTACCCATCCACTCGTCCAGGCCCTTTTTCACTTCCTCTTCTTTCTTTTTTGCCATTAAGCCTCACCTCCGGCCTCTTCACCTGATCCTCTGTCCTTAGGAGCCAGGAAGGATTTCAGTTTCTCCTCGATAACACGGGGGTTCTCGCCCGCCTGTATGGACAACAGGCCCTCTATCATAATCTCCTTGGCCTGTACCTCCGTCGCATTGTTGGATTTGAGCTTATTGGCCGTCGGCGTACAAATCCAGTTTGCAAGCAGAGAGCCATAGAATGTGGTAATCAACGCAACCGCCATCGCCGGTCCGAGCGTCGTAGGGTCGGACATATGCTGCAGCATGATAACCAGACCAACCAGCGTACCGATCATACCCCATGCGGGACCCATGGAAGACATCGTCTCCCAGAAGCCGATGTTCGTCTTATGACGCGACTCGATACTGTTCAGATCCGTCTCCAGAATCCCCCGCACAAGCTCCGGATCCGTACCGTCTACAATCAGCATAATGCCCTTCTTCATAAATTCGTCTTCCAGATTGCCTGCTGCCTCCTCCAAAGAAAGAAGGCCCTCTTTTCTGGCCACGTTAGAGAGCTCTATAATTTTTGTAATCATCTCTGTAACATTGATATTTACAGGCTTAAAGATTAACGCGAAGCTTTTGAGACCGTTTACAAAATCAGACATGCTTACCGACATCATGGTACACATAACCGCGCCGCCAAAGGTGATCAAGGCCGACGAGCCGCTCATAAAGAAGTTTATCGCCGCGAATCCGTCGTCGCCGCTTACGATACCAAAGATTACCAAGATCAAACACGCTATAAATCCAATCAAAGACGCTAAATCCACTTCTCCACACCCCTTTTATCTTTTGACATACCTGCCCCAGGGCAGACTATGTACTCAATTTCTATATCTATAATACTGTAAGGGAACATAAATTGCAACATTTTTCTGAACAAATTACCGCATGCCGCACGCCAAAAACAGCGGATTTTTTAAGTTATATCCGATGAATCCGCTGTTTCCCGCCTGAAATATTCCTGTCTGGCAGTTTTTACAAAATCTTTAATTTCATGCCGGCTTTCCTTAACAATTATCTTTTTCCCGCTTGTGAGCGTGATCACCGTATCCGGCGTCTCCTCCACCTGCTCAATCAGGCTGGTATTCACCAAAAGCTTCGAGCCGTTGAGCTTTGTGACTTCTATCATGCTGTCTCACTTCCCTCCCTGCCTGGGACATCATCCTTCATCCTCGTATCAGTATACTATGAAACGGAATTCTTTTCAAGCACAAGAACACGTCCTTTCAGAGAGGCAAGCGCCCGTTTAAGCCTGCGGCGTCATTCCGCAGGCCTGATGAAGCCTTTTGCTTTCCATTTTCCCGACTGCCAGCGCCAGAACATAAACACTGCACGCACACATTCGTCCCCCGCCATCCCGATATAGGCGCCGACTGCCATGAGGTTCAAATGTATGCCGAAAAACCAGGTTCCGCCGACCATGCACACGTACATAAAGAGCACGCCGATTATCGTTGTAAAAAGGGCATCCCCGCTGGTTTTGAGCGCCTGTCCGAATACCAGATTGGTCACGCGCCCTACCTCAAGCACAATGTCAATTGCCAGAAGCGTCTTTACCAGACGTATCATCGCGGCATCCTCCGTGAGCAGCCCAATCAGCACGTCCGCGCCGAGGAAAAACACGGTCTCCAGTCCCGCCGCCACGCAGATTCCGATGCACGCCGCTTTCTTCGTTCCTTTGTCGCAGGCTTCATAATCCCCCTCCCCGATTCGCCAGCCTGTCATAATGGCATTGGTCTGTGCCAGCGCAGCGCCGGCACAGTAAGAAAAGTTCGCGATTTGCGCAGCGTACGCCCTCGCCGTCACATGAAAGCCCGACTCGTCCATCTGATTTAAGAAACGAATCGTCAGCGTCATCGCCACATTATAAAGCGCCGTCTCCAGCGCGGACGGCAGCCCCACCCTTATAATCTGGGCAAATACCTCCCTGTTTTTCAGCCGCTCCCCGTCCGCTTCAGTCTTTACCAGCCACTTTGAGGCGGCCATTACAATTACGAGATTCAGGATACGGGATATTACCGTTGCGGCCGCCACGCCCGCCACGCCGCTATGGAATACGAACAGAAAAACAGCGTTCAGCGCCAGATTCGCCCCATTCGACAGCAAAGTCGCCGCCAGCGGCTGTCTGGTATGCCCGAAAGCGCGCAGATAGCTGGAGAAAATCGGTATCAACGCATTTAGAAAGCAGAAGCCGCCCACAATCTTAAGATAAGTCCGGGCGTCCTCCAGCAGAAGCGGCGCTACGCCTACGGTTTCCAGAACCACTCCTGAAAAGATAAACAAAAAGACCGACAGCAAAATACCCAGCGCCGCGTTTAATACGGCCCCCAGCCGCCTTGCCTGACAGGCAACTCCGTTTCTTCCCGCTCCGATGTACTGTGTCATCACGGCGATCATGCCTGCCGAAACCACCTGGAACATCATAATGAATACATTCATGTATGTATTTGCCGTCCCGACAGCCCCGACCGCATTGTCCCCTACCGTGGAAAGCATGACGGTATCCACCATCCCTGCCAGCATATAGCACAGGGTCTCCAAAGCAATCGGTATATATAATTTCATAAATGATTTTGATCTCATACGCATCCCTCCGCCAGCAGGATGCCTTTTGCCATGCGCCGGCCGATAAAAGGATAAAGGGAAAAAGGGGTTTACCGGCCGGCTGCCTGATGCGAAAAGCATCCTCTTTTACCCGGGCGGCAGCTTCGCCCGTACTTGTATTGTACTCTTATATGTGCTATAATTCTTGCAATATAATCCTATATTATTAACACAATTCTATTTTGAGTGCTGTTTTCACTCTCGGAGGAACCCAATGAACACCACCCCTTTGCACGAAACAAAAATTCACGGAACCATTCCCTTTCCCTGCAGCGTATACCACGGGCGCATTCCCGAATGGATTCCCTCCTTCCCCCTGCACTGGCACGACGACTTTGAGCTGATTTACTGCGCCAAAGGGCGGATGCAGGTTACCGTATGGGGAAAGGCATATACGCTCTGCGAGAAGGATCTCGTCGTTATCCTGCCCCATGCCCTGCACTCGATTGAGCAGGCCGGCGCCGCGGCAGGAGAATATTTCAATATTCTGTTCCATCCCTCCCTGTTCGAGGGCTCCGAAAGCGACCTCTGCCATGAGCAATATGTCCTTCCCTTTTTACGCGGGGAAAGGGCAATGGATTGCTTTTATCCGGCAGAATCCGCCTTCAACCGGACAATCTCCCCCTGCGTTCTGTCCATACTCGGCCACATGCGGGAGAGCCGCTCCCCCCATGAGCTGATCATCAAATCGGATTTGTACCGCCTCCTCTATTTCATATGGCGGCAGAGCACTGCTGCGGCCGTTGACAGCAACAGCCTGCAGTTCTCCTACGGCAGGCTGAAAAATGCGCTTTATTATGTCCGAAGGTTCTATGACCGCGAAATCCCCATAAAAGAAGCCGCAAATCAATGCGGCTTCTCAGAGAGTCATTTTATGAAGCTGTTTAAAGAGCTCACCGGTATGAGCTTCAACGCCTATCTGGTAAATTACCGTCTGGAGCTGGCCGCAAAGCAGTTAAAGGAGACCGACCTCAGGGTAATTGACATTATGGCAAACTGCGGCTTCCGCAACCATTCCTATTTTACAAGGGCATTTCAGAAAAAATACCGGATGACGCCCCGCGCATACAGAAGCTTTGTCACTCCGCTTCCCGAATCCGCTCCACAATGGACCTGCGCGCCGCAAAGCGATACGTGAGCAGCGGCAGCCCCACGCCCAGCAGGACAAAAAACGGCGTCACCGCAACAATCGGCGCAATGGTAAACCGGTACGTAAAGAACCAGAACATGCCCTCGAGCACGTTGGCCGCAAACGGCTGCAGTGCGGTGCACAAAAGCAGCGATATGGCCACAGAGCCAAGCGCATAGAGCAATCCCTCCGTCACCAGCATCATCTTGAGCTGACGCCCTGTCATCCCAACGGACTGCAGCACCGCAAATTCCCTGCTGCGCGCCATAATTCCCGTCAGCACCGCATTCAAAAAGTTCAGGACGCCTACCATGCCGACGATAAAGCTTAATGTACCGCCCATAATATTAAACATATTTCGAAAGCCTGCAAATTCATCCTCATAAAATTTCTTGCTTTCATAATCAAACCTGGAGCTGATGCCGCCCGTAAACTCATCCAGATACGCCTCCATCCGCGCCAGGCCGGCCTCATCCTGCATATCAAAGGAATAATGCAGGACCGCCTCCGTCCCCGTATCCCGGATAAAGGTCTCTGCGCCCAGCACATACTGGGAGCTTCCGTAGTAGCGATAATTGAGCTTGGGCGACACCGCTACCAGCGCCGCTACCTCATACTCCACATCGCGGTACCGGACGGAGCGCGCCTTAAAAGGCTCCATGGACAAATCCTCGCCCTCCTCGTAGACCCTGCCGGTTTCCGGGTTATAAAACTCGTATTCCTCCGTATACCGCAGCGTCACCTTGTCGCCGGGCCGCGCCCAGTATGTGTCCGCTATGGGGTTTCCGTAATCGTCTGTCAGGCAGACTGCCGCAATATAATTCCCCCCGCTTGAAAGCCTGGTGATATCCCCCTCTATTACCCTAAGCTGATTCAGGCAGAAATCCTCCATTCCGTAGAGCTCAATGGCAGACTGCAGCCTGCCGTCCTCTATCCGTTCGCATGCTGCCACGCGGGCCTCCAGCGTATCCCCTCTGTCCCAGTAGCTGTACACCTTTCTGAAATCCTCTTCCGCCGACAGCTCCGCTATCGAACCGCAGCCGCCGTAGGTCCGCCCGCCGCCGGCAACCCCGTCCATAGAGGAGAGCATACCGATAACCTCCTGCGGCAGCGCCAGATCCTCGTAGAAAATGCCGGTTGTCTGAAAGTATCTTGCGTCCGCCACGATAAAATCAACCGTCATATCCCGCAGATATTTATCCATATCAAAGCCGCTTGTAAAGGTAAACGTAATCTCCAGCAGCACTACCGCAAGTGAGAGCGATATCACCGTAACGGCCGTTTTGCTCCTGCTTCTTCCGAGATTTGCCAGCGCCATCTTATAGATGGACGCCCCCCTGGCTGCCCGCCGTTTCTTTTTCCGGCTGCCGCCCTCCGTATACCGCAGCGCCTCAATCGGCGACACCCGCGCCGCCATGCGGGACGGCCTTCGGCAGGAAATTACCACCGTTCCCAGAGAAAACAGCGTGGCCCCGGCAAAAATCCACGGGCTCTGCGACAGCTCCCCAATCTGCACGCCATTGAGCGTCCTCAGGATAACCGGCGTCAGCAGCGCGCCCACGCCATAGCCAGCCAGCAGACCTGCCGGAATACCGATCGCAGACAGAAGGAACGACTGTATCACCACCATTCGCCGAATCTGCCGTCCGGTTGCGCCGATTGTCTTTAGCAGGCCATAGGAGCGGATATCATTGGACACGGATATCTGGAAAACATTATAAATAATCAAATATCCCGTAAAAACAATCAGCACCAGCATCGCCGCAAGCGACAAAAGCGTCATAGGATCCATACTGTCGGAGAGCTGCGCCGAGACGTATCCCCAGTTTACCCCAATCGCAATCTCATTCTCATCCCGGCTGCCCATCCGATAGCCGTGATTCTCCAAAACCGTGCACAAATCCGCTTCTATATGCGCCGGACTTTTCAGCATAACGTCCATGCCGTAGGTGCCCCACACATCACCTGCCTGATACGTAACGCCCAGCTCCTCAAGCACTGCTTCCACGCGGCTGTTCGGCACCAGCACATGATTGGCGGTAATCAATTCATCATAATCCCACCAGCCGCAGAGCGTAAAGGTCTGCGTAGTTTCTATATTGTTGACCGTAAAGGTCATCTCAAATTCCGCTCCAAGCTCGGGCGTAACGCCAAGCAGGGACAGGATGCGGGTATCCGTCGCCGCCTCGTTGGTATTCTCCTGCGGCAGCCGTCCCACAGCAGGCTCCAAGAACATCCATTTGGCCGTGTTGGCGTCCGAATAGCTGATTTCCACATGGGACTTTTGAAAAGGCTCCTTCTGCGCCATCCCCAGCACACGCCGCATGCCGCGCGCCTTGATGAGCGGATCATCCTTGAGCGTCTCGTACTGCTCCTGCGTCAAATACTTGAAGGTCCCATGCGCATATCCGCCTGCCTGACGGAAATTGGACTGCTCAAAGCTGTAAACCATTGACATCGCAATCGTAAACAGCGCCGTAAACAGCAGTGTTGTCAGGGAGATTGCGGCCACAGCAACCCAGTTGCGGACACGCGCCGCCTTCATGCTCCGTATACTCAGTCTGCGGATGCATTTTCCGTTTGCTACCTTCATTCCATTCACCCCCAAACCTACGCTCTTTTTACGATTTTGCCGTCTTCGATTCGCACAATGCGGTCCGCAAGCTGCGCGATCTCCTCATTGTGCGTAATCATCACCATCGTTTGGGAGAATTTCCGGCTGGTAACCTTTAAAAGCCCCAGCACATCCTGGCTCGTCCTGCTGTCCAGATTCCCCGTGGGTTCGTCCGCCAGTATGATTGCGGGCTTTGAGGCAAGCGCCCTTGCAATCGCGACGCGCTGCTGCTGTCCGCCGGACAGGTTGTTTGGCAGATTATTGAGCTTATCCCGCAGTCCGAGCGTATCCACAATCGTATTGATATAAGCCGTATCCGGCTCGTTTCCGTCAAGCTGAATCGGCAGCAGGATATTCTCATACACATTTAATACCGGCACCAGATTATAATTCTGGAAAACAAAACCGATTTTTCTGCGCCTGAAAATCGTCAGCGCCTCGTCCTTTAATTCAAAAATATTCTTCCCCTCTATGGAGACCGTTCCTTCTGTCGGGCGGTCCAGGCCGCCGAGCATATGCAGCAGCGTCGATTTGCCGCTCCCGCTCGTGCCGACAATCGCGACAAATTCCCCCTGCTCCACACAAAAGCTTATGCCGTCAAGCGCTTTGACAAGGCTCTCTCCTTCCCCGTAATATTTTTTTAATCCATCTGTCTGCAGTATGTTCATCTTTATTACCATGCCCCTTTCCAAATCTGTATCTTTCGGCCGCAAACACAACATAAGGACGCCCGGCTCAGCCGGATCCTTATATGAAAATATAGCCTATGCCGTTTCTTCAACATAGACTATAGCAGACCAATCTTTCGACATCCTTTCTGAAATATTACGGTTTTGAAAGATTCTCTCTATTCAGACTTCTCCGCCCGGGGCAGATACACATAAAATACCGCTCCCCTGCCCGCCTCGTGATTGGCCGCAGCCTTGATATATCCGCCCTGCACACTGATAATCTCCCTCGCAAGATAAAGGCCGATGCCGATACCCTCCTCCTGTCGGACATGCCTGCCGCGATAAAACCGGTCAAAAATCCGGGCCCGCTCCTCCTCCGGGATCCCGACGCCCTCATCCGCAACCAAAATACACACAAACAGCTCATATACGCGAAGCGATATTGTAACGACCGACTGCCCGGGCGCATACTTTACCGCATTGTCGACTATATTGCCGACAGCCTCCAGCGTCCATTTCAAATCAAAAACAGCCTCCGCGCGCGTCTCCTGCGTATCCGGGGCTGCCGTTTGCAGCACAATCCCTTTGGCCTTTGCCTTCGCCCGGGCTTGTCCCACCAGCTTTTCAAGCAATACCGCCGCGTCCTGCCGCACGGGCGTAAGCGCCAGAATCCCACTCTCCAGGCGCGACATCTTTACCAGGGACTGCAGCAGAAAAGCCAGCTTTTCGGACTGGCTGCCAATCTCTTCTGCAAGCGCCCTGCTTTCCGCGTTCAGCGGCTGCTCCTCCAAAAGCTGCGTGTACAGCAGGATATTGGCAAGCGGCGTTTTGAGCTGGTGCGAAATATCCGTCACCAGCTCCTTAATGCTGTTTCGCTCCGCTTCAATGCGCCTGCGGGACAGCAGCGAGGCATTCAGAAACCGCTGCCATTTTACCTCCAGCTTTGACAGCTCGCTCTCGTCGTAGCTTTTCTCCGCGAACGTCCCGTCCAGCGCGCTGTCAATCATCTCATTTAACCTGCGGTAAGAAAAACGACGCCTCTTGAACCAATTCATAGGGCAATCCTCCTATCCCCTAGTACCATACATAGCCAATCCCGTATACAGTCCGGATATGCGCAGGCTTGGACGGATTTTCCTCCAGCTTGTCCCGAAGCCGTTTCACGGTTACGGACAAGGCGTTCTCATCCACGTATTCCGCTCCGTCCGTCCACAGCCTGTCTGTCAGGAACGCCCTGGTCAGATGGCTGCCGCGGTTCTCCACCAGCAGGCGCAAAAGACGCTGCTCCGTCCCGCTGAGCGCCACCTCCCGCCCCGCGACATAATAACGCATTCCCGCAAAATCAAAGAGCAGGTCTCCCTGCTCGTAGACTGCCGCAGAACCGCCGGGGGACTGCGTCTTCAGTACCTTCTCTATTCTTGCCCGCAGCACCATCAAACTGAAGGGCTTGGTAATATAATCCGCCGCGCCAAGCTCCAGCCCCATCACCTCGTCAATCTCCATATCGTTTGCCGTCACCACGATAACCGGAAAGGTTTCCTGTGCCTTAACCTCCTTCAGGAAGTCAAATCCGTCCCCGTCGGGCAGATTGATATCCAACAGCAGTATATCCGGCCTGGACCCCTCTGAAAGCTGCTGCCGCGCCTCCTCCAGGGTATAACACTGGATAAACCGATACGCCTCCTTACGCAGCGCCATCACAATGCCCCGGCTGAGCGCGCGGTCATCCTCCAAAATCATAATGCTCTTCATCAGGCCTTCCTCTTGATGCCGCAGCTGCCGCCGTTAAACTGCAGGATATTCTCACTGCCGCCTGCCGTCTCACGCCCCATCGCAATATCGTCGTGGTCGCCGCAGTGCAGGACCGGCGCCGTGCCGTCCTTCTGCGCGAGCGTCGCCTGAACGTCAATCACGCGCTGGTTGCTGCTGCCCTTCCACAAAAGCGTAACATCCTTCTTGTCCGCTTCAAACTCCCCGTCAACCAGCACATCCACATAGCGTATCATCGGATAGCGCATCACGCTCTCCCAGGTGTCGCCGGTATACATCCATATGGTTTTTTCGGGATATTTCTCCTTAATCTCCGCCATCAGCGCCTTCACGCCCTCCCGGTTGGCGCAGTGCATCGGATCTCCGCCCGAAAACGTAATGCCTGCTATATAAGGCTTATCCAGCTGCTCAAAAATCTCGGCCTTTGCCGCCGCGTCAAATTCCAATCCGCCGTTGGGATCCCATGTCATGGGGTTCTGGCAGTCCCTGCAGCAATGCTCACAGCCTGCCACCCACAGGACAACGCGCAGCCCGTCCCCGTTGAGCATATCATCCTTTGTAATATTGTGATACCGCATATTCTCTCTCCCGTTTTGTATTCATTATTTCAATTTGCAGAACCTTCTTCCCGCTACATACTTTTCCGCTCTGCAATCTCCGCCATTTTCGCGTCATTGAGGCGCGTATCGCCGTGCACGCGGGAATAGGACAGATAACCGTTCATCCGTTCAATCTTCGTCAGGTTCTTGCTCCCGCATTTCGGGCAGACGTCCATCTCAAGCTCCTGATGACCGCAGTCGTCGCAGTAAGCCAGCGACAGGTTTACCCCCTCATAAAAGCCCATATCCATCGCCCGCCGCACAAGCGTTTTAATCGCCGTGATATTGTAATCGATCGGATACTTCACATATTGTATCTTGCCGCCGTTGGACAGCTCCCAGAACCGATATTCCAGATCCTGCTTCTCAATCGGCGTGATGTCCTCGGACACATGGCAGTGAAAGCTGTTGCTGACGTACTCCCTGTCCGATACCCCCTCCACAATGCCGTACTTCTCACGGAACTGTGTCACCTGCAGGCCGCACAGGTTCTCGGCCGGCGTCCCGTAAATCGCATACAGATTACCGTCCTCCTCCTTGAAGCGGTTCACTTCTTTATTGATATATTCCAGTACCTCCAGCGCAAACGCTCCGTCCTCTACCAGAGATTTCCCATTATAAAGCATCTGCAGCTCGTTAAACGCCGTGATGCCAAAGGACGCCGTCGCCGCCTTCAGCAGCGGCTTAATCTTATCCGAAAGCTTCAGATGTCCACCCAGGAAGCCGCCTTCGCAGTAAGCGAGCGGATTCGTGGACGCGCGCATATTGCCAAGATATGCATAGGTGCGGATATGGAGCTGCCGAATCAGATTCAGATAATAGTCCAGCACCTCATAAAAGTCCCGGCTCTCCTGTCTTGCCTTTGCCAGAATCATCGGCAGGTGCAGCGATACCGCGCCAATGTTAAACCGCCCCACAAATACCGGCACATCCTGATCATCCGCAGGGTGCATTCCGCCTCTCTCATACCACGGTGAGAGAAACGCACGGCAGCCCATCGGGGAGATTACCTTGCCGTACCGCTTGTACATACTCGCGATATACCCCTTGCCAGTCAGGCTCAGCCAGTCCGGATACATGGTCTTGGACGAACAGCGGATTCCCGCCTCGAAGACATCCTCCAGCGGCTTGCCCGCACCGTGCAGATTTTCGTCATATAGAAAGACAATCTTGGGGAACAGCACCGGCTTCTTGCAATCCTTCTTCCCCTGTCCCTTACGCCTTACATTCAGCATCTGTATTGTCGCCATCTTTGCAAAACGCTCCGTGCCGATTCCCGCGGTAACCGTGATAAACGGGTAATCGCCGCGGCTGCTCGCTACGGTATTAAATTTGTACTCCCAGCCCTGAAAGCCCTGTTCAAACTCGCGCTCCACATCGGCAAGCGCCTCCTCCACGGCCCGCTCCTCGGGCACGCCGAGATTCGTATATTTCTCAAGGGAGGACTTGTAGGTCTTTTCCGCATACGGCGCAAGGATCTTGTCAACCTCCGGCACCGTAAAGCCGCCGTACTGCTGGCTCGCCGCGCTCAACACAATGTCGCCGATTACGTCAAACGCCACGTCAAGGGACTTGGGCTCGTTATACCAGATATTTCCCATCTCAAAGCCGCCGGAAAGCACGCTCTGCACGTCGAAGAGGCAGCAGTTCATCGTATCACGGCGCGCGGACATGTCATGGACATAGATATATCCGTCCCTGCACGCCTGAATCTCCTCCGTCGTCATAAAAAATTTCTGATACAGCTCTTTGTTAAACTGGTTGAAAATCAGGCTCCGCTTCGTGGAAACAAGCGCGGAATCGGTATTGGCGTTCTCCTTATCGCCCACATACATGATAGACTGGCTCTTTTTGTAGACGTCATCCATCATCCGCACAAAATCCTGCTTGTAATTGCGGTAGTCACGATAGCTCTTTGCCACCACCGGCTTTACTTCCTCGAGCGCGCTCTCCACAATATTGTGCATGATGGGAATCGGCACATCCTCCTGCGCGATCTCGTCCACCTTGCTGATTACATGCTCGCAGATGCAGCGCTTGTCCTCGTCTGTAAATTTGGTAAGGGCGCGGTACGCCGATTTGCCCACCGCGGTAATCACCTTCTGAATATTGAAGGCCTCCTTGCTTCCGTCCTTTTTAATCACATATACCGTTCTCTCAGGCTGATACAAGCTGCTGTAATCAATCTCTTCGCTCATGGAAATCCCGCTCCTCTACATTCTTTTATATTGTATGTGTTATTTTATTCGTGTACTATATATAGTGTCTGTAGCCTAGTATAGTGCAATTACATCGCATTGTCAATCAGAAAGCTGAGCAATAATGATAACTGCCTTCGATTTGTCAAATATTCATAATACCCTCCATTGACAAAACAAAAAACCGGGTGCCGCCGCACCCGGTTGCAAAAAGCTTCGCTTTTTGTTTAAATGATTTACACTGCCGCAATTTCCTGTAAAACAAAACAACAGCCGCACATGCACGTGCGGCCGTTGCGTAATCGCTTATTTCCATCAATACGTATTCGGTATATGATTTCTGTTCATCTGTTCTTCACTGATAAGGAAATAATCATACCGATATACAATACCGGGCCTGTCCGGCACAGGATCATCCCATGTAAAATCCGCATTATGGCATTTGTAATGTCTATGGCTCATTGTAGTACAATTGCATATTATTGTCAATTTCAAACATAATGTAATATTTTCTGAATTTTAAGTCCAGAAAATATAGCTGCCCTCTGACACCCTGTGTTCCCTGCCGCCTATGATGATAAGTGCCGGAACGGGCGTATGGATTTCATATCGTATACCGCTCCCGCCGCAAATCCATTTGGACGCAATCCGCCCGTAAGCCGTTTTAAGCGATACGTCCAGCCATCCGAGACGCCTGTCGGGCGTCGGCGCGATAATCGCCTCACGAAATCCCGCCTGAGCCGGCCTTATGCCTGCGGCAACCGTATAAACCCAGTCCATCACCGAGCCATAGGCATAGTGGTTATACGAATTCATGTCGCTGCTCCAGAAGGTACCGTCCTCGCGCACGCCGTCCCAGTGCTCCCAGATCGTGGTCGCCCCATGATTGACCTCATAAAGCCACGACGGGTATTCCTCCTGTAAAAGCAAATCATACGCGGTGCCGGCATAGCCGTTTTCACTTAAAACGTGCAGAAGGTACGGCGTTCCGACAAAGCCGGTCTGAAGCTTATTGCCGTTTTCTTTTATCATGGCGTCAAGCGCTTTTGCAACGGCCTGCTTATCGTCCGTCAAATCAAAGTACAGCGCCAGCGTATGCTCCGTCTGCGTCTTTAATATATGAAATGTCTTTTTGAAAGCCGCCACAATGTTCTTATACAGCTCCTCATATGCAGTCACATCCCGGCCAAGCACCTTCCCCGATTCTATAAGCAGCTTTGTTGAACCGGCATAAAACGCACTTGCGATAAAATCAACGCTGCTTGAACCGGTATAGCTCCCTGCAGGCGCGTCAAGCGCAAGCCAGTCGCCGTAGTGCTTCTTCCACAACGCCTTTTCGCTGTCAGCGCATATCCACAAATATTTTTGGAGACTGTCCCCGGTAATATAATCCACCCATTTCTTCATCGCGTCAAAATTATCCGCAAGCGGCTTCACATCACCGTACATCCGGTAAAGCTGCCATGGAATAATCGTAATCACATCGCCCCACGCGCTGCTGGAACCTGCGCCGTTCCAGAAATTCGGTATCATATCGGGAACGGAGCCGTTCTCCCGCTGCTCCGCGCGCACATCCCCAAGCCACTTTTCAAAAAAGCGTTTTACATGGTAATTATAGCAGGCGGTCTTTACAAATACCTGCGCGTCTCCGGTCCAGCCCTGCCGCTCGTCGCGCTGCGGACAATCGGTGGGAATATCTAGGAAGTTGCCCTTCTGCGACCACAGCGTATTCGAAAAGAGCTGATTTATCTTGAGATTGCCGGTTTCGATATTGCCGGTGCGGACAAGATCCGAATATACCGCAATCGCAGTAAAATCGTCCAGAGTTACCTGCTCCGGAAACTCGTCAAGCCGGATATACCGAAAACCGAAAAAGGCAAAATGCGGTTTGTACGTCTGCTTCCCCGCTTTGCATATATATTCAACGACTGCCCTTGCGCTCCGGTAGTTCTCCGTATAAAAATTGCCGTCCGCATCCAGAATCTCCGCGTGCGAGAATCGGATTCTCGTATTTTCCTCCGCGTCAATGCTAAATTCAACGTATCCCGTAAGATTTTGTCCGAAATCTATAATGCGCTCACCCTTGGGCGATACGAAAAGCTTTGCCGGCTTCAGCCGCTCATGCTCGCATACCTTTTCACCCTCCTGCGGAATCAGCATGTCCTTTGAAAGCGTCAAAACGGTTACCGCTGCCCCTTCTGTTTCGGGCAGCGCAGCGTTATAAAGCTCCCCGTCATATAAATCCGACATCAGAATACGGCTCTTTTTCACACGCCACGAACCGTCCGTAATGATTTTCTCTCCGGTTTTGTCCGCATATTCTATCGTAAGCGCCGCAAGCACCGCACACGGCTTTTCATGGATCTCCGGACGGCCCTTGCACATCCGGTTCCGGTGCCACCCTGTGCCCACCGCTATGCAAAGCCGGTTCTCCTCCTCCAGCATATCCGTCACGTCATAGGTCTGATACTGTAATCGTTTATGATACGCCGTACAGCCGGGAGCCAGAATAAAGTCCCCCACGCGTCTGCCGTTTATATGCGCCTCGTAAACGCCAATTGCCGTAACCGCCAGACAGGCGCTTTTTACCTCCTTATTGATACAAAATTCTTTTATAAATTCGGGGCAGGCTCCGTCCTCATTACCGCCGCCAATCCACAGAGCTTCTTGAAGCATATGTTCCCTCCTTATCCCGCAAATGCGCCAAAAACGGAACTTAATCTGTAATCCGTCGGGCAGGAAAGCTTCTCTCTACCCGCAATGCGGCCCGCATGCCGCTTTGACGGCAGGCTTCCTGCTGCGGGCCTGTGTATAAAACAGCGGCAAACCTGTCCAGATTTACCGCTGCTTCTATTCCTGTAAAGCTGTCCGAAAAGAACCGGCCGCTTCCACTCTAACTCTCATCTGCCCGCTTGGGCGGGCGTACAAATCAGGAGCTACTCGCCCTTTACCTCTTCCGTCTTAACCTTAGGCTTCCAGCACTTCACACCGACAACACCGCCGATACCCGCTACTACCGCAATCACTGCAAAGGTCAAAAGATAAGAGAAAAACATTCTGAAAAATTCTATTAAATTTGCCATACTGATAACCATACCCCTTTCTAAGTCTGCAAATATGCCCAAAACTTATGCTCTAATCATACCACTGTCCGCGGGCCGCCGTCAAGATGTATGAAAATTTTATGTGACGCGCGCAGCGCATAGCCCGCCGGCAAAGGATATTGCAATATTACCGAAGGAATGCTAAGATTATAAAAGATGCATTAAAGAAACGGAGGAAGCTTTTATGGTCGTTTTTTTAACCAGCAGCTTTGTGGAATACCAGCCGAAGAAGTATGTGCCAAAGCCTGTGGATGCGTCCAACGGCTTTGTCGATAATTTGAAAAGATACTGGCCGGACCATGCCAGATTTCTTGTCTTTGCATGCGACCCGTCCGATGCCGGGGCGTCCGACCATGTGACGGAGGAAATGCGCGACGCGTTTTCACTGGCGGGCTTTTTTATCGAGGAAATCAGATGCTTTGACGACAGGGCAATCAATACATATCGGGAACAGACAGGCTGCTCCAGGGCAGACGCTGCGCAAAACGCGCTCAAGGACGCGCTGCAATGGGCGGACGTGTTCTATCTCTCAGGCGGTCATGCGCCAACAGAAAACGCTTTTATGAAACGATGCGGGTTAAAGGAGCTTATCCATAACAGGGAGATCTTTGACGGGATTTTTATCGGCCTCAGCGCCGGAGCGGTGAATGCCGCAGAGAATGTGTATCTGCCGCCGGAGCTTCCGGGGGAAGCGACAGACCCGGATTTTGTGAAATTCACGGACGGCCTTGGCCTTACCGGAATCAATATCATGCCGCATATCGACTATGAGAAGACCGTCGTTTTAGACGGCATGAAGCTTGTGGACGAGATTTTGGCGCAGGACAGCCGCGGCAGGGAAATCTACCTGATTCCCGACGGCGCTTATTTTATCATCAGAAACGGCGTCACGGAGTTTTTTGGCGAAGGCGAAATTATGGAGAATGGCAGAACAAGACCGCTCCATGCCGGGATTATCCATTCTGACAACGCAAGGCTCAGGCGCGAGTGTTCGGCGTCTGTCAACGACGGCGCAAGATATTTTCATTCCATCGTATCGGACAGGTATGACTGCATCGTGGAAGTCGATTCGGAGAGCGGAAGCGCCACATGTCTCCATATCGGCGGTTTTCTGCTGGAGAGGGGAATCATTCCTGTCAATATTGACACCTTAGAGGAGCTGAACCGCCTGCTGACGGAAAAGCTTGTGGTGCCGGAGGAGCAGCAGCCCTTTTTGGAGCAAAGCGCGCTCGAGGTCATTTTGGATGAAATCGCAAATAAGAGAGAATACGCAAGGACCGTCCATCTGGACACGGGGAATGAAATCAAAGCGTATGATTTGCGTGCCAGGCTGATTGCCGGCGATAAAAGGCGGCTGATGGTCAGCTACACCGACATTTCCATGGTTCTTGACCGCGATTGGATGACGGACGAGTATTCCGAGCTTGGATTTATTACCCAGGCGGAGAAAATGCTGAAGGAGCCTGAATACCGGAAAGGATATTCTGTCGTCTATGCCAACGTGCAGGGGTTCAAGGCAGTGAACGACCTGCTGGGGCGTCACAGCGGCGACATGGTGATTTTTATGACGAGGGACGTTTTGGCAAGCGCGCTGCATCCCGTACTGCTGGCGAGGCTTGAGAGCGACCATTTTGCCCTGATTGTAAAGACAGCGTATCTTACGGACGACAGGCTTGAGGAGATGTGCTGCCAGTGCTATGTGGAGGAGTCCAAGCGGCTGCCGATACTGATCAGGTGCGGCATCTGCCATATCGGCGGCGAGGAACATGCGAATGGACAGGACGGTGAGGCCAGCGGAGACGGAATGAAAATTCAGCGCCTGCTTGACCACGCGAAGCTGGCAGAGAAAACACTTGACCCGGCACATGGCAGCTGTTATGCCGTATGTAACCAGAAAATGAGCGACGACTATATGAACCGCAGATGGCTTATTTCGCAGATTGACAATGCGTTTGCCAGGGGGGAGTTCCAGACATATTACCAGCCTGTTGTCGATGCGATGACAGGAGAAATCGTGAGCGCGGAGGCCCTCATCAGATGGCGCCATTCGGAGCGGGGAATGATTTCCCCGGGGCAGTTTGTGCCGGTGTTTGAAAAGGAAGGCTGTATCACGAAGATTGACAGCTTTATGGTAAACAGCGTCATCGCCTTTAATTACGGCCGGATGATCAAAAGCCAGAAGGTTGTTCCATGCGCGGTCAATTTGTCCAGAGTGGATTTCTATGACGTCAGGCTGCTCGAGATGCTGAAGACGAAGCTGGTGCACCAGATAAATATCAGGGATATGCTAAAGCTGGAGGTAACAGAATCGGCTTACGCGGAGCTTGAATCGGATGCGATTTCTTTCCTGAACGAGATGAAAGCGCTTGGCCTTTCACTGATGCTGGACGACTTCGGCAGTGGGATGTCATCGTTCTCGACGCTTGAAAATTTTGAATTTGACGTCATTAAGATCGACATGGGCTTTATCTCGCAGATTGGAAAGGATGGGAAAGCGGAATCAATCATCAAGCACATTATCGGACTGTCGCACGACGTCGGCGCAAAGGTCGTGGCCGAGGGCGTGGAAACCAGGGAGCAGCTCGCGTTCCTGCAGTCGGTAAGCTGCGACATGATACAGGGTTATTATTTCTACAAGCCTATGACCGAGGCGGAATTTGCAGAACTTTTGGATAACTCGGCCCCATGCGAGGATGAATATGGCGCAAAGCTTATGATAAAAAGATAGTCAGATGCCAACTGTTCTTTGCAATTTCAAGCTCCGATAATTAAATAGGCTTTACATCAGGGTTATGATATACTGAATACACATTCTCAGCAAGGCTGAGCTATTAAAGCAAATTTAAACAAAGCTGTATTGCAGAAACGGAGAAAAATATACAAGCACATACAATCGCTACAAAAGCGGTATATCCCAGCTTGACGCTATGCAGGCAGATATTGATGTTATGAAAAAAGTAATTGTAGAACACAGCGAAAAACTGCAAAAATTCGCATAAGATTTCTTCACGGGAAACGCTTTAATCAGCGTTTCCCTGATTCATACCCGCGCCTTCCAGCTTCCATTCACCGGAACGCAGAAATTCCCCTGCCATATCGTCCGCCTTCTGGATAATGTCCTCCGAAAAACCGATAATCTCCAGAAGCCGGATTGCGTTTCTTGTATGCGCCCTTCCCTCGAGCAGACGGTAGGAAAACAACACGTCGCCCTCTCTGACCTCCTCCTCGAAGTGGTAATTGTCGTAAGCGCCCTCCAGCAAATGCGTCAGCTCAATATCATGCGTAGCCGCAAAGCAGTAAATCCCCGGCCGGGAAAGCTTTTGCATCACCTGCGCCGACGCTGCAATCCGCTCCACAGTGTTCGTCCCGCGCAGCACCTCGTCCACAAAGCATAACAGCGGGACTTCGCACGGCGCTGCCGCCGCGTCCATAATCCGCTTGAGCGCTTTGATTTCTACGATATAATAGCTTTCCCCGTCTGCCAGACTGTCCCGCAGCGCCATCGACGAATATATCCTGTAATAGTTTCCGCTGTACCTTTGCGCGGCGCAGGTATGGATTGTCTGCGCCAGAATCGCGTTAATCGCCGCCATCTTCAGGAAGGTCGACTTGCCGGATGCGTTGGAGCCCGTCACGAGCATTCCTCTGGTCTGGGAAAAGCTGTTTGGAACCGGCCTGGCAAGGGCGGGATGGTATCCCTCTTCCACGACAAGCTGCGCTTCCCTGCCCTCCGCAAGCGACGGAACACAGAAGCACGGCAGCGCGGCACGGAAATACACGATGGAAATCACCGCGTCCAGATATCCGATCACCTCAACCAGATCCGCGATTTCCTGCTGGTTGTCCCGCACGATTCGAAGCATCCTGTTGAACTTGATAATATCGATATGCGTCAGCATTTTCACATAATCCAATAACAGCTCGTCAATGTTGCCGGTTGAGCTGTTCATCTTCATCACGATGCCGGAGCCCTTCTCAAACGCCTTGAACTTGTCCCGCCGTTTTTTCAGGGCCGCCATGCAGTCCTCCAATTCTTCCCCGTACCCATGCTGTACAATGTGCTCCGCGCATTTAATCATACGCATAATATAAGCAAATGTCGTGACATAGGGTGACGCCGTATTTTTCTCCTTCATATACGTGATGATATTCACGCATGCCACGCCGATCAGAAGCGCCACGCCAAGCGAAGCGTTGACAAAAACCATCCCGACAGAGACCGCAAGCAGGAGAATCGCAGCGTAATGCTTTGCATTGCCCCTGACGCCAAGCGTTTCCAGATACCCCAAATAATCATACAGGGAGTACCTCCCGGTCCTGCCAAGATCGTGAAGAAGCATCATCGTATCCAGACGATCCTCCTCATGCGCCGCCATATAGCCGATATGCCGTTCCATCCAAGCCATGCGCCCGTCTTCGTCCGAAAGCTTCGGGCAGCGCAGCATCGCGTAGAGATACTCCTCGCCCGAGGAAGACTGCGCGAAATTCATCAAAGCAAAAATCTCATCCATATTCAGGTCGTTCCATGTGATGTCGTCAATCACATTTTCGCCGCACTGCCTCATATAATACCGCGCAATCCGCTCCATATCCCCCGGATTGTACTCCCTGTCCGAAAAGCTTCCGCAGGCCTCCTTCAGATATTCCCTGTATCTTGCACGCTGCCGCTTTTCCTCATATGCCCCCCGAAACATCACATACAGGAAAGCGCCAAAAATAACTGCCAATAATACTACTAACTCCATTGAATCCTACCCTTACCCTATGACACCCAGGCCAAACAAAAATCTCTGTCCCGGCGCCGTAATATTTACAATATGTTCCGCATACGCCCGTCCCTCATTGGCCTTATACCGGCCAATCGTATCGTATTCCTCCCACAAATGCATCGGAAACACCTGCGCCGCCCCCACTGCCTGCATGAAATACGACATTCCCATCCAATAGGTATCCTCCAGGTGCGGATCCAGCGGCACAAACGCAAAATCAATCTTTTCCCCCCGAATCGTATCGATTTCCGCCTCGTACTCCCGCTTCATCCTGTCGTTAAATTCTTTCTCTTCCCCGCGCCAGCACCAGCAGTTCAAATCACCCGCATGGTAAAGCTTATAACCCTCGCAGTCGATCAGATACGCTACGCCCGCATCCGTGGAGCGCAGCGTCCGCACATGAATATCCTCATAATCACATTCCTGACGCTTGTACAGATTTGTAATATACGCATCCCTGTCGATGGTTATTCCGTTCCTTGCAAGATATTTTTCGTTCAGCCGCAGTCCCGCGCCAAGGAAAAAGTGCGCATTGGGGTACGTTTCCGCCAGCTGCAGAATGCCTACATTGAAATGATCCGAATGCTTGTGGGAAGTAAATACCAGCAGCTTCTTATCCCCGGAAAATGCCGGCAGCTCCCCCTCCAGACAGTAGTCAAACAGCAGCACATGCCGCTCCAGCTCGACGCAAAAGCAGCTGTGCTTTATATACGTGATAACCATCTCAGCCCCCGTTCAAATCCGAGGGGCCAAAGCCATGCGGCAGCATCTCCTCCAGCGTTTTTTCCAGATAAGCCTCCTCCGAAACCGCCGTGATCACCCGAAAGCTTTTCGGGTCGCAAAACTCCATCATCACCTGTCTGCACACGCCGCACGGATACGCATAGCCTGTGGGCGCACCCGCATAGCCGCCCACAATCGCAATCGCCTCAAATTCCCGCTCGCCCTCGCTTACAGCCTTAAAAAACGCCGTCCGCTCCGCGCAGTTTGTCGGCGTATACGCCGCGTTCTCTATATTGCAGCCCTGGTAGACCATTCCGTTTTTGGCCAGAAGCGCCGCGCCGACCTGATAGTGCGAATAGGGCACATAAGCGCGCTCCCTCGCCTCCAGCGCTAACCGTATCAGCTCCTTATTTTCCATTCTTTGCCTCCTCCTTTTTACACCTACATCCTTCCGAACGCAAGAATGCTGTCCGTTACCAGCTTCGCAAACACCGACGCCGCCTTGTCCGCAGCCTCCTGTACCTCCTTATGGGAAAGCGGCGTCGGATTCATGCCTGCTGCCAGATTGCAGACGCAGGAGATGCCGCAGATCTTCATGCCGCAATGGTTTGCCGCGATGGCCTCCACCACCGTACTCATCCCCACGGCGTCGGCAAAGCCTGACAGCATCCGAATCTCAGCCGGCGATTCATAGCAGGGCCCCGTCAGCTGGACGTAAACCCCTTCCTGCAGCCGAATGTCATTTTCTCTGGCAGTATTCCGGATAACCTCCTGCAAGTCTCTGTCATAGACCTCGCTCATATCCGGGAACCGCGTGCCCAGCTCGTCCACATTCGGCCCAATCAGCGGATTCGGCGCAAAAATACCGATGTGATCTGTAATCAGCATCAAATCGCCGGCCGCAAAACGCTTATTCATGCCGCCTGACGCATTTGTCAGAAACAGGATTTCTGCCCCCAGCAGCTTCATCAGCCGCGTCGGCAGCACCACATCGGACACTGGGTATCCCTCGTAATAATGCACGCGCCCTTTCATGCAGACGACCGGCACTTCCCCCACATAACCGAAAATAAACCTGCCGTCGTGTCCCGGCACGGTCGAGACGGGGAAGCCCTCGATATCCTTATAGGAGATCTCGGTCTCAACCCGGATGCTGTCGGCGTAATCGCCCAAGCCGGAGCCCAGTACCAGCGCCACCTTCGGAACGAAATCAGTCTTTGCCCGCACACTGTCATAGCAGTTCTTCAGCTTATCGTATATTTTGTTCATATGTCCTCCTTTTCTGCGCATATCTCCACGCGCCGCCTCTTTTGTCTTCCGTCCTGCACTTTTATCAAGGCGCCTTTTCCTGTATCCTCGGCCCTGATACTTCTTTCTATTATAAACAATGTTTCCCAAAAGCACAACTGCCAGCAATCAAGTAGGGAAGATTTCTTCTGCATGAAAAAGGGGCAAAACCTACCCTGTCCGATAGGCTTTGCCCCCGCAAGCGCGCCGCTCTTCCGGCGCCGCCTAAATAATAATACAGACCATGCCGCCGTTGGAATCGTTGACAATCTTCTGCATCGTATCCTGCAGCTTGATCTGACTCTCCTCACCGATCATCGAGACCTTACCGGTAATGCCGTCATTGACAAGCTGTTCCACCGTCTTTCCGAAGATATTGGTCTCCCAGATTCCCTCCTTAGAGGTTCCCGCATCCGAGATATAATCAATCAAATCCTGCGCCTGCTGCTGCGTACCCACAATCGGCGCAATCTCTGTCTCGATATTTGCCTTGATCATGTGGATGGACGGACTCTGCGCCTTTATTTTTACGCCGTATTTATTGCCATGCTTGATGATGGTCGGATTCTCCAGCGTAATCTCCTCACGCTCCGGCGTTACCACGCCGTATCCCTTCTGCCGCGCACTCTCGAGCGCATTCAATATCTTCTTGTATTCCTTCTTCATCTCCGCAAGAGACGACAAAAGCTGCATCAACTGATATTCCCCGCTGATCGTCTCGCCCGTCATCTGGCTCAAAAGCTCGTAATAATACTTCGTATCCCCCTCCAGCAGATAGGAGGCCGAGCCGTCCGCAATATTTACATGGTCATACTTGCAGCGTTTGATATAATCGCTGCTGCCCTCCAGCTCCTGCTGGATATCCTTCTCCAGAATATCCCGCACTGTCCGGACCTTATCCATAATATCCCGCAGCTTTTCCACCATCTCCTGCTTCATGGGATTCGACAGGGACATAATATCCATCCATTTGGGCGTATAGAACTCGATGACAGACACCGGAAACTCATACATAATCTGCTCCAAAATCATCGTAATGTCCTCTCTTCGGAGCTGTTCGATATTCATCGGTATTGCCTTGACCTGATAAAGCTTCTCCAGCTCCGCGGCAACAGCCTTGGCCTCCTCCCCGTAGGGCTTTGTCGTATTGACCAGAACGATAAAGGGCTTTCCGAGCTTTTTCAGCTCCTGTATCGTCTGCTCCTCGGCGCTCCGATAAGACGCGCGCGGAATCTCGCCAAAGCTCCCGTCCGTTGTCACGACAATGCCAATCGTGGAATGGTCCTGTATCACCTTTCTCGTCCCAAGCTCCGCAGCCTGCGTAAACGGAATCTCCTCCTTGAACCATGGCGTTTTCACCATGCGCTCCGTGTCCTCCTCCATGTGCCCTGTCGCGCCGTCCACCATGTAGCCTACGCAGTCAATCAACCGCACCTTCACTTCAATGCCGTCGCTGATCTCAACCTGCGCCGCCTCCTTGGGGATGAATTTCGGCTCCGTCGTCGTGATGGTCTTGCCGCCGCTGCTCTGGGGAAGTTCGTCCTGCGTCCGCGTCCGCTCATGCTCGTTCTCGATTTGCGGCAGCACCATAATATCCATAAAACGCTTGATAAACGTCGATTTCCCCGTCCGGACGGGCCCCACCACGCCGACGTAGATTTCTCCGCCCGTGCGCTGGCTGATGTCCTTATATAAATTGAATTCCTGATTTGTATTAAGCTGACTCATTTTTACCTCCATTACGAAGCGTCCGCATGGAGGGAACTGCCGGCCCCGCACTCCTTCCCCTGCCCGATACGCTTGTTTTTGCCTCAATTTACTTAAGCATATGCAGGCACGGTGCAAAAAAGTACCGGAAAACTCCTACTTATTCGACATCAGCTTTATCATCGCTTCATTCAGCCCCTTCACCGTGAGCTTGTACATCGGAAACAGCTCCTTGACGGCAGTCTCCGCCTCACGCCACGGCGCGCGCCCGGGAGCCATCTTCGGATTCATCCATACGATTTTTTTATAATGGCGCTTTACCAGCTGGAGCCACTGGTAACCGGAAAGCCCGCCGTTTGGCCCGCGGTAATTGCCGGTATCCGAGTAAAGCTCCTCCGGCGCCATCGCGGCGTCTCCCACGATGATTACCTTGTAATCGCTGTCCGCATTGCGAAACAGCCATTCCGTGTCAATCCAGTCGCCGTTTTCGCACTCCGGCGTCTTGTACAGCTTGGAATAAATGCAGTTGTGAAAATAATATACCTTTACGTCTTTATAGTGGTTTGATTTATGGACTGCCTGAAATAAATCATTTAAAAGCCTGGTATAGGGTATCATCGTACCGCCCGAATCCATCAAAAGCAACAGCTTCACGGCATTCTTCCGGGGCTTCTGCATCTCGATTTGCAGATAGCCGCCGTTATTGCAGGTCTTGTCAATGGTGCCGTCGATGTCCAGCTCGGTCTTGGGAATATCGAGCTTGGTGGAAAACTGGCGCAGCCGCCGGAACGCAAGCTGGAACTGCCGGTTGTCAATCACCTTGTCATCCCGGAAATCCCTGTATTTACGCGCGCCAACCACGGAGAAGGCCGACTGATAGCCCGTGGTGCCGCCCACCCGCACGCCGCCCACATTACCGCCGGTATTGCCAAACTGCGTCTTGCCCATCGTGCCGATCCAGTAGCTCCCGCCGTTGTGCTCGCTGTCCTGATCCTTGAGGCGCTGCTTGAACTTCTCCTCGACGTCCTCCTTGTCCACATGCATATCCTCGACCTGATTGAGCCAGTGACGCTCCTCCTCGTGGAGCAGCTCGCTCATCTCCGGCTTATCCAGCCAGGACAGCATCCGCCTGCCGACCTCGGTCTCCGTCTTCACGCCCTTAAAGCACTCCTCAAACGCCATATCAAATTTGTCAAATTCTGTCTCGCTCTTTACGAGAATCATCCTTGCCACATAATAAAACTGCGTCAGAGAAGCCTGGCACAGGCCCTTGTCCAGCGCCTCCTGCAAATCGAGCCATTCGCCCAGCGTAACATTCAGCCCCTTCTCCCTGCAGACGTCAAAAAACTTTGAAAACATGCATTCCTCCTTGTCCTGCTCCCGGCAAGTCACCGAAAAAGGGTACAGTTCCCCGATTCCCTGTAGTATTGTACCCTTTTCTCCAGGTCCTGCCTTGTGCACCCCAGCCCCCGGGCCAGGCAGTCCATGCATAAGAACTGCCTGGCATCCCGGCTGATCATTTTCATATAAATCGCCCTGTCATCCCATGTAAGCGCAGCGCCGCATTGGAAGCACCCCTCAGCCTCAGGCATTGATAATCGGCCTCCCCTTTAAAATCAAACAGTCATGGGAAGGCACTACCGCGACGAAACGCTCCCTGAACTGTCCAAGCTCCTCGTGCCGGAAGCAGTCGTACAGGGACAGCGCCGCACCGGCCCCATAAGCCAGCCCCATATCCCAGAACTGAAGCGGAATCTCCCGCTGCCCGTCGCCGAGGTTGAAAAAGCCGATTGCAAGCCCGCCGTCCGCAAGCAGCTTTACCAGCACAAAGCATCCGCTGTTGTTCAGCCACTGCGGTTCGGGATGAATCACGTAGCAGCCCCTCGATTCCCTGTCCTGATTAATGCTTATTATTTCCTTATTCAGAAGAATATCCTTCGTCGCCGCATCCGCCCTGCGCACATCGCAGCCAATCATTAACGGTGAACCCATCATGCACCACAGCGCAAAGTGCGTCCTGTATTCCACATCCGTACAGCCGCCGATTTTCCCGATAAAGGCGTCGTTGCTCCCGCCGCGCATGCCGACTACCAGCATGTCCATATCGTTATGGCAGAAGCTTCCCGTATAGCTCATCTTATCAAGCTGGGACAGCGCAATCCGCTTGACGGATTCCCAATTGTCCTGTATATCCGATGTAGAACGGTACATATGCGCGCCGGCAGAGCGAATCCACGTATGTACGTTGTCCTCCCCCCAGTTGCAGGCGGAAAACAAAATATCGCGCCCCGAATTTTTAAGGGCAAGTCCCATCCGCCGGTACAAAAGCTCTCCGTCCATCGTACGCGGTTTGTAGCAGTAATCATATTTCAGATAATCCACTTCCCACGCCGCAAACTGCCTGGCGTCCTGAAATTCATGCTCAAAGCTCCCCGGATATCCCGCGCAGGTATGTGTGCCGGCACAGGAATACATACCGAATTTCAGGCCTTTGGCATGGATATAATCCGCAAGCGCTTTGATACCGCCGGGAAACTTGGCCGGATCCGCCACCAGATTTCCCTGATTGTCCCGCTGCTTTAGGCTCCAACAGTCGTCAATCACAATATACTCGTACCCCGCGTCCTTATATCCCTCCGCCACAAAGGTGTCCGCGACCTGCCGAATCAGCTCCTCGTTAATATCCCATGTAAACGTATTCCAGGAATTCCACCCCATCGGCGGAAGTCCCCCTGTCCAGATTGTCTGCATCAATACTCTCCTCCTATCATTCCTGTCAATTTTGATAATGGTAATACAGTTTTCCGCGAAATGCAATATCCTTTGCCTGCAGCCGCCAAAAATTTTATGCCGCGTCCTCAAAATCGCGGTAGGAATCCGCCCCCTGATGTGGTATCCTGTGTATGTGCCCCTGTCAATTGAGAATGGGCGCTTATTCTGTTTATAAAAGGAAACCGCTATGACAAACGACATGACCCGGGGGGCCATTCTCCCTCTCCTTATCAAATTCACGATACCACTGGTTCTGGGCAATCTGCTCCAGCTTACCTACAATGCAATCGACAGCATCATTGTCGGACGCTGTGTCGGCAAGGAAGCGCTGGCCGCCGTCGGGACAAGCAATCCGCTGATGACGCTGATCATCCTGTTCGTGCAGGGAATCTGCCTCGGCGCGGGCATCCTTGTCGGAACGCTCTACGGCGCCAAAAATTACGAGGTTCTCCGGCGCCAGGCCAGCACCGCCATGCTTTCCGGTATTGCGTTTTCCCTGCTGCTTACGGCAGCCGGGCTTGCTGCCGCGCCGCTTCTTCTGACAGTCCTGCGCGTGGAGGCCTCCATCCGGACGCAGGCCGCGGCGTATCTGCGAATCATTCTGTGCGGTCTGGTATTTAACTTTATCTATAACTTCTTTGCAAGCACGCTCCGGGCGATGGGCGACAGCAAATCCCCGCTCTGTTTCCTGGGAATCAGCGCGGCCATCAACATCGTCGGGGATCTTGTGTTTGTCGTGGTCTTTTCGCTGGGAACCGTCGGCTGCGCCGTCAGCACGGTGCTCAGCGAGGCGTTCAGCTGCCTTCTGTGCTGGCTGTATATCCAGAAAAGGATTCCGCTTCTGAGGCTTGGCCGGCAATGGCTCGTCTTTGACCAGAAGCTTTTAAAAGAAACCATACAGTACGGTTTTGTGAGCGCCCTGCAGCAATCCACCGTACAGCTCGGAAAGCTGGGTATCCAGGGAATCGTCAACACGATGGGCGTAACGGCGACCGCCGCCTTTACCGCCATCAACCGCATCGACGATTACGCCTATATTCCGGAACAGAATATCGGGCATGCCATGACAAGCGTGATGGCGCAAAACCGCGGCGCAGGGGAAATGAAGCGTGTCCGCGCCGCCTTTTCCATCGGAATGTCCGTGGAGCTGGCTTACGGCCTTATCATGGGAATCCTGCTGCTGTTGTGCGCCAATCCGCTGATGAGCCTGTTTACCCGCGACGCGGCGACAATCACGCTCGGCAGGCAGTACCTGCACCTCATCGCCTTTATGTATATCGTGCCGGCCGTTACCAACGGCATCCAGGGATATTTCCGCGGCATGGGCGACCTCAAAATCACTCTTTGGAGCAGCCTGATCAATATGGGCGTGCGCGTCCTCGCCTGCGTCCCGCTCGTGTTCGTATTCCACATGGGCATTACCGCGCTGCCGTGGGCCTATCTAATCGGCTGGGGCGCAATGCTGCTGTACGAGCTCCCGTTTCTGCTTCACCGTTTCGGAAAGTCCTTGCGGTAAGTCAGGTTCCCGCCGTTGGTCCGGCAGACCTCCCGGTACCAGTACGCAGAATCCTTGGGGATTCTCTTCTGGGTCGGATAATCCACATAAACCAGGCCAAAGCGCTCCTTATATCCCTTTTCCCACTCAAAGTTATCCAGGAAGGTCCAGAGGAAATAGCCCGCGACCTCAACGCCCTCCTCCACCGCCCGCTGCAGGCAGGACAGATATTTGTCCAGGAACTCTATCCTGCCGGGATCATGCACCGCGCCGTCCTGCGCAACCGTATCCGCACAGGATATGCCGTTCTCCGTGATGTAAATCGGCAGATGATACCGCTCATACAGGAAGCGCACGCCCCAATACAGGCATTCCGGCGTGATCGGCCAGCCGCACGCAGTCATCGGGAAATCCGCCGGCCTGTCCACATATTCTGGCTTTCCGTCCGCTCCCTGCCGTATCCAGTATCCGTTATAGATATTCTGCCCCATAAAGTCCAGCGGCTGATGAATCAGCTCCATGTCCTCCTTCGTGATTTCCGGCAGATACGGCGCAAACAGCTTCAGTCCCTCCTCCGGATAACGGCCCAGGAATACCGGATCGGAAAACCACGCCACATTCCATGTCCAGTTCTCAATCGGCTGCCGGTCGCAGGCAAAGTAAACGCTCCTTGCCGCCTCGATATCCTCCGGCCGCTCCGTATAAGGATACGCCACGCCGCAGGTAGGCGCATAACCGATCTTAATGGGCTGCTTTGCGTATTGACGCAGCATCTGCACTGCCCGTCCGTGCGCCTTCAATACATTGTGCGTAATCTGAAAAACCTTTGCCGGCTCCAGCTTCACGCCCGGGGCGTGCCCGCCGGATAAATGGCCCAGCCCGATAAAGCACTGCGGCTCATTCAGTGTGATGAAATATTCCGCAATATCCGAAAAATTCTCGGCGATCACCCTTGCGTAATTGCCAAACCACTCCACCGACTCCTCATTGAGCCATCCGCCCTTCTCATAGAGCTTCAGCGGAAATTCCCAGTGAAACAGCGTCACATACGGCGTTATGCCTCTCTTTTTCATTTCCAGAATCATATCGCGGTACATCGCAACCGCCTTCCCGTTGACTGCACCGACGCCGTCCGGCAGTATCCGCGACCAGCTCAGGGAAAACCGGTAGGAGGTGATCCCCAGCTCCTGCATCAATGCAAAGTCCTCCTTGTACCTGTGCATATGATCGCACGCGGTATCGGCATTGTGCCCCCCGTAAATCCTGCCCTCGCGGACAAACGCGTCCCAGACATTCTCCCCTCTTGCGTCCTCCGCGTCTGTCCCTTCAATCTGATATGCGCTGCTTGCGACACCCCATACAAAATTTTCCGGAAACATATCTCCACGCTCCTTCCCAAGATGTTCGTTGTATTGTTATGTTGACCCTGATACCATTTTACCCTGCCAGGTAAATTCCGTCAAACACATCCATCACATTTTTTTGCAGCTCTTTGACTTCATAGTTCTCGTCAATCCATACCCAGCCCTGCCGGCCGTCCTCTGCCTCCACCAGCACCCAGTGCCCGTCGGCGGAGGTCTGCAAAAACCGCACCAGCTGCGGCTCTATCAAAAAGGTCTGCGCGCTTTCCCGTTCGGGATGCAGGGGCAGCGCCTCGTTCAGCGCCACCCAGTTGCCGTTGCGGAAATCATACACCTCCTGCGGAATCTCCTCCAGCAGGCCGTTCTCATTCATCCGCCACTGTACGGTAATCCAGTCGGTCTGCACGATTTCTCTTCGAAGCCCGCCCGTAATGATACCCGCCGGGCTGATTTCGCACAGACGGATATCCTCGTCAAACCTGCCGGCCTCGCTGATTTGCCCATCCTGATACCGGTAGAAAAATGACTCCGGATCCGCACTCGGGCCGTCATCGTAGAGCACCAGCAGGATTTCCCGCCCGTCCAGACTCACCGCCCAGAGAATATTCGCCGGATTATACCCGGACTGTTCTATGACGCCCCCGCCGACCTGCAGGCGGTACCCCCGCAGCGGATGTGTGTCGTCTATCGGATTATCCGACGGCTCCAGTATGATTTCTTCCGCCCTGCCGTCTCCGTCCATATCCAGATATGCCCGGTTCTGATTCCGGATCCGGTTTGAGATATTTACCAGGGTTCCCGGATGCTCAAGCACGGACGCTCTGGTCTGCGCGCCGAGCAAATCCTTCTCCTGTGCGGACAGCTGTGTAACAGGTCTGCCGCCCACCGTATCCTCGTCCGCATAAAGCATCTCATAATCCACGGTATCGGGATAAGCATACCATATCTGTATCGATCCGTCATAGATGTAAAATTCCGAAATCAGCGCATTTTCACGCACCAGCGGCAAATCACCGGCGGCCAGCGTTTCCAGGTCAATCCAGCGAATCGCATTGTCCGCCCAGTCTAAAGCGCCCTCCTGATACAGCTTATCCGTCTTGAAATACAGTCTGTCCTCAAATATCGTCATCGACGGATTTGTCCCCGCAAAGCCCTCGTAAATCCGTTCCTCCCGCTGTCCCGATTCCGCCATGCGGTAGATGCCGTCCCACCTTGCCCGATATATGACGCCATTGTCATTTATCTCCTCATACACCTGTGTCAGATCTGGTCCCGGGCCGCTATCGGACACAGGCGTGTCAGATATGGCGTCCGCATCCGCCGCGTCGGTTTCCGGCAGATTATCTGTCGCGTCTGTGCCGGTTTCCGGCAGCGCCGCATCCGCCGCAAGTCCGGGAAACGGCACCTCCTCCGGCGCAGTCTGGGACGGCCTTCGGGGCATGGTCAGAAAGACCGCGCATGCCATGACGGCAGCAAGCGCAACAGCAGCCGACACCACCGCCAGCGGCTTGCGATAAGCCAGTATTCGTTTAATCCGTTCTTTAATATCATTCTCCCCAAACGCAGTCGGCGTCGGCATTCTCCGCTTCCTGCCCGTGGAAAGCGCCAGCAGGGTCTCCCCGTAATCCGCCCTCCTGTCCTCTCCAAGCCGCGCAAGCACCCGCTCATCACAGGCCTTCTCCAGCTCTCCCTGAAACAGCCGGTACATCCCCCACAAAAAGGGATTAAACCAGTGTACGCTGATTACAAAGAACGATACCAGCTTCCACACAGGATCCAGATACCGTATATGCATCCGCTCATGCAGTAAGATATGCATCCGCTGCTGCTTTGACAAGCCGGGTATCAGGTAAATCCGCGGCCGCAGTATCCCGACCACGCAGGGAGACGAAACCGCGTCCGTCTCATATACGCCCTTCATCAGCCGCATGGAAAATCGCAGCCTGTAGTTCAGCCGGATACAGGAAACAAGCGCCCAGCTCCATAATACCGCCATACCGGCAAGCCACACGCGCGCCGCGGCGGGCAGGAAAGTCTCATACGCAGTTTTGGCAGGCTCTATGCGCCCGTTTTCCCGCTCGTAGTAATAGGCCATATGGTCTCCGCCGGCCCCCCGCTCCACCGGACTTCCCGCCGCTACGGCCTCCTCATACAGCGCGCTCCCCTCCAGCGCAATCTTATAATCTCCGCTGTAGGTCCCCTCAAAATCCAGCGCACCCTCAATGCTTTCTGAGAGTCCGCGCACCTGCAAAAAGCTCAGCGCGGAGGAAAAGGAGAACGGAACGAGCAGCCGCAGCGCGACCAGCCCCCAGAGCGCCATGGAAATCCAGCGGGGGGCCCTCGCATAATTTATCAGTACACAGACCAGCACTACGCCGCAGCCAATCGTCCCGTAGAAGCTCATGCGCAGTACGGTTACAAATAAATCTTCCAAAAGCATCCCTCTCCCCCCCTTACTTACCGCGGCTCTTGTCAATCAGCCGCTGTATCTCGTCCGCCTCCGCGTCACTCAATATTTTCCCCCTGGTAAAGGCCGCAATAAAGGCAGGCAGGGAGCCGCCAAAGGTATCCGCCACAAACTGCTCGCTCTGCCGCCTGTGAAACTCCTCCCGCGGCAGCAGCACCACCACCGTACCGCCGTCGTTTTGAAAGATGCCTCTCTGGCAAAGGCGCTTGAGCATGGTGTACGTCGTCGTGCGCTTCCACCCGAAGCTCTCCGCACACAGCTTTACCAGCTCTCCCGTGCCGACAGGCGCCGCCTCCCATATCATATCCGCAAAACGCCCCTCCATCACGCCTAATCTGTTTTCGTCCATAAGTATCCCTCCGTTTCCGAAAAGCCTTACCCTCAATTGAAGGTACCCTCAATTGAGAGTAGAGTAAACGTCTGTATACGCCCGTTTTTGCGGCATATAGTTTAAAACGGCATATGTCTAATATCATTAGACATTTTAAGTCTACTACTGTTAGACACTTCCGTCAAGCCGTAAAAAGATTAAAAAGCATTTCAATCTGTTCACAATTCCCATAAGATTTGTGATATACTATGTTATGCGATTTTTCCCTGCCAGAAAGAGCGCAATCGGGGTTGAAAGGAGTTTAGCAATATGATCGATTTGCAGGCAAAGGATAACTGCCCTACTCTTGAGACGATAAGCGAATATATCCGAAATCCTGTCTTCACGCAATTGTGTTCCGAAATCAAAAGCACCTGTAAATGCAATGAAAAAATAGAATACAGCTCGTGCAGCTGGGAAAAGGGCTGGAATATAAAATTCAAAAAATCCGGAAAAACACTGTGCACGGTGTATCCAAGGGAGTGCTATTTTACAGTTATGATTGTTATCGGCCCAAAGGAAAAAGCGCCTGTCGAGGCAATACTGCCGGAATGTACGGCTGAATTGTCGGATATATATAACCGGACGCCGGAGGGAAACGGCCAAAGATGGCTGATGATTGATTTGGAAGATAAGAGCGCTTTGTATAACGATGTCCTGCGCCTGATTCAAATTCGCAGAAGCAGTTAAATTCCCGTTGCTCCAAAGCCCGATATTTTCAAATCGGAAGAACGGGCATTCATTGCTGCCGTTTACCCTTAATCG
The DNA here is from genome assembly GCA_949948735.1 of uncultured Lachnospiraceae bacterium. GTDB lineage: Bacteria > Bacillota > Clostridia > Lachnospirales > Lachnospiraceae > COE1. The sequence goes on along the minus strand of CATLGV010000006.1, from coordinate 31,292 downwards.
ACATAATAGAAAACAAGTTTGTGCACCCACAAGCCCTCAGGCTGTGGTTAATATGGAGGCTATCCATGAAAGCAAAAGCTAAAGCTTACGAAATGAACCTCTGCGAGGGGTCTCTCTGGAAAAAAATACTGCTTTTCAGCGTGCCGCTGATGTTCTCCAATGTACTGCAGGTCGTATTCAATATGTCGGATGTGGCTGTCGTCGGGAAGTTCGCCGGGCCGATTGCGCTGGGCGCCGTAGGCTCCACCAGCATTCTTGTGACGCTGTTTACGGGGATTCTTCTGGGCCTGTCAAGCGGCGTCAATGCGCTTACCGCGCTCTATATCGGATCCAAAAACGAAAAGGACGTCCGGGAAACGGTGCACACCGCCGCGATTCTCTGCTTCCTGACCGGCGTGCTTATCACGCTTTCGGGAATCGCCTTTTCGCGCCCCATCCTGACTGCAATGCATACAAAGGAAGAGTTGATTGAGGACGCGCTGATTTATCTGCGCCTCTATCTGCTGGGCATGCCGGCGCTGGGCGTATTTAATTTCGGCAACTCTATCCTGAGCGCTGCCGGCGACACCAAAAGACCTTTGTACTATCTAAGCCTTGCCGGCGTCCTGAATGTACTGATGAATCTGTTCTTTGTCATTGTGTGCCGCATGGATGTTGCAGGCGTCGCCATCGCCAGCATTTTGTCACAGTATTTTTCCGCTGTGATGATTCTGCGCATTTTGCTGCGCACCAATGAATGCTTCGGCCTGCGTCCCGGTTTCCTGAGAATTTCCTCCGACAAGCTCAGACGCATTCTGCGCATCGGCATTCCGTCTGCGCTCCAATACGCAATCTTTGCCCTTGCAAACCTGTTTGTGCAGACGGGCGTCAACTCGTTCGACCACGTTATGGTGGAGGGCAATTCCGCCGCCAGCAATGCGGATCCGCTGGTCTATGATATGATGGCCGCCTTCTATACGGCCTGCTCCAGCTTTATTGCCCAGAATTACGGGGCGCGGAAGAGAGACCGTATCCAAAAGAGCTATCTCATCTGCATGCTCTATTCGTTTCTGGCCGGATTGATTCTGGGCGTGGGCATCTACCTTCTGCGCTATCCCTTTTTATCGCTGTTCACCGACGAACAGGCCGTCATCGACGCCGGTGTACGGCGTTTGTCCGTCATGGCGCTGTCCTATGCCGTATCCGCATTCATGGACAATACCATCGCGGCCTCCAGAGGGCTTGGCAGGACCGCACTGCCTACCGTTATGGTCATCCTCGGCTCATGCGTTTTCCGCATTGTCTGGATTTACACCGTATTCGCTTACTTTGGCACCATCGAATCGCTGTATCTGCTGTATGTGTTCTCATGGCTCATTACGGCGATTGCGGAGATTTTGTATTTTGTTAAGGTGTTCCGGCGGACGGCACTACACGCTTCCGAACCAAAGACCAAAAGAAGTAATGAAAATGCGGGAAAGCAGATTATTTAGAATTGTGTACTATCTTTTACAGAACGCCACCGGCACCTCCAGCTCTTTTTCCTCTATCGAATTGGATAGATATCGGAATGTTCCGTCTTCAAAAGGCTGTACCACGATAGTGTTTGTAAAGGCAAGATCCGAATTGTAATCCGGCCATACGCCGTCCACAGTCAGCGTAATCGTCCCGTCGGCGCCAACGCTGTAATCGACAACCTCTCCAAAGGGCGGATACGCGCTTGCAAGAATCATCTCATGCTCATAGCTGTTGCTGTTCTTATCATATCCGCACCATTTTCGCAATTGCTCTGTTGATACCGGAAAATACGTCGTCATTATTCTTTCGAATGTTTCGGCAGGTATTTTCCAGTTTTCCGTTTTTAAGTTTTCACCCGTATCCATCCTGTAAATGTCCTCAAACATACAGGGCATTAAAATATCCTCCACATTCCCGCTGTCCCAGTCCGTTACGAGGACATTATAATTCACATAGCTCAGTCCCTCTATATATTTTGCCGTCAATTCCCTGCATTTATCGGAAAGCGGCTTTACGCGCCAATACTGGCGCAAGCTGGAATGCGGGAGGGTTTCTTTATATGCATAGATAAAATATCCCTTTTGCGTCAGCTTGATTTCCGCAATATCACTGACCAGCGTTTCCTTAATCTGTGGCACTCCGCCTTCCTGCCAGCAGATTCCAATATAATAAGTCTGCAGCCTGCCGGCTCTGTATAGAAAGGTCACAGCGCCTATCAGGCCATCCCGCTTTACGTCAAATACCGTTACCATCGCGTCACGCTTCTCCAGATACGCAGTGTAAAACGCTTCCAGCTGCCCGTAGTTTTCCATATTGGTATCCTCCGTAACGGCAACACCGCCCGCCTCTCCAAGAAGACGCACCACCTGTTCGCACTGATCGTGTGTAAATTCCCTGATATTGGAGCCGTAAAACGATTCGCCCGCAAGCTCTATATCCCTGTACACTTCTTTTACCTGTTTCGCCGCGTCCAGCGCCATATCGTTTAATTCTCCTTTTTCCGCCTCACTTATCACACATTGTTCCGTCTGCGTAAGAAAGCGGTGTGAGACCTCCTCTCCCATTTCCGATTGCCACACGCGCTCTTCCGCTGTCAAGCGGTCGGCATGCCACCAGATATCGTAATCCTCATCCAGTGAAATCGTCTGATTCGACACATATTGAAACTGGTTTTCATTTAACGGACGAATCACGGTTTTGTGCGCATACAGCCTCGATGTATCTCCGTTGGGATATACCGCATTGACCAGAAGCGTAATCGTTCCGTCCGGGTTCTCTGTATAGTCTGCCACCTCCGGGTATGGAATGTCCGGGTATTCCGTCTCGTAAAAGCCTCTGGGCCGGTATTCATAAGCCGCGCTTTCCGGCATATACCCTGTCTTTAAGCGCAGCGTGGCACTGTCTATATGAAAATATGCCATAATGGTGCTTTCAAAGGTGTCCTCCGGCACCTGATAAACCGCCTCCGGATTTTCGACCGCGGTATAAGAATGCGGCTGCCCGTTTACCATCGGATACAGCCTGTCAAACATATCATAAAAATCCAGCTGCCCAAAATCCGTCTCATCCCAGTCGCAAAGAAACAGATTATTCTGCCTGTACCCGACAGGCAATATATACCTTCGGTTCAACTCCCTGCATGTCTCATCCAGCGGCAAAACCCGCAGCGCCGTGTGCTCCGATGCATCGCTTAACGTCAGCATATAACGCTCATCCGAAAAATAGTTCCCCGAAAAAATCAAATACCCCTCCGGCGTGTATTGCCATGAATCCGCCGGATAGCTTACCGTGTTCCTGTTTTGCAGACATCCGTTCGCGTCATATTCGTAATATCCTCTGACAACATTGACGCTGCCGTCCTCCGTCTCCAAATCAAATTTTTGAAAGCCGGCCTGCTCAATCACTATAATTGTCATCCGGGCGCTTTTTTTGCTGTCCACCGCTTCACAAAACGCCTCCGTCTGCCAGGCTCCCGCCATATCAATCTGATTTTCACTGTCAATGGCCACATACCCCAGCGCGCCAAGCCGGTCTACAATACGCCTTGTCACCGCCAGACTACCCAGTGTATTTGCTGACGCCGCTTCATCGTAAATATCCTGGTACGCCGCCGCTATGCGCTCCGCCACCGCGTCGTTATTTTTCTCTTCTATATAAACGGTATCCGCCTCAATGTCAGCCACAACCGCCGATGTCCTGTTGCCGCACCCGGTCATCATAGTCAAAATCACCGTCATCACAACCGGCAATGAAGCCTTTATTCTTTTCTTCATTCCCAACTTCATTCTCAACAATCTCCTCCCAAAAGGCAAGCCTCATTCCTTATCCACACGCACCTCGCGCCGATAAATCACTGCGGCTGCCGCTGCCGTCACAAATTCCGTAAAGCAAAAGGCAAGCCACACCCCGTCCGGTCCAGCAATCCAGCTGAAAAGATATGCCGCGGGGATAATCACCGCTGCATAGCGCAGAAGCGAAATCACCAGCGACTGGAAGCCCTTCCCCAGCCCCTCCAGCGCGCCGGAGCAGGTAATCGACACCGCCGATACCACAAACCCCAGGCTGATACGGTGCAGCGCGCCCACGCCGATTTCAATGGTCTCGGCGCTGTCCGTAAACAAACCGATCAGCCATTGCGGAAGCGCCCACGACATCATCATCCCAAGCAGCATAATGCCTGCGTTCAATGTCAGCGCAGTCCTGAAGATTTTCCGGACGCGCCCGTGCTCTCCCGCACCGAAATTGTATCCCATCAGGGGCCTTATGCCCTGAATAATCCCGTTTGCAGTCAGATATATGAAGGTTTGCAGCTTATAATACACGCCCAGAACCATGACATACTTCTCCGAAAAAGCCGCCAGAATCCCGTTTAATACGGAAATCAGCAGGGACGGCAGCGCCAGGCTCAGGGACGCCGAGAGTCCTACGGCGTACAGCTTTCTGATAATCAGGCCGTCCGGCCGCATATCGCTTCTTCTGATTTTTACCGGCATACCGGAAAAGGCATAGAACAGCAAATATACCAAAAGCGTAATGCACTGCCCGATTCCGGTGGCATACGCCGCGCCCGCAATACCCAGCGCCGGGAAAGAGCCGACGCCGAAAATCATCAAAGGATCCAGGACAATATTGGCGATACAGCCACAAAGCATGCTAAGCATCGAAACCTTCATCCGCCCCGCCGCCTGAAAAATCTTTTCAAAGGCAAGCTCCAGCCCGATAACCGGTGCAAACAGGAACACCCTGTTTGCATAGCCCAGCGCCAAATCCGTAATTTCCCTGTCCGATGAAAAATTTTTCAAAAATACGGGCATACTGATCATACAAATCCCCGCCAGCAGGCCCCCCTGGACAAAGCTCAGCAAAATTCCCTGCGACGCCGCCTTGTCCGACCGGACGCGGTCCCCAGCGCCCAAATAGAACGCAATGCACGCGTTAATGCCGATACCAAACCCGATTGCAATCGCATTGACCAGATTTTGCACCGGATAGACAAGCGCCAGCGCAGTCATCGCGTCTTCGCTTACCTTTGCCACAAAATAGCTGTCGATAATATTATAAAGCGCGTTTACCGCCATGGACAATACCATCGGCAGCGACATGGACAGCACCAGCGACAATATATTTTTTTCCTTCATAAATGTCTGTTCCATATGAGTCCTCCTAAACACATACCCTGCCCTCCATTGGCTGTCGCAATTTCCTACAGCATGAAAAAACCACCCAGCTCCTATAGAGCTGTGTGGCGAAAAAAAGAAAGCTTCTTGAAAAATCCACTCCCGTCAGGGTTTTATGAGTCATTTATACCATATATTGAATAAAAGGTCAACATTTCCACGTATTTTTGGGTGCGCAGAAGAAAATTATAAACAAAATATAAATTATTAGCACTCCCTATTGACGAGTGCTAATAGGTATGTTATAACACATATATAACAAAGATAACAACGGCCCACAGGGCTGCTCACATGATTTAATTTAAGGAGGAATGATTATGTTATTACCAAGCGCAAACACATTCAACAGTATTTTTGGAGAAAGCTTATTCGATGATTTCTTTGAGGATTTTGCCCGCCCGCTGCGGACGACGTCACGTTACAATGCTTCCGCAGGCATCATGCGGACAGACGTCAAGGAAAGTGACACCGGCTATGAGCTGGATATTGATCTGCCGGGCTGCAAAAAGGAAAATGTGAAAGCCGAGCTGCAGAACGGATACCTGACCATCAACGCCCAGACCAGCCAGAATAACGACCAGAAGGACGAGAACGGCAAATACATCCGCCGCGAAAGATATTACGGCACCTGCAGCAGAAGCTTCTATGTCGGCGAGGCTGTCACACAGGAGGATATCAAGGCCAGATTTGAGGACGGCATCCTCAAGGTTTGCGTACCGAAGAAGGAGGCTAAGCCTGCGATTGAGGAGAGCAAATATATTCCTATTGAGGGATAACACTGCCCTGCGGCTTCCACCGGGGGCTTGAGGAAGCTTTGAAGCAGAAGCGGGATGTACGGCGTATGTGTATACGCCGTACATCCCGTTTTTATTTCACAGCCGCAGCATATTCGGTTTCTGTTCCATGCGCCGCCGGCTCACCTTTTTCATACGCTATGGCCGCCGCCGGCATATTCGGTTTGCTTACTCTATGGCCGCCGCCAGCACATTCCTGAGCTTCCGCGTCAGCGTAAAGGTACCCGCATCCCGCAGCTGCACCATCATCAAAAACGTCGTCTCCACCTGCGGCATGTTGGCAAAATACGGGCCAAGCCAGCCGTCCCAGCCATACTCGCCCACAGAACCGTTGATAACCGCCAGTGACGGATCCGTCATAATCCGCATCAGATTGCCGTAAGTAAATCCGGGCAGATTATCCCAGCCCTTCATCATCTCCTGCTGCCAGGGCTGCAGGCGGCAGCCCGTCATGTATGCCACCGTCGCGGGAGACAGGTACCTCCTGCCGTGGTAAGTCCCCTTATTCATCAGCATCTGTGCGAAATGCTTATAATCCTCTATGGAGGACACCAGTCCCGCGCCGCCCGACTCAAAGCGGATGTCCGCGTCCATATGGTTGCAGATACCCAGATGGTTGCCGTGATACTCCGCAAGGCCGCCTGCCGCGGCCTCATACACCTTTGTCAGACGCGCCCTCTTCTCTTCAGGCACTGCAAAACCGGTATCCTGCATTCCAAGCGGCCCAAAGAACTCCTTTTCCAGGAATTCCCCAAAACGCATTCCGCCCGCCGCCTCGACCACGGCGCCGAGAATATCCGCGCTCACCCCGTACCGCCATCCTTCTCCCGGCTGGAAGGCAAGACGGGCTCCCCCCAGCTTCAGGGCGGCCTCCATCGTCGTCATCGGATTCTCCGAATAAAGTCTGCTGTCAAGCTCGTCAAACACGGCCGCCGTATCACGGCTTGCAGGGTCCGGATCACAGTTGTATACAAGTCCGGACGTCATGGACAGGCAGTCCTTTACCGTCACTCTCCGATTGGCCGGCACATCCCCGTTTTCCGACGCTACTGTCATATTTTCAAAGCTTGGTATGTATTTTGCAATCGGATCCAGCAAATCCACTATCCCGCGCTCCACCAAAAGCATCACGGCCGCCGCCGTTACCGGCTTCGTCATGGAATAAAGCCGAAACAGACTGTCCCGCCCGATTTTGCGGTTCGCCGAAATATCGGCAAAGCCCGCCTCCGCGTAATAAATCTCCTCTCCCCGATGCAGTACGCAGAGATTTGCTCCCGCGATTTCCTGCGCCGCCACGCTTTCCTGCAAAAGCGCTCCCAGCCTTGGCAGCATTTCCTTGTTGACCATACTTTTTCCCTCCGTCCCGCTGTTCACCACAGCCGCTTTTTGTACGCCGTTTTCTCCGTCATTTCCTATATCTGTATACCGATTTCCCCGTCACCGCACAAACAGGAAATGGTACATCTTCTGAAACAGATCGTCAACGTCAATCGGCTTGGCAACGTGCGCATTCATACCTGAATGAAGCGCCTTCTCCACATCCTGCGCAAAAGCGTTTGCCGTCATCGCAATAATCGGAATCGTCCCCGCATCATTGCGATTCATACAGCGGATGGTCTTAGCCGCCTCATATCCGTTCATGCCGGGGAGCTGAATATCCATCAATATCAAGTCAAAATAGTGCTCCTCCGCGCCGCTTACAATATCAACCGCCTCCTCCGCGTCCCATGCGCATACCACATGCGCCTGCGTCCGCTCCAGTATCGCCTTGATGATTTCCATATTGATCTCGTTATCTTCCACCACAAGAAGGTTTTTGCCCTTCGCGTCCAGAATCGTAATACCGTCCTCACCCTTGATCAGCGCGTTTTCGATATTGGTATCTATCCGAAAAGCGGCATGTATAAAGAACCGTGTCCCCACATCCAGCTGGCTCTCGATTTTGATCTCGGCGCCCATCGCATCCAGAATGCTCTTCGTAATGCTCATACCGATGCCCGAGCCCTCCGTTTTCCGTACATATCTGCTGTCGCTGCGCTCAAACGGCTTAAAAATATAATTGTCGATAAATTCCTGCGACATACCGATACCAGTATCCTGTATCACAAAATCAAATTCCGCAATATCCTCCCGCGAGCTCTGCGTCTGTGTCACCTGGACGTCCACATGTCCGAATGCCTTCGTAAACTTAATGCTGTTGCTGATCAGATTCATCATCACCTGGCGCAGCCGCACTGCGTCTCCGATCAGATTACCGTCCTGCACCTCGAAAGCCACCTTCAGTCCCACCTTTTTGCTGTATGCCATCTGAGAAAGCACCAGCTGGATGTTTTCAAGCAGCTCCTCCATATTGAACTGATTGTCCTTCAGCTTCAGCGCGTCCCGCGACTCGATTTCGGACATATCCAGAATATTGTTCAGGAGGTTGAGCAGCTGCGTTGAGGAGATGGAGATCTTGTCAAGGCATTCCTCCAGCTTTTCCCTGTCCTCAATATTGTACTTGGCAATATCGGTCATACCCACAATCGCGTTCATGGGCGTCCGGATGTCATGCGACATACTCGCAAGGAAATCCGTTTTCGCCTCATTTGCCCGCTGCGCATTGCGCTTCTCAAGCTCCGCCGCCTGCATCGCCTCGGCAATCTTCGCCTTCTGCCTGTCCTCAAGCTTTCTCTGGTATTTCAATATCATACCGGTAGAAACCGCAACTGTCAGCAGGGCGATCAGATTATCCAGATAGTAGTAGGATTCCTCCTCATTCTGAAGGAACAATTCCGGATGATCGTACGCGTAAACGATAATCCCGACATTTACCAGCAGCGCCAGCGGAAGCATCAGCCTGAAATACCAGCCCTCTGTCATCATGCACAGCAGAATAACGCCAAAGGTCATCCACACCGGCATTCCCGACTTGATGCCGCCGCCCTCCGCAAACAGAAACATAAACGGAAAGACGATGAAATCAACGATGCCGATAATCATCGCGGAAAAAAGCGGGATTTTCCGCGGATAAAGGTTACCAAGCACCGCCACCGCAATCAGAAATATCAAAAACGCAAGCATCGTAAGCAGTCCGTCGCTCGCATACCCCATAAAAGCCTCCGTACACACCAGCAGCGCCACCGCGGGGATTCCGATTCCCAGCACGGAATTATACCGCAAAAGACCGGAATCAATCCGTCCGACATATTCATTTGCCCAGTTCCTTATTTCCTTCAGCATAATACTCCACCCTCTTTATTTCATTGTGCCCTGTCGCTGCCGGTATCCGCCTCATTATCTTCCTGCTGCGTAAACGCCAGGAACTCGCCAAACGCGTGCGCGTGCATTTTCGAAACCGCATTGGGGTTGCGCCGCAGCAAAGCGCGCATTCCGGTATATTCCCTGCCTCTTTTGGCCTTCTCAAGCTTCTCCAGCAATGCCGTCTTCGACGTATCCTTATACCGCCTGCCGTTCTCCCCGAGCTTATCATACAGCTCCCTTCCCGTACCAAGCGCCGAATTGATTTTGCGAAGGCCGGCCTCTGACTTCTCCCTCAGGCTGCCGCCGTAGAAGGCCGTCAGCACCTCAAAGCGCTTATAAAAATGCCGAAATTCTTCGTTGTTCTCTTCCAGACTGATCAGCAGGGCCTTCAAATCCAACGCCTCCCGCACGCTCATCGCCATATCCACGGAAATATAGGCTGTCAGCGCAAAGACAAGCCCTTCCAGAATATTGGTATTCATCCCCAGGACAAACCGTTCCACCGGACTGTGGCCGTAAAGCGTCAAAAGCACGGAGAATGCGCCCCACGCCAGCGAAGACAGCGCACAGATATGGCCGTTCAGATTGAGCGGCTGGCTGCTGTAGTCCCAATATCTTACATGAAACAGCCGCTCCATCGCCGCCCCCGTAAAATATTCCAGCACCGTAGCGCTCACCATACCGACAAAAAACACCTTGAACGCCGCCGTTCGAAAGGGCAGCGTAAATATCAGCACCACAACGGCGCCCGAGCCGTATATCGGCAAAAACGGCCCGCGCATAAATCCTCTGTTTACCCACTTTCCCTGCAGGACGGACACATAACAGGTCTCCCATATCCATCCGAGGAAACAATAGAAATAAAAGAAAAACAACCATGCCGCAAATGTATATCTCATTCTTATCCCCTATTCGTTTCAGGCCTCCCAGGCCCTTTCTCCCAGATAATCCGCAAGGCTTTGCTGCTCGTATACTTCTATATTATCGTTTCCCGCATCCGTTTCCAAGTCCTTTTTTTCATAAAAATCCTGTCTTCCCGCTATTTTTTTCTCCAGAAGCGCATCCGCCTCCTGCAGCCCGCCAAACCATGCCGGAAATTCTTCCTCCCCTATCAGGACCGGCATCCGGTCATGCACGCCGCGCATCTGCGCATTGGCCGGCGCAGTAAGCACCGCAAACCGTCCCGCCGCTCCCGGCAGGCCGGTCCATATCCCGGCCAGAAACAGCGCCCCGCCGTCCGGACCTTTACAAAAGCAATGCCGCTTCCCGTCCGTATCCCACTCAAAAAAGCCGCCGGCAGGAATCACGCACCGTCTCTTCAGATAATCCCTCCCGAACAGCGGCCTCTGCCGTATGCTCTCGCTCCTTGCATTGATAATCAGCCGTCCTTTTCCGCGCCCTTCATAGCCCCATTCCACCATGCGGGGCGTATCCCCGATACCGGTTATAATCCATGCGCACTCGGAGGGCGCAATCTCACGCGTTCCGTATGCGCCCTCTACATAAAATCTTCCACACATATCAGAAGCTTCCCCTCCCTCACCGCGATCATGCTCTCCCGGCCTGTAAATTCATTGCTGACTCCAATCGGAAAATCCTGCCGCACGCAGGCGTCCGAAAGCGAATACTTCAGGCCGATCTCCGTTACGCCGTATGCATCCCCGCCATATGCAAACACAGAAATCCTGCGGTCCTTTCGATACATTGAAGCGGGATAACACACCTGGCTGTTGCACAGCAGCTCCATGTAAACCCGGCTGCCAAGCAGCACGCCTTTTGCTCCCTGACGGTTCAGATAATCAAGGCACTGAATATTTGCAAGCGTGTGTCCAAGGCTCCCTCCGAGCGCGCCGTACAGCACGAAGCGCCGAAAGCCCCGCGCAAGGCCTTCCTTTATTGCGGCAAGCATATCCGTATCATCCTTTTCCGCCGGAAGCTGCCGAATACAAAGCCTGTCATCCGAGCGCGCCCATGAAAGCGCCTCCTCCGAAAGCGAATCCATATCTCCTATCAGCATATCCGGCGTCATGCCGAGCATGCGCGCATACGCAAGCCCGCCGTCCGCCGCAATGCAGAAATCCCCCTTCTCCGGGCGCAGGGACGCTTCCTCGATAAGCGCTTCCCTTTGAAACGCGCCTGCGCCTATAATCACGCACTTTCCCTTGTCCTGTTCCATCACAATCCATCCCCTGGCGCACCGGTACGGATAAAATGCAGATGTGCCACACACCTGCATTCTCTCCATACCGCTATGTAATCCACGCCCGCCTAAAAGCTCTTAAATACGTTTGTCTCCTTCTGCAGGGCTGCCGCGATCTCCTGATTCTCCTCCATGCGGTTACTGATATTTTCCATATCCGTAACAAGCATCTGGGTACTCTCCGCCGCGCCCGTAACGCCTCTTGCACCTTCATCAATCGCATCCGTGATCGTGCCGATAGAAGCCGCAATCTCGTCCACGGCGCTCTTTAAGGCGTCCGTCTTTCCGGTAAAGCCGTTCATTACAGACTCGATATAGCTGGCATTCTCACGATACTGCACGCCGCTCTTGACGAAATTCTCAAACTCCGGAAGAATGGAGCCGTTCATATATTCCACGAGATTATTCGCATTGTCTGCCAGATTGTGCACCGCGTGGATAACGACGCCGTTAATCTCCTGAATACGGTTGGCCGTCTCACGGCTCGAGTCCGCAAGCTGCCGGATTTCATCCGCAACCACCGCAAAGCCTTTCCCGGCCTCCCCTGCTCTTGCTGCCTCAATGGAAGCATTCAGCGCAAGGAGATTGGTCTGGCTGGAAATATTCAGAATATCGTTTGTCAGGCCGTTTACCTGTTCAACCTTCTTGCTCTCCTCAATCGCGTCATTGAGTACGGTCAGAATCTCCTGCACCTTTCCGCTGGTCTCTTCCATATTCTGGCGCGCATTCATCTCCATCCTGTCCGCGTTTTCCTTCATCTGCTTCGAATATTCGTTAATGCTGATGGACTTATCCGCAATGGTCTCCGTCTCGCTGCGCACGGCGTCCGCGTTCTGGTTGATAATCGAAGCGGAATGCCCGACCTCCTGCATTGTCGCGGAAAGCTCCTGTGTCACCGCGGACAAATCGGAGGCGCTGTCATTTGAGGTTCTGACGCTCTGCTGTACCTCGTTTACTACCTTTTCAAGCCTTTGGGAATTCTCGATAATCATCTTCATAATCCCCTGAAGCTTTCCCATAAAGATATTGATGCCGTTGCCCAGATCCGAAATCTCATCATTTGACAAAATGCTCACGCGCTTTGTCAAATCGCCCTGATTATTGTCAATGTCTTTGATAATATCGCGGATTTCACGGTTTGCAACACTGAGCTTTCGGATAACCAGTACAAATACCACATAAAAAGCCAGCAAAATCGCAAAAACGCTGATGCCGATAATCGTCATATTGATCACAATCGCAGAATCATACGCCTTCGATAAGTCGTTGCCCGCATCGGCGGCCTCTGCCTTGGCTTCTTCAACCATGTCCGCAATCTGATTCTGTATCTCGTCGCTGTACTGCTTGATCACGCCGTTTGCAAGCGCGAAGGCCTCCTCCTTCTGATTATTGCCGCTGAATGCAATCAGTGAGGAAATCTCGTATTTCAAGCCCTCATAGCTTGAAAGAATTGTATCATATGCGCCCTTGTCCAGCTGGGTCAGATTTTCCCTGTAATCTACAAGATACCGGTCCAGCACCGCCTCCTGCGCGCGAATGCCGTCCACAAGCCCTATCAGCGTATCCAGATCCGTCGCAATAATGTGGGAAAGCGCCATTCTGTGAATATCCTGCGCTTCCTTCTGAATGTCATTGAGATTGGTGATATTTATCATGTGTTCATTCGCAATCTTTACCGCAGTCGTATTCACCTTTCCGAGATTGCTGATTCCCTGTATATTGGAAAAAACGGCTACAATTCCGAGGATAAACACGGGAATCAGGATAAATACCTTAATACTCATGCGTTTTCTTTTCTTCATTTCCATCCTCCCTTACTGCACTGCCGAAGCCGTTATGCCGTTGGTCAGCGTATCCATCAAATCCTGCAGCGGCACATTGTCCGGATTTCCCGCCGCAATCGTATCGCCAAAGCTCATGCAGGCCATCCAATAGCTGTTGCCGACTCTCTGAAGATTGCCGTACTGCGACTGCTCTATAACCGCCGCGATCGCCGGAACCTTGCCCACAGCCTCCGAAGCTGCCGCATTTTTGTTGGAAGGACCCTGGTTGCGCTCCACAAACCGCAGTGTCTGATTCTCTTCATTGGTCAGCCAGTCCGCAAGCTTATGCGCCCATGCCAAGTGCTCGGAATATGCGTTTACGCCAAACATCTTATAGCCCGTAAACGAAGCCATCTGTATCTGCTGACCCTTACAGGTATAGGTCGGGAGCTTGCACGCCCCGTAATCCTCTCCCCACGCCTCTTTTACCGACATCGCGTTCCAAACGCCGCTGATGCCCGCTATAATCTCACCCTCCTGTATTCCTGTGACAAAATTGCCGTCCCCCTGCGCTATAAAAGCAGGGCTCGCCGTAATATCCAGCAGCGCCTGTGCAACGTCCACACCCTTGATGCTGCCCTCCGTCGTGTTCCAGTTGCAGTAGTTGGTCACGCCGTCCTCGTTAATGCCAAACTCCAGACCTGTATTGCCAAAGAACGAATACAGATACCAGCCGGAATTGAACTCCATGGAAAACTTCTTCTCCGCCGCCTCCGCAGCCGCAAGAATACCGTCCATCGTCTTTACGTCCTCCTCGGTCAGGTATTCTTTATTGTAGTAAAGGAAGTATCCGTTATCCGCCGTATAAGGGTACGCGTACAGCGTCCCCTTATAAGACGCCGCGTCAACAGCCTCGTCCAGATTTGCGCTTTTTACCGCTTCCTGATTGGCCACCGGTGACAGCGCGCCGCCCGCAATCATACTGTAGAGCTGATCATCCGGCATGGAAAATATGTCGGCACTGTTATGTATATCCCCCAGAACATGGTTTCTTGTGTCCGCGTCGGCCGCCCCCTCCAGAATAATCTCGAAGTCCGCCTGTCCTGCGTATTCCTGCTTAAAGCTCTCGATCATTTTATTCAGCGTCTCAAAGTTGCCCTCCTCGGCCCACACCTTAAGCTCAACCTTCCCGCTCTCAAGCTGCTCCTCCTGAGCGCCGCTGCTCTGTGCATCTGTATCCTGTGTGCCTGTGTGGGTGCTTTTGGCCATTCCACCCGTGCTGCAGGCCGTCAGCACCATTGCGGCCAGCGACGCCGCTGCCGCCGCCGTCCTCAAATGTCGTCTTACATTTCTCTTTTTCACGATTCATCTCCCTTTCCGCACAAGGCTGTACTCTCTCCCTGCTTTCATCATATCCTAAACCCCTGCCCATTGCAACCTATAATCGTCACTCTCTTTCCTGCCCGGCCTCCTGCTTTGCCGACGGCCGGTTCCGCTCTCCGTGACTGCGATTGCGGCCGGCTCCGCCCGATGCTCTCTGCGTCCTGCCGCCCTCCTGCTTCCTGCCGTTGCGCTCATTTACGCTGTCGCGCAAAAGCGCATACAGCGTCGAAACAAGCGGTATAAAGAACAGCATACCCGGAACGCCGAACAGGCTGCCGCCGACGCTCACCGCCATCAGCACCCATATCGCCGGCAGGCCGACCTTGTTCCCCACTACCCGCGGATAAATCAGATTCCCCTCAATCTGCTGCAGCACGAAGAACAATACCACAAACACCAGCGCTTTTATGGGACTGTTTACAAGTATCAGAAAAGCGCCGACAACACAGCCGATAAACGCGCCGACAATCGGTATCAGGGCTGTAAACGCAATCAGCACGCCGATCATCAGTGCATACGGCAGCCCCAGAATGATCATGGAAATGACGAACATCGTGCCGAGAATAACCGCCTCCAGGCACTGAACGGATACAAAATTGGAGAAATTGCGGTTCAACAGGCCCAGCACGTTCAGAACAGCCTTCTCCTGGCGCGGCCTCAGATACGCCGCCAGTATACGCCTGCCCTGATTCCCCAGCGTCTCCTTCCCCGCCAGAATATAAATGGCAAAAATAAAGCCGATAAAAAAGTTCAACACGCCGCCGATGATGCTCCCTGCCACCACGACCGTGGACGCCAGCATATTAGACGCGCCCGACTTTAAAAACTGCACCACATAAGACGTTACCGCATCCCAGTCAATATCAATCTCCTGAAGCTCCTCCACATTATCCGCAAGCTGCGGGTACTGTACCGCCAAATCCTCCAGCCATTCCATCGTGTCCTCAACAAACGGCGGAATCTTATTGCCCAAATCCACCACCGTCCTGGCCAGATGCGGCACAATCGTACCAATGACCAGCGCCAGCACCAGCATAATAAACAGAATGCTCAGCACAATGCTCGTAGAGCGCTTCATCTTCTCCGTGCCCCTTCTGCGCCAGTTGTGCAGAAGCCTCTTCTCGATAAAGTTCATGGGTATATTTAAAATAAACGCCATTATCCCGCCATAGATAAAGGGCTTAAGTATCGCAACGCACACCCCCGCCGCATGCAGCGCCTCCTTCCGGTACAAAAGCACCAGCGCAATCACCGCGACAAACAGAATCAGCTCCCTGATCTGCTTTATCTTCTTCCTGTCAAATCCGTTTTCCATCCGTCAGCCTCCAAATTGATATATTTATCTAATATTTTACATTATTTTTTTGATTTTTTAAATATTTTTTTGAAAATAAATGGAATATTGGTTCAAATAATGTTATACTGTATCTGCATCTGTATACAATTTCTTCTACAAGTGATAAGGAGTATATCCATACAAATGAAACATGACGTAAACCATAAGTTTTTTCTCATATATCTGGCAGTCTTCATCTTAAGCCTGTTCTGCTTCATCGGTATATTCTTTTACGATAACGCGACGGATACCCGGCACGCCCAGTCGCCGCGTGCAGTCCAGTATTGGGAGGATTATACCTATACGACCACCTATTCGAGATCCATTATTACAGGCCGCATCGATTCCGTGTCAGAGGACCGGGATTTGCTCGCCTTCTTTACCATTCACCAGAGCGTTTCCGTATATGTGGATGAGAATCTCATTTACGAATATCCCATATCCAACAACAACCCGTTTTCCAACTCTCCGGGCTACTGCTGGAATTTTGTCCCACTGCCGGAGACCGCAGCCGATATCCGTATCGAGGTTGCTTCCCCCTATAAGGCATACAAGGCAAGCATTCCGACCTTTTACGTCGGAAACGCGTTTTCCGTTCCGGCCAGGATTATTACCTCCAGCATTTTTCCGTTTATCCTGTGCGTGCTCATGTTCTGCATCGGCCTGCTGATGGTAGGTTATTACCTGGGGTTTGCCAAAAGGTTTCATACAAAGACCCGGCTGTTTTATCTCGGGACATTCGCGATTACCCTGTCCATATGGTCCATCAACGAATGTGCCATGACGCCGTTTCTCCTGCATAATAACCTTGTGAGCTCGTACGTTTCGTTTTTGTCCATTATGCTGCTGCCACTGCCCTTCGGCCTGTTTATCAAAAGCTTTTACGACGACAACAGCAAGGCATGGGAGATCTTTTTCCAGCTGAATGTCGCACAGATTATTTTATGTATCCTGTTCCAGGCCGCCGGCATTTATGACCTGCGGGAAACACTGTGGTCGACGCATGTAATGATGGGCATTCTGGCCGGCGTCATCATCTATCAGTCCTACAAGCACCTAAAGGCAGGCGAAAACCGCCGGCTGGTCAAAATCCATCTGCTCTGCATTGTTATCTGTGCCGTCACGCTGTTTATGGATCTTGCCGCCTATTACCTCGGGGCAAAGGACGGCAATACCTTCGGCCGCATCGGTTTTCTGACTTATATTATTGTGCTCGGACTATCATCCGCGGAGGAGACTGCCTCATTGATGAAAATGGGTACGCAGGCAAACCTGTACCAGCAGCTTGCCTATACCGATCAGATGACCGGCATGAACAACCGCTCCTGCTTTAACCTGGACTTTGAGCAGCTTTCCCACCTTCCGAAGGATGTTGCGGTGATCGACTGCGATTTGAACAATCTCAAATATACGAACGATACCTTTGGGCATTCGGCCGGTGACCGCTATATCAAAAACTGCGCAACAATTATCAGTGAGATTTTTTCCAGCATCGGGAAGTGCTACCGCGTGGGCGGCGACGAATTTGTCGTTCTGGTGCAGAACGCTTCCCGCATTGACCTGACTTACTATCTTGCGATGCTTGAATCCAGCGTGGACGCATGCAACCGCGAGAATAAAGGATTGCGCATGCAGATTGCGTACGGCTGCGCGATATACTCCGACACAGAAGACACCACACTGGAAGACACCTACAACAGAGCCGACAAGATTATGTATGAAGATAAGAAAAAGAAAAAAGGATTTCGCTTATAAAGCGAAATCCTCTTTAATCTGCCCTTCTCTAAATCCAATCACTGTATCCGCCGTAATACTTCCCGTTATAAAAGCCATAATCGGAAAGACTGCCGCTGCCGTAGGCATTGTAGGCGCCGTTTTTGTTATAGGTCGTCGTCCCGTAAAGCCTATCCATGGACGTAATGGAATTTGACGCGAACTGCTCTATAATGCCAAACCGGTCGTTCATCTTATCCGCATAGCCGTTCTCAGCGCCGAACACACGCTTGATATCTTCAAAATCAGCAGCCTCCAGGGCTTCCTTGTCTATCGACAATTCCCCTTCCTTGGAAACGGTAATACCAATCTTCTCCAGCTCATCCGCATATTCCTCCGTAACCTTACCGGCCGTCATCTTGTACAGCGCAGCCGTGCCCTGCAGGTCTCCCAATGCGCTGTAGACGCTGTTATAATTGGAAACAAAGGACTTAATATCGGAAATCATGCCTGCTTTATCCTTCTCGGTGACCTCTGTTTTCTTCCCGACTGCCATCATATCCTCAACATTTTTTGACAATGCGTTCGCGGACTTTTCCACCCGCTCATACATAGCAATCTGCTTGGTCGCAGATGTTACACCGGGTTTTCTTGTATTGTTTGTCTTATTCAGATTATTCGACGAAAGCGCCTTTGTATTATATAATCTGCTCCCGCGGCTTCTCCTTGCGGATCTTATCATCCTCGCCCGCGCAAGATTCCTGACACTGCTGTTTACTCTCATTGACTGCCTCCATTCCGAAGTGCCCAAACGCTTACGAATGATACGCTTCTGTTTCTTACACAATATATATCGGACACTTCCTGGAAATCATTTAGTCCTTCTGAGAAAAATCTTCGGGCGCGTCCACACTGCCGTTTACGGTCAGATTCACGCCATCCAGCCCGTTTACGGTGATATTGCGGTTTACCTTAGCGTCATAGGACTCCGCGTTAATGATATTCGCCAAATCAATCCCCGTCGTCTCCCTCATAGCTTCAAACAGCTTTGTCATAACCGCCGGAACATTTCCCGCCACCTGCTCAACGCCGTTTGCACCGTCGCCTCCGCCGATAATCGTAATCTTGTCAATCTGAGCCAGCGGCTCCGCAATCCTGCCCGCAAGCTCGGGAAGCACCTTGATCATCATCTCGGCTACAGCCGCTTTATTGTACTTCGCGTAGGCGTCCGCCTTCTTTTCCATCGCCTCCGCCTCCGCAAGGCCCCTGGCCTGTATAGACTCCGCCTCCGCAAGGCCCTTGGCTTTAATTGCCGCCGCCTCCGCCTCACCGAAGGCCCTTACGCCCTGCGCCTCCTGCTCCTTGGAGAACCGGTCCGCGTCTGCCTGCGCCTTCCTTGCCTCTGCTTCTCTCTGGGCCTCAAA
Source organism: uncultured Lachnospiraceae bacterium (assembly GCA_949948735.1). GTDB lineage: Bacteria > Bacillota > Clostridia > Lachnospirales > Lachnospiraceae > COE1. The sequence continues at coordinate 12,262 of CATLGV010000006.1, read as the reverse complement.
CTGCTGCGCCTCCGCCTCCTTCTGCCTCTGATACAGCGCCGCGTCCGCACGCTGCTGCGCCGCATACTTATCCGCTTCCGCCTGTTTCTTGACCTCAGCCTCCAGCGCGCGCTCCTTAACGGCTACCTGCTTCTGCTTCAGCTCAATCTCGCGCTCCTGTCTGGCAATATCCGCGTTTGCGGTCGTAATCTCAATCGTCTTACGCTGCTCTTCCTTCTGTATCTCGTATGCCGCGTCCGCCATCGCCTTCTTGGTATCCGCCTCCATCTGCAGCTCCGACTTCTTGATTGCAAGCTCGTTCTGCTTTTTGGCGATTTCTGTCTGGGCCGTTACAGCCGCATCGTTGGATTCCTTATCGGCCGCCGCCTGCGCCACCTTAATGTCGCGCTCGCTCTCCGCGCGCGCAATCGCCGCGGATTTCTTGATTTTCACAATGTTATCAATACCAAGGTTCTCGATGACCTCATTGCCGTCCACAAAATTCTGAACATTGAAGCTGATAATATCCAGCCCCATTGCCGCCAGATCCGGCTCCGCGTTCTCCTTTACGAGCGTCGCAAACTTCTGACGGTCGGAAACCATCTCCTCCAGCTTCATTTTGCCTACGATTTCACGCACATTTCCTTCCAGAACCTCTCTTGCGACACCGGCTATGTATTCGGTATTTTTATTCAGGAAATTCTCCGCCGCAAGCCGCAGACGCTCCGGCTCGTTACTGATCTTAATATTTACGGTAGCGTCTACATTAATATTGATGTAATCTGCCGTCGGGACCGCGTTGCTTGTTTTGACGTCAATCGGTATCAGCCTCAGGTTCAGCTTGTCAAGACGCTCCAAAAACGGTATCCGGATACTTGCCTTTCCGATAACGATTTTGGACTTCTTTTTAATACCTGAGATAATATACGCCATATCGGGCGGCGCCTTCACATAGCCCATACATAGCAATATCACCACCAAAATCAATACAACTGCCGCAACAATCCAACCGCCAATCTCCATCGTCTGCCTCCTTATAAATAATCCTTTAGTATAGTACCTTTATCATATCATTGTCATAAAGCAAAGTCTATTGCTAATTTTTACATTTCACGCGCTGCCATTAAAAATTTTTTAAAGAAAAAACGAAAAACTATTGACACTCACGGAACGTCATAGCTTATAGTAGCGGTATCAGGAGCACAGAAAGGGCAGGGTTATTCAGATGCGGACAGTAAAAGAAATCTCGGATATCACAGGAATCAGCGTGCGCACGCTTCACTATTATGACGAAATCGGCCTTCTTCAGCCAACGGCCAAAAGCGAAGGCGGATACCGGCTTTATGACGATAAGGCCCTGGAGCAGTTACAGCAGATATTGTTCTTTCGTGAATTTGGCATTTCCCTGAAAGAGATTAAGTCCGTTATGGAAAACCCTACGCTTGACAGAACGCATATCCTGCAGATGCAGCGACGCATGCTTACCGCAAAAATAACGCGCCTTACGCATCTTGTCGCGAACATCGACCGCATTTTGAAAGGAGACAATCAAATGGATTTTGAACTTTTTGACAAAACAGAAATAAAAGAAATTAAAAAGGGAAAGGTACGCGAAATATACGAGGATGAAAACCGCCTGGTGGTTGTGGCCTCGGACCGCATCAGCTGCTTTGACGTGGTCTTAAAAAACGAAGTGCCGCAAAAGGGCATCGTCCTGACACAGATGTCCAGATTCTGGTTTGAAATGACACGTGATATTGTACCGAATCATATGCTTTCCACAGACCTCGACGACATGCCCGCCGCTTTCCGGAAAAGCTGCTTTGAGGGCCGCAGCATGCTCTGCCGCAGACTCGAGATGTTCCCTGTTGAATGCATTGTGCGCGGATACCTTGCCGGAAGCGGCTGGGAAAGCTACCAAAAGGATCGTACGGTCTGCGGAATCCGGCTCCCGGAAGGCCTTCGGGAAGCCGATCAGCTTCCCCAGCCGATTTACACACCCACCACCAAGGCTGCGCACGGCAGCCGCGACGAGAGCATATCCTACGAGCAGAGCGTGGCCTGTCTGGAACGGCAGTTCCCCCAAAAGGGCGCCGAATACGCCGCAAAGCTTCGGGAATACGCCATCGCCTTATATGAGAAATGTGCAGACTATGCGCGAAACAGAGGGATTATCATTGCGGATACCAAGTTTGAATTCGGCCTGGACGAGAACGGAACGATTGTCCTTGGAGACGAGCTGCTGACGCCGGACAGCTCCCGCTTCTGGCCGGCAGAAGGTTATGAGCCCGGACACGGACAGCCCTCCTTTGACAAACAGCCTGCAAGAGACTGGTTAAAGGCACACGACGGGCATAACTGGACGCTGCCACAGGACATTATCGACCAGACGCACGATATTTATCTGAAGGGATATACGCTTCTGACGGGAAAAGCATTGTGATACGGGGCTGACATTGACTGCATTATTTCTTTCATTTTGAAACGTTCAGCTGCAAGGTATTGTCCGGACAGGTTTAAAGACCGGTATACGGCAGGGCTTGTGTCGATTCATCATAACCGCGCAAGCCCTGTCCGTTTAAAAATCATATGCTATTCTATGTTCTGACTGCGAAGCGCCCTGCTTTTCCAGAATCAGCTTTTCATTTTCCCATAAAACCTTATGAGTCAATATCCTTTATCCCAGCCTGCAAAAATAACGCATAAAATATAATTTCAAACTGTCAAAGATATGAAAATCAATTATTATTTAATCATACTTGTAGTTTTGTATCTGGATATTTTTTCCATTTTGCAGAAAATCCTGCAGAAGCCGGAGCTTTGGACCGTATAGGCGGCGTCACCCGAAGACCTGATTTTTCAGCCACTTTCCGCTCAGAAACCGCGCGGAGAAAATGACGGCGCGCACCGCCCAGTCTGCGAACATGCCAATCCATACCGCCATGGGACCAAAATGATATACCCGAACAAGGAAAATACACAGCGCCACGCGGCAGCACCACATGGTTATCGTGGACACAATCATGGAAAAGCGCACATCCCCTGCCGCGCGCAGTCCATACGCAATGGTAAAGGACCCCACCCATACCAGCGGTTTTACAACAGTGATGGCCGCCACCATCTCAAAGCACATATCCGCGGCGGCGGTTTCCATTCCGGCAAGCCTTGTGACCGGCCTCGTTATCGCCAGCACCAGAAGACACGATGCCAGAATCCCTGCCCATGCCACGCCGGTAAGCTTCACGATATAGTATTTTGCTTCTTCCCTTCTGCCCGCTCCGATGCACTGTCCCACCACCGTCATCAGGCCAATCCCGACGCCCACGCCGAAAATACCGTTGACGTTTTCCAGAATATTGGTCATTGCCTGCGCCGCTATCGCCACCGTTCCCATCGTAGACACAGTGGACTGTATCGCCAGCTTGCCAAACTGAAACATTCCGTTTTCGATGCCCGCCGGTATGCCGATTGCCATAATCTTTAAAATCAGCGGCATATCGGGCCTGATTTTGAGATAATCCCTCAGCACAATCACCTGACGCGGCCTGCGCAGCGCATAAAAGATAACTGCCATACAGAACACCCGCGAAATCAGCGTCGCTATCGCCGCGCCGGCAACGCTCCAGCCCAGGCCATAGATAAAAACCGCGTTCCCGATAATATTGAGTACATTGGAAACCACGGATACCTTCATGGGGAATTTCGAGTTGCCGCCTGCGCGGAAAAAGGCAGCGCCTGCATTAAATAACGCCAGAAACGGATAGGACAGCGCCGTTATCAGGAAGTAGACAAGGGAATTATCCATAACCTCCTTCTCTACCGCGCCGAAAATCAGCCGCAGCAGACGCTCCCTGCCAGTCAGGCAAATCAGCGTAAGCGTCACCGAAATCGCAAAGACCGTAAGGACAACCTGCTTTGCCGCCTGATTGCTCTCCTTCGCTTTCCCGCTGCCCAGATACTGCGAACAGATAATGGCAGCGCCCGCCGCCATCGCGGAGAACACCTGAATCACCAGATTGTTGAGGGAATCTACCAGCGACACTGCAGAAATCGCCGCACTGCCTACCGTGGATACCATCATTGTATCCACCATCCCCATAAATGAATTTAAAAGCTGCTCCACAATAATGGGCGCTAACAGCAGAAACAATGCCCTGTTGTGAAAAAGGACATTGTCTGTGTCGATCTGTTTTTTGTCATACAACTGCATTGATGAAAACCTTCTTATTCCGTTCTGTTTGCTTTTTTGTCCGCTTTTTCCCGATACATGATTTCGTCCGCCATATTGATATAATCATCCAGCGTCTTATCACTGTCCACATCCGTATATACCATACCGGCGCTGAAGGAAAGCGTAAACGGCAGGGCAAGACGGCCGGCTTCCGCCTCTATCTGCTCCCGTATGCGCCCTACAAAGCTCTGGTATTCCTCCGGGGACATTGATTCCTGTATAATCACAAACTCGTCCCCGCCGTTCCTGATCGGTATCGCGCACGCGTCCACATTGTCCAGAATCGCCTTTGCGAGCGTCTGTATCGCCACATCGCCATACTCGTGTCCAAAATGGTCATTGATATGCTTTAACCTGTCCATGTCGATAAACATGACGTGGACGCGTTCCCCTCTGCTTTTGCGGCGCTCAAAGAAATCCACCGCCAGCTTGGAGAATGCCAGACGGTTGTAAAGCCCCGTCATGGAATCCCGTATGCTCATCTCCGAAAGCATCCGGTTCATATAGGCAAGCCGTTCCTTCTCGTGAAGGTTCTCCATGGCCGAGGTCAGCGTGTTCAGAACCCGGAACAGATACTGCTTTTCCATCAGATATATCGCATTGCGGATGACAAAATAGCCCACCGTATGGTTCCTGAAGTGCAGCGGCATGAACAGGAAATCCATACCGCCCTGCGCGTCCTCAAACAGCGGAAACAGGCTGTGGATAATCGTATTTTCATATTTTGCCCCAAACTTGGAATCATACGCAAATTCCACAAACATTCTTTCCGAATACCCGTGCACCGGAAACTTGTCATCATCCAGCAGCCGCTGGTCATAACGCATGCTATTCTTATGGAAATCATTCATGTGCTCATCCAGAATCAGGTAAATCGCATCGCACTTAAAGGCCGGAATGCAGGATGGAATACACGCGGAGATTTCCTTAACTGTTTTGCAGCTTAAAAGCTCATAGTCCAGCGCAAGCACCTGCTCCTCAAACTCCGTGGTCTCTATGTCATACATCATCTGCCCCTTGATGTGGGCCGCCTGATCCACCCTCCGGCTGCTCCTGCAGCCACAGCTGTCCCAGTAGATGGGCGTCGTCTGCGTGAAATTAAAACGCTCTACCGGCTCGCCCTTCCATATCCGTAAAAGCAGATCCGCGCAGCAATAGCCGACCTCCTCCCGGATATGGCCCACCGTCGAAATCCTGGGGGAGTAATAGCTCGCCTTGTCAAAGTTGTCAAAGCCGGTCACACAAAAATCCTCCGGCACATGATACCCCTTTTCAGCGGCTGCCTCCATCACGCCTACCGCAATATTGTCGTTCGCACAGATAACGGCGTCCGGAAGCGCCTCCCCCTCCGCAAGCTTTCCAAGCATCCGCATAAACCCCTTATATCCGCACAGATACTCATACGATTCAAAATAGAAGTCCTCCGGTCTGTACGCAATATCATGCCGCTCCAGAAAGTCCCGCAGCGCCTTCGCACGGACAGAATTCTCGTAATTCTCCCTGGGCCCCATAATAAACCAGAACCGGCGGCAGCCGTGCACCGTATACAGATGCTCAATCATCGTTGTCATGGACGCATAATTGTCGATACCGACATAATAAAAGCCCTCCAGCTCATTCGCAATGGATACCGCAGGCTTCCCTGTTTTGCGCACCGCATCCGCAAGCTCCGCGACAATCTCCGGATAACGTATGTTATTTACGTCCACAATAATCCCGTCAAATTCGTTAAAGTCCGGCAGGCGGTAAATATTATACTCACCGATATTATAGTCCGTATCCCAGCTCCAGTCTCCGGAGCTGTTAAAAATATAAAGATTTACCTCTTCATTCGTTTCACGGATTCTCTGTAGTATTCCGGAAGGCCATGCATATGTAAAAAAGCGTTTCCAGCCATCCATCACCAAGGCAATCTTCTTCATTGCTTCTCTCCTTGCCTCTCCATGCTCTTGATCAGTTTCATTACGTCCATCGGAAGCTCCGCAAAGCTCTCGGCTCCCTGCGCCGTCAGAAATTCCCTGTCACGGAAGCCCCACAGCACGCTGATGCACGGCAGCCCGGCGTTGCGCGCCGTCTGCAGGTCCACATCCGAATCCCCGACATACACAGCCTGCGCTTTTTCCTTTCCCAGCTCCCGCAGCGCCAGAAACACACTGTCGGGCGCGGGCTTTCTGCGCATCCCCTCCCGGTCTCCAATCGCCACTGCCACATCCTGAAAATACATATCCCGCAGCGCCTTGACCGCGGAATCTACCTTGTTCGATACAATGGCAAGCGCATACCCCGCGCGTTTAAGCTCCCGCAAAAGCGCCTGCACACCGTCATAGGCTCTCGTCTTGTCGTTGCAGTGAACGGCATAGTGCGCCTGAAATGCCTCGAAGGCTTTTTCAAATAACGGATTCGCCTCTCCCTCGGGCATTACCCGCGTCATCAGCTTCCGGATTCCGTTGCCGACAAACATCCGTATCTCATCTATGCTCCTTGGCGGGAGGCCGCATACGCGCAGGGCATAATTGACAGAATCCGTCAAATCCTCAAGCGTGTACAGCAGCGTTCCGTCCAAATCAAATATCACCGTATCAATTGCCGCATTCGTCCGCATTGCGCATTCCTCCACCGCACAGGTTATTTATAGTCGCTGATATCGTAAAAGGTCGCCATGATGATTGTCGTATCCGAACGCCTGCCTATCATTTTCACCGTTATCCGGTACCAGATATCCGCCGCGAACTCAAGCTCCATCGGTTCACAGAATTCCCCGCTTATCAGCTTGCCAAAGGCCTCCTTCAGCAGCTGTGTAACTGCCTCCATACGCCGCTCATGCTCCGAAATATCCTCATCCGCATCCATCGAAACCTCGTTCTCATAACGCCTGTTGGCCCGCAAAAGCTCCAGCTTTTCCCTGCGGTACTCATATATCGCAATCGGCACCTCCAGCATGTCAAAGAAGAGGCTGACATTGGAGCGCGTATTCCAGAGCTCTCCGACGATTCCGGTATTTTCATCGTTGCGCGTATTCGCGCCAAGCTCTTCCTCCTTGATCAGAAACGCCTCATAATCCGCTACCGGCATCGGCTTTGCATAAAAATAGCCCTGCGCGTATTCACAGCCGATGCATTTGAGGAAATCCACCTGCTCCGCCGTTTCCACGCCTTCAACAATCGAAGGCATATGTAACCATTTTGCCATGCGGATAATGGAGGTAAGCACCTTCTCCCCTTTTCCGTTAAAGCCCTGCTCCTGCTGCAGAAATTTCATGTCAACCTTGAGATAGTCGACCTCCATATCCTTGAGCACGTTCAACGAGGAATAGCCGCTTCCAAAGTCATCCATCATAATCTTAAAGCCCATCGCACGCAGCCTGCTCATGGTGCGCATCACCAGATCCTGATCCTCGGTAAAAGCGCTTTCCGTCAGCTCGAGATTCAACAGATGCGCCGGTATCCGATACTCGGTGATCAGATTTTTGAAGATCTCCACCAGATGCGGATTGTATATGTTTACTCTGGACACATTTACCGAAATCGGATTGGGACTGCGCCCTTCGTCCAGCCATCTGCGCAGCAGCGCGCACACATGGCGCCACATATACTGGTCAAGACGCCCTATAATGCCGTTGCGCTCATAAACCGGAATGAACTCACCCGGGGAAATCATCCCCTTTTCGGGATGCATCCACCGCACAAGCGCCTCCGCGCCGTAGGAGCGGTCCGTCACCAGATTAATCTTGGGCTGGAGATACACCGCAAACTGCTCCTCCTCGAGCGCTTTATTGACCTCATTGATAATGAACTGCTCCTGGCGCATGTTCTCTATCATGCTCTCATCATAATATGCGATATTCTGCACATACTTGCCCTTGCAGCTTTTTGCCGCAAGAAACGCCCTGTCATACATCTCCGACACATCCATGTTATAGTCGCTGATCACATAGACGCCGCACGAAACCTTGATATTATAATCTTTATTGAGCTTCTTCATATTAATCTGCAGCGCGTTGGCAAGCAGCTCGATATTCTCCTCCTTGTAGGGCATGCAGACCGCAAATATATCATTTTCAAGACGCCCGTAGACAAAGTTATCGAATACGGTCGCAATCCTCCGCAGCTCGGCAGCAATGCTTTTTAATACCTTATCGCCCTCCTTGATGCCGTAAAAATTATTGATCATCTTAAACCGGTCTATGTCAAACCGCACAAAAGCGAATTTCTCTCCCGGCACCTCCAGAAGCATCCTGCGCACTGTCTGGTAAAACTTGAACTTGGAATAAAGTCCCGTAACCGGATCGCGCTCCGCCATGATCATACGGCTCTTCTCAATCGCGTTTTTTATCCGAAAACACAAAAGCACCGGATTGTAGGGCTTCATCACGAAATCCCACACACCGGCCTCAAGGCACTTCTGCTCTGAATATTCGTCGTCATTGGAGGTTGCCACAATAACCGGTATATTCGCGTACTCCTGATGGGTATTGAACTCGGCCATGAACTGAAAACCGTCCATGACCGGCATAATCAAATCCAGCACAATCACGGCAATTTCATTCAGATTTTCCTCCAGGACCTCCAGCGCTTCCTTGCCGTCTGACGCCAGCAGCACGTCAAACTCCTTGCTTAACACGTCCTTGAGGGATGTTTTGATGATAGCTTCATCATCCACTATCAATATGGTATTTTTTCTATGCATTACACGCATCTCCTTTTGACAGGATTGTGTCACTGTCCGCAATATTTTATCAATTATTGCACCATGTTATAATTTTACAGTTATATATGCATCCTTGTCAATATTATCTGAATTTTTATTCCGAATTGTGCAACAGCTCCGCCATAAGTCTCATCTGATTACGGTTTTCACTTTATTTCGTTCCGCTTACGGAGACTACCTTATAGTCCTGTTCCTCCACCGCCCTGACAAGCGCTTCGTCGGAAACCTCCCCGCTCAGCTTCACAACCGCGGTTCCCGCCTCATGGCTTACCGCCGCCTCCGTCACCCCGTCAAGCGCCTCCAGGCATTTCCTGACACGCGCCTCGCAGTGCCCGCACATCATTCCTTCGATCTTCATTGTCTTCTCCATCGTCTTGTCCTCCATTTCGTTTTCAAAATCCTTGTTTATTACAGCTCCTGTCCCCCGCAGGCGGGCAAAATGCCCCGGACGCCTGTCCTTGGACGCGTCATGGATGTGCGCCAGATTCAGGCGCAGCGCATTGGTTACCACGCAGAAGCTCGACAGGCTCATCGCGGCCGCGCCAAACATCGGGTTAAGCTGCCATCCGAACAGCGGTATCCATACGCCCGCCGCAAGCGGTATCCCGATAATATTATACGCAAACGCCCAGAAAAGATTTTCGTGGATATTGCGCAGCGTCGCACGGCTCAACCGTATCGCCGCGGGAACATCGCCCAGCCGGCTCTTCATCAATACCACGTCCGCGGCGTCAATCGCAATATCTGTTCCCGCGCCAATCGCAATCCCGATATCCGCCCTTGTCAGCGCCGGCGCATCATTGATGCCGTCGCCGACCATCGCCACGCTCCCCTGCGCCTTCAGCGCGCGGATTGCGCGCTCCTTTCCGTCAGGAAGCACGCCCGCGACCACCTCGTCCACACCGGCCTGTCTGCCGATTGCGCGCGCAGTCCGTTCATTGTCCCCGGTCAGCATTACCACGCGGATTCCCATATCCTGCAGCGCGCGTACCGCCTGCGGGCTGTCCTCCTTGAGAACGTCCGCCACACCGATAATGCCGATCAGCCGGTCCTGCTCCGCAAAGAACAACGGCGTCTTTCCCTCCTCCGCAAGCGCCCTGGCCTGCCGCGCCGCCGTCTCCGGTATTTCCGCTTTGGCGCTGATAAACCGATCGTTTCCGCCGTACACCGCCACACCGTCGAGAACTGCCGACAGGCCGTTTCCCGGAACCGCCGCAAAGTCCGCCGCCTCGGCGCAGGGTATCTGCCGCTTTTGTGCGTACGCAAGAACCGCCCTTGCAAGCGGATGCTCGCTTTTGTGCTCCAGCGCACAGGCAACATGCAGCAGCCGCTCTTCGTCCGCATCCCCGGCCGGTATCAGATCCGTCACCTCAGGCCGTCCCTCCGTGATGGTTCCGGTCTTGTCAAGCGCCACAATCCGCACCTTTCCGGTCTGCTCAAGAGAAGCGGCGGTTTTGAACATAATGCCGTTCTTCGCACCTACGCCGTTTCCTACCATAATCGCGACCGGCGTCGCAAGCCCCAGCGCACAGGGGCAGCTGATAACCAGCACGGAAATCCCCCGCGCAAGCGCAAACCCAAAGCCCTGCCCCGCAAGCAGCCAGACCACGGCCGTAACCAGCGCGGCCGCAATCACAGCCGGCACAAAGATTCCCGATACCTTGTCCGCCGCCTTGGCTATCGGCGCTTTTGTCGCCGCCGCGTCGCTCACCATACGGATAATCTGTGAAAGCGTCGTATCCTCTCCCACTCTCGCGGCCTCGCACCTGAGAAAGCCGTCCTGATTCAGCGTCGCCGCGGATACGGCGTCCCCCGCCGCCTTATCCACCGGAATGCTCTCCCCCGTAAGTGCGGCTTCATTGACTGCGCTGCTGCCCTCAAGCACAATGCCGTCCACCGGGATATGCTCTCCCGGACGTACGACAAACACATCCCCCTTGCGGACCTCGCTGATGCCAACCTCCGTCTCAGCGCCGTTTCGGACAACCACCGCTGTCTTCGGGGCAAGCCGCATCAGCCCCTTCAGCGCATCCGTAGTTCTTCCCTTAGAGCGCGCCTCCAGCATCTTTCCGACTGTAATCAGCGTCAGAATCATCGCCGCCGACTCAAAATAAAATTCATGCATAAAGGCCATAACGCCTTGTGCATCGCCCGCTGCCTGCGCGCCTGTCATCGCAAACAGCGCATAAACGCTGTAGCCGTACGCCGCGGCGGCCCCCAGCGCGACCAGCGTATCCATATTGGGCGCCCTGTGCCACAGACTCCGGAAGCCGCTGACAAAAAAGCGCTGGTTAATGACCATCACCGCCGTTGTCAGCAAAAGCTGCAAAAGCCCCATCCCGACGTGATTCTCTGCCAGGGCCGCAGGCAGCGGCCACCCCCACATCATATGTCCCATGGAAACATACATCAGCACAAGCAGAAAGCCCAGCGAACACCACAGGCGGCGCTTCAGCCGCGGCGTTTCCTTATCCGCAAGCAGCGCCTCCTGCTCATCAACGCCGGACGCCTGTTTCACGGCGCCCTTCGCCTTTAACGACGCGCCATACCCTGCATCCGCCACCGCCTTTATGACCGCCTCCGGACTCGCGCTGCCCTCTACGCCCATCGAATTCGTGAGCAGACTGACGGAGCAGGCATTCACGCCCGCAACCTTCGATACCGCCTTCTCCACGCGGGCGCTGCACGCCGCACAGCTCATTCCCGTCACAGTGTATTGTTCCATATAAACGACTATGCCCCTTTCTCCATCTGTCAATCCGTGCCGCTCCCCGGCGGCCTGACAATGGTACCCTTAATTGACAAAGGTAAGTATTCCCCGTTTACGCTTATTTCATCAGCTTCTGCAAAACGGTAACCAGCTCCTCCACCGCCTCATCGCGTCCCTCCCTGATGTCCTGCGTCACACAGGTTTTCAGGTGCTCGGTCAGCAATACGCGGCTAAAGCTGTTCAGCGCGGCGTTGGCCGCCGCCACCTGGACCAGAATATCCGGGCAGTACGCATCCCTTTCCACCATTCCCTTGATGCCCCGCACCTGGCCCTCAATCCGGCTCAGGCGGTTGACCAGATCCCGCTGCTCCTTGGGCGTGCGTTTCTTTATCCTGCAGCAATCCTTCTCATTCTCCATAGGTTCCTCCATTCTAAGCGCAGCCCGTTCCTGCGCCTGCTTTATCCTTCAGCCTGATTATATACCCCTAAAGGGTATATGTCAACCCTTCATTTGACATGGCCGTATCTCACTGCGGAATGCGAAGCACCTGACCGATGCTGAGCATATCCGAGGTCAGTCCGTTTTGCTGCTTTATCGCGTCCACCGTCGTCCCGTATCTGCGGGAAAGCAGCCA
>CATLGV010000005.1 GCA_949948735.1 uncultured Lachnospiraceae bacterium | reverse complement strand
GAGGTGGAACAGGTCACTGCCTGACCTGTCCCGCCGGGACGGTTCTCTTAACAACACCATATAGATTTTTTGTACGCCGCCGCCCGCCATCGAGCAGAGTTTTTACACCTAATTGGGGATAAAACACGTAATATCCATCTGATGAACCTTGTTGATATAAAAAACCTTGCAGGGAAAAGATGTATCTCCATTCGTCGGAATATTGATAATCCGCTTTACCAGCGGAATATTGGGCGTCTCCAGGGTGTGCCGCCCTGGCCCGAAAAGGTCACAGGCATTACCGTTTACCACAAGTAAGGCCTCGTGCGTTTCATCCACAATCAGCACAGAGGTTGTATTAAAATCCTCTATCGGGCTTTTCCAAACCAGCTTGTCAAGATTCCCCTCAAATTGAATTATTCGCGAAATGTCCATCTCTTTTCCCCCTCGTCAGAAAACGTTTATCCATATCCGCCGCTCATATTTCCGAAGCTTATCCGCCGGACAGCATCCAAATACAGGAAACATACCATATATCATTTATATTATGATATTTTTCGTACAAAATCAACAAGCTTCGACATTTTGTTTCCTGTTTTGTCTCATTAAAACAGCCATTACGGAGCGCGCTCCGCAATGGCTTCATTCAAAATCCGTCTTTTATTTTTAATATCTGCAAACGCCAACCCGCAGCCGCCGGCCCGCAGCACGCAATCACCGAATTGCGGTTCCCTCCGGTACAATGTCATCCACAAAAATGATCTGGCATCCGCATGCGTTGTTGGTCGCTGCCAGCAGCATCCCCTCGCTTGTCACGCCCGTTATTCTGGCAGGCTCCAGATTTGCTATCACGATGATTTTCCTGCCGACCAGCTCCTCCGGTGTGTAATACGCCTTTATTGAAGAAACGATTGTCCGTTCCCTGATCCCGTCAAACAAGGTCAATTTATAGCAGCTGTGCGATTTCCGAATCTCCTGACATTTTAAGACCCTGCACACTCTCAAATCCATCCGGTTGAACGTATCCGGACCAATCTGCTCCCTGACAGGCTCCACCGGATCGGGATCGCCGTATTCAACCTTCTTTTCTTCCTTTTCGGGCGCTTTATTCAATTCCGACAAGGGAATTTTTTCTTCCTCCGTCTTATCCGTTGAGAAGTCCAGCAGATGGATAAACCGCTCTTTCTCGATGGCGTACAAAAACAGATACAGCCTGGGACCCTTCTCTTTGTTCAGCAGCAGCTTATACACCGCTTTGAAAAACTCTCCCTGAACCTTCTTGAGCTCAGGCAGATCCGCCCCGAATACAATTTTGGGGATTTCATAGAGCTGGAAGTTGAGCTCATCCAGCGTATAATTCCCGCCTGCCAGATAATCATGCAGCAGGGCGATTTCCTTCTTCTGTTCTTCGCTTAACGAATCATATATCTCCCAGTTGCGATACGGCACCAGCTTGTTGGCATTCTCGGGCGAACAGTTCTCCAGCCAGTATTTTGCCAGCTTGAGCCGCTGTTCAAAATCAGCATATTTATAGGGCTGCCCGATCTTCTCAAACACAGTCTCCAGCATGGGGATATTAAAATCAACGATGGATCCCAGCTGAACCAGAAGGGACATCGGCACCGTTTTGATGGGCTTGTCCGTCAGCAGGCAGCTCTCCATAACAGAGCGCACATGCTCGTCCGCCTCTCCCTTCATATACTGGTCATACTGTTTGTCAAATTCAAAATACTGGCGCAGTATCCCGTCGTCAAAGCACAGGTCGAATGCCTTGTTGGTCTCGACTCTCGCATATAACCATAGCAGGATTTCCGGCTGGTAAATCTTCAAAAGCGTATCCGGCGTCATATTCAGGCCCGAGGAGCCGGACATTTTTCCGGTTGTCCCTCTGATGCCGATAAACTCATAGCCCTTGAAAACCGGGGCCTGAAAGCCGAATATCTTTTCCGCGATCACTCTGCTGGTGTCAAAAGAGCCTCCGGGCGCGGCATGATCCTTTCCGCCGGGCTCGAAATCCACATGCTCGTACATCCATCTCATCGGCCAGTCGATTTTCCATGCCAGCTTACAGTCCGTGTCCGTATTGAAATCAAACGTGCCGTGATGTCCGCATGCACACGTATACTCGGCTTTCTTCTCCGCGTCCGAGTAGGACACGATCTTTGTCGTATCCCTGCGGCACGCGCTGCAGTATATGCTTACGGGATAGTATGCCTCCTTTTCCCCCTCCGCAGCGTCCTGTGTGCGGAAGCTGTCGAGAATGTCAAAAATCTCCGCCCTTCTATCCAACGCCTTCAGAATACTTTCACGATAACGGCCCTGACGGTACATCTGCGCCTGATGGCGGTAATCCAGCCTGATACCGAATTTGTCAATGGACGCCTCGAATTCCTTCTCAAAATACTCGGCGTATGTGGCATGCTCCGTCTCAAAGGGATTGGGAACGTCCACATAAGGATAGCCTATATATTTCTCAAAGCCTTCCGTAACCTTCGCTACATTGACAGGCACCTTGCGCATCCTGTCGTACTCGTCCCATGAGAATAACAGCCTTGCCTTCTTCCCTTTTCTTTCCAGCGCTCTTACGACAAACAGGCTTGTTGCGATGTCTCTGAAATTGCCGATATGGATAGAGCCCGAAGGGCTGATTCCGGCAGCGCATACATATTCTTCCTTATTCGGATTTCTCTCTATGATTTCCTCTGCAATCAAATCTGACCAATGCATATTCTAAACTCCTTTAACCCCTTCGCTGCGGTCCTGTACCATTCGCCGCTTCAGCGTATCGCTTTTCTGTACTGTCCTACTCTGGCTTATAAATATCCAGAATCGTATACTGAATCACGCCGGCGGGCGCCTCCACGGTTACCTCCTGCCCCTTTTTGGCGCCCAGAAGCGCCTTTCCAAGCGGAGACTCGTTTGAAATCTTACCCTTCAGGCTGTTTGCCTCCGTAGCGCCGACAATCTTAAATTCCATCTCGTCACCGAACTCATTATCCTTCACCTTCACAATCAGGCCGAAGCCAACCTTATCCAGATCATGGTTGTCATCCTCCATGTCGACCACTTCGACATTCTTCAGAATTTTCTCCAGCTCTTCGATGCGCGCCTCAATATCGCGCTGCTCATCCTTTGCGGCGTCGTACTCGGCATTTTCCGAAAGGTCTCCCTGCTCTCTTGCTTCCTTAATCTTCTGCGCAACCTCTTTACGCTTTACAACCTTCAGCTCATGCAGCTCATCCTCATATTTCTTAAGACCCTCGCGCGTTAATAAGTTCTTCTTTGCTTCCATGGATTTATCTGTCCTTTCTATAATAAAATAAGACTGTTGCATATTATAGTCTTTTTTAACCGCCCTGTCAAGATTTTAAAGTCCGCCGCCCTCTTCCCTGTTCCTGCGATTCCATCTTATGATGCGTCCTCAAAAATCCGCCAAACGCAATCCTCCAGCGCTTCCATCGTCTCGATTTCGTTTACCAGCCGGCGCAGCTTTGCGGAATGCGGATAACCGGCCGTATACCATGCCACATGCTTTCGCATCTCACGCACTGCGGTATATTCGCCCTTAAGCGCAAGCTGCAGCTTTGCATGCCTTATGATCATATCGCAGACCTCTTCTCCGGTCGGCCTGGCGGGTATGACGCCGGTCTCGAGATAACTGTTAATCTCACGGAATATCCACGGATTGCCACGGCTGGCCCTGCCCACCATGACGCCGTCGCAGCCGGTTTCCTCCAGCATCCGCGCCGCTGAAACGGCGTCCGTAACATCACCGTTTCCAATGACCGGAATGCCGACCGCCTCCTTTACCTGCCGGATGATGTCCCAATCGGCCTTACCCGAATAATACTGCTCCCTGGTCCTGCCATGCACCGCGACTGCCGCCGCACCGTTCTCCTCCGCGATCTTTGCAAGCTCCACCGCATTTACATGCGCCTCGTCAAAGCCCTTTCGTATCTTTACCGTCACCGGCTTTCTGGTCGCGGAGGTCAGCGCCTTTATGATTTCCCCCGCAAGCCGGGGATTCTTCATCAGCGCGCTCCCCTCCCGGTTATTGACCACCTTGGGCACAGGACACCCCATGTTTACATCCAGAATGGCAAAGGGACGGGCCTCGATGCGCGCCGCCGTCTCCGCCATAAGCTCCGGCTCCGATCCAAAAAGCTGTAAGGATACCGGCAGCTCCCCGGGATGGATTTCCAACAGCGCCTCCGTATTTTTGTTGTTGTAATGCACCGCCTTTGCGCTGACCATCTCCATACACAGAAGGCCGGCTCCCTGCTCTTTGCACAAAAGCCGAAACGGCAGATCCGTCACGCCCGCCATCGGCGCCAAAATCACGTTATTCTCAAGCGTCACATCGCCGATTCTAAGCCGTCTGTCTTTTATTCTTCTCATAGATAATCCTAAGTCCTTCCAACGTCAGCGCGCTGTTATACTCCTGTATCATGTCCGTTTCCTCGGCAATAATACGCCCCAGGCCGCCGGTCGCCACCACCTTGAGGTCCGCAAATCCCGTCTCCTTTTTTACGCGCTGTATGATATACTCCGTCTGCCCGATTTGTCCGTACACCAGGCCGGCCTGCATACTCGATATCGTCTCCTGCGCCAGAATGGAAGCCGGCTTTTTGATTTCGATTTCAGGAAGCTTCGCGGCGTCCTCCCACAGCGCTTTCGCGGAAATACGGATGCCCGGCGCCGTAATACCCGCACAAAAACACCCCTGCGCGTCTACCAGGTCATACGTTGTCGCAGTGCCAAAATCCAGCACCAGTACAGGCCCGCCATATAATTCATATGCGGCAACCGCGTCCACAATGCGGTCAGGCCCGATTTCCTTGGGATTTTCCGTGACGATTCGGATGCCGGTCTTAATCCCCACACCCACAATCATCAGCTTTTCCGTGACATACCGCCTGATGCCGCCTACAAGAGAATGCATCACATTCGGCACCACGCTTGCAACGATGGTTCCCTCAAGCTGCGCCGGGCTTACTCTGTTTTTGCTCAAAAGCTCGGTAATCAGCACGCCGTACTCGTCGGAAGTGCGCTGCGTCTTCGTCATCAGCCGAAACGTCGTGACCAGCCGCTGTCCGTCATACACCCCGAACGTAATATTTGTATTGCCCACATCAATTACTAAAATCATGCCCTTCCTCCTACAAACTCAATCCGCCTCCATCCCCTCACGGAGCACGAACACCCTGTAATACAGGCTCAGCGATTCCAAAAGCTCCTGCCGCTGCATTCGTATTTCGCGCGTCAGAAGCCCGCTGCTGACCTCATCATAAAGAATATCCTCCTCATCGGCCTGCGTATCCAGGCTCACGCTGCCATCCTCCTCAAAGACAACGGTAAATATGCCGCCCACCTCCTCCGTAAAGAGAACGCATATAATATGCAGCTCCTCCTTCACAGATTCCGGAAGCCCGACAAAAGCCTCGTTAAAATAGTATTTTTTCTCATATGCGTTTGCCCCGCAGAGCACAACACGGTTCTCCTGATTCGCCAAATCGATCCCCTTTTCTCTTCATCCTACACATATCCGTATATGCCGCGCACGGACACCTCGCCCGCATAGACAAGCTCCCGCGTTTTGTCCTCCCGCTCTACAATGAGCTCGCCCTTCTCATTGATGCCGCGCGCAATGCCTTCATACGCCCCCTTGGGGTCCAGCACGCGCACCTCCTTATCCCGGTTTATCAGAAACGCATTGTAGCGATCCAGCAGCGCTGTCATATCCTGGCTCTGCGCAAACAGCGCATAAGCCGCCTCATAATAATGCATCACGCGGGCGATCAGCTTTGCCCGGTTTACCGGACGCGCCGTCTCTATCATCAGGGAGGTCGCATGACTGCGAATCTCCTCCTCCATTTCAGCCCGGTTCGTATTGATTCCCACACCGGTCACCACATAGTGAATCCCGTCCGGCTCGGCGCTCATTTCCGTCAGAATCCCGCATATCTTTCTTCCGTTTATCACAACATCATTGGGCCACTTAATACCGACGCCGTCCGGCACAATCTCGGCTACCGCCTCCAGCACCGCAAGCGCCATGACAAGCGTCAGCGCCGACGCCTGCTGCGGCATACATGAAGGGCGCAGCAACAGCGACATGTAAATATCCGTACCCGGCTCGGATACCCAGCCGCGCCCCCGCCTGCCGCGTCCCGCCGTCTGCATATCCGCCACGACAAGCGTCCCTGCGGCCGCGCCCTCCTCGGCAAGCAGCTTTGCGTCCATATTCGTAGATCCGGTCTCTTTGCGGAATACAAGATTTTTCCCGACCCACTGCGTATCCATATGGCTGTCAATGCTGACACGCGAGAGCGTCTCTTCGCCGCTCTCCACCAGCCGGTATCCCCTGTTGGTAACCGCCTCTATTGTATATCCGTCCCTCTCCAGCTGCCGGATGGCCTTCCACACCGCGGTACGCGACACCCCGTAGTATTCGCAAAGCTCCTGTCCGCTCACATAATCGCCTGCCTGCCGCAGTTTTTTTAATATCTCGTCCCTCTTCACGCTATGCCCCCAGCGTTGCCGCTATCACGGCCTTTATCGTATGCATACGGTTTTCCGCCTCGTCAAACACAAGCGACTGCGCGGATTCGAAGACCTCGTCCGTCACCTCCAAATCGGTAAAGCCGTACTTTTCTCCCTGCTCCCTGCCGATTTTTGTCTTGAGGTCATGGAACGCCGGAAGGCAGTGTAAAAATACGGCCTCAGGCCCCGCGTTGTCCATCACCGCTTTTGTCACCTTGTACGGGGAGAGCATCCGGATGCGCTCCTCCCATACCTCGTCCGGCTCGCCCATCGACACCCATACGTCGGTGTAAACAACATCCGCGTCCTTCGTGCCCGCGCAGACGTCCTCCGTCAGCGTAATCGTCGCACCGGACTGCTCCGCGTATTCCCTGCACGCGTCAACCAGCGCCGCATCCGGAAAATATTCCCTGGCCGTACATGCCGTAAAATGCATGCCCAGCTTCGTGCAGACAATCATCAGCGAATTGCCCATATTGTACCGGGCGTCCCCCATATAGGTCAGGCGGATTCCCTTAAGCCGTCCAAAGTGCTCCCGAATCGTCAGCATATCGGCAAGCATCTGCGTGGGATGGTATTCGTTGGTCAGCCCGTTCCATACCGGCACCCCCGCGTATTTCGCGAGCTCCTCCACGATGGACTGTTCAAAGCCCCGGTATTCGATTCCTTCATACATCCTGCCAAGGACCCGCGCCGTATCGGCGATGGATTCCTTTTTGCCGATTTGAGAGCCTGACGGATCCAGATAGGTCGTGCCAATCCCCAGATCATGCGCGGCCACCTCAAAGGAGCAGCGCGTGCGCGTGCTGGTTTTCTCAAAAATGAGCGCTATATTTCTGCCGCGAAGCGTGTCATGCGGTATTCCCCTTTTCTTCTTTTCCTTATACTCTGCCGCCAGGTCAATCAAATACACGATTTCCTCCGGCGTGTAATCCCTCAGCGTCAAAAAGCTGCGTCCCTTCAAATCCATAATAATAACCATACTCCTTTCACAGCCTGCTAGTCCGGGCTGCCTCTTTTCCCTATATCTTACTACATTTACCCGAAAGGGGCAAGAAAAAACGCAGTCCTTAATTGCTTAAGAACTGCGTGCATATACCCTTATTTCATAAAACGGTGCCCCGCTCCCTACCAGAATACATGGTTTCCGATAATCAGGCCCTCTCTGTTGCCCTTTCTTCTGAAATGTAGCGCGTCGCCCACATTGCTGACGCCGTTGATCGCCTCCTGGGCCGCCTGTCTGCATGACGCCTTTGTCGTATTGTTCAGAATCAGGGATTCCATCTTTCCCCCGGAAGCCGGTGAAAACTGTCCCGACTGATAGATCACCTCCGTGATCGTATTGGGATACCCGCCGCAGCGCACACGGTTCATCACAACCGCGCCAACCGCCACCTGACCCTCATAGGGCTCTCCGCCTGCCTCGCACTGAATCAGCGCCGCAAGGATATCCAGCTCGGAGGCCGTCGCCAATACCGCTTCCTTCTGTACTCTGACCAGCTCCTGCTTCTCGGAAGCCGCCTTCACCTTCGCAGCCTCCTCCCGCGCACGGATGGACTCCATGGACTCCGCCGTATCAATGCCGAATACCACCTTGACGTACTCCGCAGACACATAGCCGGTGCTGCCCTCGTAGCTGACGCTTACCCAGTCGCCCTCCTCCGAAATGGCCTCGAGCGCCTCTCCGTTTGCGAGCAGCCCGAGAATCCCTGCCTCTGTGTTGGCTTCCTTCCGGACGCGCAGGGTCTCCGTCTGGGCATACGCTGTCAGGATGCCTACCTCCTCGGCCAGCTGCTGCGCTTCCTCTCCGAAGTACAAATACTCGTTATTTACCCATCCGACTACGTCGCCGGATTTGATTTTTGTCCAATCGCCCTGCTGCTCCAGAATATCTCCGCCGCAGTCCTTGTACAGGACGCCTACCTTCTCGGATTCCTGACTGGCGCTCTCTCTGATATTTACGGACTGGCTGACCTTCGCCATAACGAGAGTGCCCTCTGCCCCCGCTTCCTCTTCTGTCTGTGCTGCCGGCTCCGCCTCGGACGGGGTGTCCGGAATACTGTTGTTCTCGGCAAGCGCTATCAGCTCTTCTGTCTCCAGCGAAATATCCGCGTCTAAGAGAACCGCCGCTCCTGCTGTCGTATTAACTGAATCCATTTTGTCTGAGGTGGTTTCCTGTACTTCACTCTTATCGTCCATTACTTCTGCCTTTGCGTCTACCGCATTGGTTAAAACGACAGGGGGTATCGTAAACGCCACTACAACGGATGTAAGGCCTAGCAGATACTTCCACTTTTTACAATTTGTCTTCATCTTAGTCTCTCCGTTACCGTCAAATCCCGACAATTATTTTATATTTCTTACGGTTTTTGTTTTAAATGTTACATTTTTATTAACATCTATTACAATTCCATATAATAGCAAAGAGTCCCCGACTTGTCAAGTCCGGGACTCCGATTCTTTTGGGTACGATATTTTCTATCCGTTTTTTGATTTGTTGACGCACGCCTCAACCGCGTCCATCACCGCCGCACGGAAGCCCTTTTCTTCCAGAACCTTCACGGCCTCGATGGTCGTTCCGCCGGGAGAGCATACCATATCCTTGAGCTCCCCCGGATGTTTTCCGGTCTCCAGCATCAGCCTCGCGCTGCCCATCACGGCCTGCGCCGCAAATTCATATGCCTGCTTTCTGGGCATGCCGGCCTGCACCGCCGCGTCCGCCATTGCCTCAATAAAAACAAACACATATGCGGGCGCGCTTCCCGCCACGCCGACGAACGCGTCCATCAGCCGCTCCGGCAGGACGCTGGCCCGGCCAAAGCTGCCCATCACGGACAGCATCAGCGCCTCGTCCTCCTTCGTCACACCCTCGCCAAAGCATACGCAGGTACAGCCCTCGCCCACCAGCGCGGGCGTATTGGGCATACAGCGCACCAGCCGCACGGGCGCGCCAAAGCGCTGCGCGATCCACGCCAGCGTTCTTCCTGCCGCAATAGAAACAACCAGCTTTTCCCTGCCCGCCGCAGTCACAATATCCTTAATCTCATCGATAACCTCCGGGAAAAACACCGGCTTTACCGCAAGAACAATGACGTCCGCCTCCTGCGCCGTCCTGCGGTTGTCCGTTCCCGCTTCTATCCCGTATTTTTCCGCCATCCGCCGCGCTGTCTCCGCCGTTTTCGCAGAACCGGTTATCTGTGCCTTTGCACAGACGCCCTTTCCCAAAATACCGCCGATCATGGCGTCTGCCATATTGCCAAGTCCGATAAATCCAAGCTTCATATTAACCTCCATGATTCCGCCCTGCACAGAAGCGCTAAGCTTCATGCTGACCGCTGTAACGTCTTTGTCTTGCCGCCTCATACATCAAAACGGAGGACGCCACCGCGGCATTCAGAGACTCTACCTGCCCCGCCATCGGTATCTTGATATATGCGGTCGCCATATCCGCAGTCTCCCTGCGCAGGCCGCCGCTCTCGTTTCCTATCAGAAACGCGCAGGCTCCCGTATAGTCCATATCCGCGTAATCCACGCTGTCCTCCAGATGCGCCGCGTACACCGGCACGCCTGCCTCCTTTAACTGCGCAATCACATCTCCCAGCGACACGGTTGTCAGAAACGGAACCCGATAGACAGAGCCCATCGTGGAACGTATCACCTTCGGATTAAAAACGTCGGCCGTATTTCGGGTCATAATCACCCCGGTTACGCCCGCGCCCTCGCCCGCACGAAATATCGTTCCCAGATTCCCCGGATCCTGAATATCCTCCAGCAGAAGAAACAACGGCTGCCTGCCGGGTCTTACGCTGCCCGCAGTATCACTTCCGCCCGCCCTGCCGAGCATATCCGCAAGCATATAGCAAGGCTGCGCAAGCACCGTCAGAATCCCCTGCGGCGTCTGCGTATCCGATATTTTCTTAAACACCTCGTCCGAGACGACCTCATAAGGAACCGCCTCCAGCGCGCGCGCAAGCCGCCCGTCCGGCTCCTTCTCATGCCGCGCCCGAAAGCTCTCCGAGAGATAGACCTCCTTGATCCATGCCCGGGGCGCCTCCGCAAACATCTTTACGCCCTCCGCGATAAAAAGCCCCGATTCCCTGCGCGCCTTGGCTTTCTGCGCCAGGGCGGCCAATTCCTTTACCTTCCTGTTCGTTGTGCTTGTAATCATTATCCCGTTCCTTATCCGTCAGGCCGCCCGCCGCGGTCTCTGCCGACATCTTTCCTTTGAGTGCCCGTGTGCAGAAAATCCGGAAACACAATACCTCACTGTATCTCCGGATAATATGCATTCTGTTATGTGGTTCAATTATTCCGACAGCTTCTTGAAAATCTCAAACTGATACTCGTCGATGCCCTTTCGCATGTTCAGCGCTTCCTCGATATCATAGTCCACAAACTGCCCGTGCTTGTACGCTACAACACGGTTTGATTTGCCCTGACACAGGATGTCCGCCGCATAAGCGCCCATGATGGACGCGTAAAAACGGTCCTTACAGGTCGGGTTCCCGCCGCGCTGCAGATAGCCCAGAATGGTAGCTCTCGTCTCTACGCCCGTCGCAGCCTCGATTCGCTTTGCCATTGAGATAGAATGCCCAATACCCTCCGCATTGATAATGATATGGTGGGTCTTGCCGCTCTTCTTGCTCTTGACAATATTGTTGATCAGCACCTGCTCATTGTAATCATATTTCTCAGGAAGCAGAATGTCCTCCGCGCCGTTGGCAACGCCCGCCCAAAGTGCGATATATCCGGCATTACGTCCCATAACCTCGATGATGGAGCAGCGCTCATGGGAGGAGGAGGTATCGCGTACCTTATCGATTGCTTCCATTGCGGTATTGATTGCCGTATCAAATCCGATGGTATACTCGGTGCAGGCAATATCCAGGTCAATCGTTCCCGGAACGCCGATGGTATTGATGCCGTTTCTTGCAAGCGCCTGCGCGCCTCTGTAGGAGCCGTCGCCGCCGATAACGACAAGACCGTCAATTCCGTGCTGACGGCAGATATCCGCGCCTCTTGCCTGTCCCTCTGCAGTCCTGAACTCCGGACACCTTGCCGTACCGAGTATCGTACCGCCCTTCTGGATAATATCGGAAACGCTCTGCCGCTCCATATCCATAATCTCTTCGTTGAGCAGCCCCATATAGCCTCTCTTAATTCCCTTTACCTTTACGCCGTTGGCAATCGCCTTTCTGACAACCGCACGGATAGCCGCATTCATACCCGGAGCGTCGCCGCCGCTTGTCAGCACGCCAATCGTCTTAATATCCTTAGACATCCTTATCCCTCCTATACACCATGTTCAGGACGAACCGCCCTCAACCTATTTCCAAATCCTCTATAACATAACGCTAACAAGTATTTTAAACCATTTCTTTTTAGATTACAATATCATTGTCAAAAATTTATCCAGCGGATTTAACATACCACACGGATATTGTCCTTCCCAAACAGCTCCCGCAGCCGGTCAAGCAGCTCTCCGTCCGCACAGACATTCCTGCTGGGCGGCAGCTGCTTCATCTGACGCGTTTCTTCTATATAAATAACAATGCTGTCCTTTCCTTCACTGTCAAATATCGCATCCAGCAGCACCGGTTCCTTCTCGGTATAGAGCGGCAGGCTCGGGAATTTCACCCAGACCTTGCGCGGCAGCTCGTCAAAGGAGGTAATTTTCTCGCAGACCAGCTTGCCGTCCCGCTCCTCCTCCACGGATACCCTGCCCTCGATAAACACCTTGTTCTCCTCCGTCAGCTTGGAAGAATACCGCTCATAATCCTTCGGAAAGACAAGCACCTCCACGCTTCCGACCAAATCCTCTATCGTCAGAAACGCCATAATCTTGTCATTCTTCGTATATTTGATCTTCTTGTCCGCAATCATGCCGCCGATCGTCGCCTTGCTCTGCCCCTCAATCGGCACCTGCCCGGTCTCCTCGTCCAGACGAAAGTCCGAGGTCTTGGCCGTAATGTGCTTTTCCCACAGACTCTGGTATTCCTGCATGGGATGCCCGCTGACATAAAAGCCCAGCACCTCCTTCTCGAAGCTGAGTATCATCTCCTTTGTATACTCCCCCACATCCGGCATTTTAATCTCAAGCTCGCTCTTTTCTTCCTCCGATACAATGTCCAGCAGGGACATCTGTCCGGCCGTAACCCCCCGTTTGCTGTGCTGAAGCCCTTCCAAAATCTGCGCATAAACGCTCATATGCTGCTTGCGCGTCGGCCCAAAGCCGTCAAACGCACCCGCCTTGATAAAGTTTTCAATGGCGCGCTTATTGATATCGAAAGCCGCGGTTCTCTCCACAAAATCCTTCAGGCTCTGATAATCCCCGTGCGCTCTGCGCTCCTCCACGATTTTGTCAATCACCGGCCGTCCCACGTTCTTGATGGCGGTCAGCGCATAGCGAATCGCTCCGTCAGATACGGAAAAGCCTGCCTCCCCCGCATTGATGTCCGGCGGAAGGATTTGAATCCCCATATTCCTGCACACCATAATGTATTCCGACACCTTCGACGCATTGTCGATCACCGAGGTCAAAAGCGCCGCCATAAACTCCACCGGATAATAATATTTCAGGTATGCCGTCTGATAAGCGACAACCGCATAACACGCGGCATGCGACTTGTTAAACGCATACTTCGCAAAGTCCATCATCGTCCCGTAAATCTGATCCGCCACCGCGTCCGGAATACCGTTTGCCACGCAGCCGGGAACGCCCTCCTCCTCGTTTCCATAGACAAAGTTTTTGCGCTCCTGCTCCATCACGTAAACCTTTTTCTTGCTCATCGCGCGTCGGACAAGATCGCTGCGCCCCATCGTATAGCCGCCGAGATCCCGCACAATCTGCATAACCTGCTCCTGATAGACAATACACCCGTATGTCGGCGCAAGAATCGGCTCAAGCTGCGGGCATGCATAGGTCACCGCGCTGTGGTTATTCTTCCCCTTGATATAGGCCGGAATAAAGTCCATCGGCCCCGGACGGTACAGGGAAATGCCCGCAATCACGTCCTCAAGGTTCTGCGGCTTAAGCTCCTTCATAAAATTGCGCATCCCCTGGCTTTCCAGCTGGAACACACCGTCCGTTTTTCCGGTTCCCAGAGACGCAAGCACGCGCTTGTCGTCATAGTCTATCGCGTCCACGTCAATTGCGATTCCGTGCGTCCTTTCCACATTGTCCACCGCATTCTTGATAACGGTCAGCGTACGCAGCCCAAGGAAATCCATCTTTAAAAGCCCCAGCTCCTCGATCGTCGTCATCGTAAACTGCGTCGTGATAGAACCGTCGCTTCCCCTGGAGAGCGGCACGAACTCGTCCGCCGGCTTCTGGCAGATTACCACACCTGCCGCGTGCATGGAGGTATGGCGCGGAAGCCCCTCCAGACGTCTGCACATGTCAATCAGATACTTCACCTGCTCATCCTGCTCGTAAAGCCTGCGAAATTCCGGATTAATCTCCAGTGCGCGCGCAATATCCACCGGCGCGTTGCCCTCGACCGGTATCATCTTGGCAATGCTGTCCACATAATTATACGGCAGATCCAGCGCACGCCCTACGTCCCGGATAACGCCCTTTGCCGCCATCGTACCGAAGGTGACAATCTGAACCACCTTATCCTGCCCGTATTTTTCGCCGACATAGTCTATCACCTCCTGCCTGCGTTCATAACAGAAATCAATATCGATATCCGGCATGGATATACGCTCCGGATTGAGAAAACGCTCAAAGAGCAGGCTGTAGCGTATCGGGTCGATATTCGTGATATGCAGACAGTAGGAAACAATGCTGCCCGCCGCACTGCCTCGTCCGGGGCCTACCGGAATATCATGCGCGCGCGCCCAGTTGATAAAATCCCATACGATCAGAAAGTAATCGACATAGCCCATGTTTTGAATGACGTCAAGCTCATAGTTGAGCTTCGCCACTAAGGTACCGTCGTCCTCAGGATAACGCTCCCGCAGGCCCTCCGTGCACAGCTTGTTCAAATAGCTCCGCGAATCATAGCCCTCCGGCACGTCAAACTTCGGCAGCTTCGTGACGCCGAACTCGATTTCCACATTGCATCTGTCCGCAATCAGGGCGGTATTGTCGATGGCCTCCTGCGCATACGGGAACAGCCCGCGCATTTCCAGCTCGCTCTTTACGTAGTACTGTCCGCCGTCGTAACGCATTCTGTCCTCGTCCGTTACCTTTTTCGCCGTCTGAATGCACAGCAGAATATCATGCGACTTCTCATCCTCCGCATAGGTATAATGAATATCGTTTGTCGCCACAAGCGGCACGTCCAGCTCCCTGCTCAGCCGCACCAGCGCCGCGTTCACCGTCCTCTGATCCGGTATTCCGTGGTCCTGCAGCTCAAGAAAATAATTTTCTTTTCCAAAGCAGTCGATATACTTGAGCACCGTCTTTTTCGCCTCCTGATAAAGGCCTTTTACAATCAGACGCGGAACCTCGCCTGCAAGACACGCGGACAGGGCGATAATGCCCTCATGGTACGCCTGCAGCACCTCCATATCCACACGCGGACGGTAGTAATAGCCCTCGGTAAAGCCCTTGCTGACAATCTTCATCAGATTCGCGTAGCCGGTATTGTTCTCCGCCAGCAGCACGAGATGGTGATACCGGTCCTCACCGCCTGTCAGCTCCTTGTCAAAGCGGGAATTGGGCGCCACATAGACCTCGCACCCGAGAATCGGCTTGATACCGTTTGCCCGGGCTTCCTTATAAAAGTCAATCACGCCGTACATCACACCGTGATCCGTGATGGCCGCGCTGTCCATTCCCAGCTCCTTCACGCGCTTTACATATTCCTTTATTTTGTTCGAGCCGTCCAAAAGACTGTACTCCGTATGCACATGCAAATGTGTAAATGCCATCGTGCGTCCCCTTTCCCTCAAGTCCGTTTTCTTTTATCCTTTTACCCTAAATGCGTCGCAATCAGCGCCGCACGCCCGCGCCGCTGCGCTTCCATATAGGCGCGCACACGCGTCAGGGTCTCGCTGTCAAGTCCTGTAAACGGCTCGTCCAGCAGCAATATATCGCTGTCGGCCGCATAAGCCCGCGCAATCGCGACACGCCTTTTCATCCCGCCGCTCAGCTCCCTGCACGGCCGGTCCAGCTCCCCGGGCGCCAGCAGCAGCAGCAAATGTGCCCGCGCCGCCGCGCGGTCTCCCGTCACCAGCTCCACATTCTTCACCGCGCTGTACTCCTCCAGCAGCCGGTCCTCCTGAAACACCATACTGACACTCGCGTCACCTTCTCCTGTATCTCCCCGCCATGCAATGCTCCCGGAATCCGGCTCCTCCAGCCCCGCTATCAGCCGGAAATAGGTGGTCTTCCCGCTCCCCGAGGGAGAGCGGAAATAATACGTCTGTTCCGGCTCATACCGCGCGTCTACGCCGTCTAACACCCGGTTTGTCCCATAGCTTTTGACAAGCCCTTCAACGCACAGCGCGGCCCCTCCGGTACGCGCCTTCCCCTGCTGCGCGTAAAGCTTCGCACGCCCCCTTGTACGGGGCGCCGCGCAGAGCGGCTCCCATGCGCAGAACCGCCCCCACGCATACAGGACAAGCCGTTCAAACAAAACGCTCAAAAGAATTGCCACGCCGGTCCACGCAAACACGCCTGCCGTGTCGAGATAAATCTTGGACATATAGAGGCGCTCTCCGATAGAATACGTCGGCGTCCCGATCACCTCCGCCGCCACACCCGACTTCCAGCACATCCCCACGGACACGCGGATACCACTGTCGAGAAAGGGCTTCAGTGCAGGCCGGTAAATATAGAAAAACCGCTCCCGCCCCCGAACGCCGAATACCTTTGCCATCTCCAGCAGACGCCCGTCCGCGGCGCGGATTCCCTCTATCGTATTGATATAAATATTGGGCAGCACCACACAGAAGCCGACCGCACATGAAAGCACGTCCGAGCGCCACCAAATCAAAAACAGTACCACAAAGGACGCCACCGGAATCGCCTTGACCAGCGCCAGCACCGGCGAAAGCGCCTCCTCCAGTAAGGAAAAGCGGGCGCTTGCGGCTGCCAGAAGCAGCCCCGCAAGCAAACCCGCCAGAAATCCCGCCGCTATCCTGAGGACAGAACAGCCGATCGTCTGCCAGAACGAAGCCATGGCAATATTTTTCCATAATGCCGCCGCGGCGGCAGCCGGCCCGACCATAAGAATATCATTGCCAATCCACATACTCACAAGCTGCCATACCGCCAGCCACCCGGCCGCTATCACGAGCTTTTTATTCATAGTAAAAATCGTCTCCCGGCATCCCGCCGCCGACTGCCTCGGGACTGTATTCATAAAGCACCCGCAGATACCCCGATAAAGCCTGCTTCATCTGCGCGCCGTCTATATAGGTAATATTGCACTGCGGAATAGCCCGGAGCGCAATCGGCTCCTTCGCCACAATCCCGGCCTCAACGGCAAGCCGCGCCCCTTCCTCGGGCATCTCATTGATGCGGACCGCGCTCTTTTCATGCTCCTTTAAGAAGGTCTTCACAGCCGCCTCATTTGCCTGCAAAAAGTCATTGCGCACCACCGTAACGCCCGTAACGAGCCGGCCGCCTTCCGCACCCTGTATGGCCTCCCACTGCGCATTCATATCCAGCACCACCGTCAGCGCCTTATTCTGCACGCAGGCTGCCGTCGCAAAGGGCTGGGGTAAAAGCCCGACCGCTTCCGGATTTTCCGCAAGCACTGCCGCAACCTCCGCCGCCTCAGACTTGTATTCCAGCATGCATCCGTCAGCGTCTCCAACAGCAATACCATTCTCCCGCAGCACATACTGCAGCACATAATCGGGGGTGGTCCCCTTTCCCGTCAGGTAAATCGTGCGGCCCCTGAGCTTCTCCACACTGTCAATCGACGTATCGCCGGATACCATATACAGTACGCCAAGCGTATTGATGTCGATTACCGTAATCCCGCCGTCCGTCTTCTGATACAGCACCCCCGCTACATTGGCCGGCAGCAGCGCAATATCCAGCTCGCCCTTTACAATCAGCGCAAGCAGCTCATCCGCCGCTGTCATCATTGTAAATTCATACGTGCCGTCCGCTTTATTGTCTGCCGCATCCTGCTGTAAAAACAGCAGGCCCATGGAGGTCGGCCCCTTGAGCGCGCCGATGCGAACCGGCGCCTGCTCCTCCTGCTTTGCCTGCCCGCAGCCTGTCAGCAGCGCCGCTGCCAGCATGGCGCTAAACAGCAGCGCTGCCAGCCTTTTTGCCGTTTTTCCGATTCTTGTTGTCATTGTTCTTTCCTTTCCACTCAGAAGGCGGCGCATTGCTTTACAGCGCAAAATATGCCGCGGTCTTCGTATGTCAGCTGTTACCTTCCATTGACAAAAGCACGCATGTGTCTTTGCAATGGAGGATATTTTCAAGGTTTGCTTTGATCTCGCTCAGCAGGACGCATCCGGCTTTACAATCTCATTTTTATTATAGACAAGGCGTCTGCGCTTGTCAATTAAGGGAAACGCGCGCGAAACACAGCACTATTTTAGCCAGTATTGTCACGAAGACTTTATATTTTTTATAGATATGCACAAACAACCCTATAAGAATAATTAGCATTTCTACACTTAATTGACCTTTTAAGTTCTAATATTTCTGTCTCAGTTCCTGACTTCAGATTTCTACCTTCTCTATTAATTACTAAATACCATTTTTCGACTTATCATATCATTTTGAGTACTGTTTCAATGCCTTCAATATGTTTATCATCATTCATACCAGCAATCATTGGTAATATCTCCACAAACGGTTTTATACTTTCCCCTGGTATCTGCCTGTCATAAATACTCTCTACCATACTCCCACTTGTACACTGACCGTATATAACGCATAGTCCAGAAATATATATATTACTTTTTATTGGACTGAGAGAAAACAAGTACTTATACACTAAGCCGGGAATATAATAGTGCCGAACTGTACGCAAGGAACTAAATTTTGCATCCATAATAACATATTTTACACAATTGTCCTTTTCGCATTTAAGCACATAGTCGGGAACATAATAATGACCACTATGCTCTTTTTTATCATCATTATTAATCGATATCGTATTATTTCGATACAATTCAATGCCATTTACTTCACTACATGCATTATCATAAATCACTGGTTGATAATACAAGGTTATTCTTTGAGATTCATCAGAAAATACAAATGTATTATTACACTTTGTATTTTGATGCATCCACTTTTCTCTAATTGGATACTCACAAAATCTTGACGTATTAAAAGTAAAGCCATGCTCCTTAAAATAATTTATAAGCTTTGTAAGTAAATAGCTTTCATATATCTGCGATATCTTAACAAATGACAGTATATATTTTTCCTTAGATAAATCATAAATACCAAATTTATACCATTGAATAATACGCATATAAATTCTATTGTACTGTGGTACCGCTCTAAAAATCGCAGAACTCTTTGGTATTCCTTCAATATGCTCAGGTGCAATATGAAATATCTCATTATACATTCCCATTAATCGAGTCAATTTTCTATCCAAACTTCTTAATTTCTCATAATCTTGTGATATTATTTTTCTAGTTTCTAAAAAAATAAAACCGGAAGAATTAATATACTCATCTTGAACTTCATTTCTTCTTGGAGTTTTTCCAATCAGTGTTTCTAATTGCCCCATTATGTGACGCACAGAATCTACCATTTTTTTCAAAAAACCAGTTATTATTCTGTTCTCATAAATATCTTTTGAATATACATTCTGTACAAATAGCGTTTTTTGTGGATAATAGTTACTATTGGCTATATATATTCCACTACTTGCATTCACTTTCCTTAGTTGCTCTGGATGTTGTGTTATATAATATATTGTTTCTGAGTCAATTTGCTGAACTTTCTCAAATCTTTCTATTAAGGGCAATTTTTGAAGTTTGAACCTGCTGTTAGTCTTAAAATATCCATAACTATTTTCATATAACGCTGCTATCTCTTCTGCTAAAATTATCTGTGTTTCCAATCCTTTTATTCCATTCTCTTTTAACCCAGCTACATCTTTAGATCCATAACAACCATTCAGTAATAAAATCTCCTGGTTTTTATATATATAATTAATCATTAATTTAACCGATTCATTATAAATCCCCTTTTTTACCATAACTGGAATATATTGGGATTCAACGCTTATCTCCGTTCCGTCAGACATATATATAATCAAGCCAATTACAACAAACCCAAAACAATCAAGAAATATTTTTCTTGCCTTATGAGCATTATCATAAAATCTAATAGTACCATCATGGTATGTGCATTGTTCGTTAATCTCATTTATATATACTGACACGTTTTGAATCTTCTCACTATCGCCAAAATCCAAATACATTTCGTAGCTCAAATCGGAGTATACAAATATATCCGCATCAACATAATCAATAATATTTTCAACTGATAGATTCTGCTTACCTACCGTCAAAAGTTCTATTAGTAGTTTCGGCTTATTAAATGGACTCAATGTCAAAAAACAATGCGGCATGCGTTACCTCCTCAAAGTAAAAAAACCATAATCATTCATCTGTTCACCACGCTCGATTATGTTTTGTACGATTTCTTGACACATGTTTAAATTTGCATCATGGCATATTCGTAACAACTCCTCCAACCATTCTTTAAAACGATCACTATAACCTGATATTTGAGGAAGTATTTTCTGGGCAATAGCATAATCTAACGCTACAATTGCTGCATCCGTTTCATACTCACCTTCTTCAAAATATTTAGATGCTACGATCCAATACTTTTTAATAGCTTTGTCCACTCGTGGACTGATATAAAAATGATATTTTCTCAATTGATTTTTTACAGCCTCATAAATCCTCTGCATCTCTACAGACAATTCGTATGAACTTTCTGTAGGCAAAAAGGCGTTACACATAGAATTCCATGTAATAAGCTTTATTTGATTTTCCTGTAATTCACTGTCTGTCACCGAATTTCCATAATTATAATATTGTGGTAGGGTTATGACCCACGCCCTGTCCAAAAGCCTTGGAGATAAAACTTCTGTTGTATGGTCATTATTAATTGTGGCAATAAAGTGCAATGTCTCTGGTATCAAATATACATGGTTTTCTCCTAAGTTCACATAACTATTTTCGTCCAAATCATCACATACATTCATAAAATCCGCCCAATAGTATTCAATTGGACTTAAATTAGCCTCATCTAAAAGGATGAGATATGGAAACTTCGCTAAATGCCCCTTTTTTTCAATATCCAATATATTCAGCGCTTCATATATATTTTTATTACTTTTATCAAACATCTTTGATAGTGGATTGAAATATCCCACAAAATCTCTTTTTGAAGTCCACCCTCGCTCAACAGAAACGGGAATATATCTCGCTAAAGAGTCTAGATAATGGTTATCGTTTTCTACTAATTTATCAATCTTATTTAACCCCAATGTTTCTGCAAATATATTACAAATTGAAGTTTTCCCACACCCCGGTTCGCCTGAGAATACAGTTATAAAACCTTGTGTAATACAAATCGCAATATTAACAATTGTATTTCTATCATATTCCGGTCGAACCGTTTTAATGGTTTCACAAAGATAGTCAATCAATTGTTCCGGCTCTAATTCCTCGACCTTAATCCCATTAACTACTTTTACAGCATTCTCATAGTCGCTCGCTGTTTCCTCTGCTTCCCATTCTGCGGCACTTCGAAGCATTTTATTTGCCATATAACCATCAAAAGTAATCCCCACCATCTTGTCATGGAACTTATTAACAAGATTTAAAAATTGTTCTTCAAGTGGTCCCTTTGCACCTTGTAATTGGTCTTTTTGCCACTCCAAGTGATTAATATCGTTCTTAATACTGTTACGCTTTTGCTCTAATTCACTAACATTTTCCGCAATCTTTAATTTTTCTAATATCTCATCTAGCCTTGCTTTTTGTAATATATATTGCTCATCCATTTCCAATAAAGCAATTTTCTTTTCTTCTATAGCAGTTTGTTCCGTACTTTGTGCACTTTGATAGGTCTCCCTAATCTCAGTTTCAAGACACTCCTTTCTCAGCTGAAGTTCCTGTATCTCCTCATTCAATTTTTCTTTTCGCTCGCTCATAATTTTGGAATCCTTCATTTTATCAAAAAATTCAGGATGTCCCTCTAAAATATTTTGAAGCAATGCCTCGACGCTGGAACTATTTTGATACTTGATCAATAAATCACATAACGAATCCGTAATATTTCCTAATGTACTATCAATATCTGCTTCTGATGTCAGAATTTCCACAATTCGCTTTAACCGTCTCTGTCGTATCTCTTCCGTTACCTCTATTCCTGATAATGCTGATTGACTGTAATTTTCAATCAGCTTTTCTACATTAGAAATCTCAATTTTTCCATTCTCTACACTCTGATTACCAATGCTTTCCTTAAAGCTTTCCAGCAACAACTCGTCACTATCCATTAAATCACGATACACTATTTTTTGGTTATCATTCCTATAAAAAATACACCATTTGCATTTATTATTCTCCCAATCATCTGCATAAACATTTAATTCTACTATATCACAATCATTTATTTCATAACCTGCCAAGGTATACTTGTTCTCCTTAATCTGCGGGCGGATATAAAAAGCAGAATCTAAATTGCGGCGTTTGACAATAAATGGTCCAGCCATAAAACCATCCAATTTAACAAATATCTCATCATTTTGCACAATGCCATCCATTTCCACTATTACAACATTGTCACTGTAAAAATCAGAATGTATTGCGTTCTCATCTATTACTCTAAATATATTATTTTTATGTATTGGGCATATTTTCCCATTATCTAACATATCAATAACTTGAATCCTATATCCTGTTGGATTTCTTTCACCATAAGAATTTTTATTATCCACTAAATCTGTCAATTGAAAATCAAATAATACTAAAGAGTCTTTAGCAAACTCCATTTCCATTCTCTTTTTATCTTCTTCCGAGTTAAATTCATATCTAAAGTTAATATTACGTTTATCCGATTCTGGCAATAAATCTCTTTGCGCCTCGTCTGATAAGCGAATTATCTTTCCATCTCTAATTTCACAAATAGGCGTATAGTTGTAGAAATATGCATCATTATAATAAGACTCATATTTTTCTATATATCCAAGATACAGTCCCATGTTAAAACCTCCTTATAATTATTACTTATATTATACACCTAACCATTACAAATTTCTACTTTTGTATGTAGATGACTATTAACACCTTCAAATTGACCTTTTCTCACTTTAGAGGATCATCATATTACTAATCCGACGGCCTCTCCCACTGCCATCCGCCTAAACAGCACCTACGTCGTAGTAAAATAGCAGTCAATCTAAACATGGAAACCTTTTATTTCCAAGATTCGCTTTTACAATCCCATTTCACCTCAAAGTCTTGTCCCGTAATAATAGCCTCAACAACTGGCTTTAAAAATATTTGAAGCAGTTCCAATACTTCCCCGAATTCAACAGGAATCATTGCTCGCTTTTTCTTTATAAACGCTCTCCATCTGCTTTGGCGGCTGACATCCTCTGCAAAATCTGATTCAAAAGCCACAATATCATTATACCTAGTGTACTGACCCGTTCATTTTCAGCTAAATGACGCAGAATGAATTTTCAGTCTGCAAGGCGGCTGAATGAGGCGATGCGGTGGCATCGTCGATTGAAGCCAACGTGGCAGATGGAAATTTAGTCAAGCAATTTGGCGAAATATGAACAGGTCAGTACACTAGTGTTTCTATGGTCAAAAGTCTCTACCACGGCCCGCTTTAGTATATTTCCATCAAAATCATATGTTGCTGCTAATACGTATATATCATAAAAATCCTTATATCTGCTATTTCCATAGCCTAATTGGACAATCGCCTCGAATTTCTCTGCAACAACAGAATCTAAAGAATATGTATAAATTATTGGGGCTTCCATATTCAGCAAAACCGGGAACTCCATCATGGCACGGTTTGGATAAATAACATCGTCAAACCCTATATCAAGCGACACGTCAATTCTGGTTTTATCCAAATATGCTTTAACAGCAACTTTCACTCCGTGATATTCCTTGAATTCTGCTATACTGATTGCTTCCAATGTTTCCATGTCATATCTTAATGCATCATCCACAGTTATCTGAAGAATTTCCTCAAAAGTTTCCTTTATCACCTCTGTATCATTACTTGTACCTTTTGCAAGCAAATCAATGTCTGTAGTTGCTCTGGCAAATTCACCATCAAACAATGCATACAAAAAAATGCCACCTTTTAAAGTAAATTTCGCTGCATGGGGCGATATGGATATTCTATATATCGTCCTTTCAAGACCGTACATTGTTAATTCATTTTGCAGAGTATGTCCTCTCTCTTTTGCGTGATTTTTTAATCTGGCTTTTATTGACGCAGCATTTATCACAAAAGCACCCCCAAATAAGTATCTATAATTTTTTTACATTTTAGTCGCCCAGCATATCTGCACAGCTTATTAATATCACGATCCGAGCGTTTCAAATAATTCATTAGTACTTCTTTTGTCTCCTCAATCCCAAGTTTATTCCTGTAATAAACGATATCTACTACCGTTTTCTCAATATCATAAATCTTCACTTTCTGATTACAGATTTCTATATCTGTAACACCCGTTTTCAATCGCACGTCCTCAAAATAACACAGCTTAATAGTCGGCCATTCTGGAAGTGTAGATACGTTTCTTTTCTGCGCCACAGCCACATTGATGTTATCCGGTGTATATGTGCTGAGACCATAGATAACTGCTGCACTAAAGAGACATATGATTCCATCCGGCACGTAAGCGTACACATAAATATAATCCGATTCTTCACCATTATAATTGATATTTTCATAGGTAGATTTATTGAGTTTTATCAGTTGCCCATGAGCTACCATATTTCTTACCATATAAGCCGAAAATCCCAATTCGTTCAATTCTGACATAAAAAATATCTTTTTAAAGTTTGGAATAATAGGTGTTTCCATCATTATCTCCTTTTTAATATTACTTTAGTATATTACGTTTATTCATATCATAACCCATAAGAATTCTATCTATCAATAATTATTTTGATTAAAATTAGGATACTGTATCATTTTACCTAATTTCCATTCATATATTTCATTAAAAAAACGAAGCTACCCACTTTTATTTCTCACAGACAAAAGTATTCAAATAAAACATCAAGGTAAATACTGTTCTGCCGTCTTCATTCAAATAGACATCCTGCCCATAATCAGACGATTGCACAGCCTTCTGCACAGATAAAGGCTCAATCCCGTCTTACGTCCGCCATTTCGCCATCTCCTCCGGCAAAGCCCTTTTCAAAAATACAAGGCATGTGCTCCGGCAGATTCTCTCCTCCAAGTCACCTTGTTCCGCTTTATTCCGCTACCCGGATTCCCGCCGCCCGCAGCCGCTCCTCCAGCTCCCCGACATCCTGATGATAGACGCAGCCCTCCATGCCAAGCCGCATCGCCGCCTCAATATTGGCCGGCGAATCGTCGATAAAGCAGCAGTCCTGCGGCTGCAGCCCCATACAGGCAAAAAAGTCAAGATATGCCTCCCGCTCCGGCTTGAGGTAACCGTGCTCGCACGATATCCAGATCCCGTCCATATACGCAATCGACGCAATGCTTTTTGAAAACCGCCGGAAGCGGTGAGAGGTATTCGACATTAAATAGAGCCTGTTGCCGGCCGCCTTCAGCCGCCGCACCAGATTCTCCATCGGCGGATTGGGCTCCTGTTCCATGCGAAACTCCCGTATAAACCGTTCAACAGTACCGTGCAGCGCGGCCGGCGTCCTTTTACAGATTGACGCAGCGGCCTCCTCGTCCGTTATCGTCCCTCTGTCCATCATAACCCACTCGACCGACGCGCAGACCTCGTTTTTTATAATGCGGAACGCCTCATCCGAATCCGCGTACCTCCGGATATATTCCGTCATGCTGTACTTTGTCAGCACATTTCCCATATCAAACACAATATTCGTTTTCATGCGCTTGTCCTCTCCTTCATTTTATGTCCGTTGTTTCCTCTGTAAAAAACCGGGTGCCCGCGCACCCGGTTTTCGCTTTTTATTGCAATGATATACGCTCTCGCATTTTCAGTCGCACACAATAATGTCATCCATTGCGTCTAAAGAAGTTCCATATGCAAGATTAACCGAATTTGTCATGTTAAATGAAAGCTCATAAAAAGCCTCGTAACCGTCATGTGCAATCCTGAACAGAATGCTGTTTCCCGTATATCCGTATACATCCAAATCGGAAAAAATATCACCGCCTGTTACCCAGACCGTCCAATTGCTTCCTTCAACGCCATATGCGCACGTTTCTGTCCTTTCAATACCAATACATGCGCCGCGCGCTTCATCAAATATCCATTGTCCTTCAAATTTTTCAAAAACATCATTCAGGCTCGGGTCCGCCATGGCTATGCTTTCCTGAATTTCAGGCGGAACCGTAAACGACTCGTTTCTGGCAGCCGCCAAATATCCGGCAAGCACGTATGCTCTTGCCCGTGTCATTTCTTCGGCGGTTGAATTTTCCAGCTGCGCCTGAAGGCTTCCGCCAAAAGCCGCCGCGCCGGCGCCCTTTACATTCTCTTCTTTTCTTTCAATCCATGCCCGCTGTTCCTCAAGCACTTTTGCTTTCGTTTCGGCATCCAGCTCATCGCTTAATCTGCTCCACAAGGAATTGAGTTCGTCATCCCAAAGCTGATACCACTCTGCGCTAAACTGATTCATCTCCTGCTGTCCCATGCTGCTCCAATCAGCATTTTCATATTCACGGGACTTATCCTCTACCCTGGCAAGCTCATCCTGAATACTTTCGGCTTCATTTTTTTCTTCTATATCATTCCCGGCTTCTGTACGCGGCTGCTCCGGAGCCGGCAGCGGATTCCCGGCTCCGGGAAACGGTACTTCTTTCCTTGCGCCGCAGCCGCCGCAAAATAGCATAAACAGCATACACAATACGATTGCTATCCTTTTTCCTTTCATAAGGTTCATCCTCTTTCTTTTTTATTCCTGCATATCCGGCTCAGGAAACGCCTTCGTCCGTTTTTCTCTGAAACAATTCATTTATAATCCTGTCAGCGCATTCGGCTGCGCTGTACAGACTTGTATCTACGCTCAGCTTATACGCTATATTTTTTGCCATCAGTTCATGTTGTTCATCCGATTGTCCCTCGTATCTGTCTCCACGAATAATATTTCTTTCTCTGCATACATCCAGCGGACAATAGACTTCAACCAAATCAAGCGGATTATTTTTCAATATTTCCACCAACTGCTCATAGTGCGGCGTTATTTCTTCCCGCTCAACTAAGATACCGTCAATAAGAACATTTTTTCCCATATCCGAATAAAGCTTCGCGGTGTGATACATCATAATAATCACTTCGCTGAGATATTTCCAGTAATTTTCACACAAATATTTCTCGCCTACCATCTCCTGAAACAAATCATTGGCAACAACATAAAAAAATACGTCGTCACGCTCTTGAATAGCCTCGACTATTGATGTCTTCCCTGCACTTGTCACGCCATTTAAAAAAATAATGCGTCCTTTTTCCATTTTAATCTCCATTCGTCAAATTCATATCGCAGTATTTTTTCAGATCGGAAACATACAATTCCTGCTGCTTTTTCAAAAAAGCCCTGACAAACGGCTTCATTATCCATTTTGCGGCCGTTACTTCTTCTGTAAAATCAATCTCTGTCTGACCGTCTTTTTCTGTGAAAACACCCGTCCAGTGCCCTTTCATATTACTGTTTTCCATGTCAAACGCCCAGCGTTTGCAGGGCTCCGTCACAGTAATCGTAAAGGTTGTCGGATAATTGTCCTTTGTATATTCTACAAACTGCTTTTCATTCAAAACCTCGGTTCTGCTCAAATCGCTGCGCCAGCCGCAATTTCTGACATCCGTGACAACCTTCCACACGCTTTGGACGTCAGCCGAAAAAACTCCGCATCCCAATAACACATCGAGATGCGGAGTCTGCTGTTTTTTACAGATATTTCTTTAAGACATCCACCTTGTCCAGCCGCTCCCACGGAAGCTTCAGGTCGTTGCGCCCAAAGTGTCCGTAAGCCGCTGTCTGCTTATAGATGGGCCTTCTCAAATCAAGCATCTTGATAATGCCCGCCGGGCGCAGGTCAAAGTTCTCACGGACAATCGCAACCAGCTTCTCGCTGGAAAGCTTACCGGTGCCAAAGGTATCTACATTGATAGAGGTCGGCTGCGCAACGCCGATTGCATAAGAAAGCTGTATCTCGCACTTGTCTGCCAGACCTGCTGCCACAATGTTCTTCGCGACATAGCGCGCCGCGTAAGCGCCGCTTCTGTCCACCTTCGTGCAGTCCTTACCGGAGAACGCGCCGCCGCCGTGGCGCGCGTAGCCGCCGTAGGTATCCACAATAATCTTGCGGCCTGTCAGGCCCGCATCGCCGTGCGGTCCGCCGATGACAAAGCGTCCCGTCGGATTGATAAAGAACTTGGTGTCCGCGTCAATCAGCTCTTTGGGCAAAATCACGTCAAACACATGCTTTCTGATGTCCTCGTGAATCTGCTCCTGCGTCACATCCGGATCATGCTGTGTGGAAAGCACCACCGCCTCTAATCTCTTGGGCTTGCCGTCCTCGTCATACTCCACGGAAACCTGTGTCTTTCCGTCCGGTCTTAAATATTTCAACGTTCCGTCCTTGCGCACCTTTGTAAGCTGCAGCGCAAGCTTATGCGCCAGTGAAATCGGATACGGCATATATTCCTCTGTCTCGTTCGTCGCATAGCCGAACATCATTCCCTGGTCGCCGGCGCCAATCGCCTCGATTTCCGCATCGCTCATTTTCTGCTCTGAATTGTCCTTGGGCAATTTTGCCTCAAGCGCCTTGTCCACACCCATTGCAATATCGCTTGACTGCTCGTCAATTGCCGTAAATACCGCGCAGGTATTCCCGTCAAAGCCATACTCCGACTTATTATAGCCGATTTCCTTTACCGTGTCCCGCACGATCTGGGGAATATCTACATACGCCTTGGTGGTGATCTCGCCCGTTACCAGCACGAAGCCGGTACAGGTCGCCGTCTCGCAGGCAACGCGGCTGTTGGGATCCTGCTCCATCAGCGCGTCCAAAATCGCATCCGAAATGGCGTCGCAGACCTTATCGGGATGGCCCTCCGTAACAGATTCCGAAGTAAACAATAATTTCTCCATTGATATTTCCTCCTGTGTTGGATTAAAAAATCCGCTTATTCGACGGAATAAGCGGATTGTATCAGTTGCTTGATAATCAAATCCTCTTATTGTTCGACCTATTTCTCATAGTAACTCGCTCAGGTTAGCACCTTCCTTATCGGGGTTGCCGTGGCTTCACCGGTCCTCTGTACCTCCACCACTCTGAATAAGAGATTATCTACAATATTGAATTGTCATATCGCTTATATGATATAATAGTGTGGACAGGTTGTCAATGATTAATTCACCTGTTTTCTGCTATTGCGCTTTGCTGTTTCTACCAGCCTTCCTGTCGCGCACCCCTCCCCGCAAATATCAATTACCGGCGCCTCAACAACGTCTATCCTTCCACCCATTTTATCCTGAATCAGCTTTTTGAGTCCCTTAAAATAGAATGGCTCCGCCTGCCTTCTGTCACGATCAGAAATGAATTTGCCCTTGGTGTTTTGTATTCATAGTTCTCTCTTCTCTTACGAAACCACCTTCAGCTTAAACTTCATCAGCTCCTTATCTGAATTCACCTTCTGAATCACCGCGCCCAGATTTTGAAGCTTCAGCTCAAAATCCTCATATCCGCGCCCGATATACTTGATATCCTCCACGGTGCTAAAGCCCTCCGCTGCCAGACATGCCAAAACGAGCGCCGCGCCTGCGCGCAGATCCGGCGCCGTCAAATTCGCGCTTGTAAAGCGCTCCACGCCCTCTATAATCGCCGTGTTGCCGCCCTCTACCTTGATATTGGCGCCCATCTTGACCAGCTCATCCACATACTTAAAACGGTTGTCAAAAATACTCTCCGTGACGACGCTGGTTCCGCCCGCCATCGCCAGCGCTACCGCAATCTGCGGCTGCATATCCGTCGGAAAGCCCGGGTACGGCAGCGTCTTTACATGCGTACTCTCCAGACGCCGGGACGCCACGACGCGCACCGCATCGTCGGATTCTTCAATCTCGCAGCCAATCTCCATCAGCTTTGCCGTAATCGATTCCAGATGCTTGGGAATCACATTCTTTACCGTCACATCACCCTTGGTAATCGCCGCCGCAAACATAAACGTACCGGCCTCAATCTGATCCGGAATAATCGAGTATTCCGAGGCATGAAGCTTCTTTACGCCGGTGATGCGCACCACATCCGTGCCCGCGCCCTTGATATTGGCGCCCATGGAGCTTAGAAAGTTTGCCACATCAACCACGTGCGGCTCCTTTGCCGCGTTCTCGATGACCGTCTTGCCCTCGGCAAGCGCCGCCGCCAGCATAATATTGATGGTCGCGCCTACGGAAACCGTATCCAGATAAATATGCGCCCCCTTAAGCTGCTGCGCATCGACAATAATCAGTCCGTGCTCAATCTTTACCTGTGCGCCAAGCGCCTTAAATCCCTTGATATGGAGATCTATCTTGCGGCTCCCGATATTGCAGCCGCCGGGCAGAGCCACCTCCGCATGCTTATATTTGCCAAGCAGCGCGCCCAGCAGATAATAGGACGCCCTGATTTTTTTAATATAGTCGTCCTCAATCACAAGCCCCGAAATCATCGACGCGTTGATTCTGACTGCGTGTCTGTCCGTTCTATATACAATCACTCCGATACTTTCCATTGCCTGAAGCAGAACATTGATGTCTCTTACGTCCGGTATATTTTCGATAACCGTCATCTCATCCGTCATAATCGCCGCGGCCAGGACGCCCAGCGCCGCGTTCTTCGCACCGCCGATTTCAACCTCGCCAACCAGAGCATTACCGCCTTTAATCGCGTATTGTTCCATCTTTCACCTCATAAATAGAATACTCTATCGCATCAAAAACATATTTTTAATTTTATAAACTTATCCGAATTATATACCTTTTTCCCGCTTTTGTAAACTGAAAGACTTGTTTGCCAAAAACGCAAAAGTTATCTGTTTTTGTCCCAAATTTACGCAATTGTCTACTTATTTGCAAAACGACGCACTAATTCAGATGCTTTAACGGATTCACCGCGCTGCCGTTGATGCGGATTTCAAAGTGGAGATGCGGCCCCGTGCTTCTGCCCGTATTGCCGCTGAGCGCAATGCGCTCCCCCTGCGATACGGTCTGTCCCGTCTTTACCAGTACCTTGCTCAGATGCCCGTACCGCGTCTGCCGGCCGTCCGCATGATTGATATAAACCGCATAGCCGTAGCCGCTCGCCCATCCCGCAAAGACAACCGTACCGCCGTTTGACGCGACAACGGTCGTTCCGGTGGGTACCGCCCAGTCTACGCCCTTGTGATATGTGGACGCACCCTTGGTCGGCGCGCTTCTCGCGCCAAAGCCCGAGCTCAAACGCCCGCCTGCAATCGGTTTAATATATGTCGGCGGTATCTTGGTACCGCGCTCGACGACCTTGGGCACCGCCTCCGCGTAAACCTGCTCCTTAAGGATCTCCCGTCCCGTCTCCTGCCCGTTCTTGTATTCAATCAGCGACGCGACCTTGCGCCTGCCGGCCGAAGGCTCCTGCAGCGTAACCCGCTGGTTCGTATACCAGTCGTCATTGGGCACATACTGTACCTCGGCCTCATAATCCTCTATATAGACCTGCTGCTCTGACCAGATAATGGATAAATCCGGCTCCGGCACCGTAAGCACAAGCTCCTGGTCAACGCGTATCATCGTATTCTCATCCTCAAGCGCATCATTCATCGCAATGAGATCATCCATTGGAATATTGTTGTTGAGCGAGATCTCCGAAAGCGTATCCCCTGCCACTACTTTATAAATAATCTGCGTCTCCTGCTCCCTGGTTACCAGATCGACGGCCTCCTCCACGCTAAGCAGCTCTTCTTCCAGAAGATATGCCTCCACAACCTCGATCTTCTCCGCATAACGGATATCCTCCAGGCCCGTATCATACGCCTCAAAGTCCTTTTCCGTCACCGGCTCCACCGCCGTAAACATCGCGTCAAACTCCGCCTCGATACCGGCCGATACGCGAAGCGGCTCCTCCCGGGCAGCTGCCTGCGCGGTTGTCACCACCTGCGCTTCCAGTACATTGATCTCACGATC
This sequence comes from uncultured Lachnospiraceae bacterium, assembly GCA_949948735.1. Classification (GTDB taxonomy): domain Bacteria; phylum Bacillota; class Clostridia; order Lachnospirales; family Lachnospiraceae; genus COE1. Next base: position 164,516 of record CATLGV010000005.1, on the reverse strand, counting down.
CTGATCCAGCGCAAGCTCCACATCGTAGATTCCCTTGGTGTCATAAGGCGCAATCGCCTGCTTCAGAAGCGCGTGAACCTCCTCATAGGAGCCGAGGTTTACCGCAGTCTCATTAATCTTTACCGTATAAGAACGGTGCAGGGTCTCCCGGGTGCTGCCTTCCATCACCTGCGCCATATTCGCAATAAGGGTCCTGTCGCTGTCCACCCTTCCCCACAGCCGCTCGCTTCCTGTCAGCTCAAGCGATATATCCATCAAAACAAGGTCGCTGCCCGCCGCCTGCGCCGCTACCTCCCTGCGCGCCTGCGCCATCAGCGCATCAATGCGCTCCGGTGATTCTACACTGCCGACCTCGATTCCGTTTAACCGCACACGGAAATAATTATCTCCCGTATGCTGGTACCTTTCCATTGACGGCAGCAAAAAAGCGCACAAAAGCACCGAAATAACAGCCGCCTCTATATAACAAAGCCTAAATCTTCTATAATAATGCTGCATTCTTTTCATTTATATCTTCAACCTAACCCTCATACCACAGCCTGACCGCAGCTCAGATCCGGACAAAACGCGGCCTGCCGCGCTGCCTGGTATTTTATCTTTTGCGGATGCTGTATCCGAATTTGCCCAGCTGCTCGCCCAACGCAAAATACGCTCCATGCGAATACACAATCGGCTGCGCCTGCGCAAGCAAAAAGCTGCCCTTCTCATCCATATAAGCGTCATCCACATGCACTGCCGCAACGCGGGCGATAAACATGTCGTGCGAGCCAAGCCGCTCCACACGTTCTACCTTACACTCGATGTTTACGGGACTCTGTGCAATCCCCGGCGCCTCAATTTCCTGTGAGGGCACGGGCGTCAGCCGCAGCGCCTCCCACTTATTAACATCGCGTCCGCTTCTGACGCCGCAGTAATCTGTGGCAAATGCCAGCTCCCGCGTCGTCAGGTTGATGACAAATGCCCCTGTCTCAGTAATCATATGATGCGAATACCGGCTGGGCCGCACAGAGATACTGACCATGGGGGGATTCGTACAAATCGTTCCCGCCCATGCCACCGTAAAAATATTGGTATTACCGTCCCTGTCCGCCACGCTTACAAGCACTGCGGGCAGCGGATAGAGCATATTGCCCGGTTTAAAGGATATCTTCGCCATCGTTTCTACAATACCCCGAATATTGTCAACAGGCTGATCACCACACCGGCAATCGAAGCGGCCATGGCAATCACGCTCACTGTCATTACGTTGCCCAGCTTCGCCCTGAGCTTATTGTTCTCTGCGGTCATATTGTCCGCATACTGCTTCAGCTCATCGACCACCACCGCCTGTACATTTCTGTATACCTTAACGCTTTCTTTATGCACAAAATCGTCGGAGTACTTGAACTTCTCGTCTATCATGCCCGCTATCGCGTCAAAATCATTCGCCTTCTGTTCCTCCGCCTCGTTTCCCAGACGCGCTTCCTCCGCACGCTCATGGGCCAGACGCGCCTCCTCTGCCGCGCGGTCCGCACGCTCGCGTGCCAGACGCGCCTCCTCCGCCGCGCGCTCATGCTCCTGACGCTCATGCTCCGCGCGTTCGCGCTCCTGGCGTACCTCCTCAAGCGCACGCTCTCTGTCCAGACGCGCTTCCTCTATCGCACGCTCCTGCGCCATGCGCGTCTGCTCCGCCGCGCGTTCGCGCTCCATCAGGGCATGCTCTCTCTGCGCAAGCTCTGTCTCGCGGCTTCTGCCCTGCTCCGCTGCCAGATCCCGCAGGGACGCAACAAGCTTTTGCTGCTCCTCCTTCATACCGAAAAGCTTCTTTGCACTGTCGCCGATCACCTCATCCAGCTTTTCCGAAATCTCCGTATTCTTATAATTGAGTCTGCGCATTTCCTGCAGGATTTTTTCATATTCCGATACCTGAAACTGAAGTCTTTTGATCTCCGCCGCCTCGGCCTGTGAATTTGCCTTTATCATTTCCTGCGCGCTGAACTTCTGTGCCAGCTTGTCCATAAAGTTATCCATACTCTTCTCCATTCCGAAATATTTTATCCATCGTACCCCTTAAAAGTTTACCACTAAATTTATCATATGACAACACCCAAAGCCAAACCGCTTCTTTGGCGGAGGGCATTTCGCCCACGCCGGTACGCGGCCCCTTTCATTCTTCCGTGGTTTTGCACAGAATATTTTCGTTTTTTCCTTGACAAATGTACACATTTACAATAATCTTACACTTTGTTCATATTTTGTTCATATTTCGGTGGTATTCTTTATCTATCAAATACAAAGACATACCTATTTACCGATATCTGATAGATAAATTTTTTCATAATAGCCTCGGCGCAGCAATGTGCCGGGGCACTCCTCATTTTACGGACAGGCTCGAGAGAAAGGCATGGTATTCAAATGTTTCGATTATGGGCAAGGATTTTTAAGGACAACCGCATGCTGCGCGACACCGTTATCTGCAATGACAGCATGGATACGCGCACACACAAAGTTTTTCAGGCATTGGAACAGGTCTGCTGTGAATTTGATCTCGGAAAGCCAATCTGGCTCGATTCCACGATCGCGGATTTTAAAAAGCATAATAAGGCGCGCTTTACCGCCGACAGCTTCATTGAAGCAATCGACTTCGATTATCTGGAAATACAGGTTATCGAGGAAGACTGACCGTCTTTATTTATTCCCATAACCAAATGCCGCCCCATCGGCAGCCAAAATCTGTGATATTTTTCCCGGAAATCCTATGCATATTTTTTCTTGACATTCCAAACAATAAGTCGTAGTATTGTATCAAGTGTTATGTAGTATTCAAAACTATATGTTGATATTTTATATTATGTAGTCTGTCAGGAATGGAGGAGAGGATTATTATGCAATTAACAATCAGAGAACCGGGAAGCGCCATCACACACTTTATCGCCTGCCTTATGGCGGCTATTGCCGCTTCCCCGCTGCTAATCAAGGCGCAAAACGGCATTGCCACGCTTGCGCTGACCGTTTTCATTGCGAGCATGATTCTTTTGTATGGCGCGAGCGCGCTCTACCACAGCATCAATGTGTCGGGAAGAATACTCCGCGTATTCCGCAAGCTGGATCATATGATGATCTTTGTACTGATTGCCGGCTCCTATACACCGGTATGCCTTATCGTCCTTGGCGGCAGCATGGGCTATTCCCTTCTGGCGCTGGTATGGGGCGTTGCCATCGCGGGGATGCTTGTAAAAGCGTTATGGATTACCTGCCCAAAATGGTTTTCCTCCGTCATTTATATTGCGATGGGATGGCTGTGCCTGCTTGTTTTCGGTACGCTCTGGAATGTGCTCCCCCACGCGGCGTTCGGGTGGCTTCTGGCCGGCGGCGTTATCTACACCATCGGCGGCATCATTTATGCCCTGAAGCTGCCGGTATTTAATGCGCTGCACAAATATTTCGGCTCCCATGAAATTTTCCATCTTTTTGTCATGGGCGGGAGCATCTGCCATTTTATCTTTATGTACTGCTATGTGGCATAGCCTCCCCGCCCTCAGCGGAATGTCTCCCGCCCGGCGGCGCGCAATGGAACTACGGCGTTCAAGGATTGTTCAAATTGACAACCCTGCATTCGGATATTATAATATTTTTATAAAATATTATCTACTTAAGGAGAAAAAAATGCAGGCACAATCAATCAAAAATGACGAAAAGCTCATAAATAACATTATGTTCCTCTACATTTTGGGAGTCGCCATTTCGGGCTGGGTTTTGTTATGCTTTTACTCAACGGCGGAATCCGGGAATGTATCTTTTTGCTATCCGGCGTATGCGCGCTTCTGACCAAGGCCTTCGAAAAGCCCCTGGGCGTCAGGGCCAAATACGTATACGCGTGTATTCCCCCCGTTATCGGCGCTATCACAGCCGCCGTCTGCAATACGGGCGAAAGCGGCGGCTATGTATGCCTGACGCACTATTATTTTGTGGCGACGCTGCTGCTCGTTCCTTATTACGACAAAAAAAATTCTCAAAGTAAGCATGGCGGTGACCATTCTCGTAAACGCGGCAGTGATGATCGCATTCCCGGCCGGCTTCCTGAATCTCCATCCCGTAATCGGCTGGATTTTCACCGGTATCGTCTATGTGATTCTGTTTGCCGCATGCTGCTTCATCATCCATCGGACTACTTCTCTGTTCTCCATGGTGGAGGACAAGGGAAAAGAAGTGGAGAGCGTTCTCGGCTCGGTGCAGGCGCTCTTCCAGCGGCTCTACGACGCAGGCACATCCCTTTCCCAGGTTTCCGAGAGCGAGAGCGCATCTGCCGAGGAATTGGCCGCAACCAGCGAGTAGCTGGTTAAGAACAGCAATCTGCTCAGCGCCAAAACCGACGAGAGCATGGGCAATCTGGGCGAGCTCAGAGAATGGGAAAGCGTTATGGCCGATAATGTAGGAAAGGTGGAGGCCACCTCACGGAATTTGCTGGACAAGTCCATGGAAAATGAAAAGCTGCTAAATGATTTACATAAAATCAACGCCGACGTATCCGAATCCATGAAGCTGACGACAGACGCAGCGCAGAAGCTCTCTGAGGCGGTTCAGGAAATCGGCGTCACCCTAAAGCTTATCAGCGATATTTCTTCTTCTACGAACCTGCTGGCATTGAACGCATCTATTGAAGCCGCAAGAGCGGGCGAGGCCGGAAAGGGATTTGCGGTAGTCGCAACCGAAGTGGGCAGCCTGGCAAACAGCACCCAGGAGTCGCTGCGGGTGGTTGAGACGGTTATCGAACGGGTGCAGCAGAATGTCCGCGAAATCACAATGCATGTGGAAGAGAACTCTTCCAAGCTTGGCACGCAGAATGAATATTTTGCGAACGTGTTCCGAAGCATGCAGACTATAACCGCATTGCTTAAGACCTCCGTCAGCGCAATCGAAACGATGGGCGACACCTACAGCAGGCAGTCCGAGGTGATTGACAGGACTGTCACAATTAACCAGGATATTGCCGAAAGCATCCGGAGCGAGAACGACCAGTTCAATTCCATCAACACCATGGCGGAAAACAACGCAAGCGATACCGCCGAGGTGGCAAAGCAGGCAGGCGCAATCAACGAGATGGTCGATGAGATGAGCAGACTGCTCAACCGGGAAGAATAAAGTAAAATACGCTTTTTCATAACGCAAAAACAGAAGGCGCCGCGCCTTCTGTTTTTTATCTATTGCTCCATCTGCTTCCCCAAAAATCCTGCCGCGGACTGAGCAAGCTTCATCTCGACCTCGTTCATCTCGTCGCCTGCCTTTGTGGACAAAAGCACCACCGCGCCGATAATATCGCCCTGCGTGATAATCGGAATAATCACCTCATGCTGGTATTCCTCCACCTCATTGTCCATCACGCCGATATAGCTGCTCTCCCCCCTTGACGCGCACACAGTCTCGCGGGAATTCATCTTTTCCTCAAGCTCCTTGCTCACGCTCTTGCCGAGAATCTGTTTGCTGTTGCTGCCGGATGCGGCGATAAACTGATCCCTGTCCGCAATCAGCGCCACATGCCCGGACACCTGCGACAGGCTTTCCGCATACTGTCTTGCAAAGCTTCCCAGCTCCCCAATGGGGGAATATTTCTTTAAAATAATTTCACCTTCATTATCCGTAAATATCTCAAGCGGGTCGCTCTCCCGTATCCGCAAGGTTCTCCTGATCTCCTTGGGAATGACGACACGCCCCAAATCGTCAATACGACGTACGATTCCTGTTGCTTTCATATATCTCCTCCATCTTTACGTTGACTTTAAGCCCTATGCCCCACCCCGGGCATTTCCTTTGGTTTCCCTGTGTTTCTGGGCTTTTCCGTATTTCTATTATTTGTAAATAGTGGGGAAATATGCATAGCCGTTCATCCCAAATGCAAAACATTTATCAGCAAAACCCATGCCACGCCGTAGTAGGTGACAACACCCACCAGGTCGTTTACGGTCGTAATCAACGGGCCGGACGCCACCGCGGGATCCACATGGATTTTCTTGAAAAACATCGGAACAATCGTGCCGACAAAGCTCGAAATCGTCATCGCCATCAGCAGCGCTATCCCCGCGCAGCCGGATATCGCAAAGGCATACTGCAGCGTCTTTTCCTTGATAAGATACAGATACCCGCCGATAATCGCCAGCGATAAAATACCCAGTATCAGGCCGTTTGAGAACCCTATGCGAATCTCGCGGAAAACCATATTCAGCTTCTGCCGCGCTTCCAGCTCCTCATCCATCAGCAGGCGGATGGTAACCGCAAGCGACTGCGTGCCGACATTGCCCGACATCCCCAGAATCACCGACTGGAAGCTGACGATAATCGCAAGCTGCGCAATCACGCCCTCGAAAAGCCCCGTCACCGTTGAGACGCACATGCTGAGTCCCAAAAGCACAATCAGCCAGGGCAGGCGCTTCTTGATGCTCTGGCCCAGCGTCTCCTCAAGCTGCGCCTCCTCAATCATACCGGCCAGCTTCGCATAGTCCTCGCCCAGCTCATCATCCACAACCTCAACAATATCCTGCGCCGTGATAACGCCGATCAGCTCATCGTGCTCATCCAGCACGGGAATATAATCCTCCGCATAATCCTTGAGCCGCTCAATACACTCGCTGATATGCTCGTGCGCGCGCACATACGGAAAGGAGCATGTGATCAGATCCTCCAGATCCATATAGGTCCTTGCTATAATCAGATCCTTGAGATCAAGCGCCCCGTAAAACGTTCCGTCCGCATCCTTCACAAAAAGCGTTGTGATATTATCGTTATCCTCCGCCTGGGCTATCAGCTCCCGCATAGCCTGCTTTATAGAAATCCCCCGCTCGATTTCTATAAAATTGGTGGTCATCACGCTGCCGATTTCATCCTCCTCGTAGGAGCAAATCAGGTCAATATCTTCCTTGGAATCCGCGTCAATCAATTTGATAAGCTGATTGCGCGTCTCCTCGTCAACCTCCTCAAGGACGTCCACCGCGTCGTCCGCGTCCATATTCTCAATAATATCCGCCGCTTTTTCAAGCTCCAGCTCTCCCAGATACTTCCCGGGATCGTCAAGATACGCGAACACCTCCGATACGCGTTCCACGCCGAGCAGACAGTAGAGCACCTTCCGCTCCTCACTGTCCAGCTCATCCAGCGCAGAGGCAATATCATTGTCGTGATAGTCGGTCAGCTTATCCGCGATGACCGACTGGGCCTCTCCGCTTCGTATCAGCGCCACCAGCTCCCGAATGTAATCCGGTTCGTTCCGTACTTCGTTTTCCATTTCTCCGCCCTCCTTAAATCTTCGGGCGTATCAACCGTACCACAGCCTCCCGTCAGGCAAAAAGACCGGAACCCATGTGTATACGCCCCTATCATGCTGCCCGTTACTGTCACAACTGTCCATACACACACTTCCTTCCAGTCTCATTCGTCAATCCATTTTATCGATAATCGTTCTGATATCCGCCAGCGTCCCGGCCTCGGCATACAAAAGCGGCCGTATCCCGTCATCCGGAGGCGTCAGATCCGGCACCATAACCGGCATACAGCCCGCCGCATACGCGGATCGGATACCGTTGGGCGAATCCTCCACCGCAATGCAGTCCTGCGGCTGTTCCCTGATCTGTGCGCACGCGTACAGATACACATCCGGCGCGGGCTTGCCGTTGGCAACCTGCTTCGCGCTGACGATTTCGTCAAAGCGTCCCCGGACTCCTATCCGGTCCAGATGCCGGAGCGTCAGCTCCAGCGGCGTAGCCGTCGCAACGGCCGCCTTGATGCCCCGCTCCTTCAGATAATCCAGTATCTCGTCGATTCCGGGCTTTGGCTCCAGTCCGTACCGCTCCAGGCGCTCCGCCACGATTTTGCGCCGCACCTCCCGTATCGCGTAGTAGTCAAACGCTTCCCCAAAAATCTCACGCATCTGCTGCGCGGCAAGGCGTGCGTCACAGCTTCGCAGCGTCAGCGCATGCTCCCTCGTAAAATCAAACCCCGCCGCCTGCGCCGCCTCGCACCACGCCGCATTATAGTGCTTTTCCGTATCAATCAGCACCCCGTCCATATCAAAGATTACCGCTCTTACCATTTCCCGGTATGCCTCCCATCCAGTAAACCATCAGTTTCCCTGTGCCGCCTGCATATACAGAATATCCTCCTTGGGCACGTCCTGATTCTGCTGCATCAGATTGAGCAGGGTAACATAGCTCCGAATCATCTCACGCGGCGTCGTGCTTTCCGGCTGCGCCGCCCGCGCATACTGTTGTTTCAGGAAATAAATGTAATCGTCGTGTCCCAGCGCCGGCGTATAGTCGTATAATATCCCATGAATCGCCGAAAGCTTTTCCAAAAGCACATACATCTCTCCGGGATTGAGGGAATCCAGCCGGATAATGGGAGATGCCATATCCCTGAGCCGGACAGCGTCCTCCTGCTCATAGCTTGAGGACGCAAGACGTGACCGCAGCGGCTCAAAGCTGAACACCCCGCGAACGGGATCCTCCATCGCCTCCCTTGTGATACTCATAATAATCCCAAAATGCGACGCCTTGCCCTGCAGCGCGTCGTTATAAATGGAGAGCATACGGTTATAATTGTACTCTCTGCCCACACGGCTGGGAATTTCGTAGAGGCTCGCCAGCTCGTCCATGCACACGTAAAGCCCCGCATAGCCCGCCATCACTACAAAATCCGAAAACAGCTTCAGAAAATCATACCAGTTGTCGTCATTGATAATCAGGTTTACGCCAAGGTCATTCTTGGCCTCCGTGCGCGTGCGGTACTCCCCGTAAAGCCAGCGCAGCGCTTTTTTTTGCAGCTCGGTATCGCCTGACCGGTGCCCCTTGTAATAAGCCGCCAGTACCTTTCCAAAGTCAAAGCCGTTGACACGCTCCTCCATGGAGGCCGTTATCCTGTATATTTTCTGGCTTACCCGCACGTCAAAGGCCTCGTGTCCGGGTATCAGCCCTTCGTTCTGTACCACCTCATTTTCCAGAGAGCCTATCCATTTATCCAGGATAAGCTGCAGCGCGCCGCAGTCCGGACAGGCGTGGATGGCCATGTTGTGTATCAGCTCCCTGTATGTCGCAAGTCCCTGGCCGCGGTTGCCCACGAAGCGCTTCTCCACCGACAGCTCCACGTCCGTCACGACAAAATTCCGCTCCATCACATGATTGCGCAGCGCATGCATCAGAAATGTCTTTCCGCTCCCGTACTGCCCTTCTATAAACCGAAACGCCGCTCCGCCCTGTTCAATAATCGAAACATCCTGCAAAAGCGCCTGTATTTCATTTCTGCGCCCCACCGTAATATATTCCAGCCCTACCCGCGGCACCACGCCGCTCTTGAGGGAATTCAGAATCGCCGCCGCTACTGCCCTTGATACTTCCATATAAGGTCCTCCATTCTTATTCTGTCCGGAACTTTACTCAGAGCCGCGTCTCACACAACACGAAGCTGCGCCTGCACAAACGCTGAGTCCTCCCTGATCTTTTCCAGATTTTCGAGGCTGAACTCAAAGGCCAAAATCTCATCTTCCATCCTGTCGTTAATCTGCTCATACGCCTTTTCTATCATTATCACCCGCTTTTGCTGACGGATTGTCGCCAGAATCCGCTCATGCATCTGCGCCACGCTCTTGCCGGTATCCCGCTCATAGTCCATAATATCTATCATACGCCCCACATCGCGCGGATAGAAATCGGTGGAACACATCCTGCCGGTCATCGCGTTCCCGGCAGGCAGGAACGTTCCCAGCGAAAGCTCATCCGCATACAGATACGCCAGCACAATCGGCCGCTGGAAGAGCCCGGCAAACACCTCTGTCAACAGCTCTGGACAGATCTGTCTTCTCAGGGCAATCTCCAGGATGGACAAGCCGCTTTCCCTGACGAGCTCTGCGACATTCACAATCCCCTTCTTATCCACAATATGATAACACCACTTGACGCTTTCCACGCCCGTCTCGATGATTCTGCGGCATTTCGGGTTCTCGATTTTGCCCAGCAGCGGCTCCAGCGGCATGCCCTTATCAACCTTATACTGCTTTGGAATATTATATCTGCATTCGTTCATTTCACAACCATGCTCCTTTCGCAGCGGCCTTCGCCCCTATATATCGGTGCATTCGCTATTATACCCCTTGCCGCCCTACCGCGTCAAGCTCCTGCTGCAGACGCGCAAGGTCCTCCCGTATGGATAGCTTCTGCGGGCAGACCTGCTCGCACTTCCCGCATTTGATACAGTTCTTCGCCTTTTCCTTCTCCGGAAGCTCCCTGTTCCAGCGGCGCTGCGTCTCCTGTGCATTCTCATAGATGTGATACGTATTCCAGATATTAAAGCACTCCGGAATATTGACGCCCGCAGGACAGGGCATACAATAGCGGCACGCCGTACAGCCATTCTGCACGCGTCCGCGCAGCGTCTGTGCCACACGCTCCACCGCCTGCTGCTCCTGTGCGCTCAGCGGCTCAAACTGCGCAAAGGTCTTCAGATTGTCCTCCACCTGCGCCATCGTGGACATACCGCTCAATACCACGCTGACATTGTCAAAGCTTCCCGCATAGCGCAGCGCCCAGGCAGCCGCCGAGTCCGCCGGCCGCACCTCCTCGAACAGCCGCGTAACATCCCCTGGCAGATTGGCCAGCGATCCGCCCTTAACCGGCTCCATAATAACCATCGGAATGCCAAGGCGCTTTGCAAGCGCTACGCCTTCCAGCGTGGCCTGCGTGTCCTTGTCCATATAATTGAGCTGTATCTGGCAGAAATCCCACGGATAGGAGGTCAGAATATCCACAAACGCCTCGTAGTCGTCATGGAATGAAAAACCGATATGCCGGATTTTCCCTTCCGCGCGAAGCCTCTCGCAGCACTCAAGAATCCCCAGACGCTTCACAAGCGCCCACCGCTCTTTATTCAACGCATGCAGCAGATAAAAATCGACAAAATCCATCTGCAGACGCTCCAGCTGCTCATAAAAGATGCGCTCCACATCCTCCAGTGTGTTTACCGCCCAAATCGGAAGCTTTGTGGCCAGCGTGTAGGACGCTCTGGGATACCGAGCAAGCGCCCTGCCGGTAACCACCTCGCTCTTTCCGCCATGATAGGGATATGCCGTATCAAAATACGTCACGCCGCTTTGATAGGCCCTGTCGATCATCGCGAAGGTCTCCTCCTCGTTAATGCTGCCGTCCTGACTGACTGGGAAGCGCATGCACCCAAAGCCGAGCAGGGATGTTTTCTGTTCCTTGATTTTTCTGTATTCCATAAGTCTCCTCCTTTATTTATTCCTCGTAAAGCTTTTCCATATCCGCAAGTACCTGATTGGTATATTTTATCATAAGCTCGGCGTCTTTTTCCACTAAACCGTGCTTTTTATATTTTAATACAAAATTCGGCGTCCCCTTCGCGGAAAACGCAAGCGCCCCCCGGTACTGCTCCAAAAGCTGCGGCAGCAGCTCCACATGCACGGGCGCAAGAGGCTCCATCAGGAAGGTAATCTGCCCCGCCTTGCCCTTTATCTCCGTAACATAGCGCCGGTGCGCCAGCACCCGTATCAGGGAGATCTGTATCAGGTTTTCCACCGACTTCGGGATCCCGCCAAACCGGTCCTTGAGCTCCTTTCTCATATCCTCGCACTCCGCCGCGTTCTCAAGACTCGCTATCCGTTTGTAAATATCCAGCTTCTGCACCTCGTTCATAATATAGGACGCCGGGATAAAAGCGTCGACGTCCATATCGACATAGGTGCCAAAATCCTCCTCCGCGCGTTTTGTCCCCTTCAGGGTCTTGACCGCCTCATTGAGCATTTTGCAGTACAGATCATAGCCGACCGCCTCCATATGCCCGTGCTGGCGCTCCCCCAGAAGATTGCCGGCTCCGCGAATCTCCAAATCCCGCATCGCAATCTTGAAGCCGCTCCCCAGATCCGTAAACTCCTTAATCGACTGCAGACGCTTCTCGGCGATTTCCTTGAGCATCTTGTCCTTGCGGTACATCAGAAACGCATAGGACGTCCTGTTCGACCGCCCCACGCGGCCGCGCAGCTGATACAGCTGTGCAAGCCCCATATTGTCCGAATCGTGGATAATCATGGTATTGACATTTGAAATATCCAGTCCGGTCTCTATGATCGTCGTGGATACCAGCACATCGATATCGCCGCTGATAAAGTCAAACATAATCTTCTCCAGCTCCCGCTCCTTCATCTGCCCGTGGGCAAACGCGACGGAGGCCTCCGGCACCAGGCGCGCAATCTGGCTTGTAATGTCCGCTATATTGTTGACGCGGTTGTACACATAATACACCTGCCCGTTTCTGGAAAGCTCACGGACAATCGCCTCCCGAATCATCTCCTCGTTGTACTCCATCACATAGGTCTGTATCGGCTGTCGTTCCCCCGGCGCTTCCTCCAGCACGCTCATATCGCGAATCCCCACAAGGCTCATATGCAGCGTCCTTGGTATCGGCGTTGCCGTCAGGGTAAGCACATCCACCTCCTCCTTTACCTGCTTCATTTTCTCCTTATGCCGCACGCCGAACCGCTGCTCCTCATCAATAATCAGCAGCCCCAGGTCCTTATATTTTACATCCTGCGACAACAGGCGGTGCGTGCCGATGACGATGTCCACCAGTCCCCTGCGCAGATCCTCAACCGTCTTTTTCTGTTCTCCCGCCGTCCGAAACCGCGACAGCATCTCTATCCGCACCGGAAAATCCTTCATGCGCTGCACAAAGGTATTATAATGCTGCTGCGCAAGAATGGTCGTCGGCACGAGATAGGCGACCTGCTTTCCGTCCTGCACGGCCTTAAAGGCCGCGCGAATCGCAATCTCAGTCTTCCCATAGCCGACGTCGCCGCAAATCAGCCGGTCCATAATGCGCGTACTCTCCATATCCCGCTTGGTCGCTTCAATCGCAAGCAGCTGGTCGTCCGTCTCCTCGAACGGGAACATCTCCTCAAACTCCTGTTGCCAGACCGTGTCCTTGCCAAACACAAAGCCCTGCTTCTGGCTGCGCGCCGCATAGAGCTCCACCAGATCCCGCGCCACCTCGTTTACGGCGCTTTTGACTCTGGCCTTTGTCTTCGCCCACTCCTGCGTCCCCAGATTATTCAGCTTCGGCCTTCTGGCCGCGTCCGCGGAGGCATATTTCTGTATCACGTCCAGTCCTGTCGCCAGCACATAGAGATTCCCGCCGTTTCCGTAGGCAATCTTAATATAGTCCCTTACGACATTTTCAACCTCTACCTTCTCGATCCCCTGATAAATCCCGAGGCCGTGGTTTTCATGGACAACGTAATCCCCTATCTTCAAGTCGGAAAAATCCTGTATCTTCTGTCCCTCGTAGGTCTTCCGCTTTTTCTTTTTGCGTTGCTGCGCACCGAAAATATCAGTCTCCGAGATTACCACCAGCTTCAAAAGCGGATATTCAAAGCCCTTGCGCACCGTGCCGTGGAAGGTCATAATCTCGCCCGCCTGAAGCTCTCTGTCGGGATTCTCCGTATAAAACGCCGTCAGCCCCTCCTCCATCAGATCATTTGCAAGACGCTTTGCCCTTGTCGCGGACGCCGACAGCAGCAGCACGCGGTAACCGCGCCGCTTATAATCCTTCAGATCCTTGACCAGCTCCGGAAAACTATTATTATAGGAAGAAACATTTCTCGCCTCAACCGTAAAACGATTCTCAAACTTCATCGGAAAGCGCTTATACTCCATTGTAGAAAGCGCCAGCAGACGCATTTTCTCCAGACGCGCCATCACCTCCTGCACGCCAAACAGCAGCTCCATCTGCCCCGGCAGAAGATAACCCTTTTCCATTCTGCTGGTCATGCTCTCGCGGAACTCCAGCTCGACGGCATTTGCATGCTCCTCAATGCGCATCGGCTCATCCAGATAAAAGCAGCAGCTCCTGTTCCGGAACAAATCGACAAATGACATCGTATCCGCATAGAAATACCCCATATAGCTTTCCAGATTCCCATAGCATTGAAGCTGCAGGGCCTGCTCCTCCAGCTCCTGCACGGCGCGCTCCAGGCGGTGCGCCTCCTCCGGCCGGGTATTCCTTCTGAATGCCGCCGCCTGACCGGCACAGTCCTCCCGAATCGCGCGCAGCCCCTCCGCCAGAATATCCGGCGTCAGCACCAGCTCCGCCGCAGGATAAATCGACACCTGTGTCATATTCTCTTCTATCGAGCGCTGGCTTTGAACATCAAAGGAACGGATGGATTCCACCTCGTCCCCCCACAGCTCTATGCGCACGGGATTCTCCGCGGTAAGATCAAAAATGTCGATAATGCCGCCGCGTATCGAAAACTGTCCCTGCGCTTCCACCTGATACGTCTTTTCATATCCCATATTGACAAGCTTGCGCGCAAGCGCCTGCTCCTCGATCACATGCTCCTTATCGATGCAAAGCACGTTCTCCTCGATGACGGACAGCGGAAGCTGATGCGCCATAAGCGCCGCAAAGGTGGTTACAATCGTGATCGGCCCGCCCTCCAGGATGCGGCGCAGCACCGCAATCCGTTCCTTGGTAAGCTGGTTTCCGTGAATATCGGCCTGATAAAAGATAAGGTCCTTCGCGGGATAAAAATAGGATTCACGGCAGTACAGCCGGCAGTCGTCAAGCAGCTCCCGCGCCTTCATATCGCTATAGGTCACAATCACCTTCACTTCAAAGCCGCTGTCCGTGCCAAATATCATGTGAAGCTTCTGTGAATCGACACAGCCGCTCACGCCTGCCCTCCCGCCGTTTTTCTTAAGAGCTTCCAGCAGTCTGTCATATTCGCCAAGCTCCCTCAGCGGCGTCAGTAATGTGTTCACCTTCGTTCTCCTCCCTATCCCCCTGATTATGCCTTTTTCGCGTTATACGCATTCATCGCGGCGTCAACTTCACCCCGAAGCATCAGGTTTACCGCGCCGTCCACAGCCTCAAGGCTGTCCGCCATCACGGCCAGCTCCTCCTTGCTGAAATGCCCCAGCACATAGTCCGCCAGATCATAGCCTCTGGGCTTTTCGCCCACGCCTATTCTAATTCTATTAAACGAATCCTGTCCAAGATGCGCAATAATATTTTTTATTCCGTTATGTCCGCCCGCGCTGCCCTTTTTGCGTATGCGCAACTGTCCCACATCCAGATTGACGTCGTCGTATATAACAATCAGTTCGCTTGCCGCATCCGCCTTATAGTAATCCACGACGCTGCGAATCGCCTCACCGCTCAGATTCATATAAGTCAACGGCTTGACCAGCACTACCTTTGTGCCGTTTATCTGCCCCTTTCCGATAAGCGACTTGTGCCTGCATTCCATGACACCAATGTCATATTTGTCCGAAAGCGCGTCTATTGCCATAAATCCGATATTGTGCCTTGTATTCTCATACGCTTTTGTGGGATTGCCAAGTCCCGCAATAATAACCATTACCGTCCCTCCATGCTGACATTTTCCTCCGGGTGCCCGTGTGCATAAGAAGGGGCACCATATCATGGTGCCCCCCTGACCCACATTTTGATAAACAAGTATTATTTGGTTGTTTGCCTAAATCTCCTCATCCGGTTCCAGAAGCGCCTTTTCATAGCAGTCAAGGATTGTCCGCTGAAGCATCTCCCTTGTAGAAGAATTGATGGGATGCGCAATATCCCTGTACTCACCATCTGCAGACTTCTTACTCGGCATGGCGATAAAAAGTCCCTTTTCCCCTTCAATCACCTTGATATCATGTACTACAAACTCGTCGTCAAGCGTGATTGAAACGACCGCCTTCATTTTGCCTTCTTTCGTAATTTTGCGAACACGCACATCTGTAATTCTCATTTTTCCTCCATTCTGAAGCATTAGCACGAAGAAAATCAGATCAAGAACAACCAGTCTATGCTTCCTTACCTTATACGTTCCAGTTTTTTATTATATTATATATTTTTTATAATACATATCGCTCATTCTTCTCTACCACCACCTTAATGCCGGCCTCCCCTACGTGGTGAGAGTTGGCCCGTATGGTGTCACGGCTCTCAACAATACAGTTTTCAATGTGGGTATTATCTCCTAGGTACACATCGTTTAGAATAATGGAATTCTTGATGGTACAGTTATTGCCGACGAACACCTCCTTAAACAGGACGGAATTCTCAACAGTCCCGTTTATGATGCAGCCGCTCGAAATCAGGCTGTTGCGCACCCGCGATCCCGGGTTATATTTTGCCGGCGGCAAGTCGTCCACCTTTGAATATACGTCCGGATATTGTTTGAAAAAATAGTCGCAGATATCCCGCCTGAGAAAATCCATATTCGTGCCGTAATAATCCTCAACCGATGCAATATTGCGCCAGTAGGAGTCCAGCTTGTAGCCATATATCCGTTTCAGGTCCTTATAACGTATCAGGATGTCCTGAACAAGGTCGTATCTGCCCTCCTCCGCGCTCCGCTCAATCAGCTCAATCAGCTGCCGGCGCCGGATAACGTAAATACCGCAGGACACCGTCCTTGACTTGGCAACCATCGGCTTTTCCTCAAACTGCTCAATGCGGCAGTCGTCGTTCATCTTCACTACGCCGTACCGGTCAATTTCCGCGTTCTCAGGCATGTCCTTCACCACGATGGTGATGTCCGCCTTCTTCGCAATATGATACTCGAGCACTTTGTTGTAATCGAGCTTGTAAACGCAGTCCCCCGTCGCGATCACGACATACGGCTCGTGGCTTCGCTTTAAAAAAACAAGGTTCTGGTAGATGCTGTCCGCCGTGCCTCTGTACCAATTGCTGTTATCGGGCGTCACGGTCGGCGTAAACGTGTACAGGCCTCCCTGCTTGCGCCCGAAATCCCACCATTTCGAGGAGCTTAAATGCTCGTGCAGACTTCTTGAATTATACTGTGTAATGACCGCAACCTTCTGAATATGCGAATTGGACATATTACTCAACACAAAATCAATGCTTCTGTAGCTTCCCGCTATCGGCATGGCTGAAATCGCTCTTTTGTGGGAAAGCTCCCCCATTCTCCTGCTGTTTCCGCCTGCCAAGACAATTCCTAACGCTCTCATATCACTCACCCGCCTTTATCAATGTCCCGCCACTGTCCAAAATGCCGTTCGGATAATCCTCAGCGTCCGTTTCCCCTGAAACTACAGCATTCCTGCCAATCTTGACATGACCCGGAAGGACCGACCGTTCCCCAATCGTAACCAGACCGCTGTTATAGATATCCGGTCTCGTGTCATTCTCCTTTTCAGGAAGCGTGCCAAGCTCCACGCAGTCCCCAATCACGACCTCCTCATCGATAATGGCCTTGTCTATCGTGCAATTTCTGCCAATCTTTGTCTGATTCATTATAATCGAATCACGCACCACCGTGCCTTCCTCTATGATGACGCCGCATCCGATCACGGAGTTGTAGACCTTCCCGTAAATCTCCGTACCCTCGCCGATAATGCAGCGCTCTATCACGCTGTCCGCCGCAATATACTGAGGCGGCAGCACCTCGCTCTTGGTGTAGATCTTCCAATACTCTTCGTAGAGGTTGAATTCCGGAACAATGTCAATCAGCTCCATATTCGCTTCCCAGTAAGAGCTGAGCGTCCCCACATCCTTCCAGTACCCGGTAAACTCATAGGAGTACATCGGCATCCCCTTCCCGTGGCAGTACGGAATCACATGCTTTCCAAAGTCCAGATTGGGCTGGTCCGCCATTGAAACCAGCGCTTCCTTAAGCACCCTCCAGTTAAAAATATAGATGCCCATCGAAGCAAGGTTACTGCGTGGATTCTCCGGCTTTTCCTCAAAATCCAAAATCTTTTTATTCTCGTCCGTGATGACAATCCCAAACCGCTTTGCCTCCTCTATGGGAACGGGCATAGACGCAATCGTAACCTCGGAGCCGCTTTCCTTGTGGAAGTCCAGCATCACCTCATAATCCATCTTATAGATATGGTCGCCCGAGAGAATCAGCACATAATCGGGATTATAATTCTCCATATACTCAAGGTTCTGGAAAATCGCGTTGGCGGTTCCCGTATACCACTCGCTCTCCCCGCTCTTCTCATAAGGCGGAAGCACCGTCACGCCGCCGATATTCCGGTCCAAATCCCACGGGATACCGATGCCGATGTGCGTATTCAGCTTCAGGGGCTGATACTGTGTCAGGACACCGACGGTGTCGATGCCGGAGTTAATGCAGTTGCTCAGGGGAAAATCAATAATGCGGTATTTTCCGCCGAAAGCAACCGCCGGCTTCGCCATTTTGGAGGTCAGGACGCCCAATCTTGAGCCCTGTCCGCCTGCCAGAAGCATGGCAATCATCTCTTTCTTAACCATGTCATCACCTCTATCTGCGTCATTCGATTCGCTTTTTTTCATTATAACATACAATTCCGATAAAGGAAACAATTTAAATCCGTTATCTTGTAAATTTTTCCACCAATCTGCCCAAAAAATTACGGTTTTTACAATGAATATCGTCACTTTTTCCCATAGCGTCCCATCTGCGCGGGAAGCCCTGTTCTTTTTGCACGACAGCCCCTCCGAAAGCCCTCTCCCGCACAATAATCTGCACAATACCCCGCGCGGATTTCAATTATATGTGGAAAAATCCGCCGCATGGGTGTATTATGTAGGTAAAAGAATATCCGGAAAGGAATTATTTCTCACTATGTATCAGATCAATTTTCAGAAACCTATCCATGTACACTTTATCGGTATCGGCGGCATCAGCATGTCCGGTCTGGCGCAGATCCTTATCGGCGCGGGCTTTACCGTAAGCGGCTCTGATGCGCGGCGCTCCCCGATTACGGAACGTCTTTCCGCCATGGGCGCTGTGATAAACTATCCCCAGGCGGACTGCAATATTACGCCGGATATTGATTTGGTCGTTTATACCGCCGCGATTGCGCAGGATAACCCCGAATATGCCGCGGCTGTCCGGCAGTCCGTTCCCCTTATGACGCGCGCCAGCCTCCTCGGCCAGATTATGAAAAATTATCCCATGCCGATTGCCGTCAGCGGCACGCACGGGAAAACCACCACCACTTCCATGCTCTCCGAGGTGCTTCTGGCAGCCAATATGGATCCGACACTGTCTGTCGGCGGCATCCTCAAATCCATCGGCGGAAATATCCGCGTAGGAAAATCCGACTATTTCGTGACGGAGGCCTGTGAATATACCAATTCCTTCCTAAGCTTTTTCCCGAAAATCAGCATTATTCTGAATATCGAGGCGGATCATCTTGACTTTTTCAAGGACATTGACGATATCCGCCATTCCTTCAGACGCTTCGCGCAGCTGCTGCCGGCGGACGGTTTTCTTATTATAAACAGCGGCATTGATAATATACGCGAGCTGACGGACGGCCTGGACTGTAACGTTGTGACCTTCGGCAGGGACGCCGGCGCCGACTACAGCTATACGGACGCATCCTACGACGCTCTGGGTAAAGGTACATATACCCTGCTGAAAAACGGAAAACCCGACGGGACTATCCGTCTCGGCGTCGTCGGCGAACACAATATTCTGAATTCCCTGTCCGTCGTTGCGCTGTCCGACCTCCTTGGCATCGACCGGGCCGTGGTACAGCACGCCTTCTCTCATTTTTCCGGCACCGAAAGGCGCTTTGAGCTGAAAGGAACCGTCGGCGGCGTAACCGTTCTCGACGATTACGCACATCATCCCACCGAGATTACGGCCACCCTGAAGGCAGCCGCCAACTATCCGCACAAAACACTGTGGTGTGTATTCCAGCCCCACACCTATTCCAGAACCAAAGCGTTTCTGCACGATTTCGCAAAAGCGCTCATGCCGGCCGACCGGATTATTCTCACGGATATTTACGCCGCGCGCGAAAAGAACACCATCGGCATCACCTCTGCGGATTTACAGCGGGAGATTCAAAATCTCGGAAAAGACTGCCTGTATCTGCGCACCTTTGACCAGGTCGAAAATTTTTTGCTGGAAAATTGTATCGACGGCGATTTGTTGATAACTATGGGGGCGGGAGATGTTGTAAAAATCGGTGAAAATCTCCTCGGAATTTAATTATCCACATTATCCACATTTTTTACGGCCGCAAACCGGCCGAAGGGATGTGGATATTTTTTGCCTTCATCCACATCGGCGCCCGCGGATTTTTTTTGACCGACGCCTGTACTTTTTCCCGTCTCCGGCATTCTGTGCCGCAGTTATCCACACTTTCCACCGTTTCCACAGACTCCCGGAATTCCGGCTGCAGCCGGCGCCTGCGGGGGCCGGGGACTTGCTTTTTTCCTCCGGTATGTTACAATACAAATACCCTGCAGGGAGGGGTGTTTCATCGCCCTCCCGGTCGGAGGAATACAAAAAACGGGTGAGTTACCATGAATCGTGTCAACATTTACCGCAGTGTCCCCAAGGAGCACACTGCCGTCCCCAACTTATTTATCGACGAATATATGGCGGAGTCCAATGATGCACAGCTCAAGATTTACCTATTCCTGATTCGCATGCTGAACGCAAACCTGCCGACAAGCATTGCGGATATTGCCGACAAATTCAATTACACGGAGAAGGACGTCCTGCGCGCACTGACCTACTGGGAGGCGCGCCAGCTTCTGTCGCTGGATTATGACGCGGCGCATAACCTGTCGGGGATTCAGATACGCTCTCTGGAGCAGCTGTCGGACGCGCCCAGAACCGCGCCGCAGATTACCCCTGTTTTATCCTTTGTCAGACAGCCGGACGCAGCACAGGAGCAGCTGCCGGACGCGCCCAGGACCGCCATGCCGGATGAAGCGGACAAGCCCGCAAGGCCGGAATACTCCCTCGATGATCTGAAGCGCTTCAAGAGCAACGAGGAAGCCGCTCAGCTTCTGATGGTCGCGGAGCAGTATGTCGGACGGCAGCTTACCCGCTCCGATATGGAAACGGTTCTCTTTCTGTATGACAGGCTGGGCTTCTCCGCCGACCTGATTGATTATCTGATGCAGCACTGCGTGGAACGCGGCAAGAAGGATTTCCGCTACATGGAGAAGGTCGCGCTTTCATGGCATGAGCAGGGAATCACTACCCCCAGGGACGCGCAGGGCGCCTCACGCAAATACGACAAGATTGTTTACACGATTATGAAGTCCCTTGGCAAGAACGCCGTACCGGCGCCCAAGGAGCTCGAATATATCAATAAATGGACCAGGGAATATGGGTTTTTGCTGGATGTTATTCAGGAGGCCTGCGACAAAACCGTGATGACAACGGACTCTCACCGCTTTGCATACGCGGACGGGATCCTGAGCAAATGGTACCAGGCCGGCGTACATCACAAATCCGATATTGCGCTTGCGGACGCCGCTCATAAGCAGTCTGCGCAGGCCTATGGCGCCAGGTCCAAAAACGACACCTCTGTCACCAAAAACAGGTTTAACAATTTTTCGCAGAATACATATGATTTCGACCAGCTTGAGCAGAATATCTTGAGCAATTAAAGCGGGAAGGCAGGGAAGACATGCCACTGACAAACAGTCAATACGATCGAATCATGCGCTCCTACGAGGAAAAGCAGCGCGCCGCAAGGCGCCGGCTGGAGGAGCGCACAGAGCTTATATACCAACAGATTCCTGCCTATGAAGCGCTTGACCGGCAGGTTGCCGCAACCTCCATCGAACAGGGACGCCGGCTCCTTGGCGGCGATTCCGGCGCGCTGGACCGGCTTAAGGCCACACTCAGAGAGCTTTCCGCAAAGCGCACGGCCCTTCTGCAGGAAAACGGCTACCCGGCGGACTTTCTGTCCCCGGTGTACGAATGCGCCGCATGCCGGGACACCGGCTATGCAGACGGCGTCAAATGCAGCTGCTTTCGCACCGCCGAGATCAATCTTATCTATGAACAGTCCCATATCCAGAATTTGCTCCGCACGGACAATTTTTCGACGCTCTCTTATGACTATTATGCAGGGGAACATCTCGAAAAATTTACCAAGGCTGTACAAATATGCCAAAATTTCATAGAAAGCTTTCATTTGGACTATCATAATCTGTTTTTTTATGGTACAGTAGGGACAGGAAAATCCTTTCTGTCCTGCTGCGTGGCAAAGGAGCTTATAGACCGCGGAAATCTCGTGATTTATTTCAGCGCGGCGCAGCTTTTTGACACGCTCTCCAGGAGTACCTTCGACAAGGACAGCAAGGAGGCCGCAGCCGGCATTTCCGAGGATATTTACGAATGTGACTTACTGATTATCGACGACTTAGGAACAGAGCTGACCAACGCATTTGTCTCCTCCCAGCTTTTTTCGTGCCTGAATAACCGGCATCAGCGGAAAAAGCCGACAATCATCACCACTAATTTGTCATTGGGCGAGCTGCGGGACAGATACTCAGACAGAATATTTTCCCGTATCACGAGCAATTATGAAGTATGTAAGCTGACGGGCGACGATATTCGTATGAAGAAGAAGACAGCGGCACAAAAAAAGGAGGATTCTCTCAATGCCAGTTCGTGAGGAAAAAAGAAACTTAAATTCAATACCGGTAGGATCTCTGGGCATTATTCCGCTTCAGGGCTGCCAGGAGCTGGGGCGTAAAGTGGACGCCTATCTTGTAAAGTGGAGAACCGAGCGCAAGAACGAGCACAAAAATTCCCTTGCCTTTTCAGGCTACCAGCGCGATTCCTATATTGTAAACGCCAAGGTTCCGCGTTTTGGCACCGGCGAGGCAAAGGGCGTTATCCTGCAGTCCGTGCGCGGAGACGACCTCTATATCTTAGTGGACGTTACCAACTACAGCTTAAGCTACTCTCTGTGCGGCCACGAGAACCATATGTCGCCCGACGACCACTATCAGGATCTAAAGCGCATTATCGCCGCAGTCGGCGGCAAGGCAAGGCGCATCACCGTCATCATGCCCTATCTGTATGAAAGCCGCCAGCACAAGCGCAGCGCAAGGGAATCCTTAGACTGTGCGCTTGCACTGCAGGAGATGGTCAAGATGGGCGTTGACAATATCATTACCTTTGATGCGCATGATCCGCGCGTACAGAACGCGATTCCGCTGCACGGCTTTGAAACGGTCTCCCCCACGTACCAGTTTATCAAGGGGCTGCTGACGCATGTTCCCGATTTGACAATTGACGCGGACCACATGATGATTATCAGCCCTGACGAAGGCGGCATGAGCCGTGCGATATATATGGCAAACGTTATGGGCTTTGACATGGGCATGTTCTACAAGCGGCGCGATTATACAAAGGTTGTGGACGGACGTAACCCTATTGTCGCCCATGAATTCCTCGGAAGCAACGTCGCGGGAAAGGATGTTATTATTGTTGACGATATGATTTCCTCCGGCGAAAGCGTGCTGGAGGTTGCGGCCAGCCTGAAACGCCGGCGCGTAAACCGCATTTTTGTCGCGGCTACCTTCGGCCTGTTCACAGGCGGCCTCGAGCGCTTTGACAAGGCTTATGAGAGCGGCCTGATTTACCGCATCCTTACCACGAACCTGATTTATCAGATGCCGGAGCTCCTCGAAAAGCCGTGGTATATCAGCTGTGATATGAGCAAATATGTCGCCTATATCATCGATACGCTCAACCACGATTCCTCCATCAGCGATTTGCTCAATCCCAACGACCGCATTAACAATATTATTGAGCGCTATAAAAACGGCACGCTGGATATTCCGGAGACGAAACGATAAAAAATCGAGCGTCGGCACGCTCGATTAAGAGAATACTTCGCATTCTCCCTAAATGATTTACGCTGTCGCACTTTCCTGTAGAAAAAAGCTCCCGCCAGGGGAGCTTTTTTGTTTCTGTCATATATTCCTGTCGCGTCAGTCGCCGTAGCCGTTGGGATTGTTGGACTGCCATCTCCAGCTGTCCGCGCACATATCCCTGATACCGTACTGTGCCGTCCAGCCAAGCTCTTTCTTTGCCTTGGACGCATCCGCATAGCAGGTGGCAATGTCCCCCGCACGTCTCTCCTTAATCTCATACGGTATCTTAACGCCCGTTGCTTCCTCGAAGTTCTTAACAATATCCAGCACACTGTAGCCGGTACCTGTACCGAGATTGTAGATACACAGTCCCGCCTTCTGCTCGATCTTCTTCAGAGCCTTCACATGGCCGACCGCAAGATCCACTACATGGATATAATCCCGCACACCCGTTCCGTCATGCGTGTCATAATCGTTGCCAAATACGCCCAGCTTTTCCAGCTTTCCTACCGCTACCTGTGTGATATACGGCATCAGGTTGTTGGGAATACCGTTGGGATTCTCGCCCATGGTACCGCTCTTATGCGCGCCAATCGGATTAAAGTAGCGCAGCAGGATTACATTCCACTCCGGATCCGCCTTCTGCATATCGGATAAGATCTGCTCCAGCATGGACTTTGTCCAGCCGTAAGGATTTGTACACTGTCCCTTCGGGCACTCCTCCGTAATCGGAATAAACGCGGGATCCCCGTATACGGTCGCCGAGGAGGAGAAAATAATATTCTTGCAATGATGCTTTCTCATCACATCCACCAATGTCAACGTCCCCGCGATATTATTATTATAATACTCCCATGGCTTTGCAACAGACTCTCCGACTGCCTTTAATCCCGCAAAGTGGATACAGGAGTCAATCGTTTCTTTTGTAAAAATCTCCTCCAGCGCATCCCTGTCCAGTATATCAGCCTTATAAAACGTAATGGGCTTTCCCGTAATCTTCTCCACACGCTGCAGCGCCTTCGCACTGGAATTGGATAAGTTGTCAATCACTACCACATCATATCCCGCTTCCTGAAGCTCTACCACTGTGTGGCTGCCGATAAATCCTGCACCGCCTGTAACTAAAATTGCCATAGCTGTTTACCTCCATCATTTTATTACCCTTATCTTATCCCTTTTGGGGAAATAAAACAATAGCAGAATCGGTACTTTTTGACGCAAATATATACCTTTTGACACCCAAAAGGCCCCGCTTTCTGTCCTGTCGAAAAAACAGTTACTTTGTCGTAAGCCCTTTATTTTGTGGATAATGTGCATAAATGTGTGGATATTAACTGACAATTTACCGCATCCGTGCGGTTATCCACACGAATTATGCCGTTTCCTTCGAAGCATAATAATCGTCAAACATCTTATTCGCGGCATTGATTGTCTCCTGGCAGATGCCCGGAAGCTGGCCGCCCCAGGTCTTTGTCGCCTTATCAAACCCCTTCTGCATTGCGGCCTGCATCTCCCTCATCTTCTCAACGTCGTCTCCCGCCAGCGCGCTGGCAAAATCAAACAGTCTTTGTGAAGTCTGCTTTACGCCGTAGTATCCGTCCTCCGAAATATCCTTCTGCGCCTGCGCCTTTGTCGCGGCATCCACCGTATAATTGCCGCTCGCCAGAAAACGCCACATATCCGTTGCGTTTCCGTAGGTATCCGCCTGCCTGGACAGCATCTGCTGTACCAATGCCGCAAGCTGCTGCTCCCGCGCCTCCTGATCCTTCTTGAGCCGCTCCACAATCGCGCTTCTGTCCGCGCTGCTCATCTTATTCACGGAATAGGTCGTACTCTTATCGCTGTCATCGGGGGCTTTCTCATAGGAATCCTTATTGTTCTCCTTCTTCCGGATGTGCATCTGCTCGAGCCAGCTGTCCTTCCTGCTCTTGTCCAGCGTAAACTTCTCACGCTTCTGGGTGCCGCCGCTCTCCGATATGCTCCATGCGCTCAGCCCGCCGTCCGCGCCGATAATAAAGCCGAAGGCTTTGATGGCGCTGCCGTTTATGTTCTTTGCCGGCATGCTCTTTATAACCTCGTTGCAGTCGTAGATGAGCGCCTCATACTCCAGACGCTTATCCGGATCCGTCTCCATTTCGCGCAGAATATTCGGCGCGATGGCGATATTATTGCGCCCGTCCGCCGAGAAGGGCTTTGTGTTTGTCGAAAACTTCAAATCCGGGAACTGTTCTGACAGTCGTGTCATTTCGTCCCGTGTTTTCCCGCTCTCTTTGCCGTCGTCCTTACTTTTCTCCACCTGCCGCTGCGCATATGCGTATGCAGCCTCCGATACCCAGCTGTTTCCTATTTTAACCGCCATATCTCTTCCTCCTTTAAACACACGCCCATACGCCGCAGCCCGGCACGCCGGACTTTTTCCGCATGTATAACGCCTTCCGCCGGCAAAATCTGCCGCCCGTTCTATCTGATATATCGGCAGCTCTTCCCCAATGCTTAAGTCCTTGCACTGTTTTATCAAAAAACAGTAGCGTACTTTACTCAAAAAGGTTAAAATAAAAGGAACAGAATCGATAAAGAATACAGGGGTGTAAACAAATGAAGAATATTATTTTGGTTGTTGACGATGATAAGACCAACCTGACGCTTGCGCAGAAAATTCTTTTGCCGTACTACCGCATTGCAGCGTGCAATTCGGGCACGGCAGCCCTGAAATATCTGGAGAACAACCGCCCGGATCTGATACTGCTCGATATCAACATGCCGGATCCGGACGGCTTTGCCGTAATGGAGCAGCTGCAGCGCGATGAAAAAACGAAAACCATTCCCGTCATCTTCCTGACTGCGGACAGCCTGGCCGAGACTGAAATCCGCTGCTTCCGGGTAGGCGCGATGGATTTTGTCGTCAAGCCCTTTATTCCGGACATTCTGCTCAGCCGCGTAGGCAAGACCATCGAGCTGTCGCAATACCGGAGCAATCTGGAAAACATGGTACGGGAGCAGGCCGAAAAAATTACCGAGGACGCACGGCGAATCAGCATGATTCAGGATTCGGTCATCGTGGGCATGGCGAATCTGATTGAGAGCCGGGACGGCAGCACCGGAAAGCACGTCAAGAACACACAGACGTATGTGCGGATGATCGCGGATGAGCTGCACAGACGAAAGCTCTTTGAGGCGGAGCTGACGCCGGAATACATAGAGGATCTCTGCAAGGCCGCGCCCCTGCACGACGTCGGCAAAATCAAAATACCGGACGCCATTCTGCAAAAGCCCGGAAAGCTGACGCCGGAGGAGTTTGACGCAATGAAGCTGCACACAACCTGCAGCCGCAAAATCCTGCACACAATCATCGGCGACATGGAAGACGCCGATTATGTACAGATTGTGGAGGACATCGCCATGTACCACCACGAGCGCTGGGACGGCTCCGGCTACCCTACAGGGCTTTCCGGAGACAGCATCCCTCTGGCTGCGCGCATTATGTCGGTTGCGGACGTTTTTGACGCGCTGTATGAGGAACGCTGCTACAAGCCCCCGATTCGCCCTATCGAACGGATTATGCAGATTATGTCGGAGGGACGCGGGACACAGTTTGACCCTGTTATCATCGACGTATTTATGGAAATGCTCCCGAGGCTTAAGCAAGTCCTCGGCATCGCTTAAATTACCGCATGAGAAAGGAATGGGGATTTACTTTGGAAGAAAAACAATTTCAGAACCATAAAACGAATCAAAAGCTGGAACGGATTGTTCTGGCCATATTTACCGTTTTCTCCCTTGCAATGTTCGTCTCGTCCCTTCTGCTGGACTGGAGCATTTTTGCAAAGGAGCTTATCCTTGCCGCAATTGCCGCCGGCTGGTTTGTGACCGTAAAGGGATACCGCAGCTACGTCTTCCGGGCCAAGTGCCTCTCCATACTGGCTTGGATTAACTTTTTCATTTACGCCGTGCATTCGCACAGCTTTACCTCCATGCTGTCTACCATGCTGGCCTTAATCGTGCTGCTGGGCACCTTCTGTATCTCGGACATCCTCCTGATCAGCCTGATTTTCAGTACGGCGGTCTTTCTCTATCACATTTTTGTCGCACAGACAATCGCAATTGCCTCCGCCAACGATATCATCCGGCTGGTTCTGCACGTCCTCTCCGCCTACGCGATTCTGCTTGTCACATGGATCACCCAGCGCATCCGTCAGGAAACCAGCGACAAGCTTTTGGAAAACATCCACGAGCTGGAGCTGGTAGAACAGAGCAAGGACGATTTTATGGTCAATATATCGCACGAAATCCGCACGCCCATCAATGCGGTCTGCGGCATGAGCGAGGCTATTTTACAGGAAAATCTTCCCGAAAGCGTCCGCCGCGACATTGTCGACATCCAGACCGCAGGACGCAATCTTCTCTCCACCGTCAGCAATATCCTCGACTTCTCCGAGCTGGAAAGCGGCAAGATGGAGCTTGCGGAGGAGAGCTACAATATTACCTCCACCATCACCGACATTATCAATATGGCCCTGACTATGGAAAACGGCAAAAAGCTGGAGCTGATTGTCGACTGCGACGCCAATCTGCCCAGCAATCTGGTCGGGGACGAGCAGAAGCTCCGCCGCATCGTGATGAACCTGCTGGAAAACGCGATTAAGTTTACCAGAGAGGGTGGCGTTGTCCTGCGCATCAAGAGCCGCAGAGAGCTTTACGGTATCAACCTGATGATCAGCATCCGGGATTCGGGCATCGGCATGAAGCAGGCAGATATGGAAAAAATCTTTACCAGCTTCAGCCAGCTCAATTCCAAACGCAACCGCGAGGAGGGCGGCATCGGCCTGGGGCTCTCGATCACGCAGGCGCTTGTCCGCAATATGGGCGGCTTTATCACCGTAGAGAGCACGCCCGGCAGCGGAACGGAATTCCAATGCACGATTCCGCAGAAGGTCCTCGATGAGACGCCAATTGTCTCCATCAAAAACAAGGGCCATCTGTTCGCCGCATGTTATATCAACATGGACAAATATAACTTTTCCATTGTCCGGGAGGGCTACGAAAAGTGCATCCGTCACATGGCCGAGCAGTTTGGCATCCTGTTCCGCATCTGTCAGAACCTTTCCGAGCTTAAGCGGCGCATTGAGCATGAAAACTTTTCCCATATTTTTATCAGCTGGGACGAATACTGCGAGGACAGAGCCTTTTTCGAGCATCTTGCCGCCGAGCTTACCGTTGTGCTGATATTGGATTACGACCAGGAGCCGCATGTCCGAAGCAATATGCTGCGTATTTACAAGCCATTCACCGTGCTGTCCATCGCGGCGGTATTCAACGGCCAGAAGGTGCTTCAGCGGGACGCACAGCATCCGGACCTGAAGCATCGCTTTATCGCTCCCGAGGCCAGGGTACTTATTGTGGATGACAACGCCATGAACCTGAAGGTTATGGCAAGGCTGCTGCTGCCCTACCAAATCAAGGTCTCCATGGCCAGCAGCGGGCAGGAGGCCCTGCATAAGCTTGATTCCATGGAGTATGACTGCGTCTTTCTCGATCATATGATGCCGGATATGGACGGCGTAGAGACCCTGCACAAAATCCGTCAGAAGCCCGGCGCTTATTTTCAGTCGCTGTCCGTTATCGCCTTTACCGCAAACGCAATCGGCGGCGCGCGCGAAATGTTTATCGAGGAGGGCTTTGACGACTTTATTGCCAAACCGATTGAGCTGAGCGTCCTTGAACGCATGCTGCGCCGTTATATCCCGGTGCGCAAACAGCTTGCGGTCCCGGAGGAGGACGCCCCGCTTCCCGGCATGTCGGATACGGATACACCCGGTACCGCTGCCGGCCCCATTTCCGCCCCTCCCGCCATGCCCACAGACGACACGGCTGCCGCCGGCATCGACGCCGCGTCTGATTTTCCGGCTCCGGCAGACGACACCGCCGCGCTCGACGCGCTTGAAATGGCCGGCATCAATATCCGGCAGGGAATCTCCTACTGCGGCGACAGGGAAGGGCTGAGGGAGATCATTCTGATTTACCATGCGGAGGGCGGCAAACGCAATCAGCAGCTTTCCGAATTCTTCCGCAATCAGGATTGGAAGAACTATGTGATTACGGTGCACGCCCTCAAAAGCAATTCCAAGGGCATCGGGGCAAACGAGCTGGCCGAGCTGGCGCTGAAGCTGGAAATGGCCGGAAAAGAAAACCGCGTGGACTACATTCTGGAGCACCATGAAGAATTGCTGGAAAGGCATGAGGCGCTCCTGCATGCACTCGCCGCAAACACCTTTCTTTATCCCGACGGCTGTCACGATTCCGCAAAGGCCTCCTGCGCACCGCAGACAGTAAATCCACCGGCCGCGGCATCGCCGTTTTCTGCTCCCGTGTCAAAGCAGACGCTGCCGGATACGGACAGCAAAGCCTTTACGGCACTGATCGCACCCCTGCGGGAAAAGCTGGACAGCTTTGAGGGCGAAGGGCTGGATGCGATTTTGCAGCAGCTAGGAACGCACTGTTATCACGGCCTGAGCTTATCGGAGATGACAGCCGAGATTCAGACCCGAATCAATGATTTTGACTTCCTTGGCGCCTCCGACGTACTGGATTTATGGGAAGAAAAGATAACCGGAGGCACGATATGACGACAGGAAAGTCTGGAGGTACACGACCATGAGAAAAAAACTGCATCATTTTTTCAAAGTACTGCTCAATGAACAGCTGGATTTTCAGCAGCGGCTGAACCGGATTGTCCTGATACTGGCATTTGCCGCATCCGTTATCAGCATGGGCCGCACCCTGTTCGGCGCACCGCCCGCCATCCTGATCACACTCCTGCCGATGTGCCTTGTATCCGGCGCCGCGCTTTTTATTACCGTTCAATATAATAAGGTCCGGCTGGCCTCCTGGATGCTGGTGCTGACCTCGAACGTCCTTCTTTTTCCGCTTATCTTTTTCCTGAGCGGCGGCATGGACAGCGGCGCGCCGGTATGGTTTGTCCTGGGCCTTGTATACGTCTTTGTATTGTTCCGGGGAACGGCGTTTTACGTCGCGCTGCTGCTCTCCCTGGCTTCCTTTTTTGCCTCCTATGCCGCCACATATCGATACCCGCAGCTTTTTCCCGAGACGCCGGACCGCTTTTACGGCTTTGTGGATTCCTTTGTCACACTGGTCATTGTAAGCTGCTTTATCGGCTTTCTGTTGAAAATGCAGTTTTTCACCTATGACAAGGAGCGGCGCCTTGCCGAGCGCCAGCGGGAAGAAATCGAGCAGATTGCGCGCTCCAAGGACACCTTCTTCGCAAATATGAGCCATGAAATCCGCACGCCGATTAACACCATTATCGGTCTGAACGAGATGACCCTTCGGGAGGATATTTCGGACGAAATCGCCGAAAACGCCATTAACATACAGAATGCCAGCAAAATGCTGCTGACCACCATCAACGACATTCTGGATTTGTCCAAGCTTGAGTCCGGCAAGATGGAGATTGTACCGGCGCAGTATGAGGTCAGCTCCATGTTCAGCGACCTGGTAAACCTGATCTGGGTACGCGCGCATCAGAAGGAGCTGGAATTCAAAGTCGATATTGACCACGATATTCCGTCCATGCTCTACGGCGACGAAGTGCGTATCAAGCAGATTATCACCAATATGCTGACCAATGCGGTCAAGTACACAGAGACCGGTTCCGTTACCTTATCCGCAAAGGGCGAGCGCATTGGTACAAACGAGATTCTGCTGCGTATCTCCGTCGCGGATACGGGTATCGGCATCCGCAAGGAGAGCCTGGACGATCTCTTCCATTCCTTCAAGCGCATAGACGAAACCCAGAATCGGAATATCGAGGGAACCGGCCTGGGCCTTACCATCGCCAAGCAGCTTGTCGAAATGATGGGCGGAAAAATCTCCGTCGACAGCGTATATCACAAAGGCTCCGTCTTTACGATAGAAATCAGGCAGCAGATTATGAATGCGCAGCCCATCGGCATTATTGATTTCGCGGCGCAAAAGCAGCTTGGCCGGCGCACAAAGTACAGACAGTGCTTTACGGCGCCAAACGCCCGAATTCTGGTCGTGGACGATAACGATATGAACCGTATGGTTGCTGTCAAGCTTCTCCGCGGGACGAAGATTAAGGTTGAAACTGCCGAGAGCGGAAGGGAATGTCTCAAGCGCACCGCGGAAAGCTTTTATCATATTATTCTAATGGATCATATGATGCCGGAAATGGATGGGGAAGCGACGCTAAAGGCAATACGCGCCCAGACAAAGGGCTTCTGCCAGCGGGCGCCCATCGTCGCCCTGACGGCAAACGTCATGACCAACGCGGAACAGGTCTATCAGGACATGGGCTTTGACGGATACCTCGCCAAGCCGATCAACGCCGCGCTTCTGGAAGCAAGCCTGCTCAAATATCTGCCGTCCGAGCTGATAGAATACGCATTGGACGATGGGTCCGGCGATACCCAGGAGGCTACAATCAACCAGATTACGAGCGTACGGAAACGAAAGGTTGCGATTACCGCGGACTGCATCTGCGATTTACCGCGCGATTTGCTGGAGGAATACCAGATCCGGCTGATGTACTGCTATGTGCATACCAAAGAAGGGCGTTTCTGCGATTTGTTTGAGGTCTCCTCCGACAGCCTGCTCAACTACCTGAAAACAACGGGCAATTATGCGCGCTCCTCAACCGCGGATCCCTCAGAATACGAATATTTCTTTGCGGATACGCTGGAAACCGCCGAGCATGTGATTCACATTACCGCGACCACCGCGCTAAGCGGCGCTTATCCGAATGCGCAGCAGGCCAGCAGGAGCTTTGACAACGTCACAATATTCGATTCCACGCATATCAGCAGCGGACACGGGCTGATCGTTTTATACGCCGCGGCGCTCGCGGAGGATGGAAAGGATGTCGATGAAATCTGCAGTGCGCTTACGGCCTTCCGGAGCCGTGTATGCTCCAATTTCCTCGTGCCGGATACCGAAGCGCTGTACCGCAACGGCAAAATAACCGGCCTGGTTCATAAGCTCTGCAGCGGCCTGAACCTCCATCCGGTGCTGCGCATGGCGCAGAACGAGCTGAAGCTCTGGACAATTGAAATCGGCAATATGAAGCATGTGCGCCGCCACTATGTCAAAAAGCTGCTTCACCACAGCAAACAAATCGACACACGCATTCTGTTCCTGACCTACGCAGGCTGTACGGTACGCCAGCTTGACGAGATTTTGGAGGAAGTGGAAAAATATGTGAAGTTCGAGAAGATTATCACCCAGAAGGCCTCCGCCACCGTATCCAGCAACTGCGGCGTCGGCGTTTTCGGATTGATGTTTATCCGCAGGAGCGGGAGGGAATAGACTACTGCTGTGACAACTTCCTACCGCATAAAAATCGGGTGCTGACGCACCCGATTTTATCTGTCTTCTGTTTAGCAAACCCCCTGTGCCAGCATCGCGTTTACGACCTTCTCAAAGCCCGCAATGTTCGCGCCTGCCACATAGTTGCCCTCCATGCCGTACCGCTTTGCGGCATCGTCGATGTTGTGATAGATATTGACCATAATGCCCTTCAGCTTCGCGTCTACCTCCTCGAAGCTCCAGCTTAAGCGCTCGCTGTTCTGGGACATCTCCAGTGCGGAGGTCGCAACGCCGCCCGCGTTTGCAGCCTTACCGCCTACAAACCACACGCCGTTATTCTGCAAATACTCTGTCGCCTCAATGGTTGTCGGCATGTTCGCGCCCTCACATACGCACTTGCAGCCGTTTGCAACCAGCTGCTTTGCATCCTCGATGAGCAGCTCGTTCTGCGTCGCACACGGCAGCGCGATATCGCATTTAATCTGCCATACGCCTGCGCCACCCCTGTCAGCGGCGCTGACCTCGTGATATTGCGCGCTCTTTCTCGCTGCTGCGTACTCTGTCAGTCTCGCACGCTTTACTTCCTTTACTTCCTTCAAAAGCGCTACGTCGATTCCCTCCGGATCATAAATCCAGCCGGTAGAATCGGAGCAGGTAACGACCTTCGCACCCATCTGCTGCGCCTTCTGCGCCGCGTAAATCGCAACGTTGCCCGCGCCGGAAACAACCACTGTCTTGCCCTGCATCGACTCTCCGTGGCACTTCATCAGCTCCTCGGTAAGATAGAGCAGGCCGTAGCCCGTAGCCTCCGTACGCGCAAGGGAACCGCCGTAGGTCAGGCCCTTTCCTGTAAGAACACCCTCAAACATACCCCGGATTCTCTTATACTGCCCGAACATAAAGCCAATCTCCCGTGCCCCGGTACCAATATCGCCGGCAGGAACATCCACATCGGCGCCGATATACTTGCACAGCTCCGTCATAAAGCTCTGGCAGAACGCCATAATCTCTCTGTCCGACTTGCCCTTGGGGTCAAAATCGGAACCGCCCTTGCCCCCGCCAATCGGAAGGCTGGTCAGGGAATTCTTAAAAATCTGCTCAAAGCCAAGGAACTTAATAATACCCAGATTAACGGAGGGATGAAGTCTCAAGCCGCCCTTGTACGGCCCAATCGCATTGTTAAACTGGACGCGGAAGCCCCTGTTTACCTGTACCTGTCCCTTATCGTCCACCCACGGAACGCGGAACATCAGCTGGCGGTCCGGCTCTGTGATTCTCTCCAGAATCGCGTTCTTTTTGTAAAGCTCTTCATTTGCCTCAACCACCGGTCTTAAAGAATTTAAAACCTCTGTCACCGCCTGCAAGAATTCAGGCTCGCTTGCGTTCTTTTTCTTTACAAGCTCCAACACTTCATCAACATAAGACATTTTTGTATCCTCCTTCTGTCTATAAAACCGCCGGCTTGGCGCCCGCGCCTTTTATGTTTCACACTG
The DNA here is from genome assembly GCA_949948735.1 of uncultured Lachnospiraceae bacterium. Classification (GTDB taxonomy): domain Bacteria; phylum Bacillota; class Clostridia; order Lachnospirales; family Lachnospiraceae; genus COE1. The sequence goes on along the minus strand of CATLGV010000005.1, from coordinate 130,044 downwards.
CTGACACAGCATCTTTTGTTTAGCACTGCAATGCGCTAAAATCAACATCTATATTATAATGTATATTTTTTTTCCGCACAACTTAAAATCCGCAGGATGCGTGAATTTTGTGTATTTTAACGAAAATCACTGATATATGGACGGGTTTTTGTGCGATTTCAAACGCTGCCGCTTATTTTCCCGGCAGCTCGTATTTCTTCAGATAATTGTGGTACCGCACGTCAAATTCACTGCCCTCGCCCTTTTGCAGCGTGTCGACATACTCGTGCGCATGCGTCTCGTCCTCATAGAGCTGCAGGACATTGATTGCAAGATTCGAGCAGTGATCCGCAATCCGCTCATAATTGTTCGTAATGTCGGAGAGCACAAAGCCCATCTCCGCCGTACATTTGCCCTTGCGCAGGCGCTTGGTATGCCGCTTCTTGATCTCCTTATGAAGCGTGTCGATGGCCTCCTCAAACGGCTCCATCGCCTTAGCGCCCGTCATATTCTCTGTCTCCAGCACCCACACAGCGCTCTCAACAATATCGACAACTGCCTGTGAGAAAATATCCAGCTCCTCCAGCGCCTTGGGTGAAAAGCTCTGCTCCTTTTTGTGCATCTCGCGCGCCGAATCCGCAATATTGATCGCATGATCCGCTATGCGCTCCAGATCCCCGATACTGTGCAGCAGCATGGCCAGCTTTCTCGAATCCCGCACGCTCAGATTTTTACTCGAAAGCTTTACCAGATAGCTGCTGATTTCATCGTCATAGTGGTCCACCAGGTTTTCCTTGTGCTCGACCTCCTCCACGATCTTTTTGTCATAGGCCTGCAGCGTAACGACCGCCTCGCGGACTGCATCCAGCGTGATATGCGCCATCTCCACGACATGGGAATTGGCCTGCTCCAGCGCAAAGGACGGCGTACTCAAAAACCGCTCGTCCATCCGCACAAGCTTTGCCTGCTGCTCGGCGCGCTTTGCCTCCTCCTCGTCCTGCTTAATCAGCACAAGGGACAGCCGCTCCAGCAGGCCTGAAAACGGAAGCAGCACCATCGTCGCCAGAATATTAAAGCCTGTGTGCACCAGCGCGATGCCCGCTCTGTTTACAGGAAGCTCCATAAACTCAAAATGGATAAACGCGTTCAGCAGATAAAATACGCACATAAAGATCGCCGTTCCCAGCACGTTAAACAGCAGATGCACAATCGCCGCACGCTTTGCGTTCTTGGTCGCGCCGACGCCCGACATCAGCGCCGTGACGCAGGTACCGATATTCTGTCCCATAATAATCGGCACGGCCGCCGCATAGCTTACCGTTCCCGTATCGCACAGCGCCTGCAGAATACCTACGGACGCCGACGAGGACTGGATGACCGCCGTGATCAGCGCGCCGACGATCATGCCAAGCAGCGGGTTTTGGAACATCGTAAAAAGTCCGGTAAACTGCGGCACATTTTTCAACGGCTCCATCGCGGACGACATCGCGTCCATGCCGAACATTAAAATCGCAAAGCCCACCAGAATCGTTCCCACGTCCCGCTTTTTGCCGCTCTTTACAAACATCACAAACACAATGCCGATAATCGCGAGAATCGGCGAAAAGGAAGTCGGCTTGAGCATCTGTATCACAAAGCTGTCGCTCTGGATTCCCGAAAGGCTCAACACCCATGAGGTAATCGTCGTTCCCACATTCGCGCCCATAATCACGCCGATTGCCTGTGAAAGCTTCATAATGCCGGAGTTTACAAAACCCACGACCATCACCGTCGTCGCCGAGGAGGACTGGATAACCGCCGTAACGCCCGCTCCCAGAAGCACCGCCTTCCACTTGCTGTTTGTCAGGTTTTCAAGCACCTTTTCCAGACGTCCGCCGGACAGCTTCTCAAGTCCCTCACTCAGAATATGCATGCCGTACAAGAACAGGGCAAGTCCGCCTACCATAGATAATAAATCAAAAAAAGTCATAGCTGTCTCCTTCAAATCTCTTCCAGTATAAAGTCCGTCTTACTTTATATAAGGAAACGCTGCTTTAAACAGTGCTTCCTTAATCCATGCTTTCTTAAGTATACGACATAAAACCATATTTGTGCAAGAAAGAAAATTAAAGTTCAGTCGTCGACCTCCTGCCGCGTTTTCCCATTCAGCTTCCCAAACAGACGCGTCAGCACGACCACCGCCGCGACAGCAAGCACAAACTCCGCCACAAACTGCGAATAGGCAAGCCCGTATAACGGAAACAGGTAATTCAACACATAAATCGCGGGTATCTCAAGAATAACCTTGCGCATAACGGCAAATACCAGCGCATGCTTTCCCATTCCGACCGCCTGGAAAACGCCCACAGCCAGAAAATCCATACATAAAAACGGCAGGCCGATGCAAAAGCCGCGCAGGAAACGCGTCCCGTACGCGATAATCGCCTCGTTGTCCATAAACGTCCGCACCACGGCGCCCGCACCGATATAGTAGAACAGCACCGCCGCGGTAATAAAGCCGAGGCTTACCTTGCCTGCAAACCAGAAGCCGCCCTTCATGCGCTTATAATTGCCGCTCGCGTAATTATAGCTGATCAGCGGCATGATTCCCTGCGAAATCCCCATGCTGATCTGCATCGGCACCATGTTAATCTTCTGCGTGATTCCCATTGCCGCAACCGCATCGGCTCCGAAGGACGCGGTAAAATTGTTTAAAATCGTCATCCCCGTTACATTCAGCAGATTCTGAATCGCCGCCGGAATCCCCACCGCGCAGACGCCCGCCACGATTGCGCCGCGCAGACAGAATTTATCCGGCCGAATACACACATAGGTATTCCCTCTCTTTTTGTATAAAAGGACAAAGAAATACGCGCAGGCCGCGCAATTGGACAGAAACGTCGCAAGTCCCGCTCCCGCGGCGCCCATATTAAAGCACTGCGGCAGGATAAAAATCGGATCCAGCACAATATTGAGCAGGCACCCGCTCATCGTCCCGACGCTCGCGTGGAAGGACGCGCCCTCGGAGCGCACCATATAGGCCAGCACTACATTCAGAATCGCGGGCGCGGCACCAAAGGTCACCGTCCATTTCATATAATCCGCCGTCGCCGCGGCCGTCAGCGCATCCGCCCCGAGCATCGCCAGCAGCGGCGTTTTCCCCACGGTACAGCCGATGGAGAATAAAATGCCGCACAGCAGCGCGCAGTAAAATCCAAATGCGGAGCTTCTGTATACCGTATCGTAATCTCTTCGGCCAAGCGCGCGGCTCATCATGCTTGAGCTGCCCACGCCAAACAGATTATTGACCGCGTTGAACGCCAGCAGCACCGGCCCTGCCAGCGTTACCGCGGCATTCTGCACCGGATCGTTGAGCATTCCCACAAAATATGTGTCCGCAAGATTGTACAGCACCATAACCAGCGAGCTGATCACCGTAGGAATGCATAAGGTCGCTACCGCCTTCGGAATCGCCGTTGTCTCAAACAGCGCCGTTGAGTTCTCTTTTTTCGTTACTTTCATTGCCTGTCATGCCTTTCCACTTTCATATTTATCCCTGCGCGCCCGAATCCGGAAGCCGTGCGGCTCTGCGCTTTCCCAGACTGTAAACCAGAAGCGCGCACAACGCGGGCATCGTCACGCAGCAAAGCAGGGATTGGAAAAACGGCGGAAGAATCAGAATAATCATTGACATCAGGTTATAGAACATATGCATATAAATGCACGGCAGCACCGAACGGCATTTGACCGCCGTAAACCCAAACGCCGCGCCAACGGGAATCACATAAATCCCCTGTACCCAGTTTAAATGAAAAGCGCCGAATAAAACCGCCTGTAGGATTATCACTGCGGGGGCCCGGAAATATTTTTGCAGATTGCGCAGCACAAATCCCCTTAAGAGGCATTCCTCCGCGACCGGGGCCGCAACGGACGCCACAAGCAGTATCAGAAGCGTATTCCCGCCAAGCGCGAATTCCATCATCTCCTCATATTCTTTTACCGTTTGCGGGCTGATCATACTAATCACGCCCGAAATAAGGACCGCCAGATAATACAGTCCGACCGCCGCAATGGTAATCATCAGGATTATTCTGCCCCGAAGCACCTTTTCCGCAAAAAAAGCCCTGTCCGCAGCCGTCCGCTTCCTTCCTCTGACAAGCCAGTAGAGAAGCATGACGATAAGCGCGGGAACAGCCGTCGAAGCCGCTGTTATAAGCGGCATAACAGCCGGGTCCGTGACGGCGCTGCGCTGCACCGCCGCAATCGCATACTGCATATCCGTTCCCGGATCCCGCATCATCAGCCCCGCCGCCATCACGCCCATAATCACGGCGCCCGTCAGCAGCTGGGCGGCCAGATAGGCGGCCAGCATCAAAATACTCAATCCGATTCCCGCAAAAAGCTTTTTTGCCGGCCCCGCCGTTTTCTCCGAAGCCGCAGGCTTCTCCTCCTGCAAACCGGGTTTTTCCTCCGGTTCCCGATAGCGTCCGCTAAACACGCCCTCTTTTTCTTCCATATTTAAGAGCCCCGCCTTTCTTTGTCCCTAATTTGCCGCAGTCCTGTTCTCCCAATCCCGCAATGCCTTATGATACGCCGCAAGCGGAATAAAGCTCTGCGCGAAACTCTTCGTGCCGCCGCTGCCTGCAATCACCGCGTCGCCATAAATCGTCTTTTTGCCAAGGCTGCCTCCTGTGCTCTCGTGAATTGCCTTTTGGAAGGTCTGCTCCCCATAGCGCAGATAACGGCCGTCCCCCGTGAGCTCATAGGCAATGGCCAGCGCCTCCAGCAGGAGTGTATTATTTCCCAGCCGGTCCAGGCTGGGCAGCTCCTTGTAATAAAACAGGCCCGTCCGCTCCACATAGCAGTTTTCCACCAAATCGTCTACCGCCGCAAGAATCATATGCTTTAACGACGGATCCGGAAATTCGCGGTAATAACGCATAACGCTCCCGATTGCCACCGCTATCATAAAGCCGACGCGGATGACCGTATTATCCGTATAAGGGGCGAGCCAGTTCCCGTACTGCGCCTCCCATACCTTAAAATCCTCCAGAATTTTCTGTGACGGCGCAAGCCATTTGGAATCCCTTGTCTCGCTGTAGAGCGCCGTCAACGACCGCAGCGCCCAGCCTGTCTCACGCGCGTTGGCTTCGCCGACCTTCGCATACATCGGCGTCTCCAGCAGCCGCAGGACATTTTCGCCAATGCCCAGCGCCGTCTCCAGCCCGCGCTCGTCTCCTGTCAGGTGGTAATAGTCCAGCAGCCCCTCCACCCACTGATGGGAGCAGACCATCAGCCTGTCCCGGCTGATGACATTGCCCTTGCAGTGCCCGTTGGTATGCTCCCATTGACCGCCCACAAAAAACGGATTATCGCTGTAATGGCACACATCCACATCCATCCAGTGGCTTGCCGCCGCAATGGCGTAATCCAGAAACCTGCGGATTCCGGTTCTCACATACAGTAGTGCGCAGGCATGCGGAAAATCATACTCATTGTTCGTCCAGACCAAATCGCCGCCGCCCCTGCCCTGCGTCGTATAGTTCATATCCGGTGCGTCGCCAAAGTTCAGCATTCCGTAAGCTCTCGCATGCCCGTCCGCCCTGGCAATCAGCGCCTGCTCCACCTCCACGTCACAGCCGTCGGAGAAGATGTCAAGATACACGCCCGATTCCCGGTGAATCTGGGGCAGCACATACGGCCTGTCCGGCATCTGATAAATCAGGCTCCTGTTGTCAAGCGCCGCAATCGCCTCCTGCGGGCCGTGAAAATGCAGCAAAAACCTCTGCTCTCTTGCCATCCCCGGCTCCATCACTACCGCGCCCGCACCCGCCGGCACCAGCATAACGGACAGCCCGTCCCGCTCCGCCAAAACCGCCTTCGGAAAATTCTGATACGCCTGAAAGACGGTCGCGCAGACGCCGCCCTGCGCATCTGTGCAGTCTGCGAATAGGGTACCGTAGAAAACCTCCGCCAGATGCTCGTTGGACTCCTCGACAAGATGCTTCGCGTCAATCACCCGGCGCACCCGGGCGCCGCGCGCTCCGATTTCAAAGCTCGTCTTATAGTTAGACGTCGCGACGCAGGTCCTGACCTCCGATACCGGCGTCAGCTCTTCAAGCGCTGCAAGCTCCCCGGTTCCTACTGTGCAGTAAGTCTCTCCGGACTCCTGCTGCGAGCTTGTGACACATGCGCCATTTTTTCGTTTCCAGCCAAAAACCAGCGACGCAATGTGCAGCGGCGCCGTCGTCGTATTGATGATACGGTAGGAAACCTCCACCCACGGCTTATCCGCATATGCCGTAAGCCGAAGCTCAAACCGGATATTTTTTCCGTTTTCTCCCGATCCCCTGTTTGTACCGTCCGCCTTTAGAATTGTACAGACCTCGCCCGTCTCGGCCACCTGCCATGCGCCAAGCTCCACTGCGTACAAGCCGCCGTCGCCGTCGAGAAGCACAGGGCCCTCAAACTGCTCCGCGCCATACCGCACGCCGTCCGCCTCCAGCCACGAGAAGATATGACTGCCGCCGTTTTGCACCGCAAACGCAAGGGCTCCGGTATCCACCCGGATTCCCCCCTCCTGCGCGCAAACGCGCATCGGCGCTTTCCCTGAGCGCTCGTCCGAATCCGACACGCACTGCAGCACGACGCCCTTGTTGGCCGGCAAATCCGCCAGAAACCGCAAAAACAGGAAACGAACCGAACCATCCTTGTGTCTGGACGTCACCTTTTTCTGCAGCGGAAGCGGCCGCCCGTCCTGCAGCACCGCAACGGTGTCCGGATTCAAAAGCGTCCCTTCCTTAAACGGAATGCCAATGCAGCACGGCTCCGCAGGTCTCTCATACCGGTACAATTTGTCAATATAGATATCGATTCCCTTTCCCATAGGCGCCTCCTTCTTCAATTTCTGATATATAAGTACCATGATACCAGAAATCATGCGTTTATTGTACATTATTTTTAAATTCGTGAAAAATCTCCTTGACGACGTCAAACGCCTCCTTGGGTCTTCTGTATTCATCGACGACGCCCTTATTGTTGTGGCATCTGGCGCGGGTATGGAACCACTCCTCCTCCGTTACCCTGCAGTCGGCAAACTGCCAGATAAATACGCCCGTAAGCCTGTCGTCCTCCCGGTACACCTCCAGATTTTCCCGGATCACGTCTGCCTGACGTTCCTCGCTCCACTTGCAATGCCCCCTGTCCCTGCAGCCGTAAAGGGCGGCCGCCCCGAATTCACTGACAATCAACGGCTTCCCCCTGCCGCCCGCCTGCATAATCCAGTCTATTTCCTGCTCATGGCGCTCCCGGACGCCGATGTCCTGATACCAGCCGGAATAAATGTTAAATGACACAATGTCGGGAAGATCCAGACAAATATCCTGGAAATGCTTACAGGTTGCGGACGTCGTCGGGCGTGAGGGATCCAGGCTGCGAATCTGGTCATACTGGCTCTTATATTTTCTTCTTCCCTCCTCCGACGCACTGTCACACTCGTTCAGGATTCCCCAGATTACAATGGAGGGATGGTTGTAGTGCTGTGTGATCATCTCGTCGATGCAGTCCCTGCACTGCCGGTCAAAATTCGGGTTGCACATCCGCTCAAGGCTCAAGCCTCTGGCATGATTCTCCTCCCATACCAGCATTCCCCGCTCGTCGCACAGATCCAGGAACCTTTCGTCATTGGGGTAATGACAGGTTCTTACCGCGTTTGCGCCTGCCTCCTGCATCAGATCCATATCCTGCACCATAATCTGCAGCGGCACCGCGCTGCCCGTGGTTCCGTAATCCTCATGGCGGTTAAAGCCCTTCAAAAATACCGGACTGCCGTTTAACAGCAGACGGCTGCCGGACCATGTTATTTCCCGGAAGCCCACTCTGTCTATATAATCGTCCACGGGCTTTTCGTCCACCCAAAGCTGCGTATTGAGAAAATAAAGCACAGGATCCTGCATATTCCACTCCGCTGCCTGCCCGCAGCGGACATCCCATGCCGCCTTTACGGTGCATTGCGCCGGCGCCTCCACGCACTGCGTGGTAAGCGTGCCCGCAAGCTCTGCCCTGATTTCCGCCAAAAGCGCCTTGCTGCCAAGGTTCTCAAGCTCAACCTCAATTCGGCCGCCCCAGCAGTCCGTCAGCCTGCACGGCGTAAAATGCACATTTTTTATGTACGCATCCCCGACCTCCTCCAGTACGGCCGGGCGAATCAGGCCGCCGTAAGTATAATAGTCGTTGGGGATATGCAGCGCCGAGGCCTCGCCAAAAGAATTGTCCACACAGACGCGAATTTCATGCGCTCCCGGCTCTACATCCCGTGCAATCCCGGCAAAGCCGGTATAAGCGTTATAGTGATGCGCCAGCAGCGTGCCGTCCAGATACAGATCCGCCGTATGGCTAACGCCCTTCAATTCCAGACGCACATTGGTCCTTTTATCAAGGCGAATCGTTTTATAAAAGGTTCCTTTTCCCCTGTAGTTTATCAGCGCCGGATGCTGCTCGATGCACCCCGGAACGGGAATGCCGTATGACCTGCCGTCCTCCGCGACAAAGCGCCACACCCCGTCCAGCTCCTTCTGTCTGCGTATTACATGCTGCTCAAATAACCGAATCATATCTTACCCCATTTCTGCACGTCTTTGCATTTGCCGGCCTGCGCGCCGTGCGGACGCAGCCCCGGAAGCGTTTCCCGCAGTTACATACCCTTAATTGACAAAGGTATACTCCCTTTGTCAATTAAGGGTTGCTGCCTATATCGTACGACTTTCCGCACAGGCTTTCAATGTCGGATAGTATGATAACATGTCCGAAAGTATTGTGTTTTTTAACATCCTCTGATACGATATTCCTGTACCTTTACGCTTAATTACCCTCAATTGACAAAGGTATCAATTAAGAATAACTCATTTTTATAATAAGGAGACAACGCCATGGAACTTACGCCGGCCAGCCTTTCCCTGCGCATCAAATTCTGCCGCTTTTGCTGCCACGACGCCGATTGGCACGAGGCCAAGACCAAGACCGATTACACCATATGGAATATTGATGAGGGGGCGCTTATTCTGGAAATCAACGGTAAAAGAATAGCCGCCTCCGCGGGCGACGCCATACTGTTCCACCCCGGAGACAGCTACAGCGCCTTCTGTAACGGGAACTGCTGCAATTTCCTGGTAACCTTTTTTACGCTTGAAGCGGGAAACTGCCCCGATATTTTCAAACAGTGCAATTCCGCCGGCGTTTATTCCGCGGATGCGGTGCGTCAAGCCTCAAAGCGATTTTGCAGGGCATATCTGGACGCCTGTGAGAATACCGCCGCCTCCCTGCGGCTGTATGCGCTCTTCCTCTCGTTTCTGGCAGAGCTGTTTCCCTATCTGGGCACGCAGGACTGTTTTTATGCGCAGCCGGATAAAATACCGCCGCAGAAAATTAACTGCCTGCTGGCATACATAGAAGCGCATATCGAAAAGAACATCCCCGTAAAGGAGCTGGCGGCCCTCATGGGCATGAGTGAGAAATATTTTATTCAGTTTTTTCACGCGCATATCGGATACAGCCCCAAGCAGTACATGACCAGCCGGCGGATGGAATACTGCCTTGGGCTGCTCTCCGACGAACGTCTTACCGTGTCCGAAATCGCGGCCCGGCTGCAGTTTTCCGACCGGTACGCGTTTTCCAAGGCCTTCAAAAAGTATTACGGGGAAGCGCCGGGCGCTTTCCGCAGGCATTATACCCTTCATTGACAAAGACCGCCGCGAAGCGCAAATCACTTTTTTGTGCCGCTCTGCAGAGCCTCCGCGTACGCCGTCATTCCCTTTTTCAGGCGCTGCAGCCCGTCCTCTGCCAAAGCGCGCGGACAGGCCATATTCATCCGCAGAAACCCGCCGCCGTTTCCGCCAAACTGCTCGCCTGCAGACAGGTACAGCCCTGTTCTCGCGCGCAGGTAATCGGCCGCCTCCCCTGCATGCTCCGATATACCGCTTATATCCAGCCATAGCAGATAGGTCGCCTGCGAGGGAACCACCCGTATCTGCGGAAGCTCTTCCTCTATAAATGCCGCCGCCCGCTTTTTATTCCCGGAAATATACGCCCGCAGCGCGTCCAGCCATGCTGCTCCTTTCGTGAAGGCCGCGACGGCCGCGTCCACGGCAAATGCATTTGGCTCCGCTACCTCGTCCGTATTCAGCGCGCGCCGCACCTTATGGCGCAGCACAGGATTGGGAATCATCACGGCTGCCGTCTGAAGTCCGGCCAGATTAAAGGCCTTGGTCGGTGCGATGCAGGTTACGCTGTTCTCTCTGCACAGCGCTGAAGCGGACGCAAACGGGACATAGCTGCTGCCCGGCTCCGTCAAATCACAGTGAATCTCATCTGACAGCACTGTCACATCAAAACGGCTGCAGAGCTCCCCGATTCGGGCAAGCGTTTCCTGATCCCACAGGTTTCCCGTGGGATTATGGGGATTGCACAGAAGCATCAACGTGGTCTGCGGATCGGCCAGCTTCCGTTCCAAATCCGCAAAATCAATCCGGTACTGCCCCTCCCGATACGCCAGCCGGTTTTCCAGCACCTGTCTGCCGTTGTTCAGGATAGAATGAAACAGGATATTATAAACGGGCGTCTGAAGCAGAACCTTCTCCGCCGGCGTCGTCAGCTTTCTGATAACGCTGGAAACAGCCGGCACAACGCCGGTACAGAAAACCAGCCATTCCTTTTCCATCCCGAACCGGTGCCGCCGCGCCCACCAGTCCGCGTACGCCTGATACCAGCTATCCGGGACATCCGTATACCCGAACACCCCGTGGGCGGCTCTCCTTTCAATGGCCTCCCGCACCGGCGGCGCAGTGGGGAAATCCATATCCGCCACCCACATCGGCAGCTCGCCGTCCGCCACATTCCATTTCAGGGAATACGTGCCGCCGCGGCTGACAACCCTGTCAAAATCAATGCTTTGCCCTTGTGCATCCATGCCAGTTCCCATACTATCGAGTCCCCTTCCGTGTCCCGGACGCTTCCGCGTCTGCGCATTCCCTGCGGCAGATGATCGTTGTCCTGCTTGGATCCACTCTGTCCCGCTCCATAATCAGCTCACCAATGGAATCGGCCCGGATACTCCCGCCTGTCGGATTCATCACGCTGTCGATATGTCCGTCGATATCCGCCTCCACCGTGGCATATTCAAAGGCCAGCGTAGTATTTAACAGACGGCAGTTCTTCATCACCAGATTATCGATGTAGCACATCCCCTGCAGGCTCTCGACGGTACAGCCCACCAGCGTCAGATTCCTGGCGTTCCATCCCAGGAATTCCCCCGAGACAAACGAATCATACACCGTCACATTCTCACTGTTCCAAAAGGCGTCCCGCGACAGCAGGCGGGAATTGCGAATCTCTATGTCCCTTCCCCCGTCAAAGGAATAATTGCCGTAGAGCGTCAGATTCCGTATCTCCATATGCCGGCTGTTCATCGCGAAATAATCACCCTTGGCCACCACCTGATCCATCGTCACGCCGTCGCAGCTCCAGAGCGTCTCGGCCGCGTTGGGGAACGATACGTTGCAGAGCGCCACGTCATGGCAGCGGCGGAAATTCTTCGGCGCCTCAATCGCAGAGTCCTCCACCCGGATATGGTCGGTATACCACACACCGGCTCTGCCCATCTCAAACCAGGTACAGTTTTTTACCGTAATATTTTTTGCATACCACAGCGGGTATTTCCACTTGAACATACAGCCGGCCAGCTCGATATTCCTGCAGCCCTTCAAGGGGGATTCCCCGTCCGCAAAAACAGAATCGATAACACGGAGATTTTCCTGCTGAAATAGCGCGCGTTCTCCCGTCAGATATGCCTGCCTGTATTCCTTCTTTTCGCCCATGCCGCCTCCTCCTGCCACTGCTGCTTTCACATCCACAATTTGTCCTGCTGTTTATTTTTTCATTTTTTACATGAACTATTCAGTTTACCGGAAAATGACTCCATCGGCCGGGACGGACGGTAAAGGGCAGACAAATAATGCTGGTTTCCTCTCGCATTCTATATTATAATGAATAAAATCGGACGCTTTTTCAGGAGGGAAAATATGACGACAAATTACCGGACCTTTACCTGCAAACGGGACGGCCTGACGATACGGGGCGCGCAGTATCTCCCGTCCAGCCCTTCCGGGAACGGAAAATACCCCGCCGTAATCGTAAGCCACGGCTTCACGGGGAATTATCTTGACACAGCGGATTTCTGTGAGGAATTTGCCCAAATGGGCTATGCAGCCTTTTGCTTTAGCTTCTGCGGCGGCGGAAGGCAGGGAGAGGACGAGCGTTACAGAAGCGACGGCGCTTCCGTGGACATGACCATCCCAAGCGAAATCGAGGACCTGATTACCGTCAAAGACTATGTAAAGCATCTGCCTTATGTCAATGCGGACGAACTGATTCTTATCGGATTCAGCCAGGGCGGCTTTGTCTCCGGCCTGACCGCGGCCCGATGCGCGGATGAGATACAAAGGCTGATTATGATTTATCCGGCCCTCTGTATTCCCGACCATGCCAGAAGGGGATGCCTTGGCGGCTCCTCCTATGACCCGGACAATGTGCCGGATGTCATCGACTGCGGCCCCACACTGCTGGGAAAGCAGTTCCATGACACTGTCGTCGGAATGGATCCCTATCTGGAGCTTGCGCCCTATACGGGCAGCGTTCTGCTTCTGCAGGGGCTTGACGACCCCGTTGTAAACTATTCCTATGCCATCCGCGCCAGGGAGTGCTATCGTCCGGGACAATGCAGCCTACAGCTTATCCGGGGGCTGGGCCACGGCTTTGACCGGCAGCAGCAGGAAAGTATTTTCGCTTCGATTCGACAGTTTCTGTCCGGCCGCAGGGAAATACTTTCCATCCGCGTTATAATCACGCGTACGGAGACCTTCACGGAGGGCGGCGTCCAGAAGAACCACGTGTTTTTTACCGGTTACTGCGACACCGGATATTTTCAGGGCGCCATTCTTCCGGGCGCCTGCGACGAACAGGAGTACCCGGCGGACGCCCCGCCAAGGATCCGGGCCCAATATACGCTGTCGGGCCTTGACAGCAAGGGGCAGCCCTGCTCCATACATATCGTAAATCAAAAAAAGGGCGGCGACTGGAAGCCGGATGTGCGCACAGACAGCGCCGGGCTGGCATGGCTGAACCGCGCCGACCTGACTGCGGTGCTGGAAAACGACAGCAGGGGACTGACTGTCCGAATCTTTGCGGAGCAGGCGCCGTAACAGCGCCCGCTCCCGTCTGAATCTTTTCTCCCCGCCGCAAGTCACCCTTTCCCACAATTCGACATAATCTATAAGGTATCCATCGTTGTGGAAAAGGAGGACTGCAGTGACAAAATTTGATTTTTCCATTATCGGCGGCGACAGGCGCATTGCCCGCATGGCGCCCATACTTGCAGACAAAGGCTACCGCGTCGCCTGCTGCGCTGCCGCCGGTCTTACCGACGAGAAACATTCCGCAATATACCACGCCGCATCCGTCAGGGAAGCGCTTGAGGGCGCCCAGGTTGTCATCGGCGGCATCCCCTTTATCAAAGACGGCTGCCTGTTCTGTGAGGAACCGGCTGACCCAATCAGCATTTCCGAGCTTCAACGGTGTCTCAGGAAGCATCAGAAAATATTTGGCGGCGTTATTCCCGAAGAATTCCGGCGGACCTGCGAGGAACGGGAAATCAATTGCTATGATTTTATGCGCGATGAGCCCCTGACCCTCTTTAACGCCATAGCTACGGCAGAGGGCGCTGTGCTGGAGGCCCTCCTGCACCAGCCCTCCAATCTTCACCAGAGCAATACGCTGGTGCTGGGCTACGGCAGATGCGGCAAAATCCTTGCCGACAAATTGAAGGGGCTTTCCGCCTGTGTAACGGTCTGCTCACATGATGAGCAGGAGCTTGCGCTGGCCGGCGCTCTGGGTCTTGGCTCCTTCCATCTTTCAAGCCTCAGACAAAATATCAGGCGTTTTGAGTACATATTTAACACCGTTCCGGTCTGTGTTCTGACAAAGCCCTGTCTGGCAAACGTCCAGAAGAACGCGATTATCATCGATATCGCTTCCAACAAAAGCGGCGCAGACTATGACGCGGCCCGGATGCTTGGCACGAACATTCGGTTCTGTCCGGGCCTTCCGGGAAAATACGCAAGCCAAAGCTGCGCCGCCCGCCTCGTACAGTACGTTCTGAAATGCTGCGGCCTCCCGACAAACAGAAGCTGACAGCACTGCGCTGCCGCAAAAACATATTCCGCAACCGCAAAAACAGGAGGGTATCCCATGGACTTGAAGGAGAAAAAAATCGGCATTGCCCTTACAGGCTCCTTTTGTACCTATGAAAAAGCATTTGACGAACTGCAAAAGCTTGTGGACGCGAAGGCAGAGGTCTTCCCGATTCTCTCCGACGCCTCCCAGACAATTGCCAGCCGCTTCGGCAGTCCCGAGCAATATATACGGCGAATCAAAGAAATCACCGGAAAGGATCCCGTCACCTGCATCGAGGGCGCCGAACCCATCGGCCCAAAGGGCTTTCTGGATATTCTCGCCATTGTGCCGTGCACCGGGAACACGGCTGCCAAGCTTGCAAACGGCATCACGGACACTCCTGTGCTGATGGCCGCAAAAGCCCATCTGCGCAACAACAAGCCCCTTGTCATTTCAATTTCGACCAATGACGGCCTTGGCATGAATCTCAAAAACATCGGGCTTTTATGTAACAGCAAAAATATTTATTTTGTGCCCTTTGGACAGGATAATTACGAAAAAAAGCCCAACTCCTTAGTCGCGCATACCGCGCTCCTGGTGCCGACCCTGGAGATGGCTCTGGAACAGAAGCAGTACCAGCCTATATTAAAAGACTATGAAAGGCAGTAGCTATGTGTGGAATTGCAGGCTTTAGCAACTTTAACCAAAACTATACCGAGGACGCCTCCAGATGGTACGCTGTTTTGCAGGATATGAACCGCCGTCAGAAGCACCGCGGCCCCGACGGGGACGATGTGCTCCTTGCGCGCTTCTGCGGCCTTTCCCATGTGCGTCTTTCCATTCTCGACCCTGAAAACGGCGCGCAGCCCATGACAAGGCAGTACGGAAACCACCGCGCCTCCATCGTCTACAACGGTGAAATCTACAATATGCCCGCGCTGCGCCGTGACCTCGAAAAAGAGGGCGCCGTATTTACGACCACCTCCGACACGGAAGTCATCCTCACAGGATACCTCTATCACGGCGCGGACTATGTAAAGCAGCTCAACGGCATTTTCGCCTTCTGTATCTGGGACGAAAGCCTGAATATGCTCTGTCTCTTCCGGGACCGCATGGGCGTAAAGCCCTTGTTTTACACCCTTTTTAACGGCACGCTGGTTTTTTCATCGGAGTTAAAGGGTATTCTTGCCTACCCCGGCTTCAGGGCGCAGGTTGACCGAGAAGGCTTGTGCGAGGTCTTTGGGCTTGGCCCTGCAAAGACCTACGGAAAGGGCGTTTTTAAGAATGTCCGCGAGCTGCTGCCGGGGCATCGGATGGAATTTTGCGGCTCCACTCTGCGCGTCCTTCCCTACTGGACGCTGGAAAGCCGCCCGCACGAGGACAGCTGGGAGCAGACTGTAGAAAAAACGCGCTGGCTTGTAACTGACGCCGTCAGGCTCCAGATGCTCTCCGACGTACCCATCTGCACCTTTTTGTCCGGCGGCATTGACAGCAGCCTCGTTACCGCCCTGTGCAGTCAGGAGCTTAAAAAGTCCGGCCAGACGCTTGATACCTACTCCTTCGACTTTAAGGACAACGATATCAACTTTCAGGCAAACGCCTTCCAGCCCTCCCAGGATCGTCCCTGGGTCGACAAAATGGTTGCCTTTGCCGGAACACGCCATCACTACCTTGAATGCGCCAACGAAGCGCTGTATGCATACCTGTTCGCCGCCGTGGATGCGCGGGATCTGCCCTGCATGGCGGACGTCGAAGCCTCCATGCTGTATTTCTGCGAAAAGGTTGCCGCAACACACAAGGTTACGCTGACCGGAGAATGTGCGGACGAAATCTTCGGCGGCTATCCGTGGTTCCATAAGAAAGAATGCTTTGCGGCAGACTGCTTCCCGTGGTCGATGGATTTCTCCCCGCGAACGCTCCTCTTAAAGGATGCCGTTCTTGAGAAGCTGCCGCTGGAGGAATACGCGCGGGAGGCCTATCGCCAGACCGTTTCCGAGACGCCGGCGCTTCCCGGCGAAGCGGCAGAGGAGAAGCGGCGGCGGGAAATCTCTTATCTCAATCTGAAATGGTTTATGCAGACTCTGCTTGACCGGATGGACCGCACCAGCATGCACGCCGGGCTCGAGGCGCGCGTGCCGTTTGCCGACCACCGGATTGTCGAATATTTGTGGAACGTACCCTGGCACATGAAATGCAGGGACGGCGTTGTGAAAGGGCTGCTGCGGGCAGCGGCAAAGGATCTGCTGCCTGACGAGGTGCTCTACCGGCGCAAAAGCCCCTATCCCAAGACCTACGACCCCGGCTATGAAGCGCTGCTGCGCAGAGAGCTTCTGAAGGTGCTGAAGGACAGCCGCGCACCGCTTGGGATGCTTGTGGATTTGCATAAAGTGGAAGCGTTCCTGCAATGTCCCACCGACTATGGCAGGCCCTTCTACGGACAGCTAATGGCAGGGCCCCAGCTGCTGGCTTATCTGCTGCAGGTCAATTACTGGCTTGTTAAATATGACATAGACGTCATTTTGTAGTCTTATGCCGCCCGCTCAGACGCTCACCTGCGCATTGTCATTATCATGCGCCAGCTTCGGAAAAATAACGCAAAACCGCGTACCCAGCTCCTGGCGGCTTACAATATCGCAGTATGCCTGATGGCGGTCAATAATCCATTTCGCAATGGAAAGCCCCAGGCCGGTACCGCCGGTCTTACTGTTTCGCACCGCATCTGCGCGGTAAAAACGGTCGAATACATGGATGACGTCCTGCGACGCCATCCCGATGCCGTTGTCCTGAATACCAAAAAAGGGAGATCCGTCCTTCCATTCCCCTGCCCGTATCACAATCTCCTCTCCTTCTTTTGTGTATTTGGCGGCATTGTCAATCAAAATCCGCGCGGACTGCTTGAGCATATCGCTGTCCCCGAATACATAGACGCACCCGTTTTCTTCATATTTGTAATGGTGCTTTTCATCGATCATCAGGGACTCCTCATAGACCTCCCTCATCATGTCGTTCAGGCAAAGCCGCTTTTTGTCAAGGCTTTGCCTGTTGGCGTCTCCGCGCGCCAGAAACAGCAGCTGCTCCACGAGCTTCTGCATATGGCCGGCTTCATTCTTAATCGCCTCGATGGACTCGGACAGAATCGCCTCGTCCTCCTTCCCCCAGCGGTCGAGCATATTCACATACCCCTGAATAACGGCAATCGGCGTGCGCAGCTCATGCGAAGCATCCGACACAAACTGCGTCTGCTGCTTATACGAGGCGCGTATCCGCTCCAGCAGCCCGTTGAGCGCCGCCTCAATGCCCATCAGATCCTTGTCGTGCATATGAATGCCCGCGTCCATCGTCTCCACCTTAAAATTCGAAATCGCATCCTCCAGACTATGGTATTTCGTCTCGTCAAACACCTGCTCGCTCAGCGCCTGAGCCTGCAGGGCAATCTCATTGAGCGGCTTTAAATGCCTTCTGACCCGCGCCGTTCCATGCGCAAGCTCATCAATCACCTGCAGCAGCTCCGCAATGCAGACGCAAACGCCCACCCACCGAAGCCATCGCAGCCATTGTCCGATTTCCACCGTATAAACCAAGACGCCTCCGTCCGTTTCCACACGGTAGACAGCCTCCTTCAGGGTCTCTCCCCATATGACATACCTGTCATAATCAAAGGAGAACTCCCCTGCCTCCTGAACGTCCATCCCGTATACAAATACCAGCGTCAGCAAAAGGCATACAAAAAAATCAACCTGCAAATACGATACCGCTCTCCGGCATGCATTCTGCAAATTGATTTTCCGGGCAATCGAGGTCACCTTTACGGATTCTGTTTTTATGTTTTCCGCCTTATTTCCCATTACTGTCCATCCTTTATACAATATCCCACGCCGCGCACTGTCTGAATCAGCCTGATTCCGTATACGTCATCCAGCTTGCTGCGCAGATACCGCACATAGACGTCAATCACATTGGTCTCGCCCATGTAGTCGTAGCCGCAGACCTTCTCCAGCAGCGTATCCCTTGAAATGACGATATTCTTATTCTCCAGCAGCACCCGCAGAAGCTCAAACTCCCGATGCGTCAGCTCCACCAGCTTCCCGTCGTAGCGAACCTCGTAGCGCGCCGCGTCCAGCGTAAGCGCACCGCAGGAAAGAAGATTCTTGTCTGCAGCCGCCGCTGTCCCCGCGCGCTTTTTCAGCGCAAGGCGAATCCGGGCGAGCAGCTCCTCTATGGCAAAGGGCTTTGTCATATAATCGTCCGCGCCGCCGTCAAGCCCCGCGACCTTGTCCATGACCTCATCCCTTGCCGTCAGCATAATGACAGGCATGTCGGAGGTTTTTCGAAGCCTCCTGAGCACCTCAAAGCCGTTGAGCTCCGGCAGCATCACGTCCAGCACCATCAGATCCGCCTGCCCGCTCTCCGCCTTCTCCAGCCCTTCCCTGCCGGTTACCGCCTTCATTACCCGGTATCCCTCGTGCACCAGCTCCAGCTCCAAAAAACGTCCTATCTTTTCCTCATCCTCTACCACAAGAATCGTCGCCATGCCGTCCTGCCTTCCTTTTTCAATCCTGCTTCAAATGCATTCCGCCAAAGGGCATTTCCCCCTTGTTTCACGCAATCGCAAAGAGCGTTACTCCTTGTTCACCGCGTTCGTAAACTCGCTCTTGATGTTCTCCGCCGCGCTGGCCGCGCCGTCCATCGCCTTGTTGATGTCAATGTCTACGCTTCTGATATCCGGCCCCGCAAAGTGATAGTGCATATTAAAGAACAGCCCCACAATCATCAACGGGAGCACTACCCAGAATGCGAAGAACAACAGCACCACCAGCAGCGTAACCGGCACCCGGAAAACCTCCTTGTTCTCCTTCTCCACGCAGAAGCTGTTGCGGTTGCCCTTTTCAATCCACCGCATGCACCACTTGCCGAAACGCCGCATCAGGTCGCCGAAGCTTGCCCTGTTTTCCGCGCCCTCCTGCACCACCTCTACGGAGACCGCCCTGTGCTCGTTCTGCGTCGAGTAGCTGGTCTGCTCGGGACCCTTCACCTTGCCATTCTGCTCCAGATAAATCATCGCGTCCAGAATATCCCAGTTGCTGTTCTCCAGCGCCTGCTTTGCTTCCTCGTAAGAAACGTTTGCCTTTTCCTTTAATTTCTCAACCTTTTCAAAATTATCCATAATCGTCTTCCTTTCTCTGTTGGCTTCTTGTTTTGTTTACAGCCTTATACTACCCCGCCAAAATTAAACAAAAATGTGAGAAAGATTAAAATCAGATTAAAAATTCCCGCGTTCAAAAAAGCACCTTTATATTATTTTATCACAGGCGCCGCCATATTGCCATTACAATTACAAAATACCAACATTGCCAATTACAAAATACTGCCATCGCCCAACAGATGTCAAACGATACCGACATTCAAATATGAAATGGATTTGTGCGCCTGTCTGTGATAGAATAAGCACAGGCACACCGCAAAGGCAAATAACCTGACACAAACTCGTTAATACGCATAGTCTCAACAAAGCTGAGCCATTAAGGCAGCGAAGAAACGGAGAAAAAACGATGTATGATATACGAAGAATAACCAGCAGTGAAGTAAAAGAAGCGCTTGCCCTGGCATTGGAAGTTTTTATGCAGTTTGAAGCGCCGGACTATAAGCCGGAAGGGATTGAAGCATTCCGGCATATCATTAAAAACGAGGCATTTATCTCCAAATGCGAACAAGGGGTGTACCCTATATATGCAGCATTTGATAAAGGCAAAATCATCGGCATTATCGGCATGCGGTCAAACCGGACACATATGAACCTGGTATTCACAAAAAAAGAATATCAGCGTCAGGGCGTCGCCACCTTGCTTTTTGAGTACATGCTGTCAGACATTTTGAAGGACCGTCCGACGCCGCGGGAGATTACCGTAAACGCATCGCCGTATGGTAAGCCCTTTTATCTTCACATCGGCTTTAAGCCGCAGTCCGATGAACAGGAAGCGGATGGCATTCGTTTTACGCCGATGAAGTATATCATCGGATAACGCCCCATTTTTATAATGCACCGAGAAAGCGCTGATACAATCCAGCAGACAGAAAGCAGGCCACCCTATGACTACATTTTACCTCGCCCCGATGGAGGGGCTCACCACTTATATCTACCGCCGCGCCTACCACCGTTATTTTAGCGGCATCGACAAATATTTCACCCCGTTTATCGCAAGCAGAAGGCTCAACAGCCGGGAGGTCAATGAAATCCTTCCCGAGCACAACGAGGGCATGACGATGGTGCCTCAGATTCTGACCAACCGCGCGGACGAATTTCTCGACATTGCCGCGCAGCTTGCGGCCTACGGCTATTCGTCCGTCAATCTCAACCTCGGATGCCCCTCGGGCACTGTAACCGCAAGAAAGCGCGGCGCCGGCTTCCTTGGCGTGCTGCGTCAGCTCGACGAATTTTTATATACCATATTTGAAAAATGTCCGCTGGACATTTCCATCAAAACCCGCATCGGCATCTCTTCTGAGGAGGAATGGGACAGGCTGCTTGAAATCTATCAGAAATACCCGATCGAAGAGCTCATAATCCATCCCCGCCTCCAGCAGGAGCAGTATAAGGGAACGCCCCACAGGTCCGCCTATCAAAAGGCGCAGAATACGCTGCAAACGCCGCTCTGCTATAACGGCGACATCCATACGCCCGGAGATTACACGGCGCTGTGCACGGAGATGCCGGACGTTTCCCGCGTCATGCTTGGCCGCGGTATTCTCAAAGACCCGTACCTTGTCCGAAAGCTGCGCCGCGAACCGGATGCCGCGCCCGACAAGGCTGCGATAAAAGCCTTTCACGACACACTTTTTGAGGACTACGCAGCGGCAATGTCCGGCGAAACGCCCGTATTATATAAAATGAAAGACCTGTGGACGTATCTGATCCGGAGCTTTACCAATCCGGACAAATACCTGAAAAAAATCCGCAAAGCAAACAGCTTTGCGGATTATAAAGCGGCTGTGGGCAGTCTGCTGCGCGAACAGGCGCTTTGTGAATAGGGAGAACTACTCTACATCGGCGAGCGCGGACAAGTCCTCCTCGCCGGTTCGAATCTTCACAACCTTATCTACATTGTATACAAAAATCTTGCCGTCGCCGATATGACCCGTATACAGGACGCGCTTTGCCGTCTCGATGACCGTATCCACCGGAATGCTGGCCACGACCACCTCAACCTTTACCTTCGGCAGCAGCGTCGCATCCACCTCCGCGCCGCGGTAACGCTCGCCTGCGCCCTTCTGGATGCCGCAGCCCATAACCTGCGTGACGGTCATGCCCGTCACGCCAATATCGTTCATTGCCTTGCGCAGCACGTCGTATCTGGAAAGCTTTGCGATAATAACCACCTTGTAAATGCCTGTGGCGGATGCAAGCGGCGCCTGCGCCACCTTCACGGCCGCGTTCTTCTGCGCCTCGGAGGCCTTGTCGTACTCGTCGACGCCAAGCTGCGTATTCTCGTTTTCTTCCATAATCATTGTATTTGAAATATCCATCATGCTAAATCCGGCGTACGCGGAGGGCAGCCCGTGCTCTGTCGCGTCAAGCCCTATGATTTCCTCCTCCTCGGAAACACGAAGGCCGAAAATCGCTTTAATTGCCAGAAATACAATTGTAATCGTCACCGCTGTCCACGCGATAACGGCAAACATCCCGATAAGCTGTGTGCCCAGAAGCCCCAGGCCGCCGCCGTAAAACAAACCGGTATACGTATCGTTTCCGGGAGCCGACGTCGTCGCGAATAACCCGACTGCTATCGTTCCCCAGATTCCGTTCATACAGTGTACCGCCACCGCGCCGACAGGATCGTCAATCCGCAGCTTATAATCCAGCAGCCATACGCCGAATACCACCAGCAGTCCGGCCACTGCGCCGATGACAATCGCGCCGAACGCATCCGTCACATCGCAGGGCGCCGTAATCGCCACGAGCCCCGCAAGGGAAGCGTTCAAACACATCGAAATATCCGGCTTGCCGTATTTCATCCATGTGAAAACCATACATACCACCGTCGCGATTGCGGGCGCAATCGTCGTCGTCACAAATACCGAGCCAAGCTGCTCTACCGTCGTACATGCCGCCCCGTTAAAGCCGTACCAGCCAAGCCACAGGATAAATACGCCCAGCGCGCCAATCGTCAGATTGTGTCCCGGAAAGGCGTTGACCTTCGTAATCCTGCCCTCTTTATTCTTTGTAAACTTACCGATACGGGGCCCGAGCAGCTTCGCGCCAATCAGCGCGGAAATGCCGCCTACCATATGTATCGCGCAGGAGCCTGCAAAATCATGGAAGCCCATCTGCGCCAGCCAGCCGCCGCCCCAGATCCAATGCGCCTCTATCGGATAGATCAGCGCGGAAATCACGCCGGAATACACGCAGTAGGAAAGGAACTTCGTCCGCTCTGCCATCGCGCCGGAAACAATGGTCGCCGTCGTCGCGCAGAATACCAGATTGAATACGAAATTTGACCAGTCAAAATCCGCATAAGACGTAAAAATGTCAAACCCCGGCTTTCCGATGAACCCCAGCAGATCCTCGCCAAGCAGTAAGCTGAACCCGATTAAAATGAAAGTACAGGTACCGATGCAAAAATCCATCAGATTCTTCATTATGATATTTCCCGTGTTCTTTGCCCTTGTAAACCCCGCCTCGACCATTGCAAAGCCTGCCTGCATCCAGAACACCAGCGCGGCGCCGATCAGAAACCATACGCCAAACACTTCACCGTTTATAACGCTCAAAATCTCTTCAGTCATAATTTTTCCTCCTCATGCTATGATTGCAAGCAGCTGCCTTGCTTTCTCCCGTAACGCAAAAAGGCGCCATGGGTACTACCCATAGCGCCTTCGCTTTACGTTCCTTATCATATCACCGGATATTCGGATTGTCAAACGTTTTTTATATTTTTTTAATAAATCAACCCCGCCGCGGAAGAACCTGCTTCCTTACACTCAAATTATAGCACAGAAAAAAAGGAAATAAAAGCCTTTTATTTCTTTGACGGCATGCCTATAATGACCTTACGCCGCCGTCAACAAAAGGCATTTTATACAATGCCGCCTTCCCTTGAAAGTGAGGAACCCGCTTCTATGAACTTATTGAAAAACAAAAGCTTCCGGATTCTGGTCTTTGCCACCATTATATCGTCCTTTGGCGACAGTCTCTACGCGCTGGCGATTACCCTGTCTGTGTATGAGTTGTCCGGCTCCCTGGCCGGCGTGGCCGGCATGTGGCTGATCAGAGCGCTTATCCGGATTCCGTGCCAGTTTCTGTCGGGCGTCGTTGTGGATCGATTCAATCGCAAAAAAGTCAGCATCTACGTCTATCTGCTGAGCGCGGCGCTGATGCTGTCCTTCGTGTTTACAAACGGAAAATATATGCTGCTGGCCTATGTGCTGATTTTTATCCTGCAGGGAACCAGCGATGTCGATAATATGGCACAGATGGGGCTGATGTCCGAGTTAATCGACAAAAATGACCTGACGGACGCCAATAATATCTTTTCTGTAACAGGCACCGTGATTATGCTGGCCGGCCCCGGCGTCGGGGGACTCCTGTACAGCCTCTCAGGCACGCGGCTTCTCTATGCCATCGATGCCGCGACCTTTATCGCGGCTGCCGGTATCATGTGCCTGCTGCCCTACCGCTATGAGAAAAGGGAAACCGGAAAAGTCGAGTTTACACTGCTGCGCTTTGCCCGGGAAGGCATCGCCGAAATCCGGAGGCTGCCCGTTGTCAGGCTCGTCATGCTGACCAGCGTTTTCTTCGGCGTCATGGGCCGATTCTACGAAATCGACAAGATCTATGTCGCGGACAGGATTCTGGGAATCGGCCCCGGCGGCATCGTATATTTTACATATGCGATGGCAATCGGAAGCCTGCTTGCGCCCGTTGTGACAAAGCTCCTCGAAAAGTCCGGACTGGGGGATGTCACCCAATACGCCGTATTGTGCATCCTGCTGATCGCAAGCTTTGTCCTGTGGGGAAATACGCGGATATTCGCTGTGAGCTTTGCTGCGAATGTCCTGATTGGCGTCTTCAATACGGGCTCTTCCATTTTCACCAATACGATTTTCCAGAGCCGGGTTGACAAAGGCGTGTTCGGACGCGTGATGGCCCTGCGTCAAATTGTCGTCGTGCTCAGCGCGGTTCTCGGAATCGTGACGGCGCCTGCTCTGGTTGACCTCGTCGGTGTCGGCCTCTCCATGGCAGGCGTCGGCTTTCTCGCGGTCTGGTTTGTCCTGTACCTGCTGTATAGGGGACACAGGGCGTCGTAAACGGACGCCTCAGACCGAAATCCGATATTCAATATATTCCCGCGGCATATCGTTTGCGGCAGGCGCCGCCGGGATTTTGTTCCACGGCCGGAACTCCAGCCGCTCGCACAGACGCCTTGAGGGCAGGTTTTCTGCATGCACAAGCGCGCGGTAATTGCGTACCCCCAGCGTTTCCACGCCATATTGCAGCACCGCGGCGCAGGCCTCATACGCATAGCCCTTGTGCTGATACTGCTTTCCCAGCATAAAGCCCAGCTCCAGACCGTCAAAATCTTCCTTGTATTCCAGGCCGGCCCGCCCGATTACCTGACCGACCGCCCTTTGGACAATCACCCACATGCCATAACCATAGAAGCCGTAAATATTGCGGATATACTCCTTCGTATACTCGATTTCCTGACGGATATCCGCAAAAAGCGGCTCCATATACCGCGTCACACAGCTGTCGGCATACAGCTCGTAAAGCCTGGGCACATCCTCCACCGTAATCTCCCGGACAGACAGCCGCCGCGTCTTACAGATGTCCCATGGCAGCCCCTGCGCACGCCGCCAGACCCTGTCCAAATCCCGCGGCGTAATATCCTCTACATCCTCCACGCAGAACGCGCCGCTCGGAAAGCTTTCCGCACGGTTTCCCTCGTGCAGATGCACGATATACGGAATACCGTTTGCCGCATAATACTCCGCCTCGTCCGGCCTGTCTGTGATTTTTACGTCCATACAAATCCCCTCTTTATGACTTTTCCATTGTGCAAATGATTTGTTGCGTTTTTTCTTGTGCTATTTCCAAATAAAGGATATACTATACTTTAATATTACCAATATTTTTTATGAATGAAAAGGAGATTTTCAACAATGGCACAAAATCCGATTGTTACCTTCGAAATGAAAAACGGCGATACCATAAAGGCTGAGCTTTATCCGGAAATCGCCCCCAACACCGTAAACAATTTTATCAGCCTTGTAAAGAGCGGCTTTTATGACGGCCTGATTTTCCACCGGGTCATCAGCGGCTTTATGATACAGGGCGGCTGCCCCGACGGCAACGGCATGGGAGGCCCCGGTTATTCGATTAAGGGAGAGTTTGCCCAGAACGGCTTTGAAAATAATCTGGCGCACACCGAGGGCGTTTTATCCATGGCAAGAAGCATGGCGCCCGACTCCGCGGGAAGCCAGTTCTTCATTATGCACAAGACAAGCCCGCATCTTGACGGCGCTTACGCGGCGTTTGGGAAAGTGACAGAAGGACTGGATATCGTCAATAAAATCGCGGAAACACAGACGGATTACGCGGACAGGCCTCTCGAGGACCAGGTGTTAAAAAGCGTTACCGTCGACACGTTCGGCGTGGACTATCCGGAGCCGGAGAAAGTATAAAAGCGCCTGCTTTTTCTCCGCAGCTATAGCGAATAAAAAGGGCACCAAATGATTTTATATTGTCATTTGGTGCTTATCTTATAGATCCCGCCCCTGATGCTGAATTTAAAATAAATCGCTGTGTGTTCCCGTTCTTGTCAAATATAAAATCAGCTCACCATCGTCAATTTCGTATACAAGAAGCCAATCCGGAGTGATATGACATTCTCGACAATCAGCATAATCACCACTTAAGCTGTGGTCACGATTTTTCTCAGGCAATTGTTCTCCATCTGCCAATCGCTTAATGATGTCTGTCAGCAATGAAATGTCATATCCTCTCTTTTGTACTCTCTTTAAATCTCTTTGAAATCTGGTTGTTGGCTTTACTGTATATTTCATGTCAGCAACTCCTTCATCATTTCATCAACATCTGTATAAGATTTTCCAATAGAAGGATTCTTTTTCATTTGCCGTACTTCTTCTATTGCCTCCCTTGTTTCCTCATTGGGTATATCCATAGAAATGGTAAATGGTATCCTTTGTTCTCTTACTGCCTGTTTTGCCGATATCGTAAAAAAAGTTGTCATATCCATCCCAAGATTAGCTACAAGCTCCTGCAGCTGAGCTTTTAAATCTTCATCTATTCTCATTGTTATATTAGTCGTCGACATATCCCCGGCTCCTTCCTTGAATTGTAATCCGAAATCCCTGACTCCTTCCTTTACAATATTATAGTATGCAAAAAGCGTCACGTCAATACACAGTATGTATAGCGCACATAAACATCTGATTTTCAGACAAATCTTACGGACTCTGTTCCGTCTATATAATTATCTTACCGGGAATCAAAAAACACCCGAACCCGGATGTCTTTTGATTTTTGCAAGCCTGTATATGATTTTGCAGCTGTGCCCATGTCCTTCATGCAGGCACGCTTATTCATGCATACTTGCCTTGACGCGGAGCCGGTTGATCGCTCTGGCCAGGTTCCCCTGCGCCGTACGGTATTCCCGGATACTGTGCTTTTGCAGCATCGCCTCCCTGGCTTCATCCGCCTCCCGCTTTGCCCTGTTGACGTCAATGTCCTCCGGCCGTTCCGCCGAGTCCACCAGCACCAGGACGTCGTTGTCCTCAATCTTGACGAGCCCTGCGGACACGGCGACAATCTGCTTTTCGCCTCCGGGTTCCCGGTAGGTCAGCATCCCCGGAATAACCGCGCTGATGGTATTGCTGTGATCCGCAAGAATGCCGTACTGTCCTTCCACGGTGGGGACAATCAGCGATTCGCACGGCCCCTGGAAGAGCACGTTGTCCGCCGCCAGTATATGCACCTGAAATTCCTTCAAGCTTATCCCTTCCCTTCTATCTGCGCTGCCTTTTTCACAACATCGTCAATCGTTCCCACATTAAAGAACGCCGCCTCCGGATACGCGTCCATTTCTCCGTCGATAATCGCCCGAAATCCTCTGATTGTCTCCGCAAGCGGCACATAAGCGCCGGAAATACCCGTGAATTTTTCCGCCACATGCATAGGCTGCGCGAGGAACCGCTGAATCTTCCGTGCCCGGCTGACAGTCTCCTTGTCCTCGTCGCTCAATTCATCCATGCCCAGTATCGCGATAATATCCTGCAGTTCATTATATTTCTGCAGGGTCTCCTGTACTTTTCGCGCGACCGCATAATGCTCCCTGCCGACAATGCCTGCCTCTAAGATTCTGGAGGTCGATCCCAGCGGATCAACCGCCGGATAAATTCCCTGCTCGGAGATCCTTCTGCTTAAAACCGTCGTCGCGTCCAGATGGGTAAACGTCGTCGCGGGCGCAGGATCCGTCAGGTCATCTGCCGGGACATACACCGCCTGTACCGACGTAACGGAACCGTTTCTTGTAGACGTGATGCGCTCCTGAAGCGCGCCCATTTCCCCCGCGAGCGTAGGCTGGTATCCCACCGCGGACGGCATTCTTCCCAGAAGCGTAGACACTTCGCTGCCCGCCTGCACAAAACGGAAAATATTGTCGATAAACAGCAGCACGTCCTTATGCTGCTCATCCCGGAAATACTCTGCCATCGTCAGTCCCGAAAGCGCAACCCGCATACGCACGCCCGGCGATTCGTTCATCTGCCCGAATATCAGCGCCGTCTTATCCGCCACGCCGCTTTCCTGCATTTCCATCCACAAATCATTTCCCTCACGGCTTCGTTCTCCCACGCCCGTAAAGACGGAATAGCCGCCGTGCTCCATCGCAATATTGTGAATCAACTCCTGTATCAGCACAGTCTTGCCCACGCCTGCTCCGCCAAACAGACCGATCTTACCGCCCTTGGGGTATGGCTCAAGCAGGTCGATTACTTTGATTCCCGTTTCCAGGATTTCCGCGGCGGGCTGCTGCTCCTCAAAGGAGGGCGCCTTCCTGTGAATCTCCCATCTCGGGAATTGTGCCGGTATGTCCTCGCCGCCGTCAATCGGCTGCCCGAAAACATTAAACATCCTTCCAAGCGTGCACGCCCCGACCGGAACCTGTATCCCTTTACCCTCTGCCCGCACTTCCATATCGATTGCCAGATTCTCGCTTTCGGCAAGCATAATACAGCGCACCCTGCCGTTTCCGATATGCTGCGCAACCTCCATAATCCGCTCCGTCCCTTTTACGGAAACCTTTAACGCCTCTTTTATTCTGGGCAGCTTCCCCTGGGGAAATTCGCAGTCGATGACTGGGCCGGAAATTTCCACAATCCTTCCTGTATTCACAAGCTCTGTGCCTCCTTTATCCGATTTTTCATCCGTTTCCTTTTCTGCGCCTTTGCGCCGGCCGATACCTCGGTAATTTCCTGCGTAATCGCCGCCTGTCTTAACCGGTTGTACTGAATCGACAGCTCCGACAATATTTTCTCCGCGTTCTGGTTTGCGGAGCGCATTGCCGTCATCCGCGCGTTCTGCTCGCTGCAGAAGCTGTCCACCAGCGCGCTGTAAATAAAGCCGGAAACATAGCTTTGTATCACATTGTCCAGAACCGCGCCAATAGAAGGCGTAAATTCAAAGGGCTTTGTAACCGCCCGCTCCGCGGTGCCCGATGCAAACTGCTTTCTGTGGAACGGCAGCAGCCTTGTCGCTTTTGCCTCCGCGTCTATTCCGTTTTTCATGTCCGTATATACAATATAAATCTTATCAACCGCCCCCTGCTCAAACAGCTCCAGCAGGATGGCGCTGATCTCCCTGGCCCGCTGCATTGTCGGATTCTGCGCGGTATATAAGAAGCTGCGCTCCACCGGGATATGATGCTGACTGAAATAATGCCTGCCGTATTCTCCGACTACGAACAATTTTGTATCCTCGTGCTCCTTCAGCAGCTTTTCGGCCTCCAGAATGGCATTCTGGTTGTACGCCCCCGCAAGGCCTTTATCCGCGGTAATGACCAGACACGCATATGCGCCGTGCAGCGGCGGACTCCCCTGCTCGGGGTAGAAATACCGGCTCTGAACGTTGCTTGCGGTGCGGAATATCCGTTTGATTTCCCCCTGCAGGGCCGCAAAGTACGGACGCGTACTGTCAAGCTCCGCCTTGGCCTTCCGCATTTTGGTGGACGCGATCAGATACATGGCGTTCGTAATTTTCTGCGTATCCCGGACGCTGCTGATATGTTTTTTAATCTCCTTTACGTTTGCCATAATTCCTCCATGCCTGACGGTTCACTTGCCTTACCCGGCCTGCCGCGCCTGCCAGGCTTCCACACACCTTTTTGCGGCACGGATAATCTCCTGCTGATTTTCTTCCGAAAGGCTTCCCGTCCGCTCAATCTCATCGCAGAGCTCCGGATAATCCTGCGCAATCTCCCGCAGCAGCTCATGCGCAGCCTCCGTGACCTCCCGCGGCGGCACACTCTGAAAGGCATGAGAAAGCGCCGCGCATAAAAGGACTACCTGCTCATACTGCCTGTACGGGCAATACTGCTCCTGCTTTAAAAGCTGCATAAGGCCTTCCCCGTACTGCAGCAGCTGCCCCGTCATATCGTCCAAATCGCTCGAAAACTGTGTAAAAACCTCCATCTCGCGGTACTGCGCCAGATCCAGGCGTATCGCGCCCGCAGCCTTCTTCATCGCCTTTGTCTGCGCCGCGCCTCCTACACGGGAAACGGAAAGCCCTACGTTGACGGCAGGGCGCTGCCCCGCAAAAAACAGCTCCCTTTCCAGAAAAATCTGTCCGTCCGTAATGGAAATAATGTTCGTCGGGATATATGCGGACACATCCCCCGCCTGCGTTTCCACAATCGGCAGGGCGGTCATGCTCCCGCCGCCGAGCTTATCCGACAGATGCGCCGAGCGTTCCAACAGGCGTGAATGCAGATAAAACACATCGCCCGGATATGCCTCGCGGCCCGGCGAACGTTCGAGCAGCAGGCTCAGCGCCCGGTATGCAATGGCATGCTTCGACAAATCGTCGTAGACAATCAGCACATCCCTGCCCTTCCTCATAAAATATTCGCCCAGCGCGCACCCGGCGTAAGGCGCAATATACTGCAGGGGCGCAGAATCGCTGGCCGTGGCGTTGACGATGATGGAATACTCCATCGCGTGACGTCTGCGCAGCGTCGCCGCAAGCTGCGCGACGGAGGAGGCCTTCTGCCCGATTGCCACATAAATACATATGACGTTCTTTCCCTGCTGGTTTAAAATGGTATCGAGTGCAATCGCCGTCTTTCCGGTCTGACGGTCTCCGATAATCAGCTCGCGCTGTCCGCGCCCTATCGGAAACATCGCATCGATTGCCAGGATGCCGGTTTCCATCGGCCGGTTCACAGGCTGACGGTCAATAATGCCGGGGGCAGGCGTCTCAACCGGAAAGTACCCCTCCGCGCGTATTTTGCCCTTTCCGTCAATCGGCGTCCCCAGCGCGTCCACAACGCGCCCGATATACTCCTCGCCTACCGGGATTCCCGCGACTCTGCCCGTGCTTTTTACCTTGCTTCCCTCGCTGATTAGCTGGTCGTCGCCGAACAAAATACAGCTAAGCTCCCCCCGCTTTAATTCCTGCACCATGCCGCGGATACCGGATTGGAAAATCAGTATCTCACCGTATACCACGGAGGAAAAGCCTGTAACCGTGGCAATGCCGTCCCCGACGCTCACTACCGTCCCGACCTCGACACGCGCGTCGGAGGGCTGCCATTGATTCAGGGCATCGCGCATTAAGGAGACCATATCCCCTTCCTGCGAAGCCAGTCCGATCAGCAGCTTCTCCAGCTGGTCCAGCTTCGCCGCCGTATACTCTTTATCCATGCCGCGCCTCCTTGTCATTGGCGCCGGCGGCTGCCTTCAACGCGTTATCCTGCAAAATTTTTGCCGCCGCGGCAACCGCAAGCTCCGCGATTTCAACCCTTGCATCCTCCACAATTCTTTCCTTCTCACGCCGGGCCGCGACAACCGCGTCCGACATAAGCTGTTCCTTCTGCTTTCCGGCCTCCTCAAGAACAGCCTCCGCCTTTGCCTCGGCCTCCCTGAGCACGCGGGCCTTCTGCTCCCTGATTTCCTTCTCCGCGTCCGCCATGCGGGACTGATACGCCTCTTCCAGCTTTCGCGCCTCCTCCAGCTTTTTTTGGGTATCTGCGTCAAGGGACTGATAATAAGCCGTGCGCTTATCCATGAAATCCCTGACAGGCTTGTACAGCAGAAAATATAAACCGCCTGCCAGAATAACGAAATTGAACAAATGAAGCAGTATCTGCTGCCAGTCGATATTCAACGGAACATTCATCCTCCCGTCCCTCCTTACAGTACAAAGATAATCAGAATAGCAACAATCAGCGCATAAATAATGGCCGTTTCAATAAATACCAGACCCAGCATCAGGCTGGTACGGATCTTGCCCTCCGCCTCGGGCTGACGGGAAATGCTCTCTGATGATTTTGCAATGGCAATTCCCATACCCACAGCGCCTGCCGCCGCAGCAAGGCCTACACAGACCGCCGCCGCCATGGCTTTGCTGCCTGTCGCGCTGCTTTCCTGCGTGATCTCAGCTCCGACCGCATTGTTGTCAGCTGCGGCAAAGGCCGTCACACTGCCCGCCGTGCTTAACACGATAATAAACAACAGCGCCGCCGCCATATTTTTTAATGTACGTCTCATAACTCATTTCCTCCCCATATCAGGCATCCGCCTTTTTCCTTGTGTTTTCATGTGGTTCGCTTACCTCGCCGTAAAACAGGGCTGTCAGCATTGTCAGGACATATGTCTGAATCAGCGCGTGCAAAAGCGTAAACATCACGCCGACTGCAACCGGCAGGACAAAGCTCAAATGGATATAATAATAGACAAGCTCCGTAACGAGCAGACCGCTCAGCAGTGCGCCGAACAATCGAAAGCTCATCGAAATCGGGAGCGAGAAATCCTTCAGCGTGCTGCCAATCCCCCGAAATCCGTTGCCTGCGATTCCGCCTGAAAGAATAATCAGATACGACAGGCATCCAAGCGCAATCGCGCCGTTGATATCGGAGAGCGGCGCCGGGAGCGCAATAGAGTGCCCCTCTGTCGTCACAGCCTGTACGCCGAACAGTTCAAACAGGGTACCGATAAAGATATATACGCCCGCTCCAAATATATATGCGCCGAGAAAGCCGTTGCGGTGCGGGCTGTTTGACTTCGCAAGCCCGTTAAAAAATCCGACAAGCTGCTCTAAAAGAAGCTGAAATCTTCCCGGCACCATTTTAAATCTGGGAATCACGGCTATCCGCACCACCGCCGCAAACAGCAATACGGCAAGCGTTACCGCCATTGCCGATATGAGCGCGGGGTTTACCTCTTTTAGCCCAAAGAGGCTGATTTGATTGGACTCATGCAATACGGCGTCGCGCATCGTCTCTTTGATGGATTCATGCTTCTGCGCCCCGGTCCCGACAGCCAGCGAAGACGCAAGCAGTACCCCAAGCAGCGCGATCCATGCCGCAAGCGCAATTTTTTTCGTCTTACTGTTCATCACCATCCCCCTTTCTTCTGATATTTATATTCACCCAAAAAAAGATTTTCATCCAAACGGTCATCCGGCGGACTGTGATCCCCCAAAACGCCGATTCCTTTTACTGCCGTTTTCATCAGCCCATTCCCCCTCCATGTCTGATTCGCATAAATTATATGCCCAATTTCCATAAATTGCAAGCTGTAGAAGCTTTGAAGTCCCCATTATGTTATAAATTTCACATTCATATTTTGTTCATATTTCTTTTGGAAAATGTTCAAGAACTAAACATGATTTGGACATGAAAGCCTCCTATACTATAAACATAAGGTGACACGAAATAAGCGCCTTGTACAAAAGTGATAACATTACTTATTAATAACTTTTTCATAATAATGCCAAGTGACCTTATGGTCGCTTGGCATCCTCCCTTTTATGGGGCCGCTTCACAAATTTTTATTGCATTATTTGGAAACATCGTGTATAAATATTAAAAAAAGAATATTCCACATCGCGCAGGACGG
This sequence comes from uncultured Lachnospiraceae bacterium, assembly GCA_949948735.1. GTDB lineage: Bacteria > Bacillota > Clostridia > Lachnospirales > Lachnospiraceae > COE1. The sequence continues at coordinate 96,732 of CATLGV010000005.1, read as the reverse complement.
ACTGCTACCATGGGAGTATTCTTTTTTTAATGAGTCCAGGTAAATTGAATTACCGGGAAGGGGGAGCTTTATGCTGGATAAAATTGAATCCGTCAACAGCGCCGTCAACGGTGTTGTCTGGGGGATACCCATGCTTGTGCTGATTATCGGCACCGGCATTTACATGACCGTGCGCACGCGGTTTTTCCAGATTACGCGCGCAAAGCATGTCACATTACATACCATCGGAGGGATTTTCAAAAAGGGCAACACCGTAAAGGCCGCCCAGGAGAAAACGTCCATTTCACAGTTTCAGGCGCTTTGCACCGCGCTGGCGGCCACGATCGGCGTCGGCAATATCGCGGGCGTTGCGGCTGCAATCGCGGCAGGCGGTCCCGGCGCAATCTTCTGGATGTGGCTTTCCGCGTTTTTCGGTATGATGACCAACTACTCCGAAAATGTGCTTGGCATCTATTACCGCAGGAAAAACAGCCGGGACGAATGGTGCGGCGGCGCCATGTACTATCTTCGGGACGGTCTCGGCTCAAAGAGAGGCTGCGCGGTGCCTGGCAAAATACTCGCGATGCTGTTTTCCGTTTTCTGCGTGCTGGCCTCGTTCGGCATCGGCAATATGAGCCAGATTAACACTATTTCGGGAAATATTACCTCTGTTTTTGCCGTCCCCGCATTAGACCGCGATATTCTGATTGGCGCCGCAGTCATCAATTTATATGAGCTGGTTGTTGGCATTATCCTGATGCTGCTTGCAGGGCTTGTCATCGTAGGCGGCATCAAGCGTATCGCGCAGGTTACAGAAAAATTTGTGCCGTTTATGGCATGCGCTTATATTCTCGGCGCCCTCATCGTATTTATCGCCAACATCGGGAAAGCCGGCGAGGTTTTCGGCGCGATTTTCTCCTTTGCCTTCGGCCTGCGTGCCGTCGGCGGCGCGGCCATCGGATTAGCCGTCAAAAGCGCGGTTACATGGGGCTTTAAGCGCGGCGTATTCTCCAACGAGGCCGGGCTTGGTTCCTCCGTTATGGTGCATTCCGCGTCCAATGTCATTGAGCCTGTACGGCAGGGCATGTGGGGAATCTTTGAGGTATTTGCAGACACCATTGTCGTCTGTACGCTCACGGCCTTCTCCATTCTCTCAACCGGGCTGATTGATCTGCATACCGGGAAAATGATTTCCGCCAACAAGGAGACCGCGCTTGTCAGCGAGGCCTTCGGCAGCGTATTCAATATCGGCAGTCTCAACATCGGCGGCGCCTTTATCGCCGTCGCCATCCTGCTGTTTGCCTTCTCCACCGTGCTCGGCTGGAGCTACTACGGCACCAAGGCATGGGAATTCCTGTTTGGCACAAGGTCCACGATTATTTACAAGGTTATCTTCGTGGTATTTATCGTATTCGGCGCCACAATGAGCCTTGACCTGGCATGGGACATCTCCGATACCTTTAACGGACTTATGGCGCTGCCAAACCTGATCGGCGTGCTTGCGCTTTCGGGAACCGTGGTCAAAATCACTGCCAATTACATAAGCCGCACCTTCCGGGGTTCCAGGGAGGCGCCCATGCTGTCTGCCTTTGAGGATATTCAGGAGGAGCAGGCGCAAAAGCTTGAAAACGGGCGCGGGTGATGCTGCATTAAAAAATCGGGTGCGCCGGCACCCGGTTTTTTACTTCACCAGCAGTCCCTGCCGGTACGCGACCAGTAGCAGCTCCAGATCCGCGATGGTTTCCAATATCACCTTGCCGTTGTCCGTGTCCTTTACCATGACGCGCTCCGGCTCCTTCTCAAAAAAGTTTGAGGTCGACTCAATGTCCTTATTCTCCTCGAGCGCCTTGGCAATGCTCTCAAAGGGCTGATGCGCCTTCAGACGCATACCGTGCGAATTGTAAATCAGCGTGTACCCCGCTATCCCCGTCGTCTTCTGATAGGCCTTGCAAAAGCCGCCGTCAATCACAATCAGCCGGTTATTCGCCTTTACAGGCGACTCTCCCCGTGACACCTTAATCGGCGTATGCCCGTTTATAATATGCGAGAGGGGCGAATCCAGTCCGAATTCATGCAGTATCTTTACACAGTATTCCTCCTGCTGGTAGAACCGGTAATACGGATTCTTTTCTTCCTCATACGTCGCGGAATCCACGACAAAGGTCCACTCAAAGGTCTTGATATTCCTGCCGGAAAGCGGCGACTTTTTGCCGCACCACAGATACCACATAAAATCAAGATGATCCTGCGTGGGCGTCTCAAAGAACGCGCGTCTTGCCACCTTTCCCGCATAATCCATATAGGCCTTTCCCTTATAGACCGTACCGCCAAGCTTCATGCCGTCAAATTCACCGTCCTGATCCATCGGGATGCAGCCGTGGAACAGCAGATTCCCGTTATAGCAGCGGTAAATATTCCCCTTCTCGTAAAGAAAAGCCATGTGCTCCCGTAAAATATGGCTGTTGATAAAGGCTGTCCGCAAATCCTCAATCACCTGCCGTTCACTGTCCGTCAGCGTATAGGCGTCGTTCTCGTCGAGCGTCGGAAAGCACGAATCCTTCAGCGCGTACTCGCTGCCGCCGATGCGCACGACGCCCCGCTTCTTGTCAATCTTGTCCAGAAGCAGCCTGTCGGCCATATCGTACTCGGGATGACGCATGATAATCTGTCCCTCCAGCTTGAAAAGAATCACGGATATCGCCTTCAGCGCCGCCTCCATCGGCGGCAGCTGCGGATACGTCTGCTCGGCAAAAAGCGTGAGGGAGCGCAGGCTGATCGCATAGGAATTTTCCAGAATCTCTATATTGTCATACTTAATATTGTTGCGCAGCACATTCGCAATGCAGGCCTCGCTGCCGCAGGCGGCCCCCATCCACAAAATATCATGGTTTCCCCATTCGATATCCACCGAGTGGTGGCGCATCAGCAGATCTATAATATGATCGGCGCTGCTGCCCCTGTCGTATATATCGCCTACGATGTGAAGATGATCCACCGCAAGCCGCTTAATCAGGCGGCTGAGCGCCTCAATAAACGCGTCCGCGCTGTCAATGTCGATAATCGTGTCAATAATCTTCTCATGGTACACATACTGATTGTTATCCTCATCCGGCTGCGCATGCAGAAGCTCGTCAATAATATAGCTGAATTCACCCGGCAGCGCCTTGCGCACCTTGGAACGCGTGTACTTGGACGACAGGAGCTTGGCCAGCTCCGTCAGATCCTTCAGCGTGGCCTTATACCAGTACGGCGTCACGATATGCTGCGCCTTGAGCAGCTTGAGCTTCTCGACCGGATAATAGACCAGCGTACAGATTTCCCGGCGTTCCCTTGGTGAGAGGCGTTCCCCGAATATCATATCCACCTTTTCCTTGATAACCCCCGCCGCGTTGTTCAGGATATGATAAAACGCTTCATATTCGCCGTGAAGATCACTCATAAAGTGCTCTGTCCCCTTGGGCAGATTCAAAATCGCCTTTAGGTTGATAATCTCCCTGCATACGGCGGGAATTGACGGATACTTCTCCGACAGCAGCCGCAGATATTTCAGCTTCTCTTCAGTTATCAAAGCCGCGTTTCCTGTCCCCATAATTGACCTCCATTTGACCATAACCTGTGAATACCCTACGCTCTCACGCACTTTTCTGTTTTCGGCAAAGCGTTCAGGCTGTTACATATTTAACAAACAAAAAAGCGTCAGGGTAAATCCCCGACGCCTGTATGTTTTCTGTTCATCTGGCTCCCTGCACTCTTCCTCATGCTTCTCCGCCTCCAGCTCCATTATAGCCGACCGGAGCGGTTTTTGCAACCGTTAATTGCCGCGCCGCGCATTATATGTAATCGCCGTAGCCGCCCGCGCGCTGCGCTCCCAGAATGCTGTGGACGCCGTGCTTATCGTATGAATAGAACCAAAAGCCAGATCCGCGGTTCGCGTCCAGCCGGTCGTACAGCTCCGGCTGCGGCAGCACGGCTGCCGCGTCCGAAAATCTCCCGGCGCTCTCATCATCGCCCGCAGCCGCCGCCGTATCCATATCCGCGCCAGAAAGCGCCATACCTGCCTTATTCCCGTCTACAGGCACGCCGGCCCGCTCGCCGTCTGTCCGCGATTCACGGTACTGCTCCGGCAGCAGGCAGAAATTGATGATAATCGGAGAAGATATTTCCGTCATATAAAGATCCAGCACCGCCTCTATCGTCATTATTCCGACAAAATGCCCGCACGGTATTTGGGCCTCCATCGAGTCCCTGGCCGTGTAGATATTGTCGATTCGCGAAATCCGCTGCAGCGTATCCCGTCTCTTTGTCATGCCTGCCACCTCCCTCCGGTTTTGTACTGCCGCTGTTCTATATATTATATATCGGCCTTTTTTCCATTTTTATAAATCTCGTAAAAGCAATTTACTTTTATTAAAATGATGCTATAATAGAGGTATCTATCAGACATTTTTAGAAGAGAGGAATCAATATGTTTACTGAACAAAAGCTGGAGGAGCATTACGGCACCATTCCTTCCGATGCTCTGCACATTATTAGGGATGAGTATAAATGGGCGCTCGAGGAATGCGGCGTTCACAACGAGGAGCAGCTTAAATACATAGAAAAGGCGCTCGCGCTGCGCGGCGAGAGTCTTGAGGTACGCCTGAACAGAAAAATCCTGTTCCTGTGCAAATGCGGACAGAGCCGTATCGTTACGACCAACACCGCGGACGACAAGATCAAGATGTTTATTTTCGACCAGTATACGGTACCCTGTCCGAAATGCAGATCCGTAAATATGTATACCTGGAAATTTATGGAATAAAAACGCAGGCCCGGCGGCCTGCGTTCAAAGAATATGCGGCCCGTCCGCATATTCTTTCTTTAATGTTATTCTTCTTCGCATTTTTTATGCGGTTCTTTTTACATTTATTAAAACGTATCTGCGTTGGGGAGGTGAAACGGAAGCGGGAACCACCCTGCGGGCGCCTTTTTCAGGGCGTTCTCCGCGCACGCGGCTGCATGGTAATAATATCCGGTAGTCACCATGCGCACCAGCTCCATCTCCTCCAGTATCACTGCCGGCAGCGCCTGCGTCTCACAGACACTGGCACCGCCCTGCTCTACGCGCAGGCAGTACCGCCTGCATTCCGCCTGATTCCGGTCCTCTGCCACCCCCACCACAAACTCCCCGTCGGCAAGCGGCGCATATTGCTGTTTCCATTTGAGCAGGAATGTCAGGACTCTCGGATAATTCAAGATCTTTATCTGATGAGAGACGCCAATCTGACAGCGCCCGCACAGTCTGTCAAGCAAGTCTATCCGGGAAGCCTCATCCGCGCCTGCCGTAACCTCCAGCTCCGACAGCTCCATCTCCTGCATAAAGTCCCACAGCAGCTTTGGCAGCTCCACTCCATCCTGTATCTCCAGCTCAAGCAGCTCCTGACCATCCTCCGAAATATTCATATAACCGACCGGCTCCCCGCCTGCAAAAACCGCGTAAGCGTCGGCCGCCATGCTTTGCAGGCACAGATGAAAGTCCTCCCGCGTCCGCGCCGTAACCGTACGGCGCATATAAAGCCGGTACAGCTTATCGACAACCTCATCAAGGCCGCCCATGCCCGGCTCCATCAAAACAAAGCGGTAGGCACAGGCCCCGCCGCTTTGATTCGCGTTTTCGCAATATTCACGTATATACTGAAGCTGCAGCTTAAAGGAATACCGGATGCCCGCCTGCTCAAAGCCAAAGTGGCGGTAGCGGTGCCGCCTGCCGTCCAAAATCATCAAATCGCACTGCCGCGCCCGCGCATCCGCCTCTGCCGCTGCCATCAGCGCAGTCATATATCCCTTTCCGCGGCTGTCAGGATGAACCGAAACCGTACCGATATACGCCGCGCAAACCGCACTCTCCGCCTGACGCAGCGTCAGCGGATAGGTATCAATCAACGCACGTATCCTGCCGTTTTCCTTTATCAGATGATGCGTCAGCATATGCCGCCGCTGCGGCGCATACGCCTTCGGGAGCTGCCTCGCAAAATCAATGCCGCCGTAGCTCATGCTGAAAACCATATTGGCAAAATCCAATATATCCTCTGTCTCCGATACCGTCCCGCGGCAATAAACTCCTGCTGCATCTGTCCCCATACGCTGTATTCCCTGTCCCTTATGACTTCTTAGCTGCCTTCGGCTTTGCTTCCTTAGCGGGCTCAGCCTTTTCCTTAGTCTCTTTTGCAGGCTCCGCCTTCTCTTCCTTTACCGGGGCTGCCGCCGGCTCCGTCTGCGGAAATACCGCCTTCGCGTCAATATCCGCATAGCAGAGAGAGCAATAGCCGTTGATCGCCGCACCGTTGTCGACGTGAATCGACTTTGCCTTGATATCGCTGTCAACAATCGCCTTTGCGCCTACCGTCACGCAGCCTCTGATATCCAGCTTGCCCTGAATGGCGCCGTCCACCGTAAGGCTCTCCGCCGTGATGTCGCCCAGAATAACGGTATTGTCCTGTACCACTGCACCCTGAGCACAGTCAATCTGCCCTTCAATAAACGAATCCTTTGTATACAGCTCATTCGCCTTAATATTTCCATTCACATTTCCGCATACGTTCACATAATTTGTGGAGTGAATGTCTCCGTTGATTTCACCATACATTTCAAGCTTGTCCGCTATTTCAATATTGCCGCTGATAACTGTTCCTTTCGGGATTACAGCCGTAGCGCCATTATTTGTGTCTAAATTGCTCATTCACGATTCCCCTTCCTTATTCCGTTGGTTATAACCGCATTGTACTATTCCTTTTGTATACACGCAGATAACTCATTACTTATATTTAATCGTATTTAGCGTCAAAAATCAATATATTCTTCAAAATTGTTTTGCCTTACACAAACTGTCCCCTTAAAAATATTAATAATTGTGTATTTCTAAAATGTCAGTTTGGGATATACTGATATAAAATCTATAGTACACACGAGGAGGAATATTATGAATCAAAAAAATTCAAAAGCTTACAAAATTGCGCTCACCGGATTGATCGCAGCGCTCTCATACGTAGTATTTACCTTTTTGCAGATTAAAATCACGCTGCCGGGAGGCGATGCCACGAGCATTCACCTTGGAAACGCCGTGTGCGTGCTGGGCGCGCTCCTGCTTGGCGGGCCGCTTGGCGGTATCGGCGGCGCAATCGGAATGACCATCGGCGATCTCTTTGATCCCGTGTATATCACCTACGCGCCCAAAACGTTTATTCTGAAGCTCTGCATAGGATTGATTACCGGCCTTGTCGCGCACAGATTCGGCAAAATCTCCACGGCAAACGATACGGGAAGGGTATTTCGCTGGACGCTTATCGCCGCAGTCAGCGGACTTTTGTTTAACGTGATTTTTGATCCGCTTATCGGTTATTACTACAAGCTTATCATTCTCGGAAAGCCCGCCGCCGATTTGACCCTTGCATGGAATATCACCTCCACCTCCATTAACGCGGTGACCTCCACCGCCGTCTCCGTGGCAGTTTACATGGCGCTGCGGCCCGCGCTCCGGAAGGCCGGGCTTCTACCGCTTATCGACGCCCGTGACGGCGGGGCGGCGTAAAAACCGGGTGCCGCGCACTTTGCCTATAGCATAAAAAAACCGGGTGCACTGGCATCCGGTTTTTTCGCAGCTTAATTGCCGCATTCTCTTATTCGTCCAGCGTAAAGCTGCTGGTGTTCTCCGCAAGCGTCTCGGACATTTCAAGAATTGTATCCACATCCTTGCTGCAGTCGGAAACAATATTCCGCAGCTCCTGCATCGCGGCGGAGGTCTCCTCCGTGCTGGCCGCATTCTGCTCCGCGATGGCCGCGAGGCTTTCAACCGCGCCGGATACCCTTACCTTCAGGCTGTCGAGCGTGTCAATCTCGTTCTTAATATTGTCAACCGCGGCGCCGACCTCTCCGATTTCGTTATTCAGATCATTAAACACGGTCTGCGTTCTCTGAAGCTCTTCACCCTGCTTGTCAATGACCTCCGTAACGTTCTTCATGGTGTCTACCGTTGTATTGGAATTGCGGATAAGCATTTCAATAATGCCTGTAATGCGGTTCGCCGACTCGGCGGACTGATCCGCAAGCTTTCCGATTTCATCTGCAACTACCGCAAATCCCTTGCCATGCTCGCCCGCACGCGCCGCCTCTATGCTGGCATTGAGCGAGAGCAGGCTCGTCTGATCCGCAATATCCGTAATGACATCCGCCGCCGACTGGATGTCCTGCGCGGAACGGTTCGTCATATTGGTCTGCTCATAGACCACGCCAAAAGCTTCTTTGGTATCGTTGCTGATCTTAATCAGCTCTACGAGCGTCTTATCAACATTCTTGTTGTACTCACGCATCATGTCTGTGTTGCCGACAAGCTGCTTTACATTCTTTGCCGTCTTTTCGATTGCATTTCCCATTTCCTGGACTTCAACGCCCACCTGCGCCGTATCCTGCGCCTGCTGTGTTGAGCTCTGCGCAATCTCCTCAACCGCACGGTCTACATTCTGTATATTGGACGCCATATTCTTAAACGAGCTTGAAAAGTTATCGGATATATTGTCCAGGTTTGCCGCGCTGTGCTTAATATTCATTACAATCTGCGAGAAATTCCGAATCAGCGCGTTGATGCTCAGCGCAATATCGCCAACCTCATCGGCCCGCCTTGTAAGCCTGCTGTCCAGCTTGATATTGAGCTTCCCGTTCGACAGATTATTCAGGGCTGTTACGACCTTCTTAATCGCGATAATCACTACCCGCACAAAGAATATCGTGAGGACAATGCCGACCGCCAGAATCACGCAGAGTATAATCACGCTCCGCAGCATGTTCGACGTATAAATTTCCTTTATCTCTTTTTTGTTGAGCCCGACAAAGGTCATTCCGACAATCTCATCCTTATTGTACTGGTACAGCGGGCTGTAAGTCGCATAATACTCATTGCCGGCAATCTCCACATGATCGCTGTAATAGCTTTCCCCTTTGTTTAAAACAATGTCGGCGATCACAGGATCAGCCGTGGTGCCCACCATACGGTTCCCCTGCTCATCCACCAGCGTGGTAGCGACACGGATATCCCCGTAAAATACGGTAACCTCCAGATCCACCTCGTTCTTAAAATTATCGAAAAATTCAAGGTTGTCGCTGATATTGCGCTTGCCCTTGTAGAACTTCCCGTTTGTATACATATATGTACCGCTCGCAATATTGCCGACAGACGTCTTAAACGCATATTGCGCGGCATTCAGCTCATGCTGTACCATCGCCTCCGTAATATTCTCGCTTACGGTTTTTACGGAAATAACTGCTATCAGAAACAGCAGCAGCATTGGTATCGCAATCACCAATAACAGCCTCAGCATCAGCCGGATTCCTTTTCTGCCCTCAATCGCCATATTCATCTCATCCATATTTCTGCCCTCTGCCTTTCCGCATATTATGCTCCCTGCATTCCTTCTATTGGTCGTGGATTATGCCTTGATACTTAATTTTATACTTACCCTCAATTAACAAAAGCGCACATGCCTCAAAGTGGGATAATTTGGGCATTTTCTTCGTTATCCTCAATCGGCGTACGTCCAGTACGCCTCAATCGCCTGCCTTGAAAATGCCCAAATTATCTCCGCTTGAGGTCAAAGAGTCAGGCAGCGATAAATTTTGTGCCCTGCAAGGCACTTGAATGATGCGTACAGGGCGTACACAGAATGAAAGTAACGATGCAGGACACAATAATTTACTCTGTCCTGACCATGTGTGCCTTTGTTAATTGAGGGTAATTTCAGGCTAACATATTTTGTGAATTATTTCAACATTTTAATAGATATCACAGCTGTTTTTTATTCAATTATTACATATGACATTTTATGTCCGAAAATTCTGCCTAAAAGCACCGTATCGGCAGCCCGCATAAAAAACCGGGTGCCTGCGCACCCGGTTGCAAAAGGCTTCGCTTTTTGTCGCAATGCTTTACGCTGCCGCCCGTATCACTCCGTAAACAGCGGCGTGGAGTAATACCGGTCGCCGCTGTCGGGAAGCAGCACGGCAATCGTCTTTCCCTCATTTTCGGGGCGCTTTGCGATTTGCAGCGCCGCCCAAAGCGCCGCCCCCGACGAAATACCGGTAAGGATTCCCTCCCTGCGGGTCAGCTCCTTCGACGTGGCAAACGCGTCGCCGTTCTCCACCGTAATAATCTCATCATAAATCCCCGTATCGAGCACCCTGGGTACAAAGCCTGCCCCGATCCCCTGGATTTTGTGCGCCCCTGCCCTTTTCTCGGACAATACGGGCGAATCTGCCGGCTCCACCGCAGCCAGCTTTATATCCGGATTCTTTTCCTTCAGGTACCTTCCGACGCCGGTAATCGTGCCGCCGCTGCCCACGCCTGCCACGAAGTAATCCAGCCGGCCGTCCGTATCCGCCCACAGCTCAGGACCTGTCGTCTCATAGTGGGCCTGCGCGTTCGCGGGATTGTCGAACTGCCCCGGAATAAATGCGCCTTCCGTCTCCTTTGCAAGCTCCTGCGCTCTTTCAATCGCGCCCGTCATTCCCTTTTTGCCCTCTGTGAGAACAATTTCCGCCCCGTATGCCTTCAGGATATTTCTGCGCTCGACGCTCATCGTCTCCGGCATAGTAAGAATCACCCTGTAACCCTTTGCCGCCGCGATGGCGGCAAGCCCGATGCCGGTGTTGCCGCTCGTCGGTTCAATAATCACCGAGCCTTCCTTCAAAAGCCCCCGCTGTTCGGCGTCCCTTATCATATAAAGCGCCGCTCTGTCCTTCACGCTTCCGGCCGGATTGCGGTACTCCAGCTTCACCAGCACCTTGGCCTTTAACGCATGCGCACGCTCCATATTGACCGCCTCCACCAGCGGCGTCTTCCCGATAATTTCCGTAAAGCCCCTGTAAATATTTGACATTTTTTCTCCTTTTCTGCGCTGCTTTATTGACTCAGCTTTGCTGAGACTATGCGCATTAACGAGCTTAGTCCTTTTCAACCGCTCGAAACGCCTCGTCCAAATCCTCAATAATATCGTCAATATGCTCTGTCCCGATAGAGAGGCGGATTGTATTGGGCCTGATTCCCTGCTCCGCCTTCTCCGCGTCGTTCAGCTCCGCATGCGTCGTTGAGTACGGGTGAATGACGAGAGATTTTACATCCGCCACATTGGCAAGCAGGGAAAACAGCTCCAGATTGTCAATAAAAGCCTTCGCTCTCTGCTCCCCGCCCTTAATCTCAAAGGTAAAGATCGATCCGCCGCCGTCAGGGAAATATTTCCTGTAAAGCTGCTGCTGGCGGGCATCTCCGGTTACCGCCGGATGGTTCACCTTCTCTACCATCGGATGCTTCGACAGGTACTCCACTACCTTCAGCGCGTTCTCCACATGGCGCTCCACTCTTAAGGAAAGTGTCTCCAATCCCTGTAAAAATATAAACGCATGGAAGGGAGACAGCGTCGCGCCCATATCCCGCAGCAAAATCGCCCGTATTCTCGTCACAAAGGCCGCAGGGCCTGCCGCGTCCACAAAGCTGATACCGTGATAGCTCGGATTCGGCTCCGTAAGCTGCGGGAATCTGCCGCCGGCCCTCCAGTCAAATTTCCCGGCGTCCACAATAACGCCGCCGATGGTCGTACCGTGCCCGCCGATAAACTTTGTCGCGGAATGCACGACAATGTCCGCCCCATACGCAATCGGCCTTACCAGATACGGCGTCGCAAAGGTGTTATCCACCACCAGCGGAAGCCCGTGCGCATGCGCAAGCGCCGCAATTGCTTCAATATCGGATACCTCGGAGTTCGGGTTGCCCAGCGTCTCTATGTAAATTGCCTTGGTGTTCTCCTGTATGGCCCTTTCGAAGCTGCCCATATCCAGCGGATCCACAAAGGTCGCGGCCACACCGTAGTCCGCCAGCGTATGCGCCAAAAGATTATAGGTGCCGCCGTATATATTCTTTGCCGCAACGATATGCCCGCCGTTCTGCGCCAGATTCTGAATCGTATACGTTACCGCCGCCGCACCCGACGCCACCGCCAGCGCCGCAACGCCGCCCTCAAGCCTCGCAATCCGCTGTTCAAAAATATCCTCCGTCGGATTCGTCAGCCGCCCGTAAATATTTCCGGCGTCCTGAAGGCTAAAGCGCGCCGCCGCCTGTGCGGAATCCCGAAATACAAAGGACGACGTCTGATAAATCGGCACCGCCCGCGCATCCGTAACCGGATCCGGCCGCTCCTGCCCCACATGAAGCTGTAATGTTTCAAACTGCAACTCTCTGTCTGCGTACTTTTTTTTGCTCATCTTCCTCTTCGTCCCCTCTCATACCGGTTATTATACAATTCCTATATAATTACTATGTTTTGTATCATAGCACCATCCGGATAGCATGTCAATACCCCTATTACCATTTTATTCCTCCTGCTTCTCCTCAATGTCGTCAACCGGCTTTTCAAGGCCTTCAATAACGAGCCCGTTCTTCTGCGCGTAATCCCACAAGGCTGCATGAATCGCCTCTTCCGCGAGCAGCGAGCAATGCACCTTTGCCGGCGGCAGCCCGTCCAGCGCCTCCATAACGGCCTTGTTGGTCACCGCAAGCGCCTCCTGCACTGTCCTTCCCTTTACAAGCTCCGTCGCCATGCTGCTTGTCGCAACCGCGGCGCCGCATCCGAAGGTCTTAAATCTGGCCTCCCGGATCATCCCGCGCTCGTCAATATCCAGATATATGCGCATAATATCGCCGCATTTTGCATTTCCCACCGTTCCCACGCCGCTTGCATTCTCAAGCTCTCCCACATTGCGCGGATTACTGAAATGATCCATCACCTTTTCACTGTACATATTCCGCCTCCGTTCTGTTGTGTTTCCTGAAATCCTCATATAAGGGCGACATGTCGCGGAGCCGTTTGATAATTTCCTTCAGCCGATCTACCGTATAATCCAGCTCCTCCCGCGTATTCTCCGCAGACAGCGTCAGCCGCAGCGAGCCGTGCGCGGCTTCATGCGTCAGACCGATCGCCAGAAGCACATGCGAGGGGTCCAGCGCGCCTGAGGTGCAGGCAGATCCGGAGGAAGCGCATATTCCCTGCTGGTCAAGCAGTATCAGAACGGATTCGCCCTCAACAAACCGAAAGCTGAAATTGGCGTTTCCGGGCAGCCGCCTGTCAGCGTCCCCGTTCAAACGGCTGTATGGAATTTCATGCAGCACACGGCTGATCAGATAATCCCGCAGCTCCCGCTCCCTGCGGGCGTTTTCCTCCATCCGCTCCCGTGCAAGCCGCGCCGCTTCCCCCATACCGACGATTCCCGCCGTATTGAGTGTCCCCGCCCTGCGCGACCGCTCCTGTGCGCCACCGTATATAAACGAACCGATTTTCACACCCCTTCTGATATAGAGCAGGCCGGTCCCCTTGGGCGCATGAAGCTTATGCCCGCTGGCGCTCAGCATATCGATTTGCATCGCATCCACATCCAGCGGGATATGCCCATATGCCTGCACCGCATCCGTGTGAAACAGTATCCCGTGCTTTTTTGCAAGCGCACCGATCTCTGCAAGGGGCTGTATGGTCCCGATCTCATTATTGGCCGCCATCACCGTAATCAAGATCGTATCCGGGCGGATGGCACGCTCCAGCTCCTCCAGACGCAGCACGCCGTTCTCATCCACCCCCGCATAAGTTACCTCGTACCCCTGCTTCTCCAACGCCTTACAGGTATGCAGTACAGCGTGGTGCTCTATCGCGGAAGTAATGATATGCCTGCCTTTGCCCTGATTCGCCTCCGCGGCGGCCCGAATCGCCCAGTTATCCGCCTCACTGCCGCCCGATGTAAAGTAAATCTCATTGCTTTGCGCGCCGACGAGGGCAGCCGCCTGACGTCTTGCCGCCTCCACGGCAGCCATGCATCTGCCTGCTGCGCTGTATATCGCGGACGGATTCGCGTACTGCTCACAAAAAAAGGGCTTTATCGCCTCAAAAACCTCCTCCGACACGCGCGTTGTAGCGGCATTATCTAAATATATCATTTTATTGGACTCCCTCCTTTTATGTCTGCGCCGGCATGCCGGCCCCTTTTTCGCGCTCGATATCGAGCAGGTCCTGCAGCGTTGTATGGTCTATAACGTCGTTGACTGCCGCATAGATTCGTTTATAGATTTCTACCGTTGCACACCTGTCGGTTCTCTGGCAGGGAAGCGCATGCTCTGCCAGGCATTCCACCGGCGCAAGCGACCCCTCCGTAAGCCGCAGAATCATCCCCACCGTATACTCCTGCGGCATACGCGAAAGCTGGTATCCGCCCTGTGCGCCGCGCGTGCTGCGGACATATCCCGCCTTATTGAGAACCGCAATAATCTGCTCCATATATTTCTCCGATATCGCCTGCCGCAGCGCAATATCCTTCAATCTGCTGACTTCCCCCAAATGCCCCGCAAGATCCATCATAATCCGCAGCGCATAACGGCCCTTTGTCGATATGGTCATAGCCTGCCTCCTCTTTTTAATATATCATATATAGCATTTAATTCCCATTATGTCAATAGGTTTTATATGTTTTCTGAATATTACGGATACCTACAACGGAAGCCCCAATAATATCATTCCCGTAGCAGCGCCCAGCAGCATCGGCTCCGCTGCCATCAGCAGAAGCACCGCGATACGGTTTCTCTTATAGAAACGGTTTCTGCGAAGGTCTCCAATCGCCTGCACTGCCCCCTGAAGCCCGCACAGGACTGCGCTGACTGCCACTGCCAGCGGTTTGGGAAAAGGCGTTTGCTGATCCGCCGTCGGCTGCATTGCCGTCCCCAGCCGTTCTATCCGAAAGTCAAAGGTTGTACCCGCCGCCAGCTGCCCCTCAACCGCCTCCCTGACGCTGCCGTCCTGTATGAAGGAGCGTATGGGCAGCTCTTCGCGCTGCAGCATATAATCCTCAAACCATTGCAAAGAGGAAGGCTGAAACAGGATATTGAAAAGCACCTCGTCCACCAGGCGCGATACGACCGCGTCCCCGTCCTCGTACACTGTGACTGCACGGTCGGCTTCTTTGCCCGTCAGCTTCTCCGTAAGCCCCTCCGGCAGGATATATCCGCATTCCACTTCGCCGCGCAGCACCATGCGGCGGACGGCCTCTTCGCTGTCGCAAACGACAAAGCGCACCAGTCCGTCGTAGGCGGCAAGCGCCTCCGTATAGTCCCCTGCCATATCATATACCGCCGCCTCAATCACTGTATCAGTCCTTCGCTCGATTCCCGTTACCGCTGCGGACAATATCACGACGGCTGCAAGACAGACCCACATGCTTTTCTGATGCAGCAGCCGTTTGAACAGAAGCCACGCAAGCGTATTGGCAAACGGATTGGAAAATGACACGCGCGTCGTTTTATCATTCTCCGCAGCGGCCTCCCCGCGCCCTGCAAGGTGCATCGCCCCCCATGCCAATGCAAAGCACAGGACACTCCATGCCGTAAGTCCGCCCACGGCGCGCCACATACCCTGCATATTGCCCGTAAAGAGCATTGTAAAAAGCCTGCGCAGATACGCGGCCGGAAGCCATTCTCCAAGAACGGCAATCCCCCGCGGAAGCAGCGCCGCGGGAATCAGACAGCCGGCCATATACGCCTGGAACAGCGCCGAAATCCCCAATACCAAAATCACCCGGTGCGCCTCCCGCACAAGCTGATAAGCAAGCAGCAGATAGCATGCCGTAAAGAGCAGCATCACCAGCGCCGCGGCTGTATATTCCACGCAGAACGCCACCGAAAGCCGTGCCGCAAGCGGCGGATAAAGCAGCGTCAAAAACGGCAGCGCCGCAGTCAGGGCCAAAAACGGCAGAATCACCAGAATACGGCACCAAAGCTGCCGGAAACAGGATACGCCAAGCGCCCTTTGGGCCATCCGCTGCCAAAGCCTGCTGCACCTGCAAAGCGGCCCGATAATCACCGCCGAAGCGAGCATATAGAGTGCCAGCGCCGCGCCCGCATAATAAACGGCATAGCTGTTATTCTCCGTTAAGGACAGCTTTACCCGGTCAAACAGGCCCTCCCGGTTCGCAAACATTCTCAGATTAAAGCGATTGATATCGTCATACATCTCCTGCAGCCGTCCGGCATCCTCCTGCTGCGCGGCCGCGTAAAGCCGTGTACACAGCTCCTGCGCGGCATAAATCTCCGCCTGCGCCGTCTGCAGCATTCCCACCGCGGCATTGGCAAATTCTTCGAATACCCTGCTTGCGGTTACGCTCGTTCCCGCACCGTCCGGCAGATACAATATGGCCGGCGCATTACTCCCGCGCAAAATCTCATCAACGATATTCTCCGGAAGCACGACAAGAGCCGCAAGGCTTCCCTCCGCCAGAAGCGCCTTCCCCTCCTCCTGCGTCACCTTCTCCAGCGTGCAGAGCGACTTTAGCGATTCCATCTGCTCCACATAGGAAACTGCCAGCGCCGTCAGCATGTTCTCCTCGGCCACATAGCCGATTCGCATTGGTAAAGCGTCCGGCTGCCGGCGCTTTCCGACACAAAAAGCAGTCATACCAACTGCCATGATGCCTATCATCGTCAGTATGACTGCCCTTTTCAAAATAAGGGGCAGCATGACAGCCGCCCGCTTAAATTCGATTCCCAACCAGCTTCTTATTCCGTTCTTATCCATATGCTCAATAATACATTGACATCGAACCAAACAGCATATCCTCGATGTCCTCTTCCGTCATCTTCAAAAGGTTGATGGAATCCTCCGGCACCTCTATCGCCTCGCTGGTAAACTCACCCACAATCTTTCCGCTCATCATAATCATTGTATCTCCGTTATAGCTAAGCGCGGCATTGTCGATTTCCAGCGTGTAGGTCTCCCCTTTTACGACGCCCGTATACACGCCGTCTGCCGTCACGGTAAAATCATCCGCGTAGCCGTACTCATCTGTTGCAAGCAGCGTGATCTCCATGTCAAAGCTTCTCTCGGCGTGATTCCACTCATTCTCATAAGCAAGACTCAGCTCAAAGCCGTCTACCTCGCCAAGCGAACATGTCCAGCTCTCCTTATAGACCTCCTCCGATACCTCCGCGTTCCTGTCAATCCCGAAATACCATGCCTCGTCCGCAGACTCAAAATAGCAGAAAGCGTCAATCACATCCATCGCGCGCTCTTCCCCGAGATAATTGATGTCGATGGAGAACAGCTCTATTCCCGATCCGCTCACCCGGATATCCTCCGGTGTCGACTGATTGATGATGCGCCCCTTCGAATCCATGTACACATTCAGCACGAAATCCTGCTCAAGCCGGATGGCAAACAGCGTCTCCATGGCTTCATCTACCTGCCGCTGATACTCCTCAAAATCCATTTCATCAAAGGCCTGCTGGCTGGCAACACTGTCCAGGAGCGTCTTGTAATAATTGCTGTCCATGAAATCCGCCTTAAAGCCTTCTATAAATTCGTTCATCGCATCCTTACCGATTGTTATGGATACGCCGCTGCACTTCTCCTTCTTCCCGTGAAGCTCAAATTCCTTCGGCTCCTCAAGCAGCTCTATTTTCCTGCTTTCCTTGAGAATCGCGCTGTGCTTCTCCGCCAGCGCCTTGAGCTCCTCCTCCATGCTTTCGCTGTCCGCCGCATCCTCAATCAGATTCATCGGATACCCTTCGGGAAGCTCTATTTCCAGCAGCTCCGCCCACGCAGAATCTTCAAAATCCTCCGCGGCGGTCTCCAGATCTATATGATATGTATCCTGCTGAAGAAACGGCGACGTAAAGTACAGCGTGTTATTGGCGTTTATCATGCTTCCGACAGAAATCTTAAAGCCGTACGTCCCTACGCTCAGATCATACGCTCCCATATCCTGGCTCTCATCCGTAACCACGTCCAGTTCAACGCTGATGTTGTCAAGATCATAGCTTGCCGGAATCGTAAAGGAAAGGCTTGCGTTCCTATGATACGGATCCTCCTCCTTACGCTTCTGAATCAGCTCGGAGCCCAGCATATCGGACAGGGAAGCCGTATACGCCTCATTTTCCTTTACTCGAATCGCAAGTCCCTGCTCCAGCAGCTTCTGAGGATCCCTGGTCCCGAAATTTCTTCCCTTCAGCAGCATAAAAGCGCCGATGCCGCCTACAAGCACTACCAGCACCGCAATAACAGCGATCACAATGCCCGCTTTCCCCTTCTTCGGCTGCTGATACTGCAGCCCCGGAGTCGGCTGCTGCATATAAGGAGACGGCCCCGCTCCCTGCTGCTGGCCATATGGCGCCTGCGCATTCCCTGCGCTCTGCTGCTGACCATACGGCGCCTGCGCATTTCCCGCGCTCTGCTGCTGGCCGTACGGATTCCCTGCGCTCTGCTGCTGGCCATATGGCGCCTGCGCATTTCCCGCGCTCTGCTGCTGACCATACACAGCCTGCGCATTCCCTGCGCTCTGCTGCTGACCATACGGCGCCTGCACATTCCCTGCGCTCTGCTGCTGATCGTACACAGCCTGCGGACTTTCCGCACTCTGCTGCTGACCGTACACAGCCTGCGGATTTGCACTTGCCTGCGGTTCTACGCCTGGCGACTGATAATTTTCCGGTTTCTGCTGCACAATCTCCGCAAAGCTGGGCATATTTTGCTGCTGCCCGTATACGGAGGACTGCTCCGCACTGTCCGTTCGGACGCCCTGTGCGTTGTCCGCACTATCCGAATTTGTCTTGTAAACATTACTATTCTCGTCCACTCTTTTACTCCTTATCGCTTATCTGTTTTAATAGTTCCTCGCCCCGCAGGGTTTTGTCCGTCTCGTTGCTCTTCCCTCCCTTAAGAGCATATACTTTATCACATATGTCGAGATCGCTCTCTTCATGTGTCGCCAGCAAAATGGTTCCCCCTCTTTGCTTATACAGGACAAGATATCTCCTGATATCCGCCTTTCCGGGCAGATCCAGCGCCGCGTCGGGCTCATCCAAAATCAGAATCGGCGGATTTCCCGCCAGTGCGCAGCCGATGCTCACGCGCTTCTTCATTCCGCCCGAAAGCCTGCCCGCTCTCATGGAAAGCATCCTGTCCACACCCAGCACGGCAAGGAAGCCTTCCTTCAGCTCACGCGCAAGCACCCGCCTGTCCCGGTACCAAATCAACAGATTGTCCCTGACGCTCAGCTCCGGTATCAGATTATTTTCCTGCGGCACATACCCTGTATAGCTTCGAAAGAGCTTTCCCGCGGCGCGGCCCTGTGCTTTTTGCCCGTCAAAAAATATATCGCCCGCCCTTGCGTCCCGCAGCCCCGCAAGGATATTCAGCAATGTGGATTTCCCGCAGCCGTTGGCGCCGACAATACCGACGCACTGCCCCGCCTCCGCCGCAATATCCACACCCGCCAGCACGATTTTCCTGCCGTACGCGCTCTCTATCCCAGATGCCAAAATACGTTCCATCCGCCGCTCCTTAATTCGATAAAATCTGCCGTTCCAAATCCGCAAAATTCATCTGCGAATACGCCGTATCCAGTTCCTTGTTATTCCATGCGGAGCCTGTCCGCCTCCCGCCAAGGCGCGTCGGCTCGTTATAGCCGTTCTTGAGAATTGTCAAAACATATCCCACCTTGTTGTCCACCTGCTTGCGCAGCGTATATGTAAGGATTTCGAACAGCTGCTCATGGGTGCGTTCGTTCGCCCTGGCCGTGCGCAGGATGTCCTTCGCCTCCTTGAGGCTGCAGTCAAATACATCTATAACCTCCTGCTCCTCCTCGGTCGCCACAACGGAAGCGCCGCTCTGATCAATGGTCTCATACTCAACCACCGTATGCCTGCGCTTAAGCTTCTTCACCTTAAATCTTACCGCGCCGATGCTCCTTTGGCCACTGGGAAGTTTTTCATAAATCAGATCATACTCAAACGCAATATCCGTATTGCCGTTAATCTCCTCATATGGCTTGTCAAGGATCTCGCGCTTCACATTGCCGTTGGCATAGGAATCGGGTATTTTCATCATCTTACGCAGCTCGTTGAAGGATACGACGAATACGCCGCCGTTAAAGTTCTCCTTGTCCTTGAGCAGATAATACAGCCGCTTGGAATACTTCTTGGTCAGGTTCAGCGGATACTCAATGCGGTAATACGCGCCCTGCTTCGCGGACATAATCATCTCCTTCACCTCCGGGTGAAGGTCAAGGACAATCTTGCTTCTGCCCTCGTCGCCGCGCTTTTTTTGATATTTGATCTTACTGAACCAGGGATAGTAGATATCGGTCCCCTCGTCCTCCTTCAGGCGGAAGCCCAGGCCCTCGAACTTTTTAACGGCCTTTTGCAGATACGCGTACGCGTTGGACTCGTCCTGAAGATTATAGAGGTGCTTCACATCGCCAATGTTAATCTCATAGCGCGTGTTTTCCTCCGTGTCGTCTCCCTCGCCCACAATCCCCAGCAAAATATCCAGAATATCATTCTGCCTTCTGTCCAGATCATACCTTGCCTCAATAATTGTCTGCGGACGGAACGCGACCTCCGTACCTCCCATCTTTTTTTTGCGATTCATAAATAACCATGCCTTTCCCGGCAGCCTGCAGGCTTATGTGTCTCCCGCACAGGCGCTCTATTCTCCGCAGTGCGCAATGCACCGCATCATAATCTTTATCATACCCGAAAACAGAGAGGAAAGCAATGATTTTTTTGAATTCTTTCATTGCTTTCCTCTCTGTTTATCAAATATCCTGAAATTAAAATCCAAGCCACCTGTCAATAACCGTCCCGTCCATCGCATTGACGGTCAGCAGGCTTTCAAAGGCGTTGTCATTTACGAGCTCCACCTCGCCCGCCGCATTTTTGAACGTCTTCGTGCCATAAAAATCCCATACCGGAATCAGCGTGCCCTCCACGGAGCCCTTTTCGCGGACTCTCATATAGCTCAGAACCGCCCTGTCTACCTGAATGTCAACCGTATCTCCCTCGTTGTTGAAGCTGTCCGCCTGTTTTTTCAGCAGCATTGTCTCAAAAATGTCGCTAATGTCGGAAAACGGCAGCAGGAAAACATACTCCTCAGACAAATCCTCGACCGTATATGGATTTTTCCACTCAAACGTGCGGAAGCCGTCGTCATTGTAGATGAGCGTCATCTCCTCATAGGGCCACATTATCACCGCGTTTTCGGCGTCCGCCGCCTCTCCTCCGGCGCTTTGCAATACCGCCTGTTCCCATTTATAGCTGTCATCCTCTGTAATCAGTCCGCCGTTTTCAAAGGTATATGTGACGGGAATGCCGTCGACGATTCTTGCAAAGTGCATGCCGTATCCGATTCCCGCAAGATACACCGTGCCGTCCGGATCGAGCTCGTCCGCTCTCCAGCAGGCATAATACGCGCCCCCCTGAAAGGCAAACTCGCCGATTCCCATTTGTTTTACCGCCTCCTGCGCCTGGGTCTGGACCTCCTCCGGCAGACTGCTCATATTCTCAAGTCCCGGCCTGGGCATTATATCGCCGAGTTCCCCCAAATCCGGCAGCGTATTGGAAAAAGGCGTATAATTTCCGTCGCCGTCCGTTTTTTCAATGAGAAAAAGCAGGCTGTGGACTGCCTCTGTCGCGTTATTGTCGATTTGGACGAAATAATCCTGCCCGTTCACCGTTGCATTGCCGTAAAGCTCGTTCTCACCCGTCGCTGACAAAGCCGCGTCATAAGCCACCACCGCCGGCACTTCCTTTATCGCCCCCCGGGACACCGCCTCCTCTTCCGTCGGCGCCTTTTCCCGCAGCGCCTTTAACTCCGCGATTTGCTGTTTCAGCGAAACAGGCTTTCCTCCGTACGGCGCGTCCGCGTCGACGCCGTTTGCCAGCTCCAGCTCCAGCTTCGCGATTTTTTCGTCCAGCTCTTCTTTATAAAAGCCGTGACTTTCCCGGAGCATGGCATAATCCCGCTCCCAAAGCTTCTCCCCGCCAAGCAGCGCCCGGTTCACCGCATCGTAATCCGCCTGCGTAAAGACGCGTGCGGTGACCTTTTTGGTCTTAATCCCCTTCACATCGGGTATAATAACCGCCGCATCCGCTGTCAGGCTTACCGTATCCGAGGATACCTGCGCCTGATACCGCTCAGGCGCCCGTACCTGCCCGGCAACGTTTCCCGACGCCGTATCCGCCCGTGTATCTGACACAACTGTCATTTGTCCAGCTTCCTGCTCCCTGGGCGCCACCACCTGTTCCCCGTTCTCCGCATTATTCCCGCAGCCGCCCGACAGTACGGCGCTCACGCAGGCCGCCGCCCATAACGCTGCCGCTTTTTTCCTGTTTTTCATTGTCCCATATCCTTTCCTGTACCAGCCATACCCTCAATCGAGGGTATCTTTTATGGTTTGTCCTATCATGTACGTCTTTATTCGGATGCGCATCCGCCTTCATAAGCATGCTTTTATAAAGGGTACCTCGCGCGCATGTAAAAGAATACAGGAAAATGTAAAAGTTAGGTAAAAACGCTGACTGTGGACGCAGTTTTTCCTGAATGCCGCTTATTCCCGCTTATTGCGCCGCAAAGGTATCCGCAATCACGTCAATCCGTCTGCCCCAGCCCTCCTCGCCGTCAACCGGAAAGCTGTAGAATACGCCCCAGGTATCGGTTTTGGCCTCCTTGAGCGCCACACCGTAAATCATCTCTCCGCTCTGACGAAACCGCCTGCCGTTCACAAGCGCATATCCGCCGTCCTCCAGCTTTCCTTCGACTGCGTCAAAGGTCTCTCCTTCAAAGCGTGCAATCCAAATATGGACGTCCTCATTGTTCCACGCCGTCCATCCGTCAAAAAACAGATGCTTCCACTCGTCGTCTATATCCGCCCAGCCCTCAATATCAGAGGGGTACCACTCCCCCTCGGGCAGGTACAGCGTATATCCGTTCCCTTCCATACGAAACGCCGGAACCTCATAGTCTTCTCCCTCCAGCGTAAACGTCATCGTTTCCTGCGGATGCTGCAGCAGCTCCCATCGACGCTCCAGGTCGTGGGTAAAAACCTCGTCCCCCGGCTCACAGTCGTTTTCAAACATCCGGGTTAAGAGCGTAAGCGTATCCCCTTCCTGCCGGAAAACAAGATATCTGCTGTTGGGATAATCCGGAACGACCCACCCGTCCGCAGTCATGGACATACCGCCAATCAGCGTCACGCTGTCCGGCGTATCGGATAAAAATTCGATATTCATGCGGTACACCTGCAGCAACATGCCCTCAAAGTCCTCATAAGCATAACAGTGCGTCAGGGCTTCGACGCGCCAGTCGCTGTAAGCGTTTCCGGGTCTTACCCTCTTATAGTATTCAAATTCCTCAAGCGCCCACGCCCCGGCCTCGTCCAGCACGGCCGCCGGAATATCTGCGTCCGCAGCGCCGCTGTCCCCGGGCAGGCCCTCCACATCCACAGGCAAAGCCTCCGTTTCCGGCGCTTCCTGTATGCCCTGTACCGGCTCCGTCCGCTCCGTCCTGTCTGTCTCATCCGCGGCGGCGCAGCCTACCAGCGTTCCCAGGCCGGCCGTTAAGGCCATTACGAGAATGAGGACGCCAACGCCGTTTTTCATGCGCTTTCTCCCGAGAATATGTTGAAATCGTTTTTTCATAACCTTTTTCCCTCCATAGAACTGTGTTGAAAGGGCAGTGCGTCGTACGCACTGCTTTTGAAGCGCCGCAAAAAGCGTTTCCGTATATGCCCTTCGCTGCACCGCATCCATGCCCCTTGTTACGCGTTCATCACAGGACAGCTCCATATCGACGCCCGCTTCCCTGCGCATCAGCCAGACCAGCGGATTAAACCAGTGAACCGCGTTTGCCGTCACCAGAAGCAGCTTCAGATATGTATCGCCGCGCTTTAAGTGAATCAGCTCGTGCCTCAGGATAAAATAGAGCTCCTGCGCGGTATAGTCCTCCTGCGGCAGGACAATCGCCACCCGGAAAAAGCCTATGGCCATGGGACTTGCAGCCGCAGAAGACGTCAGCAGGCATACGCCGCGCTTTACCCCCAGCTCCTGCTTCAAGCCCTGCAGCCGGCATAAAATACTCCGCTCCTCTACAGCTGCGCCTTTTTTAAGAAGCCGTCTTTTATAGAACTGATAGCTTGCCAGGTGCGCCGCGATAAAAAGAACGCCGCCTGCAATCCACAGCCATACCGCTATCTGCAGGCCGGTGATTCGCAGCCCGCCCTCCCCGGACCGCCCGGCAATGGGCACCGTCATTTGCGCCGGTATCCGGACCGTCACCCGTTCCATGCGCGCCGCTTCCACGGGCATGTCCGCCCGCATGGGCGCCTCCGCCGCACCGCCCTGCTGCGGCCGGACCACCGTCCCCAGACCTTCCTGTGACGGCCAAAGCGCATCCGCGCGCAGCACAGCAAGCAGACGCAGCGCAAGCAATATCCAAATCCAGTATTTCCATTTCGCCGCATAGCGTTTATCCAAAAACGGCGTCAGCGCAAGCAATCCGAGTATCACAAGGCCTGTCGATATGGAGACGGCCAGAACGTCAAGAAATAAATCTGTCATCATAAACCTCCCTTTGACCACAAATCTGCGAAAGATCTTTCTTTCACGCTTCCTCCTCCAGTTTGTCCAGAAAGTCCCGAAGCTCCTCCACATCGGCGGCCGCTATCGCTTTGCTGCTATAGAGCGTGGCAATCATATTCTGTATGGAGTTGTTGTACATCGTTTCCAGAAAATTCCTGCTCGCACCCGCTTTATAATCCTTTTCGGGAATAGCGGCTGTGTACAGATTCGCCCCGCTTGAGCGGTCACAGTGTACGAAGCCCTTGCCCGCCAGCCGTGTCAGAGAAGTCATCAGCGTAGAGAGCTGCCATTTTCTGCGCCCCTGTAATTGCTGCAGAATGTAATTGGACGTGACAGGCTCCTTGCTGCTCCAAATAACCTGCATAATCTCCAATTCTGCTTCACCAAGCTTTTTTACTGTCGTATTCATCTGTCAGCACCTCCGTTATACAATTGTATAATGCAATTATACGTTTGTATAACGACTTTGTCAAGCATCCGTTGTTTTCATTTGCGGAAACCGGACCGTGACCTCGGTGCCTTCTCCGGGCACGCTCTCTATCTGCAGACGCGCCCCGTGAAGCTGCGCAATCCTTTCACAAAGCGCAAGCCCCAGGCCGCTTCCGCCGTTTTTGCGGCTGCGCGCCTTATCCACCATATAAAAAGCCTCCGTCACTCTGGGCAGCTCCTCCGGCGGTATCCCGCAGCCCTGATCGCGCACGGATATTTTCTCCTCCCCGCCTGTCAGGAAAATCGCCTGCCCGTCCCTGCTTGCCCTGACGGCATTGTCAATCAGGTTGATCAGCAGACTTTCGAACAAATCCCTGTCTAAGCGCCACACGCCGCTCCTGCAGGCGCATATCAATGTCAGATTTTTCTTTTTTAAATTTTCCTCCTCCAGATTCGCCACACATTCAAACACGTCGCGCACGCAGACCGCCTCCATGCGGATGCTAACATTATCATACATGCCAATCAGACACATCAGCTTGCTGCTGAGCCGTCCCAGCCGCCCGCATTCCCGGTAAATATGGCTTAACGCCTTTTCCTGCTGCTGCTCCCCAAGCTTCACATGCAGGAGCGAATCGGCATACCCCATAATGGACGTCATCGGGGTTTTCAGCTCATGGGTCAGGCTGCCCAGCATCTGTCTGCGCCGTTCCGATTCCGCCTCCAGCTCCCGGAACTGGCTCTCTATTTGCGCTGCCATCGCGTTAAAGGCCCGCGCCATAACCCCGATTTCATCCCGCGTACGCACCCTCGCGCGCCGCTCCAGCCGTCCGCCGCTGATATCCCGCGCAGCTTTCTCCAGCTCCCGCAGCGGCAAAAGCACCCGCCGCGTCATCAGAAATACCAGAAATGCCATTACCGCGGCAATTCCCAGATATATTGCCAAATAAAAAAAGGCCTGTCCGCGGATATCCGCATAGACGGACGAGATATCCTGTACCAGAACCAGCTTATAATCCCTGTTTCCTGTGGCCGGAACGTGTCTGCCCGCAATCAGGATATATTGGTTTTCTTTTTCCTGTATAACGCTGCAGCCCTCCTCCGACCCCCATCGCGCATCCCCCGGCCGGAGCAGCTCGAAGGGCGTCCCGTTGCAGACCACCTCGTCCCCCTTTATGAGAATATATTTTGAAGCCCCGTATTTCTGCAGCACATAGGCATAATAAGCGTCCGCCGCCGCCTCGCTGAAGCTGCCGAAGGGCTCGTAATCCAGCTCCCTTCCGACTGCGTACGCCGCTGCCTTCAGCTGCTGCTCGCAGCTCTCCACCGTCTTCTCCTGATTGTAACGGACAGCGTGATAAATGACCACCGCCGTCGACGCACCGGCGCTCACAAGCAGCGATGCCGCCGTTATCAGAACCATCTTTTTCCACAGCTTCATCTGCCGCTTCCTTCCTTTCCCTGCATCCTGCAGCACCGGGTGCGCCGCCTGCCGGAGCCTTCCCCGTTACACAGTGTCCTCCAGCCGGTATCCCGTCTTGGAAACCGTGCGGATAACATCATAAAAATCCAGCTTCTTGCGCAGCTTGCCGATATGAACGTCCACCGTCCTGGTTTCGCCCGCGTAGTCCACGCCCCAGACCTGATCCAGCAGCTCGTCCCTGCTGAAGGCCACGTTTTTGCTCTGTGCCAACGCCACAAGCAGCTCATATTCCATGGGCTTGAGCGCTACCGGTTTTCCTGCCTTTGTTACACAATGCTCCCGCAAATCAATCACCACGTCCCGAATCAGCAGCTTCTCTCTGCCGCGCCCGGTTCTTTTGAGCACCTTTTCCATGCGCACCAAAAGCTCCAGCACCTCAAAGGGCTTCACAATATAATCCTCCGCGCCGGCCTTCAGCCCGTGGACCTTGGAAAGCACGTCATCCTTTGCCGTCAGATAAATAACCGGTATCTGCCAGCCCTGCAAATCCTCCATCAGCGCAAAGCCGTCCCTGCCCGGCAGCATCACATCCACCAGCGCCAGCGCCGCGTCCGTATCCTCTCCGTTTTCCAAACGCCGCTGTACCTCAAGCCCGTCAAAAAGCGGTATCGGCGCATATCCGGCCGCCTCCAGATTCATACAAATCAACTCGGAAATCGCCGTATCGTCCTCAATCACCAGGATTTTCATGTCTGAAACCACCCCACTTTGCCGCGTCAGCAATTACGGTATAATGTCGAAAGACATTATACCGTAAACCAAACCGGAAAAAAGCATCAAATTGTAAAAACGGCGCAAAGGCTTTGTCAAAGCTCCTTCTGTCCCCGGCCTCAAAATCCCGCGCAGTACGAATCATAAAACGCCGAAATCCGCTCCATCAGCGCATCATCAAATTCGTAGCATCTGCTCTTGTCAAGATTTTCTCCCATAAACGCCGCTTTCAGCTCCGCACTGTACTGCCCGCCGTTGGCTTCCACATAAGCGGTATAGTCCTTGTTCAATTGGTCATGGTATTGCCTTGCCGCATCAGAATAATAGACATAGTTGTGACCTCTGTCCTCATATTCGATAAAGCAGAACCGTGCGTCGCCGCCGTATACGGCGTAAAACTTGTCGTATCCGTTTTCGGGCAAAACGGTCGTATCGTCTTTGCTGTGGATAATCATAATCCCCGCGTCGGAAGCCGCAAAGCCGTCCATCGCGCTGTAACCGGCGTATTTACCGAATTTCAGCCGCTCATACAAGGCCACATAGGGCATAAAGGGCTTGATGCCGGAGCCGATCAACGTTCTGCCCTGCTGTTCAAACAGCTCCGTAGAGCGGTCAAAGCCTGCGACGAGCACCGCCGCCTTCACATCCGGATGACAGTTGAGCACATTGCCGACAGAATAGCCGCCCCAGCTGTGTCCGAACAGCACAATGGGCAGATCCTTATAGGCGTCCGCCTGTTTTACATACCGCAAGGCGTAATCAAGGTCAATGACGCCCTGCGGCAGCCCCTCTATCGCGTCGCCCTCGCTTTTATCATTTCCGGTTATATCATACGCAAAGACAAGATACCCGTGGGATGTAAAGTAATCGGCCACGTCCATATAGGTATTGTGTCCGCCGCCCCCAAGGCCGTGCGCAAGCACAACGACGCCCTTAATCTCCTGATTTTCTTTATAATACCGGTACCCTGCAAGGAGCTGTCCTTTGTTTGACGCAAAGGTACATTCCTCCACCTGCAGGCCCTCAAAATCACTCACGGAATATGCCATCCACTCCGCGGTCTCATAACGTCCGCCAAAGTTGTCATCATAGACCATGACTGTCAAAACCGGCATTATCACAAAAATTACCGCCGCCAGAACACAGGCTGCCGCGATCAAAATTATTTTTTTTACTTTTTTCATCTTCACTGTACTCCTTTATCCCGCCCGGTGCTGCGCAAGCGTCTTTCCCTTATGCTTCTCCACAGTTTCAGTGTCAGCTGCCAGCAGCCTCTGCCCAGCATAAAAAGCAGGATGCCCATCGCAATGCTGTACACAAACGCAATCGGCGGCGCTGCTAGATATGACCCAAGCTGAACCACTACAAAAGGCGTGTCGAAGCCCAGCAGATAGCCCGCCATCTGGATAATTCCCGCCAGCGGCGCGATGATTCCGCACAGCATCAGGCTGACGGCAAGAACGCCCGTAAACGGCAGCACAAACATCACGCTTAATCCCGTCAGACTGTAGAAGGCGACCGCCGTGGCAAAACGCCGCAGGCCAAAGCCGTTGTTCTTTACAAGCGCTTCCCCCAGATACGCGCCGGCCAGCTCCTTAGGATTTCCCAGCCTTTCCAGAATCTGTTCAGGCGACAGCCCTCCCTCAAGCGCCAGCTGTGTCATCTCGCTCTTGATTTCCCTGACAATGTCCACCCGCTCAGAGGCGGGCAGCGGCTTCAGATATTTATCAATTTTCTCAAGGTAATCATTTAATATCGCTTCCATATGAGCCTTCCTTTCCGTTCTTAATGCTGTCGATGGAGACCAGCAGCTTGTCCCATTCCGCAGTCATGGCGGCCAGATATTCCCTGCCCTTTTCCGTAATCGAATAATACTTTCTGGGCGGAAGCCCTTCGGCGCTCTCCTGCCAGAAGGACGAGAGCAGCTCCTCCTTTAGCAGCCGTCTCAATAAAGGATAGACCGTGCTTTCCTTTACCGACAGACTCGGTGTACTCTCCAGCTCACTGATAATCTCATAGCCATACCAGGCTCTCCTGTCAATCATCAACAGAATACAGAGCTCCAGGGTTCCCCGCTTGATTTGTGATTTCCAATCTTCTATGTTCAATATACTGCCCCTCCTTATATATATCGTAATACACAGTATATATTTTGTCAACAATATATCTCAATTATTTACCACCGGACTATATCGCGATTACGTTGTTTTTACCGCGACCTGCCACTCGTCTTCATAGACAATCTCGCCCACATAATTGGTGTAAACCACGTCAAACGGGTGATCATACTTGTCCAGCAGCTCCATTGCCGGCTCTATCTTTTCCAGCATTTCCCCTGCTGCCTTCGTCTTAAAATATGTTATTATAGCTTTATCGCCCGTGCAGCAGACCTCGGGATTCGGAAGGTGGTCAGCAAACCATTGATTGACCGCTTTAAAACGCTCCGCATCCGTCTCATTCATTATACCGTCGTATATCATACGCCAGCACATGGCAAAAATCCCTTTCGGTGCCTTTGTCACATACGACAATTCCCTTCCCTGTATCCGCACATAGTTAAATTCCATTTTCATCCCCTCCGTAGTATAAAAGCAGCTCCTTGTCGATTTCCGCTATTTTTTCGTCCGCGCCAATGTCCTTTAGCAGCGCCACCTTTTCAATTTCTTCCCGATCGAGACGATGACTTTCGATTTTATCCAGCTCCTCCGGCCGCAGCCTTATCCCGTACAGCCCGCCATATTCCCTGCGGCGCTCCGTCGAAAAATAATCAGGAACCAACTCCAGATGCATGAGTCCTATATAGTCGATTTGTATATCCGAAATCCCGATTTCCTCCATGATTTCCCGTGCGACGGCCTCCCGCATGCTCTCCCCCGCTTCCATGCAGCCGCCAAAAATCTCCCAGTCCTTTCTCCACCGGTTCCACCCCAGTAAGTAATCATCGCCGACCATTACCACGGCAAGGCAGTGCGTGACCGGCGCGTACGCCGTCATGGCAAGCACCTCGTCGACATCGATGATTTCCATCAGTTCGTTTCCTCTGCTGTCCTTAAAAATCATGTTAATCCTCCATTCTTGCCGTGTGAAAAATAAATTTTTCACACGATCCGCCCTCTTTGCAGATTAAACCCTGCAAAAAATTTCTATGTACCTTTGACGCCTGCCCTATACAACAAAAAAGCCTGCCAGGGGTTATTTTCCCTGACAAGCGTGGATCAGACTTACGTCTCCTATCAAAAACAGAATATCAGAAAGCTTCACAAAAGTCAAAATGTTTTCAGAAAGTCATTTATTCAGGGAAACGCTTTCATCAGCGTCTCCTTAAATTGGCAATATAATAAAACGAATCCTCATGGTCTCTGAACATCCGCTCTCCCAAATAGTTCATTCCTATCTTCTCCAATACTTTTCTGGACGCCGCGTTTTCCGGCTGTGCCATTCCGTAAATCCCCTTAATACCGGCAGCGGCAAATGCATCCTTTATAATCTGTTTCCCAAGCTCCGTCGCATATCCTCTGCCCCAATAAGGTACTCCTATTTTAAATTCAATTTCAGGCGCATCCGTTTCATAAGGATTCAGCCCGCATAAGCCAATCAATTGATCCGTGTCTTTCTCAATCACCGCTCCGTGAAAACAATCCGGCGTTTTAAAATCCTTATTCATCATATACCGAATGTATTCTTCTGTCCGCCGCGCATCCCATGGATGATTCTTATCTTTCGTATATGTATGGACCCTTTCGTCGGACATAACCTGAAGCAGCTTGTCAATATCGCTTAAGGAATATTGACGAACCAGCAATCTTTCCGTTTCAAAATATACGTGCATCTAACGGTTCCTCCCACCAATCCTGATACAAAATATTATAAATACCGGCCGTTTCCAGATAAAGACTGCATCCTCACCGCCCGTAGCGCACCCGCTCATATTCCGTATGAAGCGCCTGCATGTCCGCATCCTGCGACAGTCCTGCCTTCTCCTCGATTTCCGAAGGCGCCTCATACTGCGCCGGACGGTCCTTGCGGTGCTTTCTGATCGTCCGCTTATACAGACGCTTTATCCGGCTGCGCTCGCCGTCTGGCTCCGCGCTGATAAAATGCGCACGCTCCGGCTCCGGCAAATTCTCTACCTTATCCCCGTTCTCATCCGCCTCTTTCCTGAAATCCTCAAACAGCTTCTTAATCGCCGCCACGATACCGCAGACAATCACGACCGCTCCCGCGATGCCAAGCACCCAGAACAATACCTCCCAGACCTTCGACGGCTCGGGCGCTTCCCCCAGCTCATCCAGAAGCATCGGTGGCAGTCCGCCCATACCGGAATCCGGCGTCCGAAATTCAATATCGCTTTCATAGGCGGACGGTACCAGCGGCACATCCTTGAACCACTCCCGCACATCCGTATACCTTCTCGCGTTTATCAGCAGAAAGGACGGCAGCACTGCCGCCAGCACCAGACCGGCAAACAGACACAGCATCCCCCCGCTGATCGCATACAAACGCCGCTTTGGTATCCCTCTGGTCCGTTTATTCAGCATAAAATAATGCTCCGTGGTCCCAAAAAAGGTATATACAAGCGCAATCAGCCAGTAGACAACGGCGCCGAAAAGCGCCGAATCACACAAAAGCTTCCCGTCGAACAAAATTCCCAGAACATACATCACGACAAAATACCATGTAAATCCCATGGACGGCCGATTCAAAAAGCTTTCCGCACGCAGCTCAAAGGGATTTTCCTCACGCTTACTCTGATACCGGATCCGCCTGAGACGGTCCATGAAACGCATTGCCGCGATTACTGCCGTCTCCACCAGCATCCCAATGCGGTAGACTACGTCCGCCCCCTGAAAACCATACCGCCCTGTCAGACGCGGTATTCCATATACCGCTGCATATACCGCCGCCAGCAGCGCCGCGCACATGAGCAGATATATGCCCAGCGTTTTTGCACGCCTGACCGCGATTTGCGTCGCCGCAACCGGCACCGCGACAAACAGGCATTTGACATAAAACACCGCCGTCCCATCCGGCGCGGGCAAATCCCCGACCGCACACGCAAGCGGGATAAGCAGCGCGAAGATGAGCGTCGCGTGCAGCCACTCTATCCATTCCAAACGCCTTGTCATTCCCTGTCCACCTCCTTTAGCAGTACCCGCACATTTTCCCTGCTTTTGATATCCAGAAGCTCCTGCGCCGCCTCTCCGCGGTAGACGGGACATACCACAATCGCCGGGTTCTCGCCCGCACGCTTTCTGATAGCTTCAAAAAGCGCCGCATTCAAATTCTTTGAAATAAATACAAGCAGCGTATCTGCTGCTGCCGTATATTGGCCAAACTGTGCTTCGTAGGAATCCGCCCCGTCCGCCAGACGGTACTCTGCAAGCATGCGCTCCATCCGAACCAGCATTCCCTTCTCGTTTGCCGGCGCAAAGCCGCGCGTCTGTTCCCCGTTTTGCGCGGCCTTGACACCATTAAAGCAAAATCCGGCCTCTATTCCCTGCCGCAGCAGCCTGCGCACCAGCGTCGCCGCAATCGCAATACTCTCCTCCACCAGCCCCTCATATTTCAGAATGCCGGTATCGGCCACATCCAGAAACAGCATCGCCTTCTGTGACAGCGTGGAATCAAAGGTATTGACCATCAGCTCCCCCGTCTTCGCGCTCGCCTTCCAGTTAATTGTTTTCATGGGGTCGGCAATGGTATACTCCCGGATAGTGCGAAACGCAAACGGGTCTTCATACAGCCGCTTGGCGCACTGGAGCGTCCCAAGCATCCGCTCGCACAGCGGCATAATATCCGACACATTTGTCATTTTGGGATAGACATATATCGCCGCGTCGCTCTCCAGCGCCTTACTGAAGCGCTTCCGATACTGAAGGGAATACGTGGTAAGCTCCGCCTCCTTTACCGCGTAATATCCGCGCTTCGTACACCTTAGAGGGATTTCCCGCGTGATCTTCTGTCTGCCGAGCACCGCGAAAATATCCCGCTTATAGATATAATCGCTCACGTTGGCGTTATCCTCCTGCGCAAAATCAAGCGCCTTTTCCGTGTGAAAGCCGACCTCAAGCACGGGAACCGGCGCCGCCTTGCGGTTCTCGATGATCTCATAAAGCTTTGTTTCATCCCCTGCATAAAGGGCGTCCGTCTCAAAGCGCAGCCGCACCGTGACATTCCTGTGCCAGTGACGCCTGTAATAATAGTTCCATATGGCAGTAACCAATCCCACCGCAAATATAAAGTAAAGTATCATCTCTTTGACCAATCCTCTGTAGGCAGTGCGACGCTGTCCAGAAGTCTCTGTATGAGCGCGTTCTTCTGCGCCTCCTCGAGCTCTCCGATCAGCCTGTGGCTCAGCACGGGCAGCGCCACCGTCTTGATGTCCTCCGGCACGACATAATCCCTGCCGTTTACAAGCGCAAAGCCCTGCGCGGCGCGCGCGAAGGCAAGCGTTCCTCTGGGGCTTACGCCCTGCACTGCGCTTCCCTGTATGCCGCCCTTATGCTTTCTGGTCTCCTGCACAAGGGAAACGATGTAATGCTTCAGGTCGTCATGGATAAATACCTCCCGGCAGGCTTGCTGGAGCCGGCGGACGTCCTCGTCGGAGCACACGGCCTCAATCCTTGCAAGCGGCTCCTCATGGATATACCGCTCGAGCATCTCCCGCTCCTCCTCCTGTGTCAGGCTTCCCATGCCAATTCGCATGATAAAGCGGTCAAGCTGCGCCTCCGGCAGCGGAAAGCATCCGATTGTCTCCACCGGATTCTGCGTCGCAAGAACAAAGAAGGGCGCGCCCAGGCTGCGGGTCACCCCGTCCACCGTCACCTGCCCCTCCGCCATACACTCCAGAAGGCTTGACTGCGTTCGGGGCGTAGCGCGGTTAATCTCATCCGCCAGCAGAATATTGGTGAATACCGGCCCCTCCTTAAAGGTGAACGCACCCTTCTCCTGATTGAAATATGACAATCCTGTCACATCACTTGGCAGCAAATCCGGCGTGAACTGCACGCGGTCAAAGCTGCAGCCCATAGACTTTGCGATTGTCTTTGCCAGCACTGTCTTCCCGGTGCCCGGCACATCCTCCAGCAGAACATGTCCGCCCGCCGCCACGGCAGCCAGCAGCAGACGCGTTACCTCCCGCTTCCCGATGATAACTCTTGATACGTTTTCTTCGATTTCCGATAAAATATGTACGCCCTGCATTTTTACCTCCAAATAATATTCTATCTTACATTCCCCTCATCGTTTTCCATATCAATTTTACTACAAAACACCGGGCTTGTCATTGAAAAGCTTCTGAAAGTTTTATTGTCCCGGGGGTTACCCCGTGTGCCTTTGTCAATTGAGGGTATTATTCTCCCTGCGGAACTGCATCGGAGACATTCCCGTAATGCGCTTAAAGCAGTCGCTGAAATACGTGCTGCTCGAAAAGCCCGCTTCCGCCGCGACTTCGGTCATATTCAGCTTCGAGCCGGACAGCAGCCGCTTTGCACAGGCAATTTTTTCGTTTAACAGGAATGAAGAGAAGGGGGTATGCAGGTATGTGACAAATATTTTTGATAAATATGAGGCTGAGACATTGATCTCACGCGCCGTCTCTTTTAAGGACGGACTTTCGCGCAGATGCGCCTTAACATATTTGATGGCGTCGGCGAGACAGTCGTGCTTTCTTTCCAGATTCAGGACATTAACGCCGCCGATTACGCGCTCCCGCAGACAGATGATGATCAGCTTGCCCAGCAGCCCCTTCAAAAGAAGCTCCGAGCACTCGTTGTAGGCATTCCATTCCCGCTCCATTTCATTAAAAATCGCGCGAATCTTATCCTGCGTGTGCTTCTCAAAACGAAGCACATGCTCGTCGCACAGCTCGTTGTACTTTTCAACGCCGATTGTATGAAAAAGATCCTCTACCATGGAATCCGTAAATTTTATAAGAATACGCTCATACGGCGCATCCGATATATAAGTCGTCCTGCGGTATATGTTCCTGGGGATAAATACCATCTCCCCGGCCTTGACAATTGTGGCGGCGTCCGGGGAATAAATCATCCGTTCGCCGCTGATCATATAAAAAATACCATAAAAATCGGTGTAAGCCTCGGCGGCGGACATCTCATAATATGCCGAGCGCACGGTGCGGTCATAATTGAAATTATATCCGGGTTTCAGTGGAAGCGGCATGATTTTCCCTCCTGTTACAACGCATTTACATCAGTGAAAGTTTTCCTTGCGGAATTGAAGCGGGGACAGTCCCGTAAAGTGCTTAAAGCGGTCGCTGAAGTATGCGCCGCTCGAAAAGCCTGCCTCCGCGGCAATCTGACCCACGGTTAAATCGCTTTCCACCAGCAGCCGCTGCGCATATATAATTCTTTCGTTGAGTACAAAGGTCGAGAACGGCGTATGCAGATAGTGCAGGAATATTTTCGACAGATAGGAAACGGAAATATTGACATACCGTGCCGTTTCCTCCAACGAAGGGTTTTCCCGCAGATGGGCCTTCACGTATTGGATAGCGCCGGTCAGATAACACTGCTTTGTCTCCTGGACAGAATGCGGACGTTCGTTGACAGTCCCTTCGCGCAGGCACAAAATAATCAGCTTATGCAGCAGGCCCTTCAACAGCACCTCCGAGTATTCATTATAGGAATTCCACTCCTGCTCGATTTCATGCAGAATAAAAAGAACCTTACGCTGCGTCTCCTTTCCCAGATGCACGGAGGGAGACCAGTCGCAAAAATCGTCGAAGCTGTTAAACCCAAGCGTTTTCATCAAATCCTCGACCATACAGTCCGTAAATTTCAACAGAATGTTTTCCCGCGGCGCATCCGATACATAGCCGGAGCGCTCATAAACGTTTTTCGCCGTAAAGGTAACGTCGCCCGGCCAGATAACAAAGGTCGAATCATAGCGATGAACAAGAATCTCACCGCTGATCATATAAGAGAGCCCGTAAAAATCCATATATGCCTCCGCCGAAGCCATCTCAAAGCACGACGGGCGGTATATGTGGGCATAGTTGAAATTGTATCCGGGCTTTAACGGAAGCGGCATTTTTCCTCCCTTCTGCACGATTTGGGTGCAAAATGCAAGCGATAAGCATATTTTGTCATTAATTGTCTAAAAATATACCACAAGCAAAATGCAGGGTAAATGTCTGAAATCTAAAAAAAGAAAAGAAATGGAGTTCTAAAAAGAAGAAATCCCTTTTTGATAGATGCTATCCTAATATTAACCCATTTAATAAGTTTCCAGATTTAAATTCAGCAGGTTGACGTGAAAAATTATTTTTTCACACGGCGAATTTGTGCTTACGCCCAAATTCGCAGACTTAAGAAAGAGAGGTTTTTATGAAAAAGAAATTTGTATCCATGCTTCTGGCGGCGGCGATGCTGACAACAGCTCTGACGGCATGCGGCGGCGAGGGGGATTCCGCTCCCGCATCGGACAACGGCAGCGACTCTGCGTCGCCCTCTGCCCAAGCGACACCGGCGCCCGCAGACAATGCGACGGCCGCAAATGATTCCGATCCCGCCCAAAGCGCTTATCAGCTTGACAGGCTGGTCATGGTGGTAGACGGCAATCTGTCCGCCACCCTTGACAACGGTCAGGCCGATTTTGAGAAGCAGTGGGAGGAGGCCGTCGGCGTAGATCTTGAGATTCAGCAGCTGGATCATTCCGGCTATTCGGACGCGGTAGGCCGGCTCTTTGCCAGCGGCGATTACCCGGACGTTATGATTATGTCCGCCGATATGTTCACACAGTATCTGCCGACTGGGCTGCTCTGGGACATGACCGAGGCGTATGACAATGCCGACTTCCAGTCCAGAATGCTTCTGCCCGGCATCAATGAACAGCTGCGCACCAAGGGAAACGGCAGGCTTTACGGCTTTTCACCGACCTACGGCAACGGCTGCGTCACCTATGTGAAGAAGGCGTGGGTGGACGCTCTTGGAATCAATATCGACGACATTAAGACCTATGACGACTATTATGCGATGTTAAAACGGTTCCACGATGAGGATCCGGACGGAAACGGCATAAACGGCGATACATACGGCGTTGTGGCTTCCGGCTTTATCGGAAACGAAGCGCCCTTCATCAACTATCTGCCGGAATTCTGGCAGGACGCTTATCCCGCGTTTATCCAGGGAGACGACGGCGTATGGTACGACGGCTTTCAGGCGGACGCCTGCAAGGCGGCGCTGCTGAGACTGCAGCAGGCCTATAAGGACGGCGTCATCGACCCGGAAACCCTGACGGCTACCACCAAGATTGCCCGCGAAAAATGGTTTTCCAATGACCAGGCCGGCTCCTCCGGCGTGTTTACCTACTGGGCAGGCCGCTGGTATCAGACGCTGACCGACTATTTTATAAAAAATGATCTGGATCCCGAGCTGATACAGCTTCCGCCTATTCAGGAGGTCGGCGCTTACATTAACCGGGAAGCGCCCGTCTGGGTTATTCTCGACGACGGGGACGGCGACAACGCCCGCGAACAGGCAATCTTTGACGCCTTCTTCGAGACCATGATGGACGGCGACGTTGTTCAGACGCTCTGGACATACGGCGCAGAGGACGTTCACTGGTCCATCCACGCGGAGGAATTCGTAACCAATCCGGACGATCCCGAAAAGCGGAAGGAATACAGCTACGAGGAGGGCGAATTCCATTTGAGGCCTACTATCACGAACCCGAATGCAATGTGGGCCAAAAACCTCTTTGACCCGAATCTGGTAGTCTGCGAGCTGTCAAACGGCTACGGCGCCCCCAGCGAGCTGCTGCTCAACGGCAGCAAATTCTTCTCTGAGCACAGCAAGGACGCGCCCATGTCGCCGGTCAGCGAGACCTACACCAACGAATCGGGCACGATTTACGACGCAAAGCTGGCTGTTATTACGGAAGTGGTTATCAACGGCGGCGATGTCGACGCCGCAATGGAAACCTATGTACAGACCGTGGGCAGCATTGTCGACCAGTGCTTAAGCGAGCTGAACGGATAACATCAGGATGCGGGCCTTAAGGGCCCGCATCATCATTAGAAAGGAAATCGCCTCTATGAAGAAAAATAAGCATATAATGACCTCCTCCGGCTCCGCGGTGCGCGAAAAGCCGCTGGGTCTGAGAATCTGGAATAACCGGGGATATTATATCATGTTCCTGCCGGTTCTGCTCTTTGTTCTGGTTATGAATTACTGGCCCATGCTGGGTATCCGCTATTCGTTTTACGATTATAAGCCGGTCGGCCGTCCGACCTTTGTGGGACTGGCGCATTTCCAGAAAATGTTTGTCACTCCCGCCTTCTGGGCGGCGTTTAAAAACACGCTGCAGCTGAGCATTATGCGGCTGCTGATCACGACCTTTGCCTCGGTAATCATATCGGTTTTCCTAAACGAAATGAAGAACCTTTTTGCTAAGAAAACGCTGCAGACTGTGATTTATCTGCCGCACTTCATGTCATGGGCGGTGGTCGCCTCCATTTTCAGCCTGCTGCTTTCCCCCTCCAGCACCGGTATGGTAAACGGCTGGCTCAAGGATCTTGGCCTTATCTCGCGGGATCAGGCGGGAATCTACTTTCTGGCAGACAGCAGATGGTGGCGGCCGATCTTCTACACCATCAATATCTGGAAGGAGACCGGCTGGGGAACCATCATCTTTCTCGCCACCCTTTCCGGCATCAATCCGGAGCTGTATGAGGCCGCGGATATCGACGGCGCGACGCGGATGCAGAAAATCCGATATGTCACGCTCCCTGCTCTTGCCAATACCATCCTTACGGTGTTGATTCTGAACCTGGCAAAGGTAATGAATATGTTCGAACCGGTATTCGTTCTCTATAACAACGCCGTGTACGACGTATCCGACGTTATTTCCACCTACGTATACCGCCAGACCTTTGCAATCGCACTGCCCAATTACGGGTACTCCACAGCCGTCGGCCTGTTCCGTTCGCTGGTAGGCGGCGCGCTGGTGCTGATATGTAATCAGGCAAGCAAGAAGGTCCGCGGCCGCGGCATCATATAGGAGGATAGGATTGAAAATTGATATTTTCGATCACGGGAGGAAAAAAATGAAGTCAAAAAAGAAGATAAAAGTATTTGATTTGGTGAATTATATCGTATTTATTCTGATCGGGCTGATTGTCCTGGTGCCAATCTGGAAGGTTCTGGTCGACTCCTTCAACGCGGTAGGCGTATATCAGTTCCAGCTCTGGCCTAACCGCTTTACACTGGACGGCTACAGAACCATACTGCATACCAAGCTGCTGTATCAGCCCTTCATAAATTCGATTATAACAACGCTGGCGGGAACGCTTCTGGGCCTGGTGCTCTCCACGCTGGCAGGCTATGTTCTCGCACAGCAGACAATACCGGCGCGCGGCTTTTTCGCCTATATCCTGCTGTTTACCATGATATTTTCCGGCGGCATGATTCCGGAATATCTGGTAATGAAGAAGCTGCATCTGGTCAACAATATGTGGATTCTGGTCTTCCGCCACGGCGTAAGCGTTTATAATTTTGTCCTGATGAAAAACTTCTTTGAGGGCATCCCCGGAAGCCTTTATGAAGCCGCCAAAATCGACGGCTGTACGCCGATGGGCATTTTCTTCAGAATCGTCCTTCCGCTTTCCAAGGCGGCGCTGGCCT
Organism: uncultured Lachnospiraceae bacterium; assembly: GCA_949948735.1. GTDB lineage: Bacteria > Bacillota > Clostridia > Lachnospirales > Lachnospiraceae > COE1. Next base: position 57,023 of record CATLGV010000005.1, on the reverse strand, counting down.
CTATCGGCCTGATGTTTGCCGTCGCGGTATGGAACGACTATTCCACCGTTAAAATTTATATTGCCGACCCGAATCAGGTGAACTTCCAGTATAAGCTGCGGAACATGATTATGGACGGCGATACGCCCCTGACAAGCTACAACGTATCGCAGACCACACTCTTTAATGCCGGCATCATCTCGGCAATCCTGCCGTTCATGGTATTGTATCCGTTCCTGCAGAAGTATTTTGTGACAGGCGTCAACGTCGGCGCGGTTAAGGAGTAAACGCCCCCGGGCTGTAAAGAAAGGCATGGTTATTAAAATGACAGGCGTAAATAAAAGTGTTTTAATGGAAAATGTGATCGGATGCTTTTTATTGGAATCGGAAAGAATTGTGCTCCATCCGCTTCCCATACAGGAGCCCGCTGAAGACGGCGAAGGCCGGTGGTATACCATCATCGAAAAAAATGACAATGCGCCCATCGGCTCTATCGGCATGGTCCGGTGCCATCCGCAGTGGTACAACACCGGTCTGCAGCTTGTCATTGCAGACGAAAAATACCGCAGGGAGGGCTATGCTCTCGAGGCGCTGGAGCTCGTAGAGCGCTACATATTCCATACGCTTGCCTATCAGCGGATTGCGGTGAGAATCATCGACTTTAACAAGCCCGCAATCCGGCTTTTCAAAAAGGCCGGGTATAAGCTGGAGGGCGTGCAGGAGCAGGGCTGTTATCACGACGGACGGTACTATGACTTTATCCTGCTGCGCCTGCTGCGGGACGAATACCTTCAAAGAGCCGAGCGGCTCAAACGCTGTCCTGACTGACTGCCCAGGGCTTTACTCCCCGCGCATCCCGTGATACAATGAATCACAGAATACACAGGAGGCATACGGGGAGGCAGTCATGTCACAGAAGGATTTAACACAGGGCTCGGTATTTCACACGATGTTTTTTTTCGCCCTGCCCATGATTCTGGGAAATATCCTGCAGCAGGGCTATAATGTGGCGGACACATGGGTTGTCGGCCATTATGCGGGCTCCAGCGCCTTAGCGGCCGTGGGGTCTGCTTTTGCGTTGATGACCTTTCTCACCTCCGTCCTGCTTGGCCTGTGCATGGGCAGCGGGATTGTCTTCTCTCTGTGCTTTGGCAGACACGACGAGGCTGCGCTGCAAGACGGTATCTGCGCCGCCTTTGTCCTGTCCTCGGCCATCGCCGTCCTGCTCTGTGCGCTGTCGCTTTGCGGCATCGACGCAATTATTGCCTGGATGAATATCCCGCCTGAAATCACCGCGATTACCCGGGACTATCTGTTCCTGATCTTCTGGGGTATACCAGCCGTCGCACTGTATAACTTCTTCGGCGCGTACCTGAAGGCCGTCGGCAACTCCGTTGTCCCGCTCCTGTTTTTGGGAATTGCCACCGTTACCAATATTGTCCTGGACATCCTGTTTGTCGCCGTCCTCCGCCGGGGCACGGCCGGCGCCGCAGCCGCGACGCTGATTGCGCAGTATCTCTCGGGCCTTGGAATCGGGCTTTACGTCCTCCTGACAAGCCGGACAGTCCGCAGAGCATTCTCTCATTTCAGTCTGAAAAAATCCACCCTGCGGGAAATCGCAAATTATTCCGTCCTGACCTGCCTGCAGCAGTCCGTGATGAATCTCGGGATTCTGATTGTGCAGGGGCTTGTGAACAGCTTTGGCACCGCCGTGATGGCTGCTTTTGCCGCGGCCATGAAAATCGACGCCTTCACCTATATGCCGGCGCAGGAATACGCGAACGCCTTCTCCACCTTTATCGCCCAAAATGCCGGCGCAGGCCAAAAGGAGCGGATTCGCAGCGGAATCCGCTATGCGGTGACGACCGTCCTCTCCTATTGCACGCTTGCCTCGCTGCTGCTCTGGTTTCTGGCCAGACCGCTCATGCTTGTCTTTATCAGCGCCGAGGAATCGGCTATTGTCGCCGAGGGCGTGCGCTGCCTGCATACCATCGGTCCCTTTTACTGCGGCATCGGCTGCCTCTTTCTGTTCTACGGCCTGTACCGCGCGCTCGGAAAGCCCGCCGTGTCCGTCGTACTCACGGTTATTTCACTTGGCACGCGCGTGGCCCTGTCCTATACGCTTGCAGGCATCCCCGCCGTGGGCGCGGCCGGTATCTGGTGGTCCATTCCCATCGGCTGGGCCCTGGCCGATTCTGTGGGCATTCTGTACTATATTCGCCTTCGACGCCATCTTTATCCGAAATACCATCATAATTGATTTCCTCGGTTCATAGAATGTACAAATGATTGCAAAAGGAGAACCCTTTTTAAGATTATGAAGGATTATATCGAGGAAAGAGCAGTCTCTATCGCTATTTATATTATCGATAACAACGCCACTGTGAGACAGACTGCCAAGGCTTTCGGCATCAGCAAATCAACCGTACATAAGGACGTCACCTCACGGCTGATGCAGGTAAACCCCACCCTTGCAAAGCAGGCAAGAGCTGTATTAGATGTCAATAAATCTGAACGCCACATCAGAGGGGGACTTGCTACCCGTGAAAAATACCTGCATGCCAAGGAGTAAACGCGCCGACGGCCACAGCGCAGAAAATGCGGGCTCGTGCATTAACCAAGCCCGCATGCTACCTCTGCCATCAGCCTCCCTACAATGGTGATAAAGCCTAAATCGATGGCGCCTGTTTTCGGCGTTCTGTTGAAAAAATCAAAGGATACCAGCGCTGCCGGCTTCCCCTCCCGAAACGCCGCGCACTGTATAAATTTTTTGGTTTCCTGAAGCTCATACTGCCGGTAAAGCTCGGGACACATATTGCTCAACCGCTTTATGCTGCCCTCCATATAGACGCCGTTGGCGTCAAACAGCTTCAGATAAGCGGCATCCTGCGCACAGGAAAGCGTCTCAATCGGATTGATATACTTACCGGAGGCCTGCACTCTGCAAAGCGTCCCGCCGCTGTATATGGCGACCCCGTCAATGTCAAAGTAGCTGCGCAGCTTCTCCATGGCCGCTGTGAGCGCCTCCGTTCCCGTCCGGTGCAGCGCCACGACAATCTCCGACATCTCAACCGCCTTTTTCTCATCGCTCACGATTGCCCTGATACCGATGCTGCGCTCATCTGCCGCCTCGTCCACAACATTTCCGTGTTTTTTCTCGTCATAAATAATATATCTGTTTTTACCCTTTTCCTTCGCGATATAAAGCGCCTTATCCGCTTTCCTGAACAGCTCCTCAAAATCCGCGGCGTCATCGGGGTACTTCGCTATGCCGCAGGAAAGAGTAACGGCAAGCGCGTCCCTGATGTCCTGAAACGTCCAGCCGACATGCTTGGAAATAATCTTGAAAATCCGTCGCAGCTCCTCCTCGCCGGAAACGCCGTCCGCCACGACCATAAACTCATCTCCGCCGAATCTTCCGACCATCCCTCTTGAATCCACCGCGCTTCGAATGATTTCCGAAACCTTTGCAAGCACCTCGTCTCCAAACATATGCCCATAGCCGTCGTTTATCTTCTTAAAGTCGTCCACATCCACCATGCCCAGATACAGCGGCTTGCCCTCCTGCATCTTTTCAATCGCATACTCGTGGATAGCCCGCTTGTTAAAAACGCCCGTCCCAGGATCAATCGCGCTGTCCGTCAGATAATATTTCTTCTCCTGCGCCTGCACCCCTACGACATCCATAATGCCCACAATCATTGCCAGCGCGTTGTCGTTGTAGAACGCGCTCCCCTTGAGCTCGCAGCGCCCCTGCTTTTCCGGGAAAAATACGCTGATATCGACCGCCGTGTGAAAGTGATCCGCGCCCTTTTTCAAAAAGTCATATAAAACCTCAAACGCGCTTTGTATCCCCGGCGGATACTGTCCAGAGCCGTTCACCCGCACCCGTATCGCCTCCAACGGCTCCCGCAGCAGCGGCTCGCTCTTAATGTTGACATATCTGTAAACATTCATCTCATCCGTCGCCGGCGTATACTCAAAAAACATCGAAGACGCAAGGCTCATAAACTCCCTGTATTTTTTGACAAGCCCCACGTAGGTAATGTAGCGGTTCTTGATTTCCATAAAATTGCAGAATTCAAAGCTGAAGGACGGGTAACCGTCAATCACCTTGCCGTTGAGCCAGAGCTCCATGTAAAGCAGCCAATACCGGTTCTCTGAATTCTTCATCCGCACAATGGCATACTGGCGCCCCTCGGAAAGCTTCTCAACCGTCTGTACAAACGCGTCGACATCCTCCGGATGCAGCAGCTCCAGCATGGAATAGCAGGAATTATTCCCGACAAAGTGATAAAAGCTCTCGTCCCCGTCGACAAAAAAGTAATCCCTCTTTAAGGAGGCCTTCCCGTAATAAGCAATATAAGCGCCTGCCTGAGGCTTGTACTCCGTAATATTTACCTTATCCATTTTACTTATCCTTATCGTTATTTTATCCTGTACCGCCGAATACCATTCACAATAATTGTACACCACTTCTGCACAAAATGGAATAAAAATCTGAAAATTTTGCGATACGGATCCGATAAGGTTACACATTTGCCTGCTCCTGTTTTACCAATCAGGCGCCGCCGCTCTCTCGACGTGCCATGCCGTCCGAAACGACCCGCTCATGTCTGGATACGCTTAAAAGAAGCCCCGCCAGAACCGCATAGGTCCACGCTGCGGCCCAGCCGCGCGACAAAAACGGAATCGCCACCGAAGTAAGCGGATACGCGCCCGCATTGAGCAGCAGCCCTTCACAGCAGTTTACCAGAAACACAAGCACACATGCCGCTGCCACCATCCGTCCCAGCTGGTTCCTCTGACGGCAGGTGATACGAACGGAGCGCGCCAGAAAGAGGACCGCGGCCGCTATCAGCGCATATCCCGCAAGAAGCCCGTAGCTGCCGATAAGCTGCAGGGGAAGAAACGCCGTATCTTCGGAAAGCGCGCTCCAGCTGCCGGCAAACGCCCCGTCAACGGACATCCCCCCGATCAGCCTTGCGTTTGCAAGCCCCTCCCGGATAACCCCGTACAGGTAACCTGCCTGCGTCGCGTAAGCCGCAGGGTTTAAGAACGCCCGCAGCCGCATAGCCTGATAGGACGCCCCGAAATACAAATAATAGCAAACCACGAGTGCCGGACCTGTGACGAGCACCGCTGTCAAAAGCGCAATCGCCCGTTTCCTGCCGACCTGAAACCATCCGCTCCAAACCGCAATTCCCAGCATGACAGTGCCTGTAAAGTAAAGATTTATCGCTGCAGGAATGCTGGACGAAAATACCGTAACAATCATCGCCGTCACCAACAGCATTGCAATCCCCTTTATAAGCGCCGTCCAGCCCTTTCCCCGGAGACGGTACAAAACGCCCGCATAGACCGGCGCATAGAGATATGCCGTAATCGACAGTCCCTGCACCCTTCCGTTTACCTCCGGTCCCGCTATGCTGTAAAGGACAAAGACAGCCGTCCACAGAAGATAGATCATAAGCCCGTACTTTCCGATAATGCTGTAATCCGTAAAATAAATACCCGTCATCACGCAAAGGCCCATCAGCGTATAAAAGCATTGCCTGCCGACCGTGTTCCCCGAAAGGTACCCTGTCGCCCAAAGAATAGCCACCCCCAAAATGCTGAACACAAAGGTCATCAGCAGCAGCCTCCACTCGGCCTGCGGCCGATGGACACGGTCAAGCGCGACGCCAATCTCCACCGGATCGCCCATCTCCCGGACTGCCCGTTCCAAAGCCTTCTCAGGGGCTTCTCCATCCGCCTCATAAGCCTGCGCCTGATCCGAGATGTGGTCGGAAAGCTCCCGCGCCACGCCCTCCCGCGCCTTCACATATCGTATCTGTTCCGTAATTGTTCTGATAAACTCTTCCATGCCTGCTCCCCCCTAACATACCGTACAGAGCACGTCGGAAACCGCAGCCTGGTATTCCTTCCACTCTTCCTTTTTCAGCTTCAGATATTTCTTTCCCTCCTTTGTGATGCTGTAGTATTTGCGCATCTTCCCGTTCGCCGCACGCTCGTATGAGGTCAGGCACCCCTTCTCCTCCAGTGAATGCAGCAGCGGATAAAGCGTCCCCGCCTTCAGCGTAAATACGTTTTTGGAGCGTTTCTCCAGATTTTCTATCATCTCATATCCATACATATCCTTTTCCTCGAGCAGGCGCAGCAGCAGCATTGCGGTGCTTCCTGAAATCAGTGACTTGTCAATTGCCATCATCCATTCTCCCTTCATCCTTTATACTTTGATTGAGATGTGTATACCCTCGTCAATCATTATATAGATTATCGATATATCTTATTGCTCATTATATATCGATAATCTATATATGTCAAGGGCAAAAATTCGGCTGCCGGCGCACTCGGTTTTTGCCCGCCCGCCGGCAGCCCTTTCTAAAATACGTTTCCGCTCTATACTATTCGCCTTACGCATACAATCTCCCTGTACAGGGCATTGCTGATTTTGATTCCGGTTTTTACGGAGCTGGCATGGACAATCTTGCCATTGCCGATATAAATCGCCACATGCCCCGGATAACAAATCAAATCGCCCGGCTGCGCGTCCGCATAGCTGACCTCCGTCCCCGCGCTCCGCTGGGAATAAGAGGTTCTGGGCAGATTGTAGCCGTACTGCTTAAACACGGACTGGGTAAAGCCGGAACAGTCCGCTCCGTTGGTCAGGCTTGTCCCGCCTGGCACATAGGGATTCCCCACAAAGCCGCAGGCATAAATGGCAATCTCCTTGCCCTTGGGACTGCCGTTGGCCGCAAGGATTTCTTCTTTGTTTACCGTGGCCGTACCGGACGGCTTTGCGGCAGGCGTCGTGCCGTTCTTGCGCGCTTCCTCCTCCGCCTTGCGCCGTGCCTCCTCGGCGGCTTTGCGCTCCTCCTCCTCAATCTTCTTGATCTCCGCGTTGCGCTGCTTAATCTGCGCCTTATAGACCTGAGCCTGCTGTCTTGCCTTGTTAATCTGAACCGCGTAATCCTCGCTGATTTGCTCCAGCTCGGCGCGCGCCTGCTCCACGCCGGCGGCCTCCTCCTCGAGCTCTCCCTGCGCGGCCTCAAGCTCGGACTCCTCTATCTCAAGCGCTTCCTTCATATCCGCGACCCGCTGTCTTGCCGCCTGATAATCCTGAAACAGCTTCTGGTCGTACGCGTGCACCTTCTCAATGTAATCCGCCTTGTTGAGCAGCTCCTCCATGGATGATGAGCTGAGCAGCGAATCCAGATAGGTAACGTCGCCGTTTTCGTACATCGCCTTAATCCTGAGCTTCATCGCCTCATACTGCTCGTCCTCCACGCGCTGCGCCTCCTCCAGGTCCGCCTGCGCCTGTACAATCTGCTCCTTCTTCTTTGCAATATCATCCTCCAGGATACTGATGCTGGCCATCAGCTCCGCAATCTGGTCGCTCAGCGCCGCGATTTCAGCTTCAATTCCCTGCTGCTCGCCCTCCAGCTCGTCCACCTGCTCGCCCAGCTCGTCCAGCCTTTCCTGATCCTGCTCGTTTTGATTCTTCAAATCGTCCTTTTTGGTCGCCTGCACGCTGCCCGGCACGCCGGCCGCCCCGTCTGTCAGAATGGCAAACAGGACCGCGGCGCATAAAAGCACCGCCGCCAGACGCTTTAACGCTTTTCTCATAGGCATCTTCCCCTTTTATTCCTCAACCGTCACCATTTCGGACAGCCGCTCCAATACCAGCGCCCGCACCAGATACATGCGATATGTCATGCTGCCTACCTCCTCAATCAGCTCGGTGCCGGAGGCATAGCCCTGCGACGCCGCCTCCCCGTCCGCCTTAGCCGCCATTTCCTCCTGCGTCACCGAAAGGCCCTCCGCGCGCAGGACCGCCTCCAGCGCCAGATACTCCCGGACGGTATCACTGCACATCAGCGTGAGCTGGCTGTCGTATTCCTCCTTTGTTATCCCGTAATACACGCTCACAAAGGTTTCCAAATCCACATTATAGTAGCTCTGGCACATAGACTCCATATACTGGTTGTAGCTGCGCCGTTCCTCCTCGATCAGATACTCGGGGACGACAGGAATCGTGCTGGTGCGGGCAAGCTCTTCGACAATCGCGCTTTCCGTATTTGCCTGAAAGGCTTTCTCCGCGTCTGACTCCGCGTCCGCCTTTCCGGCCTCCCACAGCTCCTCCCTGGTCATCGCCACGCCAAGCTGCGCAAGCTCCTCATCCGTCACCTCCGCATACTGCTCCGAAAGCGCAATGCCGTTGACCGTCACGGTAAACACCACGGGCGCGCCCGCAAGCGAGGGCTCCCGATACCCCTCCGGAAACGTAAGCTCCAAATCCACCGTCTCCCCCGGCATCACACCGATCAGGCCTTCCTCAAAGCCCTCTATAAAGCCGCCGGAGCCGATTTCAAGCGATTGCCCGGAGGCCGTGCCTCCGGGGAAGGCCACGCCGTCCTTTTTGCCCATATAATCAATATTAACGGTATCGCCCAGTTCAACCGCCCTTTTCGTCGCAAACATATACCGGCGGTTGATATAGCTCTCGATAACATCATCCGTTACCTCCGGCCTGGCAACATGCACCGTCATGTTCTTGTAATCCGGAAGCGTCACATATTGGTCTATATCCAGATCCTCTATCGGCACATAGTCCTCTGCCGCCTGCCCGCCGGCATCCTCCGCCCCCGTGGCCCCAGCCTGCGTGCGCTCCTCCTCCGTACCGGCGGTTTCCTCCTGCGTACTCTTTTCCGGCACAGGCGCATTACCGCCTTTACTTCCACAGGCGCTTACGCCGGACGCCATTGCTCCTATCAGCGCCATCACAATCAATTTCTTTTTCATTCTAATCTCCCATGCTTCCGCTTTGCGGCAAGACGTACAAACATTACAATCCAGATTTATTATAATTGATTTTCGTTGTTTTGACAACCGCCCCAAACAAAAAGCGCCTTGCGCTTTGCGCCATTTAATGGTACAATCCATATGATGACATTTCCATAGAGAGGTAAGGATTGACATGGTAGCAAAGGTTCTCATAACAATTTTAATTGTTCTCATCATTTTAGTCGTCGTGCTGTACTTCGTCGGCAAAAAAATGCAGGCAAAGCAAGCGCAGCAGCAGGCGCAGATAGAAGCGGCAAAGCAGACGGTTTCCATGCTTATCATTGATAAAAAGAAGCTAAAGCTAAAAGACGCGGGACTGCCGGCCGCCGTACTGGAGCAGACGCCCAAATATATGCGGCGCGCAAAGCTTCCCGTCGTAAAGGCCAAGATCGGCCCGCAGATTATGTCGCTGATTTGCGACGCGGCTATTTTTGACAGCATCCCTGTGAAAAAAGAAGTGAAGGCAACCGTCAGCGGCATCTACATAACGGATGTGCGCGGTATCCGCGGAAGCCTGAACAATGCGCCCGCTAAGAAAAAGGGCAAATTCAGGGCGTGGGTTGAAAGAATGCAGGACAAAGCAGGCGCCAAGCCGCTCAAATAGGACGCAGACGCCACAGCTTCCGCTCTAAAAAGCCGGAGAAGCAGCATAACGCTACTTACCCGGCTTTTTTGATTCTATATATTCGCTGCAGGACATAACCTCCGTGTGCATCGGCGCATAATACGCCGCGATATTTTCCACCATCGCCTCATGCTCCCTGCTCACGCCGCTGCACGCATCCTTGAGATAAACCATCTTATCTCCCGCGTCGATGCCGCTCAGCAGCGTAAAAAGCACGCAGCACTCCGCCACCACGCCGCACAGAAGCACGCGGCGCGCCCGCGAGGCAAGGGCCTTTACCTCCCTGCTGCCGTAAGAAGAATAACAGCTTTTGGTGAAAAGCGGATACTTCTCCAGATACGGCCCGCAGCCGTCAATCATCGCGCTCATCCATGCGTTCTCGTTAATCTCCCTGTTCTCGATATTGTACTGCTCCCAGGTCCCGACAGGATGCCTGGGCGGCATATATCTGGTAAAAATCACGTTATCCGGCGCATGGCTGTCTATCAGCGTCTTTATACGCTCCATGACCTCGCCTGTCCGCACACAGCCCCATGGCTGGCCCTCCAGATATACGTTCTGCATGTCGATTACCATCAGAAGATCTCCCAGCGTCCCGTCCGCACAAACATGCATATCAGAAATTTCCGTCATCGCGCAATCCTCTCTTCTCTTAAATATCAAGGCGCACATATCCCTCGATTCCCAGCGCATTGCACATCGCCGCCGCATAGGGACGCTCTATCCGCGCCTCCTCCAGTATCTGCTCCCTGTCAAATACCTCCTTGGGCGTGCCGTCCGCAAGAACGCTTCCGTGCGCCATGACAATCACGCGCGTAAAGCACTCCGCGACAAAATCCATATCGTGCAGAATAGCGATAACAAGCCTGCCCTGTCCGGAAAGCTCCCGGATAATGCGCTTCATCGTCTCCCTGCCCGCATAATCCTGCGCAATCGTGGGCTCGTCAAAAATAATGACCCTGGTGTCCATCGACAGGACAGAGGCAACCGCCACCATCTTGCGCTCCGCAAGCTCGAGGTCGTACGGATTCTTCTCCGCGGCGTCCTCCAGCCCCACCATGCGCAGCGCCGCCAGAGACCTTTCCTTCGCCGCAGCCTTGTCCATCCCGATGTTGAGCGGGCCAAACATCACCTCGTCAAGCACCCTGCTCTTAAAAATCTGGTCGTCCGGACTCTGGAAAACATATCCGACCTCTCCGGCAAGCGACGCCACCGTCCTGCCCGAAATATCTGTTCCGTTGTAATAAATGCTTCCGCCGGCCGGCTTGAGCAGCCCCTTTAACAGCTTTACCAGCGTCGTCTTCCCCGCACCGTTCTGCCCTATAATGGCCGTCGCCCTGCCGTCCAGACACAGATTCAGGCCGTCTATCACCCTGCGCGCGTCCGCGCCCTCATCATAGGAAAAGGTCAGGGCCTTTATCTCAAAGACTGTTTGACGCTCCGTTTCCGGCGTATCCGCCCCTTCCACGGCAGCCGCGTCCGCCAGCTGTCTTACCAGCGCCGCCAGCGGCTCCCGAAACGGCTGCATCTGCGCAAGGCGTACCGGATAAAGCTCCGGTTTGCCGTCGATATGCCACCCCTGCGCCTTTGCAAGGCGCGTATACACGGGAGGCTGGACGCCTGTTTTCTCCAAATCCGCCCTGGAAAAAATCCGTTCCGGCGTATCAAAGTCCACCACCGCCCCGTCCGCCATAAGCAGGATACGGTTGCAGTATTCCGCAAGCTTCTCTATCTTCTGCTCCACCATAAGGATGGTCTTGCCGGCCTTTGCAAGGCGCAGCACCGCCTTAAAGACCTCCTCCGTCCCCGCAGGATCCAGCTGGGAGGTAGGCTCGTCGAGCACCAGTATTTTGGGCTCCATCACCAGAATGCTTGCAATCGCCACGCGCTGCATCTGTCCGCCGGACAAATCAAAGGGATTCTTACCGCGGTACTGCGAGATATCCAGAAGCGCCATCGCCTCGTCAATCCGCCGCCGCATCTCCTCCGGCGCGATGCCCATATTCTGCAGGCCAAAGGCAATCTCCTCGTAAACACTGTCCTTCGCGCCCGAAAGCTGGTTAAACGGATTTTGAAATACCAGTCCGACGCTTTTGCAGATCTCGCAAATCGGTGTCTTGTCCGCCTCCCTGCCGTCCACGACAACGCGCCCGCCGTACGCACCCTTGTAAAACTGCGGCACCAGCCCCGCAAGCGCCTGTGTCAGCGTACTCTTTCCCGCCTTATTCGCCCCCGCGATACCGATAAACTCGCCCTGATTGACGCAAAAGCTCACACCCTTAAGCGCAAGCGACTGCGTGTGCGGATACCGGTATTTCAGATTTTCGACCTCTATCAAAGCATTCCCAGCCGCTACAGAATCCATACGTCCGCTATTTTCCATATGATCGCCCCCACAATGATTATCAGAAACACAATATTCAGCAATGTGTCTGATTTTTGCTTTTTCCACTCGGACAAATAAGTCTTGCGCTCCTTCGAATCAAAGCCGCGCACCTCGAGCGCGATTGCCCGCTCCCGCGTATTGGTCAGGGAATTCATAACAACCGGCGAAATCAGCGGAATAAAAGCCCTCGCCCGCACAAGCAGGCCGCCCTCCGTCTCCATGCCGCGGCTTCTCTGCGCGTCGGTAATCGTACTCATCGTCCCCATCATCTGGGGAATAATCTGAAATACGGACGTGATAACATAGCCAAAGCGGGGCGAAAATCCCTTCCGCTCCAGCGCCTCCACAAGATCCTGCGGCTTCGTGGAGAGCACAAAAATCGCAAAGGAAAACAGCATATTGAGTATATTCAGACCGATACGCACCGCATAGAGCACGCCCTCCCGGTAGAAGACCACCGCCCCCAGCTCAAGCAGGGGCGTCTCATTCCTGTAATAAAAAAGCCCCTGAATCAAAAAGATGACAATCAGCACCGTAAAAGAAAAGACCACCAGCGGAACCGCCTTCTTAAACAGCCCCGCACTGACCAGTGCGAGGCTGCTAATCCCTACAAATATCGCATACACCCACAAATTCCCGCTGATGACAGCCGTTAAAACGGCTGTCAGAATATAGAACAGCTTGGTGAAGGGATGCATTCTTGTCAAATATGTACCGTTGTCAACATATAAGGAAATACTTTTCATTCTTATAACCATGCTCTCTTCATAATCTTTACCTTCGATTGACAAGGGCATACACGCCTCAAAGCGGAATAATTTCGGTATTTTCTTCGTTGTCCTCAATCGGCGTACGCCCAGTACGCCTCAATCGTCCGCCTTGAAAATACCAAAATTTTCTCCGCTTGAGGTCACAGAGTCAGGCAGAAAAAAATTTTGTATCCTGCAAGGCACTTGAGTGCCGCGTACAGGGCGTACGCGAAGCGAGAGTAACGATGCAGGATGCAAAATTTATTCTGACCTGACCGTGCACGCCTTTGTCAATCAAAGGTACAATCCCTTAATCGAGCTTCTCAACCTCTGTCCCAGCCTCATACAGGGAAGTCAGCTTCTTCGGAAGCGCCTTGATAATCAGGAATACGATAATCAGCGTGAGCAGCTTATCCGGTACGTCCACTACAACCTCATCCAAAAACGATCCCAGCGCAACCGGCAGCTTCGCCGCCTGCGTTGCCGCAAAAACCGCGTCTCCCCATACATTCCCGGTCGTTCCGCCCCAGAAAATAATATTTAACGGCGTTGATATAACAACTGCCGTCAAGCCTGCCACGCATGCCGAGAGAATGGCTTTCACAAAGCTCTTCATAAAGTCGCATCTTGCCATAATGCCGACCGCAACGCCGATACCCAGGCTGGTAAGCGCATAGACCAGCGTAATGCTGTCCCCTGTCGTAAAGCCGTAAATCAGATTGTTTGCCGCACCGCAAAGGCCGCCGATAACAGGACCACCCAGCACCGCGCCGATGCAGGTCCCGATAGAATCCAGCCACAGCGGCAGCTTTAATAACGAAGCAATCAGTTTTCCGAGATAATTGATGCCGATGCACACCGGTATCAGGACGATCGTTGCCGCATTGAGTTTTGTCGCAAATACTTTTTTCATTTGAAGTACCCCTCTTTCTCCCTAAGGATTATCAATATATCTTAACGCATTTAATGCGGTAAGTATCTCCCTGCGTTCCCCGCGCGCCGCCAGATCTTCCCCGTCGGTGTATTGGTTAATCTGCTCCTGCAAATCCTCCCCGCAGCCCACCACCACATTCAGTATGGACGCGCAGCGCACGCCCCGCAGTCTCCCGGCGACGTAAAGCCCCGCCGTCTCCATATCGGAGGCAATGATACCCTTCCTTTGCCAGTAGGCGTAAATCTCGTCCTTTTCGTCAATATAAAAGCTGTCATGGCTGCGCGCAATACCGATGTGATACGGATACTGCTCCGCCTCCGCAGCCTCCCGGCACGCGCCAAGCAGCCCAAAATCCGCAACCGCAGGATATGCGGCGTCCACATACGCCTTGGACGTCCCCTCATCCCGCACCGCGCCGTGCACCAGCACCAGGTCGCCGACGTGCATCCCCTTCTGCAGTGCGCCGCAGCTTCCGATGCGTATCATATTCCTCACGCCGATTGCGGCAAGCTCCTCCACCACAATGGCCGTGCCTGCCCCGCCGATGCCCGTCGAAACCGCAAGCACCTCGCTGCCCTTATAAAGCCCTTTTATGCTGCGGAATTCACGATTATAGGCCAGCTCCCTGACCTGCTCCAGATACCCGGCGATTCTGTCCAGCCGTGCGGGATCCCCCGGCAGCAGGGCATTTTTCACCGTGTTCGTGTCTTCTAATTTAATATGCGCCATGAAAGCCATCGCCGGTTCTCCTGTTCTTCTCTTTACCCTTTTTCAAACAAATGTCCGGAAGGCCTGTTGCCTGAGCAATATACCCGGGCAATAAGCCTTCCGGACGCCGACACTGCTGTTTGCAGTATAACATAAGGCTCGGGGGTTGACAATAGGGTGAAGAGAAGTTCTATTTACCCGCCCTGACATTTTTCTGATGCGCCTTGAGCTTCTTAATGGCCCAATTATAGTGGCTCGACATGTTTGAGACAAAATAAGAGCCCAGCGCGCTGTTCCCCACCCACGGATATACATCCTTTGAGAACAGCTCTTCATTGGTAAAGGTTTCCGCCAGGCGCATCACATCGCTGTGAGACTGCGCCAGCAGCGCTTTGGCCTCCTCCAGCGTTGTGTTCTGGTGCTTCTTCCAGAAAAACATATTCAGCTCTCCGTAAGTCTTCCAATTATACGGCCTGGGCAGGAACGGCTCGTTCCCCCCCTCCCGGTTGGCCGCAGCCCAATGCAGCAGCAGCTGATGCCATTCGTAGAGATGAATCAGCACGTCGCGAAGATTTTTGTCGCGCTTCCAGTGCGCCTCCTTCTTTTTGTCGTCAAACGCAAAGGGCGTGGACAGCTCCCGCTCTCCGAAGCTGTCAATCACCGCGTTCATCTGTGCGTAGGTCTCCTTTGCCGCCTCTATCAGATCTGTTTTTGTCGCTGGTCTTCCCATAATCTCTCTCCTTGTATGTTTGCTTTGGTTTTCAGGAAAACGATGATTTCATCAGCGCTTCCTCAGCTTCATAAACAGCATAACAGAAAAAACATGACATCTTATGTCAGAGTTTATTTTTTAAGTAAATATCTTTGGCTCTTGCCGCGACAATCTCCTTCAGCCGTACCGGCGCTATAATATCCACCTGCGCGCCAAACGAAAGCAGATACCCGATCAGCCATTCGTCCTCCGGCATAGGGGCCGTTACGGTCAGGCTCCCGTCCGCCTCCGTCCGAATCTGGCCCGTATCAAACTCGTCATACACCCGGTATGCCAGCTCCTGCGGAAAACGCAGCGTTACCCCGCCGCGCGCCTCCGCCGTCTCCCGGACGCATGTGTCCTGAATACACGCGCCTTCATTGCACTCATCTTCGATACGCGGATATTCCATCGGGGAAAAGCGCTCCTCCAAAAGTGTCCAGCTCAGAATGCGGTTCAGCTTGAAAAGCCGGAAATCCTTCTTTTTGCGGCAATACGCCTTTAAATACCATGCCTTCGCCTTATAGAAGAGCTTCAAGGGACAAATCACCCGCTCGCTCCCCCCGCCGTACGCGGCCGCATAAAAGATCCTGACGCACCGGTTCTGAATCGCCGCATCCCGCAACAGCTCAAACCGCTCATTGTCCCGGGGCTTATCCCCCCATCTGGAAAAATCCACCTCCAGCCAGTCCGACGAGGGGACGCGAAACAGCGCGGACAGCTTTTCCAGCGTATCCCTGCGGTATCCGCCGGTCACGACCGAAAGCCCCTGCAGCGCGCCGAGAACCTCCTGCCTCTCCTGTTCCGACAGCACAGTCTTATTCAGCACAAAATCCCCCAGAAGGCGAATCCCACCGGATCTTCCCGTCTCCGTATAGACGGGGATGCCCGCGCCGCTCAGCGCGTCAATATCCCTGTAAATCGTCCTTACCGATACCTCAAAGCGCTCCGCCAGCTCCGCAGCCGTCGCCGCACCCTTGTCCAGCAGATAATACATAATCTTAAACAGCCGCCCCTCCTGCATCCGTGTTTCCTCCCTCTGTGCGCCCCTGCGCATAAAAAGACGGCCGCTATATTCTTCTCTGAGATATAACGGCCGCCTTACTGAACTTCATTATCCAATTTTTTCCTCTTTCTCGGCTTTCTACCTTTGCGCCGACTTTTTGTTTCTGAGTAACAGTCCTTGTAACTTTTCTTTTCCTATTCTCCAACGATTATCCTGAAAGACACGCCTTAATTCTTTTCTGCTATGCTTCCATGGCATCTGCAGTTCTCTCATTCACATATTTTTAAGGGGTTTCGGTTCGTCAGATCTAGGTCTTTTCCTGTGCCAATGGACTCGCCTCCTTACTTTTTTGCACTTTATCGATAATTGTCTGCTGTTACCGGATAACATTTATTTTATCTTTTGTGCTTTTTTTATTTTTCTTTGGTATGTCTAGATAATAGCATCTTATGACAGTTTTTGCAATAGGTTTTTATAACTTTTGCAAAAACTGTCAGTTTTCCCATATTTTGTCAGCTATTTTGTATAATTTTGTCTGAATATTCTGATTTTTTCTAATTGAAAATGGTGTACTGCATGAACTTTTCACTCTGCCGAGCTGACGCAGTTATGCATCAGCATCGCAATCGTCATCGGGCCTACGCCGCCCGGAACCGGCGTAATCGCGCTGGTATGCGGCGCTACCCGCTCAAAATCCACATCCCCGCAAAGCTTGTTGTTCTCGTCGCGGTGGATGCCCACGTCGATAACGACTGCCCCTTCTTTCACATAGGTCTCATCGACAAGCTTTGGCTTTCCGATTGCCACAACAAGAATGTCCGCCTGCCGGGTAATCTCCTTCACATCTACCGTGTGCGAATGACATACCGTGACCGTGCCGTTCTCCCGCAGCAGCAGCAGCGCCATCGGCTTACCGACGATATTGCTGCGCCCAAGAACCACGCACCGCTTTCCCGCAATCTCAATGCCCGAGCGCTTCAAAAGCTGGATAATGCCGAGCGGCGTACAGGATACATAGCCTCTGCTGCCGACGCACAGCGCGCCGACGTTCTTTTCATGGAAGCCGTCCACATCCTTCTCGGGCGCAATCGTCTGAATAACCTGCTCCTCGTCAATCTGCGCCGGCAGCGGCAGCTGCACAAGGATACCGTTTACCTGATCATCTTCATTCAGACGGCGCACCAGCGCCAGAAGCTCCTCCTGCGTCGTCTCCTGGGGCAGCTCGTACGCCTGCGACTCGATTCCGATATACGCGCACGCCTTCTTCTTGTTTCCCACATATACGCTCGAGGCAGGGTCGCTGCCCACCTGTATCACCGCAAGGCAGATCCGCCCTCCCGCCGCCGCAAGCGCGGATACCTTCTCCTTTAATTCATCCTTAATCTCCTGTGAAATCTTCTTTCCGTCAATAATCTGATACATTTCCCGCATTTCTCCTTTCGCCGGATTCTATGACTCATTATAGCGGTTTATCCGCCGGTCCGCAACCGTGATGCGAAATAAATTCATAAAGGGGTTGCATTATTACCTACACTGTGTTAATATAAATTTACACCTACGCTATGTTAATATAATAATTACGCAAAAAAGGAGAATACCCATGGCACAGCAAATATCCGAAGCGGAATTGGTACTGATGAAAATTATCTGGCAGAACGGCGGAACGGCCTTATACGCCCACATCATGGAAGCGCTGGAAAAGGACGGGAACGAGTGGAAAAACAATACCGTACTTACCCTGCTCTCCCGTCTGGTAGAAAAAAAGTTCCTGAAGGTCAAAAAAATCGGCAGGCGCAATGAATACGTGGCCACTGTAACGCAGGGAGACTATCAGGCCCTGCAGACGCACAGCTTTCTTGACAAGGTTTACGGCGGAAATGTGAAAAATCTGGTATCCACACTGCTGCGACAGGATATTCTTTCGGCGGACGAATTAAAAGAGATTGAAGCTTTTTGGAGAAAAGAAAATGAATGAGTTTATGACGCTGTTATTGTCACTTTCCATTTCCGGCACACTGCTGTTTCTGATTATTCTGGTGTTGAAACGCCTCTGTCAGAACAGCTTCAGCAGGCGTTGGCAGTATTATATCTGGCTTATCGTTGTGCTGCGGCTCCTGATTCCCTTTACATGGAGTCCGGTAAATCTCCGAAGCCTGTCCGCGCAAATCCATACAGTAGCTGCTGTGGACGAAGCTGCTGCACAGACGAACATGCCTGTTGCCGCCACGGCCGCCGATACCGGACAGCAGCAGATACCGCAAACAGCAGGGAGTCCCGAAACGACGCCTGCCGATACTGCCAAAAGGCCTCAGCCCGCTCTGTTCCTCTGCCTGTTCTTTGCGTGGTCTGTCCCGGCGCTCGTCCTTTTTGTTCGCAAGATAACGATTTATCAGGGATTTAGCCGCTATATCCGGGCCGGTAACACGGAGGTATCCGATATTCATATGCTGAATCTGTTGTCGGACTGCGAGGAACGGCTGCGCATCAGAACGAACGTAGAGCTCTACCGCAACGCATCCGTTACGTCGCCCATGATGACCGGTTTCTTCCGCCCGGGCATTATTCTGCCTGTCGGCGTGTTGGACGATCAAACCTTATCCTGCATTTTGATGCATGAGCTGTTCCATTACAAACGGCGGGATATGTTTTACAAATGGCTGGTACAGCTTGCGATTTGTATTCATTGGTTCAACCCCTTCGTCTATTGGCTTGAAAAAGAGGCCAACAGGGCGTGCGAGCTCTCCTGCGACGAAGCGGTCGTCGCCATGCTGGACGATACCGCAAGGCGTAAATACGGCGATACGCTGATTTCGTTTTTGAAGTCCAATTCTCTCTGTAAAAGCGCTCCGGCATCTATTACTTTGACCGAGGGCGCGGCACAAATAAAAGAAAGGCTGGGTGCGATTATGAATTTCAGGAAAAAAACAAAATCTGTCCGGGTTCTGACAGGAGCATCGACATTGTGCATTCTTCTGACGGCTGCCCTTATCCCGGTTTATTCCGTTTCCGCTTCAGACGCTGCGAAGGCGGCTCCTGTATTTATGAACGAGGCGCCGGATTCCTTCCGACGTCCGGGAAACAGCTTAAACAATTTCCGTTTTGACCAATATCCGGATAACGCTTCAAAAAATACGGATTCTGTCCGCTATCCGGAAGGCGCTGACTGGGATTTTAACTGGGACTTTGATGAAGGCTGGGAAGACAAGGAAGACAAAGGACCATGGGAGCAGGCCCTTCTGGACGCATATGCGGCCTACGGCGTTACGTTTGACGGCAGCTCCTTTTATTACCGCGGCGAGCTTGTATACCTTTTTCTCGATCACCGTCCCGACAGTTCTTTTTACCGGATGAGTGTAAACGCAGAAGGAACGGTCAGTATCCAAATTATCCGCAGCGCGGCAAATGAAATCACAGGGGTTGCCTATATGACGCCCGAGGAGGTAAACGCGCTGATGTTTGGAGACGACCTTCCCTTAATCCATACGCAGGAATGGGACTGTTCAACGCTTTCAGCAATTGAAGTCCGTTATAAAACGGATCATATTTCCATTCTGCCAAGTCCGACAGACAAGGTTATTTTGAAAGAGTATATGACCGAGAATCAACCCGATTACTATGCCGGCACACAAGTTCAAAACGGTGTGCTCACGATTTGCTGCGGCAAAAGGCCTGCAAATTCTTACAAATCCTGTATTGAACTCTACGTTCCCGACAATGCGCCCGCATATGTCCAGGTCGAAACCGTCAGCGGGGCAATTACAGCGGACAATTATTCCGGCGTACTCGCGCTGTCTACAACGAGCGGCCCTGTCAATATCTGCGATTCCGCTATAGCGAGCAGCATCAACAGCGTATCGGGCGAGGTAACGATTTGCGATTCCGCCATAACAGGCAGCATCGACACCGTTTCCGGCCGCATCGAACTGTTTCCCGCCGATATGCCGGGCAATCTGACTGTCTGTTCGCACAGCGGGAAAATAGAAGCCTGTCTTCCGGCTTCTGCCAGCTACAGCCTGAGGGCGGAAACCGCCTCCGGCAGAATCAGGAGCGATTATTTTGACATCCCGCCCGAAAACCAAAAAGCGTTTTCGAAGGTTGTCGGAAGCAGCCCGGAGGTCAGCATTGCACTGAAAACCGCTTCCGGAAACATCGAAATAAACTAAGCAGGAAAGCTTTTCTCCTTCACATAACAAGGGGGAGGCGGCTTCAACGCCTCCTCCCCGCTAAATTGCTGTTTTCTCTATCTGTGCTGCTCCGTCAGCGTCCACACCTGCATCTCGTTCTCGCCGCGGTTTGCCCATGTAAAATACGGCACATAGGTGAGCGTGGCCTTCTCTCCGTCCACAGGACGCAGCGGATGGTACAGGCCGTCCTCCTGCGCCGCAGCCGCCCGCCGGAAGCCCTCCGCTTCTATCTTGTTGACCGGCATCCCGCCAATCGTATCCTTTTTTATCGCAAAGGCGCTCTGCGGATTGACCGAAAGCAGATGCAGGTCCGCCCCGTTGTCAACCTCCTCCAGACAGTACACGACAGGCCCGCGCATCAGCACCGCCTTGCCTGCATTTTCCCGCACCGCCGCAGCCGCCTCCATTAGGCGCGCCTCCATCGGGAAGGATATTCGCACCGTATTCTCCTCACCCCACGCTTTTGTGAGATAGAGATACCCATCCTGCTCGGTGCATGTATACTGCTGTGCATCCTCAAGCCTGTATGCGCCGCACCAGTCCGGAATGCGAAGCGCCAGCCTCAACCCGCTGCCGTTTGCACGCACATGGATTTCCACATCTCCGTCCCACGGGAACTGCGAGCGGATGTCCACATCCGCCGAGGCTGCGCCGACCTTCTTGGTCAGCGTGCCGCCGATATAGAGATGCACAAACAGCGTATCCGCCGACTCCGTATAAGCATATGTCCCGATGGAGCTGAGCAGCCTTGCCAGATTGGGCGGGCAGCATGCGCAGCCAAACCATTTCTGACGCACCGGCTTCACATGGAATTTCCGCTCGTCCTTATGACATGCCGTCGGATTTACCTCCAGCGGATTCACATAAAAGAAGCTCTTGCCGTCCAGCGCCATACCGCTGAGTACGCCGTTGTACAGCGCCCGCTCCATCACATCGGCATATTTCGAATCCGGCTTCAGCTCCAGCATCCTGCGCGCAAAGAACACCAGACCGATGGACGCGCAGGTCTCCGCGTAAGCCGTATCATTTGGCAGGTCATAGGCAAAGGAGAAGGCCTCGCCCATATGCGTCGCGCCGATTCCGCCCGTGATATACATCTTTTTGCCCACAATATCGTCCCAGAGACGCTCGCAGGCGTAAAACAGCCCCTCATCCTTTTTCTGACGCGCAACGTCCGCCATGCCGCTGTACAGATAGACCGCACGCACCGCGTGTCCGACCGCCTCCTGCTGCTCGCGCACCGGCAGATGCGCCTGATGATAGGCATAACGCAGCCCGTCGCGGGTCTTTTCGTCGGGATGATTCTCGGTGTCGAAATAATAAGGCCTCGTCCCGCGCTGATCGATAAAGAAGCTGCCGAGCTCCAGATATTTCTGTTTACCGGTCGCCTCGTACAGGCGTACCAGCGCCATCTCCGCAATCTCATGCCCCGGATAGCCCTTGCATTTGCCCTCCGCCGCGCCGAAGTAATCATATATGTAATCCGCGAACCGCTCCGCCGCCTTTAACAGCTTATCCTTGCCGGTCGCCTCGTAATACGCGACCGCGCCCTCCGTCAAATGCCCGAAGCAGTACAGCTCATGGTGGTCGCGCAGGTTGGTAAAGGTCTTGTCCCTGCCGTTGATGATATAGTAGGTATCCAGATAGCCGTCGTCCTGCTGCGCCGCGCACACAATGTCGATCGCGCCGTCCGCAATCCGCTCCAGCTCCGGGTCCGGATGCTGCGTCAGCGAATACCCTACCGCCTCTATCCATTTGGAGAAATCGCTGTCCTGGAAGACAAAGCCGTAAAATTTGTCCTCCAGATGCTCCGGATCCTCCGGCAGCGCCTCAAAGCCGCGGAAAGTGTATTTCGGCGCCTCATAGGCCGCTCCCTTCTCAGATTTTTCCTGATTCATCTTCCCCGCAATTTTAAAATTGCGCATGCAAAAGCTCGGCGCCGCGCCTTCCACCTTGTCATTCAACGCCGCCCATTGATACGGAATCACCTCCCTGCGCACAAGCTCCATCTCATTTTTCCAGAAATGGTCCGTAATCCGCATGTCCCTAAGCGACAGCGGGACACTGAAGCTGTCCTGATTCATACCCATACCCTTCTCCTTTCCTCTCTTTCAAATCACAATATCCTCAATTGAGGGTACCTACTCTACCTTTAACGCGTTCGGATAGATTCGCTCCATCCGCGCGTCCCCGAACCGTTCATCCATGGTGATCTGCCAGCCCTGCTCTGCCGCAATCCCCCGGCTGCGCTCGTCATAGCGTGCAAGCGCCATCGACGATACGAGCATATTGCCTGCCATAAACACAACCAGCGCCCATGTCGCGATTTTGCCAAAGCGCATGGGAAGCCGCTCGATCCACCCCGAAATCGGCGGATACAGCAGCTTGAACCACACGACGGCCGCAATCCCCCAGAAAAAGCAGAACAACAGATTAATCCTGCCGCCAAGGTTAAACGGCATATGGCTGTAATCCCAGAAGACCGTGCCAAACACGAGCTCCGTAAAGACGCTGCACACATACTCGTATACGCCGCCAAGCACCGTTCCCGCACAGAACAGGAAGCTGTCCGAACGGTCCCTGTATTTATAGAGCAGCATCGTCACGCCGGCAACGCCAAGCCCCCATACGATGCTGAACGGGCCCCACACCACGCTGCTTCTGCTCATCCATACGCCGGCAGTCACCCGGCAGAAAATCGTCTCAATAATATCGCCCAGAAACGCGCCGATAATAAACAGCATAAAGATCTTGTAAAAGCCGCAGCCCTCGGCAAACACCGTGCCGCTTGTGGACACCGCCTCGCACTTTGCCGCCTGCGGATACGCCCGCCGGATTCGGCGGTCTACCTTGCCGTAAATCCACTTGCCAAGACGCGTGCTGATTCCCGTAAGCCATTCATCAGCCGCCTTCCAGGCCGCCATGCGCCGACTCCTTCCGGACATAATAATCAACGTCGCCACGACGTCCAGCAGCAATATGCCAAAGAGAATCCACAACGCCAGCCTGCCAATAAAGGCAGGCAGCAGACGAAACAGCGCAACCAGCAGCCCGTTCCCCCACCGGACGCTGGCAAAGCCGAGCGCCCCCCAGAAAAGGGAAACCGACAGGCTGATATAACCGTCCAGATTCCAGCGCATCCCGGAATAGTCCCACCACCGCTCATGGTACAGCTTTTCAATCAAATGCCCCGCCGTCCATTCAATCAGCGCGGCGAGAATCACACTTCCCACAAACAGCCATATCCCCGAAAGCTCGGAAAGATTTACCGTAATCAAAACGGCCGCAAAGCCATATATCACACAGAACGGCCCGTTAATGAGGCCCCTGTTCGCAAAATGCCTGTGCTTGATCGCCGTTGCCGTCGTCTCAAGCACCCACCCCCCAAAAGAATATATGAAGAATAAAAACAGAAATTCATATCCCGTAAACTGCAGCCGCATACGCTTATTCCTTTCAGATTATACTGCTACCCTCAACCGAAAAGGGTACCCTCAATTGAAGGTATTATTCCCGCACATAATATTGATTATCATGCCTTTGTCTGTTATCATGCTTACATATAGAAAAAGTATACGCTAAGCGGCTTAAAATCTCAACCATTATATTTCCTTTTTGAGGCTGTGGTTTTCCGCCGTCGCTTTTAAATTTTACAGGAGGCGAACCGATGACACATCCGCATATTCTTTTAATCGGAATCAACGCCAAATATATCCATTCCAATCCGGCCGTCTACAGCCTCAAGGCCTACGCCGACGCCTACTATCCAACGCACCCCGAAGGCGATGCGTTTGTGCATCCCGAAGGCGATGCGTTTGCGTACCCCAAAGGCTGCAGCCTCTCGATCGCGGAGTACACCGTCAATCAGCCCGTCGAAGCTATCCTTGCGGATCTGTACCGGCGCCGGCCCGATGTTCTGGCCATCTCCTGCTATATCTGGAACTGGACGGTCGTCCGCACCCTCCTTGCGGAGCTGCCAAAGCTCCTGCCCGGTACGGCGCTCTGGCTTGGCGGCCCGGAGGTTTCTTTCCGCGCCCAGACGATTATCGACGCCCATCCGCAGCTTACAGGCATTATGGTCGGGGAGGGGGAAGAGACCTTTCTTGCGCTTTTAAGGCATTACTGGGACGCAAGCCCGGCGCTTTCCGAAATCGCCGGCATTGTCTTAAAGGAGGGCTTTACCGGAGAACGCGCGCTCACAGATCTGAACCGCATTCCGTTTCCCTACCCTGCGCCCGGCAGCTTCGGCAGCCGCATCCTCTATTACGAATCCCAGCGCGGATGCCCCTTTGCGTGCGCCTACTGTCTTTCCGCCGTCGACAAAAGCGTACGGCTGCGCAGCCTTGAAACCGTTTATCAGGAGCTTCGCGCTTTTCTGGACAGCCGCGTTTTGCAGGTAAAGTTCATTGACAGGACGTTTAACTGCAATGCGGCGCACGCCCTTGCAATATGGCGGTTCCTGAAAGAAAATGACAATAATGTCACAAATTTTCACTTTGAAATCGCAGCGGATCTGCTGACGGAAGAGCAGCTGGGCGTGATGAAGGACATGCGTCCGGGGCTGATTCAGCTCGAAATCGGCGTGCAGTCCACAAACGAGGCGGCGCTTCGCGCCGTCAACCGCCGCACGGACCTTTCCCGGCTGAGGGAGGCCGTCGCCCGCATCAACGGCTTTGGCAATATCCATCAGCACCTTGACCTCATCGCAGGACTCCCCTTTGAGGATTATGACTCGTTTGCCCGTTCCTTTGACGACGTATATTCCATGTCGCCCAACCAGCTCCAGCTCGGATTTCTCAAGGTTCTGAAGGGCTCGCCAATCGAAGCCCGGGCAGACGAATACGGCATTGTCTGTACCGAAGGCCCGCCCTATGAAGTCCTGTACACCCGCTGGCTTGGCTATGACGAGCTGCTCCTGCTCAAGGACATTGAGGAGATGGTCTCCGTCTATTATAACAGCAGTCAGTTCGTATATACGCTGCCGGTTCTCCTCACCGCATATGCTTCGCCTTTTCGCATGTTTGAGGCGCTGGCGGACTACTGCCGGCAAAACGGCTGCACGACCCGCACGCCGTCCAGAAGCAGCCGCTATCAGCTCCTTCTGGATTTTGCCTGCACCGTCCTTCCCGGCAGACAGCGGCTTTTGTCGGAGCTTCTCACCTTTGACCTGTATCTGCGGGAAAACAGTAAAAGCCGGCCTGCCTTCGCCCCCGAAAACGTCATCGGACGAAGGCAGCTCAGGCAGCTTCTGGAGCAGGAGGGCCTGCCAGGGACGGCGCACGCCGAGCAGTTCTCCTATCCGGTATGGGAAACGGACGCTGCCCTGCGCTGCATTCCACTCGACGCACCGGCCTGTGTGCTGTTTGATTATGAAAATCGCAATGCCCTGACGCACAACGCGCAAATTACGATTGTCTCCGCGCCCTGAAGGTAGTATAGTAAGCTTACAAAAAGAAAGGCATGGTGGCCCGGCATGATTTATACTGTCACTTTCAATCCGTCGCTCGATTATATTGTGGATGTTCCCGATTTCCGGATCGGCCTTACCAACCGCACCGCCTCGGAGCTTCTTCTCCCAGGCGGGAAGGGAATCAACGTATCTATTGTACTGATGAATCTCGGCATCGCAAGCACTGCGCTGGGGTTTATCGCCGGATTCACCGGCAGCGAAATTGTCCGGCGGCTCGACGCGCTGGGCATAAAAAACAGTTTTATCCGTCTGGAGGAAGGCTTCTCCCGTATTAATCTGAAGCTCAAATCCATTGACGGAACGGAAATCAACGGACAGGGCCCCGCCGTCGGCGGCCAAAAGGTGCAGGCATTAATGGCGCAGCTTGGCCGCCTTGCGCAGGGTGACATTCTGTTCCTGTCCGGCAGCATCCCCGCATCCATGCCGGACGACGCCTACCGGCGGATTATGACGGCGCTCGACAAAAAAGGCGTCCGGATTGTCGTGGATGCGGCCGGCCCGCTCCTGACAAACGTGCTTGACTGTCATCCGTTTCTGGTCAAGCCAAACCACCATGAGCTGGGAGCGCTTTTCAATGTGCGGCTTGACACACGCACCGCCGTCGTTCCCTACGGGCGCAGATTACAGGAGCTGGGCGCACAGAATGTCCTGGTCTCCATGGCCGGCGAGGGCGCCGTACTGATTGCCGGCGACGGCAGCGTCTACGAAGCGCCGGCGCCAAAGGGCGTCCTTATAAACGGCGTCGGAGCCGGTGATTCCATGGTCGCAGGCTTCATGGCAGGCTTTATGGCACGTCAGGATTACGCGGACGCGTTTCATATGGGACTTGCCGCGGGGAGCGCCAGCGCATTTTCCGAGACGCTTGCCGACAGGCAGCAAATCGAAGCCGTATACCGGCAGATAACCGGCTGTCCGCAAGGACTGCCGCTTCCTGCCGCCGCAGCACGGGAAACGCTTTAATCACCGAAGGGAGGACGTCTATGGAGCTTTATCAGGGCAAGGGCGTATGCGGCGGCATCGCCATCGGAAGGATTCAAGTATACAAAAAAAGCCGCCCGCAAATCTGCCGCGTTCACGTTACGGATACCGACGCAGAGCTCTTGCGGTATCAAAACGCCCGGCAGGCCGCGGCCGGGCAGCTTGAAGCGCTGCGTCAAAAGGCCCTTGCGGATACCGGAGAAGAAGGCGCGGCAATACTGGAGGCCTATCAGCTCCTGCTGGCGGATCCGGATTACAACGAAGCGGTAGAGACAATTATCCGCAGTGAAAGCGCAAACGCGGAGTATGCCGTCTCTGCCGCCCAAAATCACTTTCTCCGGATGTTTGAAGCGATGGACGACGACTATATGAAAGCACGGGCCGCAGATATGCAGGACATATCTGAACGGCTCATTGCCCTTTTATCGGGAAGCGGCCCCGCCGCCCTTCTCCCCGGGGAGCCCGTCATTCTTCTGGCAGAGGATCTCTCCCCATCGGAAACCGCACAGCTGGATCCTGCACATATTCTGTCCTTTGTGACTGTCTGCGGCTCCCCCGCCTCCCACACGGCAATACTGTCCGGGATGCTGGGGATTCCCGCGTTGGTGCAGACGCCGGCGCCGCTTGACGGCGCTTTGGACGGCATGACGGCCATTGTGGACGGCGCCGCCGGAACGCTCTGCGTTGATCCGGACGAAGCGACCCTGGCCCGGATGAAAGCGCGCCTGCGGGACGAACAGCAGCAGCGGCGGCAGCTTCTCGCACTCAGAGGACAGGAAAATATTACGCGCGACGGCCGAAAAATCCTGCTGTATGCTAATATCGGAAATATCCGGGAGCTGCCCGCCGTCCTGCAAAACGACGCCGACGGGATTGGCCTCTTTCGAAGCGAGTTTATCTATCTGGAGCGGACACAGCCGCCCACCGAGGAAGAACAATTCCGCATTTACAGACAGGCCGTCGAAGCCATGGCCGGAAAACGGGTCGTTATCCGGACACTTGATATCGGCGCGGATAAACAGTGCAGCTTCCTCAAAATGCCGCCAGAGGCCAATCCGGCGCTCGGCTGCCGTGCAATCCGTCTCTGCCTGGCGCGTCCCGGGCTCTTTAAGACGCAGCTTCGCGCGCTCCTGCGCGCAAGCGCCCTGGGCCCCGTCGCAATCCTGTATCCCATGATCTCCGGCCTCGCAGAGCTGCGGCAAATCCGCAGGATGGTTTCGGAGGTTCAGGCAGCGCTGGACGTGCAGGGAATTGCCTACGGCAATCCTGAGCAGGGCATTATGATTGAGACGCCCGCGGCGGCGCTTATCAGTGATCTCCTTGCCCGCGAAGTCGACTTCTTCAGCATCGGAACCAATGACCTGACGCAGTATACCCTGGCCGTCGACCGCCAAAGCGCAGACCTGGACGCGTATTACGATGCACATCACCCCGCGGTGCTGCGCATGATCTCCATGGTCGTTGACAACGCGCACAGGGCCGGCATCCGGGCCGGCATCTGCGGAGAGCTGGCCGCCGATTCGACGCTTGCAGGCACCTTTCTTGCCATGGGCGTAGACGAATTGTCCGTATCGCCGGGCAATATCCTGCCGCTGCGCAAAAGCATACGGGAAACCGATACCCGCCGATACCGGACCGAAGAATATCTTGTCAACCAGGGGTATCCTGTGATATGATACCCTTAATTGACAAAAACCTATAACACATCCCGGGAGGATTATTTTATGTATATAACATGTTTGGACTTAGAAGGCGTACTGGTACCCGAGATCTGGATCGCGTTTGCCCAGGCAAGCGGCATCCCCGAGCTGAAGCGCACAACACGCGACGAGCCGGATTATGACAAGCTGATGCGGTGGCGTCTTGGCATATTGAAGGAGCATCATTTAGGCCTGAAGGAAATTCAGGATACCATCGCCAAAATCGACCCGATTCCCGGCGCAAGAGAATTTCTGGACGAGCTGCGCTCGTTCTCCCAGGTCATCATCATCAGTGATACCTTTACGCAGTTTGCAAGCCCTCTGATGCAGAAGCTGGGCTGGCCGACTATTTTCTGTAATTCGCTGGAGGTCGCGCCGGACGGTGAAATCACCGGATTTAAGATGCGTATCGAGAATTCCAAGCTGACTACCGTAAGAGCGCTGCAGTCCATCGGTTACGACACAATCGCAAGCGGCGACAGCTACAACGATCTCGCCATGATCAAGGCGAGCAAGGCCGGCTTCCTGTTTAAGAGCACGGACAAGATTAAGGCTGACAATCCCGAGCTTCCCGCTTATGAGACCTATGCGGAGCTGATGACAGCAATTAAAAGGGCTATGGCTTAACGCCATCAGCCCTTTAACACTGCGTTGCTCACTGTTCCAATCGAAATATAACGGTCGAGAACCGCCCGGATATCCGTCCCTTCCGCCGCTTCCTTTCTGAGAAGCCCGTTCACTGCCAGCGTAAGACTCCCGTCCGCATTCTCTCTTTTATCATAGCGGTCCGCAAACAGCGCATGGTCTGCCGGCACTCTGTCCCACAGTATCCCCTTGTATTCCGCCAGGCTGCAGCCCGGGAAATTGACGTTCCACATTGAATCGGCCGGCAGCTTCTTTTCCACGAGCGCTGCCGCAATTGAAGGCAGCCAGGCGTCCACGACATCAAACACGCCGTTTGCCTCCGTGGAAAAAGCAACCGCCGCAATCCCGTTTGAAAGCGCCTCTGTGGCCGCCCCGATCGTCCCCGAATACAGGATATCGTATCCTGCGTTATAGCCCTCGTTGATTCCCGAAAATACAATATCGGGCCGCTCCGGCAGCAACACCGTAAGCGCCACCTTCACGCAATCGGCAGGTGTTCCACTGACGCTGTACGCCGTCACGCCGTCCACCGGAAAGTCCACGGGCCATGCCGTCAACGCTCCCCGCACCGTAACGCGCTGCGACATCGCGCTGCACTGTTTGCTGGGCGCCACTACCCAGACCTCGCCGAGCGCTTTTGCGGCTCCCGCCAGGCGCACGATTCCCTCCGCATTTATTCCGTCGTCGTTTACCACCAGTATCTTCATGGATTCTCCTATCTGCAAGCGCTGATGAAATCAGCCCTTCCTCAATATGCCTTAAACAGCTCCACAGCCTTTCTGCCAAGCTTGTAAGCCGGCCCCTCCAGCTGTCTGGACGCGTTCTTGAGCTCCCTGCGTATCTCTATATGCTGGGGGCAGTGCTGCTCGCAAAGCCCGCACGCTTTACAGTTGGAGGCTGCGGCAGAGGTTTTGCGCATTGCCGTACACATGAAATACTCCATAAACGCGGCACGTTTCCCCTCCGAATACCGCCGGTTATAAGCGGCAAAGGTTCCCGGAATATCGACATGATGCGGACACGGCATGCAGTAGCCGCAGCCGGTACAGCCAACCTTCATCTTTGCGTTGATCGCCTGTACAACCTCCTGCAGCATCGCCTCCTCCTTGAGACCCATCACACCCACGGAAGAGGACGCGGCAGTCTCCACATTCTCCCTGACCATTTCCACAGAATTCATGCCGGACAGCACGCATGTCACCTCCGGCTGATTCCACAGCCAGCGGAAAGCCCATTGCGCCGGCGTATATTGAATCGGATAGCCCGCGAAGATTTGCTTCGCCTCCTCAGGCAGAAGATTCACCAGCTTGCCGCCGCGCAGCGGCTCCATAATGAAAACCGGCAGCCCCCGCTCATTGGCATAGAGAAGCCCCTTGCGTCCTGCCTGTGAATTCTCGTCCATATAATTGTACTGTATCTGGCAAAAATCCCAGTCATAAGCATCCACCAGCCGGCAGAACATATCGGAATTGCCATGGTAAGAAAAGCCAATCTGCCGGATGGCGCCGCTTTTCTTTTTCTCCTCAAGCCACGTGAGAATGCCAAGCGCCTTGAGCCGCTCCCATGTCTTCACGTCCGTAAGCATATGCATCAGATAATAATCTATGTAGTCTGTCTGCAGCCGCCGCTTCTGCTCCTCGAAGCACTTTTCCATGCTCTCCGTGCTCTTTATCAGATAATGCGGCAGCTTTGTCGCAATACGCACCTGCTCCCGGATATGGTTCCGTGCCAGAATCTCTCCCAGAGCCGCCTCGCTTCCCGCATACACATATGCCGTGTCATAGTAATTGACGCCGCCGCGAAACGCCTCCATAATCTCTTTCTCAGCCTTTTGCAGATCGATTCTGCCCGCCGTCCTGGAAAACCGCATACATCCGTAGCCCAGAACTGAAATGTCATTGCCGTATTTGTCTTTTCTGTAATTCATGCGCTCATAACCATACCCTTTCAGCCTGTCCCCGCAGAATACCGTCTTCTCTATAGTGTAGCAGTTTCACCTGTGTTTGTCTACTTTATCAGGGATAAATTCCGCAATGTCATCAAGGGTAAAGTTCTCTCCCAGAATGTTCAATATCATATTGAGCGTATGCGTTGTGACCGAACGGTTCTCCTTTAATCTCTGAATCTGCGCCCTGCTGACGCCGTAATGGTTATAAAGGCTGTACTGGCTGATGTTATTCTCCTTTAAGACCTTAAAAAGCTTATCATATTTAATCATAGCGTACGGCATTTTCCCTTTAATACTTGTGGTCCCGTTTTATACAAAGGTATGGGGGATGGCTTATCGTTTCCCGAATCGGAAGCAGATATGCAGACAACCAAAATTTCCTTTTTATGGAGCTTGATTATTTTTTATTATACTCTTATAATGGAGATGATTGTAGTTTCCAGAATCGGAGATTGTTGGGAGGAATAATGCCTATGATAATTAGAAGATTTGCCGGCGCAGCAAAAAAGCTGCTGCGCAAAATCGCGTTTAGAATAAAGCTTTTTGAAATGGATGCCGAATGGCGCTGGATCTGGAGGTGGGGATGGGGCACCAGCTATCCCCCCTCCTTTTATTACACCCACACCAAAGAAGAAATCGAACGTATTAAGGCAAGGGACAGGGCCGAGCTGCGAAAAATAATAGATAAGATGGACTGACGGAGACTGCTGGACAGCACAGAAACCAATAATCTCCGATTCTGGAAACTACGCATCTTCCCCCTTATGAGAGCATAATAAAACAAAACATGCTTGATAGAGGGAAGATGCTGTTACCATGATTAAATATGATAAGCTTTTTAAGGTCTTAAAGGAGAACAATATCAGCCAGTACAGTCTTTATAACCATTACGGCGTCAGCCGGTCTCAAATACAACGGCTCAAGGACAATCAGTCCGTCACGACGCATACGCTTAACATGATGCTGAATATTCTGGGGGAGGGCTTTACACTCGACGATATTGCCGAATTTATCCCCGACAGGGAATAGGCTGCTAAGACCTGCCCCGCGCCGGGCGGGTCGCCCGTTCTATCGTCCGCCTCGCGGGCGTCTGCCCGCTTTTTGTCTCTTCCGGCTCCAGCTCCTCCAAAAGATCCGCAAAATACGCGTCGATAAAGGAAAAGGAGTCATACATCCCCTTCTGTTCCCATTCCGCCTCCGGCCAAATCCCCATATTATAGCCATTCACGGTAAAGCTGTCCGCATCCCCTTCATCAAAGTGCTCCTCAAAGCTTGCCGTCATATACCGCACGCAGCCATGAATATCGTAATCCATGGCATAGCCGACAAACTCTGCCTGTATATGCTCCGTCAGCTTCAGGCCCACGCAGATCTTACAGGTAAGGCCGGGATATTGGGGACTGACATGCCAGGTATAAGAATACAGATAAACCTCTCCCGACGCATCCTGCTGCCCTTCCATATGATACCGCTCGAAGCGCAGCTCCGATACCTGTCCGGGATACTGTTCTTCCGCGTACGCGGCAATCTGCTCCGTGCACTGCTGCCAGTCCGCGACAGCCTCGGCGGTTTCCTTAAGCCGGTCCTGTATCAGGCACGCAACCGCCCCGTCGTCTCCTGACAACAGGCAGTTTGCTCCCGACTCTCCTGACTCCATCATCCCCAGCGTCCATCCGTAAGGGCTGTCCAGGGAATACTCCCCGGTCCGAAAGCCCCCGTATTTTGCCTCGCTGCGCACAATATATCCCGTGCGCGAAAATGTCAGACGCATTCCCGGATAAATCAGGTTCGGGTCGGAAAGCACATCCTGGTTAGCCGCCGCAAGCTCCGGATACCGCTCCCCGTCTCCCCACAGTCTCTGCGCAATCCGCCAAAGGCTGTCCCCGGTCTCCACCACATACGTCTCTACTGGCTCCGTCAACGCCAGAACAGGATCCTCACCCTCCGGCTTCCTGTCGTAAAGCATCGGATACGCTTCATCCGCCGCAAAAACGCTGCGCGAAGAAAGCAGCAAAAAAATCCCTGTCAGGACAAGCGCCGCCCACATGCGCCCTGGCCTTACCCGTCTGCGCTCTCTTTGTCTCACTGCCATACACCCCCGCTCTCACCCAGCCAGAGATTTTCCTGCTTATCCGCACAGGGCAGCGCCTCTCCCGCCGGATTTGACAGCTCATATTTCTCCCAAAAGCCGCTCTCCTTCTTAAATGCCTCCAACTCCTCCGGACGCAGCACCGCGTAAGAGGTCCTGTCAACCGGCTCGTATGTGTAAACGCCCGCCAGAACCGGATCCAGCGAAAGCCCGACCACAAAAGCCTTATCCTCTGTCAGATAGAAAAAGGGACGGCACAGGAATTCCCGGTTGATTTCCTCATTGCGCTGCCAGAAGCAGTCCAGCAGTACATCCAGCATCTCTTCGTCCGCATATGCCAGTCCCAGCGTATCGGACACCGCCCGATCCCACATCGTGACAAAATCCTTGTCAACCTCAAAAATATCCGTCAGCGCATAGGCCTCTCCTGTCAGTAAATCCACCGTCAATGCCCGCTGCGTCTTGTTGACGTACCAGATGGGATTACCCGGCGCATAGCACTCGTCGTAAGCCACGCTCAGCAGATACTGGCTGTGATAAGTCACCGCACAGGATACGTCGCTGCTGAAGATGCTGAAATACTCCTTCTGAAAATCCGCAACCTCATCGGAGGGCTCCAGATGCCAGTAGTTGACCCTGTCCATCGCCGTATCATACAAAAGCGGATTGATCTGCTCCTGTACCGCCGCGTCAATCCCCTCTATCCGGGGATACTCCACCGTGATCACATCCCAGTAGTCATACTGCTCCGAATACTCCACATAATACTGTTCATTCTGTACTGTATAGGTCTCCACGCCCTTTGGCGCGCGCGGCTTGGACAAGGTCCGTACAAGGACAAGGATGACAGCCGCCAGCGCTGTCAAAAGGACGATTCCCGCCAGAAGTGCCCGTTTCTTTCCCCGTTTTGCCCGGTCTTCCCCGTTGGCGCCGCCCTGATCAGACACTGCCTGTATTCCCGTATCCGCCTTATACAGGATTTCCTCTTGTGTTTCCATCTTCAATTTTCTCCCTTCCCTCTTTTTATTCCATTGTACAGGGTTAATGCATCAAAGTTGCATCATTTGCCCTGTTTTGGAGAAAATTTATATGATTTTATTTTCGATGAGTCACACTCAGGAAGAATGCGGAGCATTCTTCCTGAAATGGTTTACGCTGCCGCACTTTCCTATAGCATAAACAAGTGCAGCATACGAATATGCTGCACTCGCTTCAATGCTTATCTTAATCAGACATTTCCCGATTATAGTAATCGCAAAACGCGTCGCTCAGTCTGGTGAGCATTTCGATCATTGTCCCTTCCGTAATCTGATGAATGGTTTCATCCGCGGCAATCTCCCCGTTTATTACCACCTGATACTGCCGGGCAGACAGGCTCCTCTCGTCTCTGAGATGAACGATGGGCAGAACCGCCCCCTGCTTTCGATAGCCCTCCCGTATGTCCGCGATAATCCTGCAGTACACATCATTTCCGGCAAATACGGGTACCAGCTCTGTTCCGAACAGCAATTCGATACTTTCGACCATATTCATGCCCTTTCTTTTCTTTATTTCAGACGGAAGCCTCAGCCTGCTGACGCATTCATATTCTGTCGGCAGGACAAGCCTTAGCTCTTTCTGCCGGCCAGCTTGCCAGGCTTACCGCTCGCCGTCACGCCGTTTACCGCATTAACCTCGGCCATCCACCTGTCGCGCCATGCAAGAAACGCCTTTGTCTCCTCCGGCTGCTGGATATTTACGGGATTGTAGGAATCCAGCTTTGTATTGCTCTCCTCCACCATCAGACTCAAAATCGGCTTCTGTTCCCTGTCGTAAAGCTCGATCCAGTTCGCCTTCGCAGAGCTGTTAAACAATCCGATATCTTCTTTATGAATATACCAGTAATCCTTGTAGCTCATATCGTCATTGTGAAAGATAAGCGGTACTACACACAGGACATTCTCATTGAATCCGATTGCATAATACCAGTATTTCGTCGTCGTGGAGCCCACCTGATAAACCGACTCCTCCCAGTTCGCATAGACGGCGGTAAGCGTCTCCCCCTCCGGCGCAAGCCTTTGGATAATCTCTCCGACCATCTTCTTTTCCTCACTGTCAAAGCCCTTTTTCTTGTCCAAATGGTCCTTCACTAGCACATACAGCACGATAAGCGCAATCGCACCGACAACCGCCGCAACTCCTACGGGATTGATTTTCATATCCAGCAATAATGTCCCCATTTATCTGCCTCTCTCAACTGTAAATCCATGCCGCCCTCAGTCTGCGCCGTATTACACTTCCTTGCCGTGACGAACGCAGTTTATCACAAACCAGATCACAGCAATCAGAATCAGCCCGATACCGATCAGGAACAGCGTACGCATCGTAGACATGGACACCGGCTGCTTAATAACCAACAGCGGCCCCATATCCGCAATCTCCGCCTGCGTGTAGCCTGCTTCCTCCAGATATTCCTCCAGCAGATCCTTCATCTCCGTGGACATCTTCTTTACGCAGCCGTCTACCTGAATCGCGGTTGACGGCTCCGCGCCGCCCATCATGTAATCAATCGTCTCATCCAGCAGTTTCTCCATGCTCTTGTAAGCATCCGCCGGAACCTCCAGCGCCATTACGCCGCTGTATGTCGGGATTACGTAGTAATAATGCGAGGTCTTGGCCATGCTCTGCGTACCGTCGCTGCGCTTGGTATAGGTTTCCTCACTGGCAAAGCAGTCATAGGTATAGAGTACCTTACCCTTGATGTGCATACCTTCCTTCGGATCATTGTCCAGCAGATAATCAAAATCCTTTGCCGGCTTCATGGACGGTATTCCGTATCCCGCCGCAAGGAATGCAAGGACAGCCCCGATTACCAGCACCGTCAGAACCCCTTTGGAAAAGCTCTCAAAAACAGTCTTCATCTCATATCTCCTCCTACTGTGTTTTCACTTTCTCGTCCGATTCTAGCATATCCCGACAAAAAGCGCAATCCTTATTTCCTGTCGGCAGACTCACGCCAGTGGGAAGCGAACCTCTATCGTAAACCGCCGCCCGTCCAAAAACGCCGACGCGTCCCCGCCCATCCGCCGGGCCAGTCGCTGCACGATGGCAAGCCCCAGGCCTGTCGTCTTCCGGCTCCTCGAGCGGTCCGTCGTGTAAAAGCGGTCAAAGATTCTGTCCATATCCTGCTGCTCGATACTATCTGTCAGGTTGGAAACGCCAATCAACATCCGTCCGTCATCCTTCTGCGCTGACAGCCGGTATCCGCCCGTCCCGTGCACCAGCGCGTTGCGAATCAGGTTCTCCGTGATTCGGACAAACGCATGCCGGTCCGCCCGAATCCTGCACGGCTCCTCTGCAAGCAAAATCTCCGGCTCGCACGACCGCTCGCAAAAATCCCCGTAAAACATGGAGATCGTCTCGGCAAACAGATTCACGGCGTTAAACTCCTCGAATTCCAGCTCCAGCTCGCCCGCCTCAATCCGCGCATACTCAAACAGCTGATTGAGCATATCGGTTACGTCGTCGAGCCGCCGCTCCACAACTGCCAGATATGCCTGGCGCTTCTCCTTTGGTATATCCGGATTTTGCAGCAGCTGCAAATAGCCCTTCGCCGATGTCAGCGGCGTCCGGATGTCATGTGAAATACTGGTGATGCTTTCCCTGTAGGCCGCATTTTCCTTTTTCACGCGCATTACTTCCCCTCTGCCCTGCGCTGTCAGCGCATTGATGGCGTCAATCAGCGCTTCCGTCTCTCCCACGCCGATGCTGGAGGTCATGCGGTGATTCGTATCCCCGCACGACGCCATCAGGGCAAGCTCCCTGCGCATATGGCGAAGCTCCCTGCGGTAACACCACAAACGGGCGGACAAGATGCCCGCCGCGATAATACCGATAACACTGATACTGAAATATACTGTCTGCACTGACGCCTCCGTTTCCGGCCGGTTATTTTATATCCGCCTTCTTAAAATGCAGGATGCCTGCTCCTGCCATAAATGCGATCCAGACTATGCTTACAAGCGCCGCACGAAACGCGAACGAAGCGCCAATGTCCTGCAAAGGGCACTCTGTCATCAGATTCAGCATCCAGTAATCCGCCATTCGAAGCGTTGACTGCGGAAACAGCCACCGAATCAGAAAGTCCAGACCGTTGATAACGATTGCGGAAAGTCCCGATAGAAGTCCGATGCCGATTGCAATGCCCGCCGCCATATTTCTGCAGGCCTCGCTGATTGCGGCCACCACGCCGACAACCGCCGCCCCCAGCAGCGCCTGTATAGCGCAATACCCCAGCAAATCTGCAAAAAACGCGCCGCTCCAATCCTGCTTAATCCCCGCACTCCACATGATAACGCCGCCGGCAAGCACGGTAAATACAACCGTCAACGCCAATATTACCAGGCACGCCGCCACCGTAGCAATATATTTTGCAAGAAATATCTTTTCACGCGCATAGCCTTTTCCAACAATATTCTTCACCGCGCCGGTGCCATACTCCCCGATGACAAAAATCGCCGCAAAGACAGCCATAATAATGGCAGCGCTGTTCGAAATCATCTGCTGGAGCACCTCCATGATGCCAATCTCCTCGAGCAACCGCCCCGAAACCTCCTGCATCTGGCCGCCGGCCTCCGCTACGCCTACATACACGCCGCCGGTACCGTTTGCAACCTCTCCCCTCTGCACGGCATCCGCCAAAAACAACATCCAGTACACCAGTCCCACCAAAAGGACGGCCGCTGTGCAGCATATAAAAAATGCTTTGCTTTTTCGTAATTTATAGAGTTCCCCTCTGAGCAGATTAATCATTTTGACCTCCTTTTGCCGGGACATCCCCCAGCCGCTCCATAAAATAGCTTTCCAAATCCTGTCCCGCAAGATAGCTCTCCGCTATGCTTACGCCGCCTGCAAACAGCGCCGCGTTGATTCCTGCCGGCTCCTCAAGATGCTCAAATACCCGTATCACGTGCTGCCCGGGCACGTCGAATGTGCTGATTTGAAGCGTCTCTTCCAGAATATTCGCCGCAAGCTCTACATTGTCCACCACAAGCTTCTGGCACCGGCGGCACCGCTCGTTCAGCTCCTGTGCGCCAAACTCCTCAATCAATGCCCCGTCCCGTATGATTCCGTAATGCGTGGCAATTTTGGACAGCTCCCCTAAAATATGGCTTGAAATCAAAATGGTAATGTCGTTTTCTTTGTTCAGTTTTAAAATCAATTCCCGTATCTCAATGATTCCCTGCGGATCCAGGCCGTTAATCGGTTCGTCCAGTATCAGGAAATCAGGACTTCGCAGCAGTGCCGCCGCTATGCCCAGCCGCTGTTTCATCCCCATGGAAAAGTTCTTTATTTTCTTTTTGCCGGTCTCAGAGAGTCCTGCCAGCGCCAGCAGCTCCTTTACGATATTTTTATCGGTAATGCCGTACTGCCGCCGCAGCAGCTCCAGATTCTCCGCCGCCGTCATGGACGCAAATGCGCCGGGACTTTCGATCAGTCCTCCGATTCGAACGCGCTGCTTCTCCAGATCCTCGGATTCAAACAGCCAGATACTGCCCTCCGACGGCGCCGCAAGTCCCGCCGCCATCCGCATAAACGTTGTCTTTCCGGCGCCGTTTTGGCCGATAAACCCATAGATCGCGCCCTTTTCCACATGCATGCAGACACGGTTTACTGCTTTGTGACTTCCGTATACCTTTGAGACGTTTTCCGTTCTTAATACATACTCCATCCTTATCCTCCATTTCCGCTATGACGTCAGCCTCGCTGCCCTCCGTTGAGAGTATGTATTCATCATAACAGCCGGCATTTTAGAAACTTTAGGAAAAGTATAAAGAAATCTTAAAGTTTTATTTCATCTTAAATCCGATGCCCCAGACGGTCTCGATACAGGGCTCCGCGCAGCCCGCTTTCGCTATTTTCTGACGGATGTTGCTGATATGAACGTTGACCGCGTTATCCTCGCCGAGAAATTCCTCGTTCCACACCGATTCGTAAATATTGCTTTTGGTAAATACCTTTCCGGGATTGCGCATCAAAAGCTCCAGAATCAAAAACTCCCGCCTTGTCAGCCGGATTTCTTCTCCCAGAACCGTAACGCGAAAGTCGTCCGGTTCCATCACGATGTCCCTGTACCGCAGCTGCCCCCCTGGGAACGGGGTACCGCCTCCTGCGGCAGCGCTGCGCCGCAGCACCGCTTCCAGGCGCGCCAGCAGCTCTTCCGTGTCAAAGGGCTTCGTAATATAATCATCCGCGCCGGCGCGCAGCAAATCGATGCGCGTCCTGGCGCCTTCCCTGGCGGACGAAATGATGACGGCCGTCTCGGGATGCTCCCTTTTGATTTTTTCAAGCAGCGCTTCCCCGTCCATTCCCGGCAGCATCAAATCCAATATCACGGCCTGCGGACATTCCCTGTCCATATACAATACCGCCTCCGTACCCGAAAACGCCTGCTCTGCCCTGTAACCGTTCTGTTCCAGCAGCTCCCGCAGCATCTGGCTGATGTCGTTGTCGTCCTC
Source organism: uncultured Lachnospiraceae bacterium (assembly GCA_949948735.1). Taxonomy (GTDB): domain Bacteria; phylum Bacillota; class Clostridia; order Lachnospirales; family Lachnospiraceae; genus COE1. The sequence goes on along the minus strand of CATLGV010000005.1, from coordinate 17,527 downwards.
CACAATCAATATATAGTGCTCCATTTCTCCCTCGCTTCCACACCGCTGTCAAAATAAGCGAAAACACGCTTCTACTGCTCCTGCGAATCCGCCGCGCCAAGACGGTACCCGTCCCGCGTCCATTTATACATGCATACGTACGCCACCAAAATCCCGATAATCAGCGCAAGCCATTTATCATGCCACCACCCGATGCGGATGCCCAGCATATCCCAAATCCAGCCAAGCACAAAAACCGGCGCGGCCGCGGTCAGCCCCCAATACAGGCTGTAGCTGACCATGGGCGCCAGCGGCTTCCGGTTTTTGGGGAGCTTACACCAGTACCACACGGGACGGTACCCTTCTCCGTAAAACAGCTTCATATAGTAGTCGAAGACGCCCTTTGACGGTATCCGGACATGCTCGTACCGGTTAAAGCACCACGTCATCAGGACAATTAGCACAAACCCGATCAGATTGGCGGTAAACAACGCTCCCCATCCAAGCCCCAGTCTGCTCACCAGCGGATTCCCTTCTCTGGACAAATCCGGGGTATTGACCAGCGTAACCAGCCCGTCCATCAGGTGTATCAACAGATTTCCCGCGGACAGCCGGATAAAACGGTACTTTGTCCGAACGCCCGGCTTCCACAATATCAGAACTGCCGCCAGCAGCAGCACCAGCAGTACAAAGACGATAACGGCGGTTTTGAAGCCCTCCCCGCCTGCCAGGAATATTGCCGTTGGCCCGTCTGCTCCGCCAATTATCGAAATCGAACCGAACACTTTTCTACCGTGCATCCGTATCCTCCCCTTTTTCCTGCAGCTTTAAACGGTACTTTACTATCGTATAGGCATGTCCGTCCCTGTCGTCAATTCCAGCCTCTGAGGAAAACCGCTGAAAGCCCAGGGAAGCCGCCAGCGCATTGGAGGCCTCATTTTCTTCCCATGATGAATAAATAAATTCCCGCGCGCCAAGCTCCTGCCTGCAATACCGCATAAGGCCCAGCACAATCTCCCTGCCGTAGCCCTTCCTCACATAACGCGGGCCCAGGCAGATGCCCGCCTCCGAATATACGCCGGGCGCGGTTTCCTCTACGCCGGCAAAGCCAATCGCTCTGCGGCCCTCCTTCTCATAAACCAGATAGGTATCATGCTCCTTCTGAAATTCAATCGTTTTCTTAATCCTCGTCCTGGCGTCTTCCTCGTTTGTCGTCACGCGCCAGCGCATATACCGCGCGCTTTCCGGGTGCGACCAGACATTTTCATACATCTCCTTCCAGTCGGAAAACACTGCCTTATCGAGAATCAGCCTGTTTGTCTCTATCATTTTTATAACCATGCTCCTTTCCATAGCCTGCAGATTGGGACTCAAAGCGCAGTCCTTCTCCGGCTCCGCTCTGCCTTAATGGCCGGGCTCTGCCGGGACTATGCGTATTTTCTGCAGATTGCAAGCCCTGTCGATTTGTGGATATACATGCAGCCATCCGTTGTCATGCGTTCCTCTGCCCGCTTAAGGAAACGCTCCCTGTCCGCCGTCACAATCTCCTTTGCCTGCGCGGAATAAGAGGCCGCATAATCCAGCACCAGCCGGGCCTGCGGTACCAGCAGGTCATTTTCATGCTCCTCCACCTCCAGCACGTCAAAAAAGCCCGACAGCTCCTCGCGCACCGTTTCCAGCCAAATGTCAAAGGAGTCGGAGGGAATCCTGATATCGGGATAATATTCTCTGACCAGCGTATGCAGCTCTTCCATGTGCCGCCTGCCAATCAGACTGCAGGAGAATATGCCCGATGCAGACAACAAATCGTCGATTCGCCGATACAGGTCCAAACGGCTTTCCCGGTTGATATGGTACAGCATATGATTGGCCATGATCCGGTCAAAGCCCTTAACCGGATAGGAAAACTTCGCCGCGTCCCGCCTGTCCAGCACGAAGCGGAGCTTTTTACCCGGATAGGCATCCAGAATCGATTCCATGGTATTCCTCGCGCTTTCCAGCATCCCGGCCGAATAATCGACCAGATGGATTTCCAGTCCTTCGGGAAGCGCTGGGGCAGCGCTTTGCCAGAAGGCTGCGTTCCCGCACCCGATATCCAGTATTTTCATTCCCGGCTCCAGGCACAGCTTCCGGCGCATCCATGTGTAGAACGGCTCCTTCGCGGTGCTGTAATCATGGATGGAAATACGCTTGTTCAGGTTGTCGTCCCGCCGGTACTGCGCAGCCACATACTCGCGTTCCTTCGTGATGTCGATAATCTTAAGCATGTTTTCCCACAGCTCCGAATCCGGCGCGCTGCGCGTCCTGCGCACCGCCTCAAGCACCCGCTCAATATGCTCCTTCTTCTCCTGCAGCAGACGCTCCTGCTCGCCAAGCGATTCCCGCACGTCAAAGTCTTCTCCCTGCATCATCTCGCAGATCTGCTCCAGCGAAAAGTCCATGTACCGCAGCATCATAATCTTTTGCAGCCGCTCGGCGCTCGACTCGTCATAGAGGCGGTATCCCGCTCCTGAGTACGCGCATGGCGCAAGCAGATTCTTCTCATCATACCACCGGACGGTCCTGGCCGACACGCCCAGCTTTTTGGCAAGCTCTCCCGCTGTATATTTCATTGTATATGCCTCCTTTTTCTCCAGCATACACCTTAACGCTACGGCAAGGTCAAGCATATATTTTACGGCAATTCCATTGATATTGTAACGCTTTTCCCGGCACTTTTCAATCCGTGATCATACAATATCCTCCTTCCGGAAGCGCCGGTTTGCGGCAAATATGCCGGCTATGCATACGCCAAGAAGCAATACCGTACCCACAACGGCAGGGCACCCCGTCTGCCCGTACCGGCCCCTTTGCAGCAGATATGCCGCTGTCCACGGATAGAAGGCCGCGACGGGAGACGCCGACAATACAACATTCAGCAGGCTGACCGCCGCAATCACAATAAAGGGCGCAATCGTCCCTCTGGTGCACAGGGAAAGGTAGACAAACGGCGTCAGCGTCGCAAACATCAGGACGCCGCCCATGAGCATCTGTATCAATATAATAACAGCCTGCGCCGGCGATACCGCATCTCCGCCAAAAAACAGGCGAAACGCCACCGATATCGCCAGAATATCCGCCCACGACAGCAGCATAAACAGACAGATCAGCAAAAACAGTATGATAAACTTCCCGGCCAGAAAACGGCCGCGCTCCACCGGAACCGTAAAGACGGTTTTCAATGTCCGTTCCGTGTATTCCCTGTTGACCAGCCACGTCGCGACCACTGCCAGAACAAGCGGCCCGAACAGCAGCATAATAAACATAATAGACGTATCGTACATTCCCCATAAGCTCAGCGACGCTTCCGGATTTACACGGCAGGCCCGCACTTCGCTCACGACGGCAAGAAACGGCACCATCAGGGAGCCAAGCACCCCGATCAGCAATATCTTAGACCGCCTTAGCTTTAACCATTCGCAATAGATTATATCCGCCATGCTTATCACCTCACATCTTCTCTTCGGACAGGCACTGCGCCTGCTCGTTTTCTTTCTGTATAAAATAATCCTCCAGACTGCCTGCGCGCAGCTCTATACCGGATACGGCAAGCCCCGCCCGGATAAAGCCGCTGTTGATTTGGGCGCGTTGGTCAAGCTGCTCGTACACCCGCAGGCTGTTCTTCCCAAAGACCGCATAATCCAAAATATGGTACTGCTTCTCCAAAATGAGCGCCGCCCGCTTCACATCGGATACCTCAAATGCCGCGTATCTGCGGTTTTTCCGGCACAGCTCCTGAAAGCTTATTTCCTCCAGCAGCCTGCCCTTATGCATATAACCGATCCAATCGGCAAGCTGTTCGATTTCGCCCAAAATATGACTCGATATCAGAACCGTCGTCCCCTTTTCACGGCACAGCCGCAGCAGATAGCTTCTGAACGCATGGATTCCGATTGGATCCAGCCCGTTCATCGGCTCGTCCAAAATCAGCAGCTCCGGCTCGTGCATAATCGCCGCCGCAAGGCCAAGCCGCTGCTTCATCCCCACCGAATAGGCGCGAAACAGCTTCCTCTCCTCCTGTTCCAGCCCCACGGCCCGCAGCGCATGCGCAATCGTATCCCTGCGGTGCCGTCCGCGCAGCCGCGCCAGAATCTCCAGATTTTCCCTTGCCGTCAGATTCTCGTAGAATGCCGGCGTTTCAATCATAGAGCCGATACGGTAATAATTTTTCCTGTTGTGACAGCCCTCTCCCAAAAGGACGATTTTTCCGTCCGTAGGGCGTATCAGATTCAGCAGCAGCTTCATTGTCGTCGTCTTCCCTGCGCCGTTTCGCCCCAAAAGACCGTATATCTGTCCCCCTGGCACATGAAGACTTACATTGTTGACGGCGGCGCAGTCCCCGTATTTTTTGGTCAGGCCGTCGGTCTCAATACTGTATGCGCACATTTTACAAGCCCCCCTTTGCAGCTTCGCGTATTATAAGCATCCGTTGAAGATACTTTTATTCTATCAGCAAATTCTGACCACGGACTTTCCGTTTTCTTACTTTTTCCTTAATTTCTACGGGCAATGCGCCGGTCAGCCGCACGCATCCGGAAACATCAGACGAAACACCGTCTGCTGCCCCGGAGCGCTCCAAACGCTGATCTCCCCGCCCATCGCCTGTGTAAGCTCCCTGGCAATCGCAAGTCCAAGCCCGGTTCCGCTCCCGGTACGGGAAGCATCGCATTTATACAGCCGGTCAAAAAGATACGGCAGCTTCTCCGGCGAAATAGCGGCGCCGTCGTTTGCTATGGAAATCAGGATGTGCTCTTCATTCCGCTGTATCGTCAGCTCAATCACCGTGCATTTTCCGTGTACTACAGCGTTATTCAGGATATTATCCACAATCCGTGTATATGCCGCCCTGTCCATACGCACCGTCCACTCTTCGTCGGGTATATGCGCGACAAGGGAAATCCCCCCGCTCTCCCACTGCGGCAGATGCCCGATCAGAAGCTCCCTTGTCATCTCGTTGATATCATACAAGCCCGGCTCATACAGCTGCTCCTGCGACGTCAATTTGCACCACTGAAAAAGCATATCAATCAGCGCCTGTAAATCCAGCGCCTTTCGATATGCCGTCTGAATGTATTCCTCCCGCGGCGCGGCGCCCTGTGCGCTCAGCGCTTCCAGATATCCCGTCAGGGACGCAAGCGGCGTCCGCACGTCATGGGACAGGTCCGTCAGCAGCCGGCGATTCGCCGCCTCCTCGCGCTGCAGCCGCACCAGCTGTCTGCGGTTTTGCGCAAGCAGATCATTGAGCTCAAAATTGATTTCCGCAAGAAGGCCCTCTCCCTTCACGAACTGCTTTCGTTCCGGCGCCTCGCGCACCGCCTGCAGATAGGCGCGCCACTGAGCAAGCTGCCCTCTTATGCGTATAATATACGCAAATGCGCCGATACATACCGCTGCCAAAATGATATTTAATCCTGTCATCTCTCATCCACTCCATACCGCCGCGGCGCCAGACGCCCGGGCGGCCCCTGCTTTTATTGTACGCCGGGAAAATCGGCGCAAAACTTGTATCCCACACCCCATACTGTCAGAATATACGCCGGGGATTCGGGATTCTCCTCGAGCTTTTTGCGCAGCCGCCGTATATGAACCATAATGTTGTTATCATCGTAGGCGTATTCATCCTGCCACACGGCGCGGTAAATCTGCTTCTTGGTAAATACCTGCCCCGGATGCTCCGCAAGAAACCACAGCAAATCAAACTCCCTGGCCGTAAGCGCAATATACTGCCCGTCCCTGAAAACCTCACGCCGCGCCGCGTCAAGCAATAGCTTCCCGGCCGTCACCTGCCTTTTTGCGCCGGCGGCGTTAAAGACCGTATATCTGCGCAAAAGCGAGGAAACGCGCGCAAGAAACTCGCTGTTTCCAAAGGGCTTTGTCAGATAGTCGTCCGCCCCCATCCGGAGGCCCGCTACCTTGTCCCCCTCGCTGTCCTTGGCCGTCAGCATCAAAACCGGCACAACGCTCTTCTCCCGAATTCCCGATAACACCTCGTAGCCGCTTTTGTGCGGAAGCATAATATCCAGAACAACCAGCTGCCATTCCTCTTCCCGCGCTTTTTGCAGGCCCGCCGCGCCGTCGCGGCAGACAGCAGTATCATACCCCTCCTGCTTCAGAATATCCCCAAGCAGTCTGCACATATCCGAATCATCGTCAATTATCAGTATTCTCTCCCGCATACAGCCCGCATTCCTCCGTTCCAAACAACATACCTTTGCCCGCCAAAGGCATCGATTTATCACCTGTTTTACTGCCTGTGCACATACATTCTTGTCTGCCACGGCTCCCCGTCGCCCTGGACCATGCACAGAAATTCCCAGCCGTACCGCTCGTAAAAGGACGTATGGTCGGTAATGAGATACAGCGTTCTTACGCCCAGCTGCGCCATATCCGTGCAGACCAGCTCCAGCAGACGCCCGGCGATGCCCCTGCAGCGGTATGCCTCCTCCACATATACTGCGCAGACATTGGGCGCCAGATCCTTGCGGTCGTGAAAATCATTTCCAATCACGCCCAGTCCGCCGGCAATGACATCTCCCGCCATCGCCAGATACCACTGGGGAACGCTTTGTTTCTTTTCGATGCATTCCCGCATGCTGTCCAGATAGGCCTCCATCGGAACGCCCCATTTCTCATAAAACCACTGTGCCGCGCGTCCGGCCAGCGCTTCATGCTCCCTGATTTTTAAAAGCTTCAGCTCCATCGTAACCTCCCATCCGCACCGCGGACTTTGGCCGCAGGGACAGAGCTGTGATTTCATTTACCTCTGTTCTGCGGCCTGATTTATTGCCCGTTTCTTATATTAACAACCAACTGCCCGTTTTTCAAGAGCTCCTTCACTTTACTTCTGCTTATATGCAAAATTCCGGCCACGATTTTGTCGATTCGAACTGGAAGCCCATAGGGATTTTCCAGATTTACCAGCGTTTTCCCGTTTCCTGTATCCGGCCCGCACGCTACTGTCGTCTCTATCTCACAGGCAGCGGTATCCCGGAAAAGCTCGGCGCGGTTTTTTTGAAATATGCTTTTGTCCGTACCATAGCGGAATACTGCCGACGCATCGTTTGACAAAAATGCCTGATATGCGGCTTGCGGGATTTTATCCGGCGCAATCCGTTCATAAATGGGCAGATTGTACGTGTGCCCGCATCCCTCGCAGCCGTAAATCAGCCACACATCCAGACAATTCCCGTTCGCGTTGACCCGAAAGCGCCCCCTGCACGAATAAACCCGCTTACAGCCGCAGCCCGGGCAGCCCCTTACAATCTTAAAAGCGCCGGTCGGAACAATCCGGCACTCTATCACTTTCTCATAGCGCATGTCATATCTCCTGATATACTGACAGGTTCATTCTCAGCCCGGTAATCCGGCCAACTATGAATATGTCAGTACATAAACTTTTCAGTGGAAATATGCAGCGATATACGGTGTTGTCATACGGCCCATCCTCCTTCATTCTCGGTTTTCCTCTGCCTGCAACGCTATTCTACCGCAGGACGGCGGGCCGTTACAACCTCATGCTTTTTTCTGATAAATGGATGCGCTTTGGCATAAGCCTGTCCAAACCGCATACTCACGGTTTATCCGCGCGGGTGTTTCCTTTAAATTCCTTCTCTATGTGCGCATGCTCACAAACCGCCGTAAGCGCCTGTCCGTCAAAGTCCAGCTCGACAATGTACGGCATCCAGTCAATGATGCGCAGAAAATCGTCGCATCCAAACGCCGGCCTGTAATGATTCATTATAGCGCTCAACGCGGTTCCGTGCGTTCCTATGACAATATTTTTGCCCTCGTTCTGCCCAAGGATTTCTTTGAGCGCCTCCACATTACGCTTCTGCACCATGTTAATCGACTCGCCGCCGTCCTCGTGGTAGTCGTGATCCGCCCAGCGTTTCCGGAACATTCCGTGCGTATTTCCTTCATCGCCCTTCTCCCGTTCCCGAAGCCGTTCGTCCGTCCGGATGGTCATCCCGTAGTAATCCGCCGTCTCCTGAATAGTGTCCAGGCTTCTTTTATACGGACTGCAGTAAAAAGCATCGATTTGTTTGTCTTTGAGCGTCTCCAGCACGATTTTAGAATCCGCCTTTCCCTCTGCCGTGAGAGGCCTTGTCCTGTCGTCTTCGTGATTGTGCTCCGGCTGTGCGTGCCTTACAAAAAATACCTTCGTCAACATCCTGTGATACAACATCACCTCGTTCCTCCTTATGCTTCAGCTCTCCAGATTTGCCTCAATGTATTCCAGATAGTCCCGCCGCCTCACGTCCTGCGCATGCCCGCAGTACCACGCGTACGCCTCGCGCAGTCCCTCATCCAGCTCAACCGTCATCTGTATCAGCGCACGCTGTCCGGTCACATCCAGCCTGTACTCGTAATCGGAAAAGCAAAAATACTTCCGCTGGTTTTCCTCCGAATAAACCTCCTCAAATACCGGCGTCTTTCCGGCCGCGGCATAACACCGCGCCGCCCATTCGCGAACAGATATCACAGAATCGTTCCCGACATTAAAAATATGCTGTGCCGGATGCCCGCAAAGCACACTGTCTATGCAGCGGCATAAGTCCTCCACATGAAAAAACTGCAGCTGCATCGCGCCGTCCCCAGGCAGGTAAAATTTCCGCCCCTTCCGGGCACATTCAAAGACAAACGCCTCCCGATACACATTGTTCATCGGGCCGTACAGATAGGGCGGCCGGAATATATACGCGCCGGGAACCCGCTCCAGAAGCGCCTTCTCCGCCGCAATCTTCCCCGTGCCGTAGGCGCCCCAGTATTTGTTTTCCCCTGTCGGCAGTTCCTCCCGGAAGGGCTGCGGCAGATACTCCGGATATACCGCGCTCGAACTAATCAATATATAATCTTCAAACGCCCCCAGCGCATCCAGAAGCGCCGTCACGTCCTCCCCGGTATATGCCGTCACATCCAGCACCGCGTCAAACGCATAGTCCTTCAGCAGGTCTCCCGGATTGTGGCGATCCGCCTCAATCAGGGTAGTCCCCGCAGGCTGCGGGTGATGGTTTCGGTTCAGCACGTATACCTCGTCACCCTGCTTTACATAATATGCCGCAATGAATTTACTGACAAACACTGTCCCACCTGTCACCAGTATTTTCCTCTTCCCGCCATCCGTCGTCATTCTCCTCCTCCTTCCTGTCCTCCCGCTTCTCCCGCGCCAGTATCCCCTGCTCCGACGCTAAGCGGGTAAAACGTCAGCCTTTTCCTGTAATCAGGTCATAGCTCTCCGCTATCATTCGCTTAATCTCCTTCTCCGGCACCGTGCCGTCCAGAATGATCGTGTTCCAATGCTCCTTGTTCTGGTGGTATCCCGGGAGAACGGCGTCATACGCCTGCCGCCAGAAATCCCGCCATTCCGGCGTAACCTTGACATTGACCCATATATTGCCCTCCCGCTCGTAAGTCCACGCAAAGGCCTTCCTGTTCCTCCGGTACCGCACAAGCTGCCAGTTGTCGTCATGGAACGGCGCATCCTGATAAGTCTCCGGAAATGTCAGACAATACTTCAATACCGCCTCCCGTGTTCTCATATGGCATCCTCCTGTTTTCTGTCTCCGTTACAGCCTGCCCTTTTCGAAGGCAGCCTTCACCTGCTCCAGATCTTCATATTTCCCTGTGATAATCTGCAGGATTTCCTCGTCCGGCTGCCACAAATCCGGCACCATAACCGCCTTACAGCCGGCGCGGTGCGCCGACAGCAGCCCGTTTCTGGAATCCTCCAGCGCATACGCCTCTTCCGGCGCGATGCCAAGCAATGCGCATACCTTGAGATAAATCTCCGGATCCGGCTTGGAGTGCGCGATCATATCCCCGCAGACAATTTCCTGAAAATATTCGTAGACGCCCGCGTCCTTTAAATGGTTCTCCACCTCCCAGCGGGGAGAGGAGGTCGCCACCGCCATTTTAGCGCCGCGGTTCTTCAAATATTCCAAAAGCGTGTATAAGCCCTTCTTTACCGGCACCTTATTTGAGGCGTAATACTCCGTCAGAAACTGCTTTGTATGCCGTCTGAGCTCCTGCTCGTCATACCGGTCGCCAAACTCCTCCCGCCACACCTCCTTAGACATGGAAATGTTCATGCCAAGGGTTTTGAGCGTCATATAGCCGGCCTTACCGATGCCCATCTGCTCTCCCGCGTAATCCCATGCCTGCACAAATACGCGCTCCGTGTCAAACATCAGGCCGTCCATATCAAAAATCACATTCATCCGTTTTCTCTCCCCTCTTCTGCTCCGTATACGTCCGGTCTTCTTTCCTTTTAGATATTACAGATACTTCTCCATCAGCAGAAAGGTCCCCTTACGCCAGTGCGCCTCCCCTGTCTGTACATACCCTCGCTTTTCATACAATCTCCGCGCATGCGGATTTTCACGATATACGTCCAGCCGCACCGCCTCCATGCCCTGCGTTTTTGCCACAGCCTCTATGTACGCCATCATCTTACGGGCAATGCCCTTGTTTTGAAAGGCGGCGTGAACACACAGCCGATGAACCACCGCAAACGGCTTTTGGGGAAAACGCCATGCCCCGTTGCCGTATTCGTCGTCGCACGACCGATTCCACGTGGCGGCAACGGCGATCTGATTCCCTGTCACTCCAACATACAGCGCACCCTCGTCTATGTCCGCCTCAAAGTCCTCTGCCGTCGGATACAAATCATCCCATTGAAAAATACCCTGTGCCTCCATATGCGCCACCGCCGTTTTGACCAGCGCCATAATAGCGGCCGTATCCTCTCGGGTGCCCTTTCTGAACACAATATCCGGCTCTCTTTTTGCTGCCACCCACGCAATCACGGCATCCGCCGCCTCTGCCGGCGTTTTCCCGCTGATGTCGCAGGTTTCAAACGACGTCTCCTCTATCCGGCTGTGCGACTGAAAATATTCATTGTATTCCACCGAGCTCTGAATCCACGTTTCGTCCGTGATTCCTCTGCCCTCCCGCATCCGCCTGCGCAGCTCCTCCTCCCCGCACACCAGAGCAAGGCAGTGTATCGCGCTGAGAAACCGGCTGTTATACGCCTTGTGCAGCTTGTCCAGATTCCCCGCCATCGTCCACAGCACCGGCTTGCCTGTCTGCGCCATATTTCTGGAAAGGCTCTCCATCTGCTCGACCTGACGGTAATAATCCTTCTCGGTCTCGTGCGGCATGATATTGTAAAACATATCCGCGTCCAAAACGGCAAAGTCCACATTCCGGCGTATCATTTCTGCCGCCGTTGTCGTCTTTCCCACGCCGCTGCAGCCGGTAAGAATCAGCAGCGGAAGCTTTCTGAAGCCCCACCGGTTCCCGCATCTTGGGCAGATAACCGTATCGCCCTCCACGGTCTTATCCCATGCGTGATTCCCGCATTTTGTACATATTCCGATCATTTGGTTTCCTCCGATAGCTTCTCTTCCCACTCCGCTTCCCGAAAGCCCACGAGCACCGTATCGTCTGTAACGATTATCGGCCGCTTCACGAGCATCCCGTCGCCTGCAAGCAGCCTTAGCTGCTCCTCCGCACTCATCGTGGGAAGCTTGTCCTTTAGCTGCAGCTCTTTATACAGAAGGCCGCTGGTATTAAAGAAGCGTTTCAGCGGCAGGCCGCTCTTCTCATGCCACGCCTTCAGCTCGTCATAGGTCGGCCTGTCCTGCGCAATATGACGCTCCGTATACGCAAGCTGATGCGCATCCAGCCATTTTCCGGCCTTTTGACAGGTTGTACATTTTGGATATTGTAAAAACAGCATTTGAACCCTCCCTTTCATCACTCATTTCTCTATGGAAATCCTGCGTATCTTTTTCTCCATAACCTCATACACAAGAACCGCCCCGTTTTCCACCGGATACCGCTCATGCCTAACCGTGCGAAACCCCAGCTTCTCATAGAGCGCCGCCGCCGGCAGCGAAGCATCCAGATATATTGTATCATACGCCCTGCCGATTTGTTCTTCAATATTTTTGATAATCAATGTCCCAAGGCCCCGCTTTTGATAATCGGGCAGTACATACCCTCAATTGACAAGAGCATACACGCCTCAAAGCAGGAGAATTTCGATATTTTCTTCGTTATCCTCAATCGGCGTACGTCCAGTACGCCTCTATCGTCTGCCTTGAAAATATCGAAATTCTCTCCGCTTGAGGTCGAAGAGTCAGGCAGAGATAAATTTTGTGCCCTGCGAGGCACTTGAGCGCCGCGTACAGGGCGTACGCGAAGCGAGGGTAACGACGCAGGACGCAAAATTTATTCTGACCTGACCGTGTATGCCCTTGTCAATTGAGGGTATACTCTTGTAATGTGATTGCCCCGAAAGCAGCCGGTCGCCACGATTTGGCCGTCCGCCCGCAAAACACCCACAAAGCCGCTCTCAATATCCTTTCGTATGGCGTCTGCATTGTGCAGCCCGCAGAAAAAATCCACCACCGCCGCAGGATAATATCCGGGATAGACGGTTTTGATGGTCTGCTGCACTACATTGTATATATCCTGCAGATTTTCCGGTGATGCCGGTTCGTATGTCATATGCGGTTCCTCCTGAAGCTCAAAGTATTTTCACTGCGTGTTTGAGAGATTTAAATCAACGGCTAATGCCCCAGCACGGTACGCACCTGCATTAACGAGAAGCCCAATAAGTTCTGCCCCTGCCACTTGTCCGGCTCCAATCGCCTTTCATCCTTCATGGAAAGGCCGATTCCCCATATTTTATCCTGGACTGCGCATTCGGCTAATATATGATTCTGCGTAGTCAAAAGCTTCTCTTTTAACGCATTATTTTGCCGAAATTTTTCAATCAATCCCTGATAGACAATAAGCTGCCGCATACCGTTCCATAAAATATCCTCATAATTTCTGACAGCTCTTCCCAATGCCTTAATTTTTCCTACATCAGATGTATTCAATATTTGTTCCGCAATCTCCACATCGTCAAAAAGCAATGCCTTTTGATACATCATATACTGTTCCATGGAGGAATATTGAATCCTGCCCACAGAAAAATCCGATAAGTACCAGTTACTTAAATATCCGTTTGCCTCATCCGGATTGTGAAAGCATATAATTTTTTTCATCTTAATTCCTCCGGGCTTATTTCTGCCTGCGGTATAAGCCTGCTAATTCTGTCAATTCATCGACTACCCTGGGCCGCCAGGTCACTTTTTGAATCAGCCATTCACATGGGAAATCCTTACACAATCCACAGAATTGCACATTATGTTCCTTTGCGCATTTATATATCGGACACCCCTGTGACTGTGTCCACTCCTCGCAATGTCCGTCCGATTCAATACAGCCCTTGCATATTCCGTCTTCCTTTTTCCTGCAGCTCACGCAGCATTCGCCGCAGGCTGTGATGGTTGTAAAATCTACCTTCATCTGAACGCGTTCTCCTCATATTCATAACGGCAATCCGTTTTCATGGTTCCCTCTATCATACGCGTTTCCCCACTGTCAACAAACCCATTCGCCTCATAGAATTTTCTGGCCTTCACATTATCCTTTATGACCCATAGAATTATTTTTTGAATCCCTTTTAGGGATGCCTGTCGAATTGTATGCTTTATCAGAAGCGTCCCTATCCCCTGACCGACAAAAAAGGGCTCCACGTAAAAATCTGTAATCTCAATTGTTTTTTCATCGTTGCGGCAGCTGTTTATCACCCCTTTAACAATTCCGTCATCGTATAAATACATCCCCGCTAAAGCATCCGGATCATTTTTATATGCTTCATATAAAGGAACCACCTGCATTTCGTTAAATGACACATAATCATCTTGAAATATAGACCTGTAAGCGACTCTTTTTCCGAAAATAATTATCTCGGCTATTCTGGGGATGTCCTGCTTATCAGCTCTTCTGATATTGGTACTTATATCCGGATTTGTTTCCGCAATCTGAGTCCTCCTGCTTGTATCTGCTGCCATTGAAACGCACCTCTCTGAAATATCAGGGAAATACCTGTTCATCCCTGCTGCCAGAGATTGCAGCGCCAATTGCTTTACCATAATCAGGCAGGGATTGTTTTCATCCCACATCTCGGTCAGCGTGATCAGCGGCTCAAAGCCCACGCTCTCATAAAACAGCCTGGTTTTCTCATAAGGCTCATAATCTGCCTTCTCACTCAACGTCTCTACCATGGCATACTTGCATCCCTTTTCCAGAAAAAACTGCTCGGCCTTACCATACAGGGCCCTGCCCACGCCCATGCGGTGGCACTCCGGGCGCACGCCGCACACATAGATATCTCCGGTATGCCCGTAATGTATTCTCACAGAGAAAAATCCCAGACATTTCCCCTCCCCGTCCAGAGCCGCCCAGAACGGAAGGCCGCAGACACCCTCCACATATTCCTCCAACGACGCCTGATTGCCAAACCAATCCGGCAGGCTCTCCAGAACCGCTCTTGCACAGGCTGATTTTTCCATTTGATTATATACTTCCGTAATAAAATACTCTCTGGTCATTGTATTGCTCCACGCATCCTTTCCCCGCTCTCGCATCTGATATTCCTGTGCCTTCTCCGGTTTTGGCACTCCTAATGTTTATTTTGAGGCAATTATGCCGTTCAGTTTTGTCATATATTCCTGCAATACCGTTATCTGCTCACCAAAAGCTTCTCAACACCCGGCCGGTCTTTCCAATATTTCATTCGGGGTAAGACACCCTTCGCCCGCAGCCTGGCATAGTGCTGCATTTCTTTCACCGGCACACCCGTGTCTTTCAGACGTTTGATAAAGCAGGCTCCTGCGAAGCCTTTGTCTGACATCTCCTGACATAGAATTTACGCTATATTATATGCTCGTATTATATCAACAAAGCGGAGGTTTTGACAATGATTCAAAGCATAGAAAAGTACACTGTAATTGAAGAGGCAAGTCCGGAGATCGTCCTCGTTTGCAGGAACCCTTTATGTTAAGGGAAATGATGGGCTTGTAAAAATATTACGTTGGCTCCATTGCCATGAAATAGATAGAATACCCTCAATTGACAAGGGCATGGTCAGAATAATACTATTATCAATTCCAGGAGGTATCACTATGAATATTCGCCCGTCAGCGGCAATCAGGCAGAATTACAATGAGATTGCCGAACAGTGCCGAAAGACCGCCGAGCCGGTTTTCCTTACCAAGAATGGCGAAGGGGATTTGGTCGTTATGGATATTGGGACTTATAACCGAATAGATACCATGTTATTGTGTCAAATCGGGCAACGCAGGAAACCATGGCTTTTTTCCGGCTTCCCAGCCCCAAACAAAGCCCTGCTTCGCAAGGATAGCCCGGTTGCCCGCCGCTTGATTGAGCATAAGGACAAAATCGAAAATGGCAACGGCCCGGATAGTCGGAACGGGCGTAGAGCAGGGATTGTTTTTCGTAATTGGGTATGGTATAATTTTCCCCGGTACAAACCGATAAATCGGAGCTTTCGGAAGAAGAAGGTCATCGTTTCATACAAAAATATAATGGCGGTATAATTATAGTGGAAAAGAACACAATAAAAGGTGCAATAAAAAGATACTTAATAATATGTTTTAGCATTACATATTTGTCATGGGGAAGCATTGCGCTTTATTCCAGAATAAAAAATGTAAACTTTAATGAACACACATGGATGTTGGTGTTATATTTGATAGGTGTAATATCTCCGGCAATTTCTGCGGTATTTATTGAGAAAATATACGAAAAAAAGAAATATAAGGAAGTTATCAAAGGGATTTTCAGGTTGCCTGTTCATAAAAGAGATTGGATAATTGGGTTAGTGGTCGTGTGTGTACTACAGCTATTACCATACTTTGTTTGGGGCGGAGAAATTTTGAGTTCCTTTGCCAATTTAATTTTTCTAGTTCCTATGTTTTTAATCATTGGTGGAATGGAAGAAATTGGATGGAGAGGATTCTGGTTGGAACGGGAATTGCAGATAAATAATAAGAACAGAATTTGGGTAGTTCTAAAGATAGGAATGGTATGGCAGCTGTGGCATTTGCCGCTATTTGCAATGCTTGGAACGTATCAGCAGTTGCGGACAAATCTTTTGGCACATACATTGTCAACATTAGCCATTGCATTTTTTCTTGGCGGTTTATACATAAAGGGAAGAAGTACATTTTTATGCATGATGGCACATAGTTTGATAAATTCTTTTAGTGATATTGTTGTGGTTCGTCGGTAGTGTAAAATAGTTTGTGTCTTTGGGAAAAAATACCTCTTTTTTGGTAAGAATCTAGATATGACAGTTCTTATCGAAAAGGAGGATTTTTATGCCAGCAACAAAACAACAAATACGACAGATTATTGCAGATAACAACTTAAACAGCGTGGCTGATGTCTACGGCCTTCTAAGGGACAGCTTCAAAGATATCCTTCAGGAGCTTATGGAGGCAGAACTGGATGCTTCCCTTTGTTATGAAAAGAACCAGAAAGGCGATGCTTCCACATCCAATAAACGTAACGGGCATTCCCCCAAAAACCTAAAGAGCCAGTATGGGGAATTCCAGATCGATGTCCCGAGAGATCGGGAAGGAGAATTTGAGCCAAAACTCATTCCAAAATATCAGAGAGATGTATCTGGCATTGAAGAAAAGGTGATATCCCTTTATGCGAGAGGCATGAGCACAAGGGATATCCATGACCAGATACAGGAGCTTTACGGGATGGAACTGTCCGCTGAAATGGTCAGTAAGATCACTGACAGGATACTTCCGGAGGTCAAAGAGTGGCAGGCACGTCCATTAAATCCAGTCTATCCCTTTGTATTCATGGACTGTATCCATTATAAAGTCAGGGAGGACGGACGCATCTTAAGCCGCGCCGCCTACATTGTGCTTGGCATCACCGCAGACGGCTATAAAGATATCCTGAGCATCACAGTTGGTGCCAATGAAACCAGCAAGTTCTGGCTGGGAATGTTAAATGACCTGAAAAACCGGGGTGTACAGGATGTACTGTTCTTCTGTGTGGATGGGCTTGCAGGATTTAAGGAAGCGATCGCTGCGGTCTACCCGGATGCACAGATCCAGAGGTGTGTCATTCATATGCTACGCAATTCCTTTAAATATGTCAATTACAGCGACCTGAAGAAGTTTTCTTCTGATTTCAAGGCGGTATATCATGCCCCGAATGAAGCATCCGCACTGGCAGAGCTGGAAAAGGTCAAAGACAAATGGGGAAAGAAATATCCCTATGCAGTCAGTAACTGGGAAAACAACTGGGAGGATGTCAGCTCCTTCTTCCAGTTTTCCGATGATATCCGACGTATCATGTATACCACAAATATCATAGAGGGGCTTAACCGCCAGTACCGGAAAGTGACCAAAACAAAAAGCGTATTTCCAAGTGACAGTTCCTTAGAAAAAATGCTCTATCTTGCCAGCGGAAATGTGGTCAAAAAATGGACGCAGCGTTACAGGAACTGGGACCAGGTACTCAACCAGATGATCGTCCTTTATGGAGACAGGCTTACCCGGTACCTGTAAAAAGAAAAAGCCGGGACACCATACCTTATCAAGAAATGTCCCAGCCTTATTCC
>CATLGV010000004.1 GCA_949948735.1 uncultured Lachnospiraceae bacterium | reverse complement strand
TTGATGATACCCGACAAACCAACTTTCAAAAGGTCTATTTCCTCGTTTTTACGGTCAATCCTACTTTGCAGTTCCCCTTTTTTCGTCAGTTTCGCAAATCCTTTCAGACTGTCACGTTCCAGTTCCAGCTCATTGCGTTCCCTCTCTGCGTCAAAGATAATCCCGTTTTGGCGGTTCAGTTCCTTATAAATCTTCAGCAGTTTTGGATATGCGGCGGCTTCAGTGGACACGACAGGCTTGCGCGGGATTTTTGGTGTTGCTTGCGTTTGGGTTTGGAGCTGTAACTCTCGTTTCGGTGCTGACAAATTGACAGTCGGTTCTTTAAGGAAATTATGATCCTGCTTTGGCGTTTTATCTGCCTGCGGTATTATGATGTTTTCGGAGGAAGATACGGGACAATCAGGCACACAGCCAATTTCCCATGAAGATTATGAGAAACTTATCGCTTATCTTGAAAAGAAAAATCCCCCTGCGGTTCTTCCGATACAGATAGCTTACTATGCAGGTCTTAGGATCGGCGAAGTATGCGGGCTAACTTGGCAGGACATCAACCTTGAGGAACAGTATTTAACGGTAAAACGGAGTGTCCGTTATGACGGTGCAAAGCATAAAACAATTATCGGACCGACAAAACGAAAAAAGGTTCGGGTGGTTGATTTTGGGGACACGCTTACCGCCATACTGAAAAAAAGCAAGAAAAGAACAGCTTAAAAATCAGATGCAGTACGGAAAACTGTACCACCGCAACTACTACAAGGAAGTGCAGGACAAAAACAGGGTTTACTATGAGTATTATAGTCTAGCGGACACGCAGGACATTCCGGCGGATTACAACGAAATCTCATTTGTATGTTTAAGACTGGACGGCTGCCTTGAAACGCCAAATACATTGAGTATCGTCTGCCGGACACTGGCAAAGAAACTGGACGGATTTGAGGGCTTTCACTTCCACCAGCTCCGCCATACTTATACAAGCAACCTGCTGTCAAACGGTGCAGCGCCGAAGGACGTGCAGGAACTCTTGGGACACTCTGACGTGAGTACCACCATGAATGTGTATGCCCATGCCACAAGGGAAGCAAAGAGGACTTCTGCAAGGCTGTTAGATAAAGTGGCAGGCAATGATTAGATACATTCAGAAAAAACTTTCCCTTGTAAACTGCCCATAAGGGCAAAAACAAGGGAAAATACTTAGCAATTCACTGTATGAGGCTTGAAAAGCCTTGAAAAATAGGGAAAGATCTATAAATTCATCTGCAAATTTCGATTTATATATTTATTATAAAATCTTTATCTGCCATTTCCAATGTATATTTTGAAGTTATTTCCCACTGGGTACACAATTCCGAAAAGGGAGATAAATAATAACAATCGGGTTGAAACGCCAAATAACACGAAGCGCTTCAACCCAATCCTTAAAGCATGCAATATAAACCTGAAACAATCCAGTCTATCTGGATGCGCTGTAACCGGAAGCCGCCGGTATGTTGTAGGATCCACTGGATGTATATCCGTTGGATGCGCCTGCATTTGTGTTCATGTAGTAGCTTACGCGGGATGCGTTGCTTGCAACATAAGAGCCATAGTCCTTGAAGAAATCCTGCACCTTGGACATGTCAGCCTTCTTAAAGGTGTCCTCGTCAAGCTTCATCCTGCCATTCTTGTCTACGCTAAATCCAAACTGCTTCAGCGCGTTCGTGCTGTTCTTCGTTCTTTCCTTAATATAGGACAAATTCGCCAATACGCCGGAATTGGAGCTGGACTCGGCAGAATCCAGCATGCCGTTGTAATTGCTTACGAAGCTCTTTGCCTTGGAAAGGATTTTGGCAACGTCATACTTATCGGTCTCATTGCCATCCGCGTCCTTTACTTTGGCATATAATTCGTCCGACGCGAGCGCCTGCGCGTCCGCCTTGAGACCGGCGGCGCTTGTGCCCGCCTGCGTCTTTGTCTCTGTGCTGTCCGTAACCGCGCTGGTACCTGATCCGGAGGATACGCCGCCTGCAAACTTCACACGGGAAGCGACTGTAGCGCCATAGCTCTGAATATTCTCCGGTGAGAACAGCTGCTGCACCTTTGAAAGGTCGCTGTTCTTTAACTTGGTCTCATCCAGCTGAAGCGTCCCGTCCTGCCTGCGCGTAACGCCGATTTCCGCAAGCTTCTCCGCGTTCCTGGAGGTCGCGCTCATCATATTCGCCACGTACGCAGTCTTGTTTGTCAGCGTAGAGCTCTTCGACGCCGTCACAACGTCGTTGTAATTGGTCACATAGGATTTCATTGCGGAAACTACCTTATCCGCCGCGGTTGAACCGTTTTCCGTATCCTGGTATGTGCTGTCCTTCTGTAAAGCGGAAAGAGAGGATTTCAGGTTACCGATACCTGAGGTCAGCTTTGAATTTGCCTCCTGCGCTTCCTTGGAAACCCTGGGATACATCTTCTCGCGAAGCAGCGTATCAAGGACGTTATTCGATCCGCGGTTTTTCCTGGCGGATGTCGCGGCGTCCGGGCTTTGCTCCATCGTCCCGAAGTAGGATCTGAGCAGCTTCTTGTATGTACCGCTCTTTATTGAGTTTCTTTCGGAGAACAGGCTGTACAGATTATTTGAACTGCCGGAGCCAAACGTCGAGCCGGCATTCCAAAAATTAAATGATGCCATACGTATCACCCCTTTACTAACTGAAACAATGTTTATTTATCATATATAATTATTTTATACCTTTATTTCCCAAAAATCAATCGCAGCCCCGCGATTTTACAAAAAATTTATTGAAGCGTTTCCTTCTGATGAATCATTATCTGCTGGTATGGAATCTCGATTTGCGCCTTATCCAGCGCAAGCTTCGCATTCTCGAGAAGCCGCCAGCGCAGCTCCCAGTATTGGGGATTCTCGCAAAAGCAACGCATGCCCAGCACGACCTCGCTGCCGCCCAGCGCGCTGACAAAAACCAGTACCGGCTCCTCCCCAAGCACATCGGGATCGGCCTCCATCACCTCGCGAAGCACATTTTTCGCCGCCGCAATATCCGCGTCATAGGAGATGCCCACCGTCAAATCCATACGCCGTATAGGGGACTCCGTCGCGTTCGTGATGGAATTATTCGCCAGATTGCCGTTTGGCAGTACGACGATCTTCCCGTCCGGTGTTGACAGCTTTGTGTAGAAGATCCCGATTTCCCTGACGGTTCCCTCATTGCCCTGTGAGGCCTCAATGATATAATCGCCCACGCGGAAGGGCTTTAACAGCAGAATCAGCACGCCGCCCGCAAGATTGCTGAGACTCCCCTGCATGGCAAGACCGATTGTAACGCCCGCGGAACCTAAGAGTGCCACGACGCTTGCCGCGTCAAACCCGAAGTTCCCCGCAATGACCAGCACCAGAATCAGGTACAGGCTGCCCTTGAGCAGTCCGTCAAGAAACTGCAGCACACCGGTCTCTACCCTGGCGCGTTCCAGAGATCTGCGGGTAATCCTCCGAATCAGTTTAATCAGCCTGGAGCCGACAAAAAATACAACAGCCGCCACCAAAACCCGGATGCCAAAGCGCAGCGCCTTTTCCGGCAGCGTATCCATAAACTGCTCTATCGCGCCCAGATTCTCATTCATATCTCCCATATCCGCTAACTGTGCCAATTCCGCTAACAACATATCACCTTCACACCCCGTTTGTTCTAAATTATTATTATCTGCCCCCGATTATTCTTTTATCACGTGGATGAACAGCCCGCTGCGAAGCTTCGGTTCAAACCAGGTCGACTTGGGCGGCATCAGCAGATTTGCGTCCGCTACGCCAAACAGCTCCTGAATCGAGGTCGGGTACATTGCAAACGCCGCCGCACAGTCCGTCTTAACCCGCCGTTCCAGCTCACCGATTCCCCGGATACCGCCGACAAAATCAATGCGCTTGTCCGTCTTCGGATCCTGTATGCCCAGAACGGGCGCAAGGATATGCTCCTGCAGCACCGCAACGTCCAGTCCTGCCACCGGATCGCTGCTGCGGTATGCCTCCTTTACCTCCAGCAGATACCATGTATCCGCCAAAAGCAGCGCCACCTGTCCCTTTTTTGCGGGCCGCTGGCACTGCTGTCCCTTGGAAACAATCGCATACACCGTCTGGACGGCAGTCAGAAATTCCTCCTCGGACAGCCCGTTCAGGTCCTTTACGACCCGGTTATAATCCATAATCATAAGCTCCTCGTCGGCAAACAGCACTGAGAGGAAATAATTGAACGCCTCCTCCCCGGTATAATCCGGATGCTGCTCCCGCCTGCGCAGGCCGACCTTCACCGCGGACGCGCAGCGGTGATGGCCGTCCGCAATATAAATCTGCCCGATTCCGTCAAAGGCCTCCGCTATCGCCGCAATATCCGCATCCTCACGGATGCACCACACACGGTGCGCAACGCCGTCCTCCGCCGTAAAATCATACAGCGGCGGCTGCTCCTTGGCGCGCCCTGTGATTTGCCGCAGGGTATCGTTTGCCCTGTAGGCCAGGAAAATAGGGCCTGTCTGCGCATTGCAGGCCTCCACGTGGCGGATGCGGTCCAGCTCCTTTTCCGCACGGGTATTCTCGTGCTTTTTAATCACCTGCTTCTGATAATCATCCACACTCGCGCACGCCACAATACCGGTCTGCACCCTGCCGTCCATCGTCAGCTCGTACAGATAATACACTGGCTTGTCCTCCTGCACAAGCTCGCCCCGCGCTATCATCCCCCACAATAAATCATGCGCCTTCTGATATACCGCATCGTCGTATGTACCGACGGAAGCGTCAAACTGCGTCTCCGCCCTGTCGATATTCAAAAAGGAGAGCGGCCTGCCCGCAACTGCCGCGCACGCCTCCTCCCGGTTATAAACGTCATACGGAAGCGCGGCAATCTGCGCCTCCAGTCCCTGTCTGGGCCTGTATGCCCGAAACGGTCTCACCACTGCCATAGAAATCCCTCCCTGTTTTATCTGCTTTTCATCCGGCCGACGCCGCCTCCTGCTCTTCATACTATTCTAGCAGATTATGCACGCAAATAGAAGCCCCTTTGCGGCTTTTGACGGACTCCTATGCGTCTGTGCCAAGGCCGAAGGCAACCGGCTGCGTCCCGTAACGGTTTGCCGCATTGCCCGTGACGACCAGCCGGATTTCATTTTCCCCTTCTGCCAGAAGCTGCCCTATTGCAAACTGGTGCTTCCCCCAGAAGCTTACGCCCGCAAAGCATCCGTTGCAGTAGCATTCGACCATCTCCGCGCCGCTTACCGCAAACCGCTCGTCTCCCGTAACCCGCCGAAAGGACTTTGTAAGCCGGTAAGTCTTCTCATTTTCCCGCTCGCTCACAGGAATAAATTCCGCCGTCCAGTCCGGGCAGGGCCTCCGAAACCAGTCCGCGGCCCGCTGCTCCACAGCGATATCCGGCATATCCGCCAGCGCCGCCGTGTCTATCGTCCTCCCGTCCGCCGCCAATACGGTTTCACATGGCTCCAGATACAGGGGAAAGACTTCTCCCGCACCCTCAGTCTGATAGACGGTCCCATTCCACAAATCAACGAACAGGGGCGACTGCCATCCTGCGGCCCTGACCGTCGTGCAAATCGTCTCCTGCCCCTCGTTGCTAAAAAGAAGCAGCCTTACCCCGTCCTTGAACAGGCTCACCTTCCGCAGCCCCGGACAAGGCTCCGATAATACAGGGCCGTCCGCCGCAAACGCCTCCACGTCAAAATCCGCCGTCCTTGTTACCAGCAGCTTCCCCAGCGCCCCCGCAAACCGTTCCTCGTACGCTTTCCCAAGAAAATTCAGCACTGCGCCAAACCGCTGCCCGTTCACGGCAACGCTGCCGTCCGTCACCACCGCCTTCTCCAGCAGGGCGGCGGGAACATAGCAAAATTCAATCTGATTCTCGTACAGGCGCGCGGTCTCCCGGTACGGTACCCGGTTGTCATCGCACAGCACCGCAAGCTGCGCGCCGTTTGCCGAATCCGTCATCAGGAAGGAAAGCCGCTTCATATAATCGGAAAACAGCTTATAGTGCCGCCACCAGATATTGTTCGGGCCTGCATCCGGCGGACGCTCCTCCTTGCGCTTTCCCGCCACACTGTAATAAAAGGCATGCGGAATAAAGAGGTTTACGCCCCGAAGCCCCAGCCAGTCGATATACCATTTCATATCTTGCGCCGTCATGTACCATGGAAGCTGATTGCGGCAGCAGACGCCAAAGCACTCGTTGGCATTCCTGCGCCTCCCCAAAAGCCTTGCCAGATCCGCGGTAAGCCCGGCCTGCACCGAATCCGGCTCCAGCAGCCCGCCGGTCTCCGGCGCCACGCGCCGCATAATCAGATCCTGTCCCGGGATATCGAAGTACAGCTCTTCCTCAATATCATCGCTCTCCGCAGGATGTCCCATCAGCGCGATTTGATGCCTTCTGCACCAGTCGGACAGCTTACCGTAAAAGGTCTCCCGCAGCTTCTTCTTTATCAGCCGCCGATAAAGCGCAACCGTCGGGTTCTCGCACGGCTGCGTCCCCTTTTGCGGGAACAATGCCGCCAGCTCCTCCATTCTGCCGCCGGCAGCTTCAAGCTCTTTCTCCAGACCGGGCGTCCATTCCCGGAAGTCTCCGCCGCCCCGCCCCAGCGCACAGGGTTCATCCGTAAAAAACCCGATCACGGTATTCCCGAAGTATTCCTTCAGATGCTCGTAATACGCGTCATGCGTCAGGCGGATAAAGGCGTCCACCGCATCGGGATTTAATATATCCGCCGCCCTGGGCGCTCCCGCCTCGCCGTCGTCCTCTCCAAAATGTATGCCGCGGATGGTGCCTCCCGTAAAACCGTAGTACAGCGCCCTGCCGTCCGCAAAACGGTATACCTGCTTTGCCCCCTCCGGCAGACACATCGCTGCGCCGTCTGCCAAAAACAGGCCCCTGGACGCATATTCCGGATTCTCCTCGACTACTTTTCCGTGCGCGGAGCCGGAAGGATACATGCCCTCGTCGTACAGCACCACCTTCATGTCAAGCGCTGCCGCCGCACTTACAATAAAACGCACCGCCGCAAAATACGCCTCCGACAGATACGGCATATCCTCCGGTATACCGATTCTGGGATGCAGCACGAAGCCATGGACGCCCTTCTCCACATAATCGGCCAGCTGCTCCTGTACCCGCTTCCCGTCAAAGGCATCGTTAAAAAACCAGAACGGAATCGGAGAAAACTCTGCTGCCGGATTTAAAAGCTGTCCAAGAAGGGACAGCCCGCCGTCTACGGAAAAGGCCGCGTCGCTGCCCAGATAAGCCGGGGACGCGCCGTCGCACTGCCGCACACGCCGAAAAGAAATCCCGCGGCAGTATTTCATGGAAATCTTCTGCGCGGCATTCCTGCTCGTTCCTGCCGTAATATTCTCAAACAATATATTCTGTACATAATGCGCATCCCCGCCGCTGTCCCGTGCAAAGCCCTCCAGCTCAACGGCCGTGTGAAGCCACGGATTCTCATACTGACTGCTGTATCCGAGAATACGCATGTTTTTGAAGGACATATCCCGAAATACCGGGCTTGTATCCGCTGCGGCGCCGTCCGCATTGTAGCTGACGGAATGAATCAGGATGCGGTCAACCGTACAGTCCTGAACATGGACATCCTCAATATATCCGCCGCGCGCCTTGTTCGCCTTTAATTCTATCCCGTACCGCGTATTGGAAAGTACGCAGTCGCGCACATAGACGCCGCTTACGCCGCCCGACATTTCACTGCCGACCGCAAGCCCCAGGCCGCCCTCACTTGTACAGCCGATAATCCTGATATTGCGGGACGGCCTTGCAATCGCGTTCCCTTCGGGATTTTTGCCTGATTTCACCGCAATGCAATCGTCCCCCGTGTCAAACCTGCAGTTATAAATTGTACAGTTCGTGGAGGAATCCGGATCCCAGCCGTCACCGTTGCGGTATTCTCTTGTCCGGAAGGTCACGCCGTTCGTCGTGATATTATCGCTGTAAACCATATGTATCGTCCACATCGGCGGCCTGGCCGCCGTCACGCCCTGGATGTAGACATTCTGCGCATTGCTTATGTTGATCAGGCGTCCCCTGATTCGGCTCCGGATTGCATCCTCCGCCGTCTCCGATGCCGCAATATCATAAAAAACGTCTGCCGACTCACCTTCCGCTATCGCAAGCGCACAGGCGCCGCCGTTAATCGGCGCATACTCGGCCAGACAGGCATCGCCTGTAATCGTCCCTTTTCCGATCAGCTTTACATTGGTGCACACATATGTATTGTTTTTGCCGTAATCCGTGTTTTCGTCCAGAAAGCCTATATTGATCAGGCTTCTGTAGGAATACTGCTCCCAGCCCTCGTTCCGGCTCCATATCAGCCTTGCAGGCGCTTCCTGTGTGTACACAAGCCCTGTTGCCCTGCCGCCTGTGCAGTTTTCTGCGGCAGCAGGCCGTCGTTCAAAGTCGGCCGCGTCCTTACTGCTTAACAGCGTCCCATTTACCTCCAGTGTCATATTGCTCTTCAGGTCAAGCGCCCCTGTAAGGAATGTGTATCCGTCGGGGATGAGCACGATATCATGGTCGGCGCAGGCGTCAATCGCCGCCTGAATCGCCGCCGTATCAAGCGTTTTCCCATCTCCCCTTGCATTGTACGGCGCCTGCGTCACATCGTGCACCACGCCCTTCTTATCCGTCCTTACCCTGATTTCCACGGTTTCAGACTCATCCTCACCATACAGCGAAGAAACGGCAAACGTATACCCGGTATCCGGCGCCAGTCCGTCCGCCGTATAATAAGTCTCATTGGCCGCCGTAACCGCAAGCGGCTTCCCGTCCATATATATCCGGTACCCCGCAACCGTTTTGGATTGCAAATCCTCAGGCTTATCCCATAATATCGAAATGCCGCGGTACGTCGCTGCGGCGGCCGGCGCCATAACATCTACGGGCGCGCCCGGCATATCGTCAATCCCTGTTTTCATTTGTCCCCCTTTTCAGCTCATAAAAATGCGTATATTCTGCCGTATCGTCAAACATATCCTGATACATTCTCATATCCGTGAGCACAAAGCCTGCCTGCTCCAGCGTCCTGCAGGAAGCCTCGTTGCGCGCCGCCGCCGCGGCAAAGAGCGCATCCGACGCATAATGCTCAAAGAAATACGCCGTAAATGCCCGGAGCGCTTCCGTCATATAGCCGCGCCCCCTGAAGGCCGCGCCAAGAAAATAAGTGACGCCGATTTTGCGCAGATCCTCGTAATAGGATGTGCCGACGCTGCCTATCACCTGTCCGCTGTCCTTCATTGCCGCCGCAAACGCCAGATACGCATGACGGGGATTGTTTTGGGCCTCCAGCTCTATACTTTCCTGTATCCATTTTCCCATCCATTTATCACATTCACTACAGTCTCCAAAGATGTCGTTCAGACTTCCGTCGGACGCCATTTCAATAAATGCCGCTTCATCCGACTGCAACAGGCTTCGGATGATAAGCCGATCTGTTTCAATTCTCATCGCTTAGAGCTCTCCCTTCGCAAACAGATTGTCCTTTCCCATGCCGCATACAAACGGATTGGAATCATAGCGGTAACAAAACGCCAGAAAATCAGCGCGCTGCTCTGAATCATTCATAATCTTTACAAGCAGCTCTCTTGGAAGCGTTCTTGCAAATGCGCCGGGACCTGCCAGCTTGATGTTTCTTACGCCGTGACTTCTCAATATACCTTCTAACTCATCCGGCATAAAGGTGTATGTGATGCACCACGGCGTGCCGCCTTGTTCGTACTCGGCAATTTCTCTGTCGCCGCCCATAAGTCCTTCATTCCATAGCTTCATAACATCCTCTTTGCTGAAATGATATGTCTCGATTGCATTCTCCTTATTGCCAACGCACCATTTCACAAACGAATCGTCACAGGTTTCATCTAGTATAAATTGATATTTTTGCACCGGATTCGCCAGATATTGAAGAGAGCCCAAACGGCTTGACACACTCAGCATAATGCGCTTACGGCATATGCGCACCAGCTCGCCGATAACCCGCTCCTGATTCGGATAGGTGTACGATACCGGCGCGTCAAACGAAACGACCAGATCAAACGCCTTATCCTGAAAGCTGTCCAGCTCCTCCAGCGCGCCCTTTACAAAGGTTATTTTGTCAAGCACGCCCTCCTTTTGCGCCAGCTCCTTCGCCTTCTCAATCATCGGCTCCGAAATGTCAAAATGCGTAACCTCACACCCCTGCTTCGCAAGCAAAATCGAAAACCTGCCGCAGCCCGCGCCGCCGTCAAATACCGTCCTTATTCCGTCCAGATTCGAAAGCAGCTCTTTCTCAAGGTGGCTCTTCTGAATAATATCGTCGATAAAGGTCTCCTCACGGCGGCTTTCCAGCTCCCCCTTGTCCGGCATATTCCATAAACGCTCCGCAATCTTCCTGCTGTAATCCATAGGCTGTCTCCTTTCCAAATACTATGCCTATAGTGTACCAGAAGGCCGCAAAGAGAACCACCTTAAAATTAATTATAAAAAACCGGGCGTCGGCGCACCCGGTTACATTAGGGTAATCCATCATTTTATCCCTGTCTGTTTTTATACACCACCTTATACACCATAAAAATAAAGATAAAATAAGTCGGCGCCAAAAAGGCGTAATATAATGTGTCTGATAACAGATGAATACTCGCGGCGTCATAATACATTTTGCCGTCGTACAGTCTGGCACTGATTGTGCTGTGATACGCCTTGCTGTTTTTCATCGCAAAATGTGCGCTGGCCGGAACGCCGTGCAGCTTGTACGTCTCTCCCTTATAGGAAACAGTAACGCTCAACGCTCCCGGATTGAGCCCCGTTGATTTCGTCTTAATCTCCGTAACCTTTACGTCAACCTCTGTTCCTAACGCCTCTTTATCTACCCTGGATGCCTGCTGATGAAAAATAATCGTCAGAATCAGGCATACAATAAAGGCGGCAGGCAGCAGGAATTTTCTGCTGCTATTCTTTTCTTTGGTATTCATCAAAACACCTCCCGGCGCATTCTGTCTGTATTATTGTAGCAGGAAGCCAAAGGCTGAACTGTTACATATCATTATAGCAAATCCTTCCGCCTTTTGACAACCCTCCGCAATCGTGCTACAATATCTTTCGCAGCAGGCCGCCTGCTTCGGCAGACCAGAAAATCACAGAACTATTTATTGTATATTTTAAGGAGGCGTTCAAAATGACACCGGAGGACAAAGCATTACTCGACCGTATCAACGAATACGCAGACCGCGTTTTAAAGGATTTTGACCCGCAGAAGACGCGCGTTTCCTTCCAGCTTGACAAAATCAGGCCCATTATGGAGGAAATCGCCAAAGAAAAGGGAAGCACCGTGGAGGAAATCTTTATCAGGTACATGGATCTGGCAAGCGAGGTTACCGCATCCAAGGAGACCAAGTTCCAGAATACCATCGGCAACATGACAAAGTACGGGGATGTGCATGATGCCTATTAAAGAATAGAAATTGTCCCGGCGGCAGCGAACGAAAAAGGAGAATGTACGCAATCGCATACATTCTCCTTCAATCATTTGCGCTGTCGCAGCTTCTCTGCTACTTTACTATTCTTACCTTAAACACGCCGTTGATACCCTTAAGGCGTTCCATAATCTTCTCATCCGCCGCCTTGTCAATATCGAGCAGCGTATATGCGTACTCGCCTCTTGACTTGTTGGTCATATCGCTGATGTTGATATCGGACTCGCCAAACGCGGCGGTAAACTGCGTAATCATATTGGCAATATTCTTATGTAGAACCGCCACTCTGCCCGCGCCGTTGCATATTCCCATATCACAGGCAGGATAGTTCACGCTGTTTTTAATATTGCCGTTTTCAAGATAATCCTTCAGCTCGTCAACCGCCATCATCGCACAGTTGTCCTCAGATTCCTCCGTGGACGCGCCAAGATGCGGGATGACGATGCAGTTTTTGTGTCCTGCGGTCGTCGTGTTCGGGAAATCCGATACATACCTTCTCACCTTGCCCGAATCCAGCGCCGCAAGCATATCCGTCTCGTTTACAAGCAGGTCTCTCGAGAAATTCAGCACAACAACGCCCTGCTTCATCTTCTCAATCGCAGCCGCGTCAATCAGCCCCTTCGTGCTGTCCAGAAGCGGTACGTGTACCGTAATAAAATCACATTCCGCATAGATCTCCTCTGCGCTGGCAACCGTCTTCACATCGCGGCTCAGGCTCAAAGCCGCCGCAACGGAAAGATTCGGGTCATACCCGTATACCTCCATGCCAAGGCTCAACGCCGCGTTCGCTACTCTGCCGCCAATCGCACCAAGGCCGATAACGCCAAGCTTCTTCCCCAGGATTTCCGTGCCGGCAAAGTTCTTCTTCTCCTTTTCCACATCCTTGGCGATGGTCTCAACGCCCTGATTGGCCTTAACCCACTCGATACCGCCGACGATATCCCTTGACGCCATCAGCATCCCGGCAATCACAAGCTCTTTTACGCCGTTTGCATTTGCGCCGGGCGTATTAAATACGACAATGCCCTGCTCCGCGCACTTCTCAAGCGGGATATTGTTGGTGCCTGCCCCGGCTCTTGCCACCGCAAGCAGCCCCTGCGGCAGCTCCAGCTCATACATGGACGCGCTTCTGACAAGCACGCCGTCCGCCTCCGCGATATTCTCTGTTTTCTGATACTTCTCCGTGAACCGCTCCAATCCAATCGCGGATATAGGGTTCAGACAATGATACTGATACATTATGCATTTGCCTCCTCAAATTTCTTCATAAATTCTACAAGCTTCTCCACGCCTTCAATCGGCATCGCGTTGTAAATGCTCGCGCGCATACCGCCAACCGTTCTGTGGCCCTTGAGGTTCTCAAAACCCGCTTCCTTTGCCTCCTTGACAAACTTCGCGTCCAGCTCCTCGCTGCCGGTCACAAAAGGCACGTTCATCAGCGAACGGTCTTCCTTTCTCACGGTACCCTTAAAGAGCTTGCTCTCATCAAGATAATCGTAAAGGATCTTTGCCTTCTTCTCGTTAATTTCCTTCATCTTCTGAAGGCCGCCCATCTTTTTAATCCACTTGAAAACCTTGCCGCAGATATAAATGCCGTATGCGGGCGGTGTATTATACAGGGAATCATTGTCCGCGTGCGTCTTGTATTTGAGCATGGTCGGCGTGCCGGGAAGCACATCCTCCGTAATCAAATCCTCACGGATAATCACGATTACCACGCCTGCAGGTCCGATATTCTTCTGTACGCCGCCGTAGATTACGCCGTATTTGGTCACATCCACCGGCTCGGAAAGAAAGCACGAGGACACATCCGCTACCAGCGTCTTTCCCTTGGTATTGGGCAGGGTCTTGAACTTCGTCCCGTAAATCGTGTTGTTCTCACAGATATATACATAGTCCGCATCCTCCGAAATGGGCAGATCCGAGCAGTCCGGAATATAAGAGAAGGTCTTATCCTCACTAGACGCAATCTTGTTTGCCTTTCCGTAGATGCAGGCCTCCTGATATGCCTTCTTCGCCCACTGGCCGGTCACAATGTAATCCGCTACCTTATTCTTCATAAGGTTCATCGGTATCATCGCAAACTGCTGGCTTGCGCCGCCCTGCAGGAACAGTACCTTATAATTATCGGGAATGTTCATCAGCTCTCTCAAATCCGCTTCCGCTTCTTTGATAATCGTATCATACGCCTTCGAGCGATGGCTCATCTCCATCACCGACATACCGGTTCCCTTATAGTCTAACATCTCGTCTGCAGCTTCTTTTAAGACTTCCTCAGGCAAAACTGCGGGACCTGCTGAAAAATTATACACTCTGGACAATTTTTACTCCTCCTCATTTCTTGTTGAATTTGGTTTTCTCTTTATATATACAACACATACCTTCGGCGTGCGCGACAGCCGGCCTGCTGAAGATAAATATTGAATATTTCGGTACCTTCAATTGACAAGGGCATTCTCAATAAAACATAATCACCGGCGTTCCTTCCTCCGCCAGCTCATACAGCTTAGCCATAACCTCGAGCGGCGTATTGATACAGCCGTGCGAGCCGTTCGTCTTGTAGATCTCGCCGCCAAATTCCTTCCGCCAGGTCGCGTCGTGGATACCGATATGTCCGTCAACCGCCATCCAGTATTTGACGGGCGTCGCGTAATCCTGTCCTCTGAGCACCCGGTTTCGCTGCTTAAAATAGACATAGCACACCTTCGACGGCGTCCCCCATCTGCGCGACGTATTGCCGGTCACGATGGGCGTTTCAAGCACCAGCTCGCCGTCCGCGTAATAATACATCTGCTGATTTCCCATATCGACTTCTATGTAAGTGTCTCCGATATCGTCAAGGCCTTTTTCCTTCGCCTCCGACAGGTATACCGGCGTCCTCACGCCGCTTTCCTTTTTCAAAAAAGCCTGCAGCAGGAAATCGTACTCTGCCTTCGCGTCCAGCTCGTTGCCATAACTGCCGCCCGACACCTTCACGACGTCCCCCCGCGTTGCCTGAAAGCTCCGCTCAATGCCCACGGTATTGTAGGTGGTGCACAGGTATGCGACATACTCCTCCACAACCGTCTCGTCGAGAACGGGCCGGTTGTGCTCATCATACAGGATATGCCCGTTATCGTCCAGCGCAATCCAGTCGGCCACTACATTTTCGTCGACAACTTCTCTGTGGTCTCCAAACTCGTACGTCATCCGGAAATCCTGAAAATCCCTGACGCCCTCCCATTTTTCCAGCGTATCCTTCATCTCATCCGTATATGGCACGGACTGATAGCACAGCTCTCTGTTTGCGGAATCCGCCAGATCAATATCTGTTAATTGATTAACAATCCCCTCGGAAATTAATTTTACCGCGTTATCGCGCAAAAGTAAATCCCTTGTTTCATCTACAAGGATATAACCCGCCTCGGCGCTCTTAATAATGGATACCGTATTCTGCGGATTATACAGGTTTTCGTTGAGCCACGCCAGCTCCTCCAGCTTTGCCTCCATCTGCGTCATATCGTAGCAGTATTCCGGTTCAACGCTGTAGTGCCGCGGCTCTGCGATATTGCGAAGCCATCGGTATCCCTGATTGTCCTGCAGCAGCCGCTCGAGCACCGGCAGGTACGTGATTGTCACGCCATACTCCTCCAGAGGAAGCTCATGGCAATCCCCCTGAAGCGTATGTACGGAGACCACGTCAAAATCCTCATAATATGCAGGCGTTATCAGCGCCGATACCTCCTGCGGCGTCATACCGGTACAATAAATGCCGTTTATCCATACTCCCGCCGGGAAGCGGTCGTCCTTATAATAGCATGCGCTCAGCGCAATAACGGCGCCCACGGCCAATACTGCCGCAGTACAGATCCCGCCAAATAAGGCAGCCAGCCTTTGGCACTTCCTCTTATGGTTTTTCATCATTTGTTTTCCAAAACCGTCACATGCTACTGGCGGCTCTTTAAGTCATCGGCGTCAAACGCATCGCTGATCGGCGCTCCCGCAGGAACCATCGGGAATACTTTGTCATCCTCTTCAATCACGCACTCGATAACCATCGGCTTATTCAGCGCAATCGCCTTTTCAATCGCCGGCGCAACCTCCTCGCGCGCAGTCACGCGCATTGCCTCGCAGCCTAAGCCCTCCGAAACTTTTACAAAATCAACCTTGTCTTCCAAAATCGTCTGGGAATAGCGCTTTTCGTAGAACAGCGTCTGCCACTGCCTGACCATGCCCAGTACATGATTGTTGATCACAATCTGGATAATCGGAATATTGTAGCGGCTTGCGGTAGCCAGCTCGTTCATGTTCATGCGAAAGCATCCGTCTCCTGCAATGTTCACGCAAATCTTATCGGGTCTGCCGACCTTCGCGCCGATACACGCCCCGAGTCCGTATCCCATCGTGCCAAGCCCGCCCGAGGATAAGAAGGTACGCGGCTCCGTATACCGATAATATTGCGCCGCCCACATCTGATGCTGCCCAACGTCCGTCGTCACAATCGCCTTTCCCTGCGTCACCCGATCCAGCTCTTCAATGATATAGGGACAGGTCAGCTTTTCGGTCTCGTATTTTAACGGATACTTCTCTTTGAATTCTGTGATTTTCGCAATCCATTCCGGATGCTGCTGCGGCTCAAGCTTACTGTTGAGCTCCTTCAGAATCGTCTTTAAATCTCCTACCACCGAAGCGTCGGTCTTAATATTTTTGTTTATCTCCGCCGCATCAATATCAATCTGCAGGATTTTCGCGTTTTCGGCAAACTTTTTCGGATTGCCGACTACTCTGTCTGAGAACCGCGCGCCCAGCGCAATCAGCAAATCACACTGGCTGACGCCGTAATTAGAGGTCTTCGTCCCGTGCATGCCGACCATGCCCGTGTACAGGCTGCTTTTTCCGTCAAACGCGCCCTTTGCCATCAGCGTATCGCACACCGGCGCGTCAATCTTTTCCGCAAATTCCTTTACCTCCCTGGAGGCGCCTGAAAGAATCGCGCCGCCGCCAAGGTAGATAAACGGACGCCCGGCATTTTTAATCAGCTCCAGCGCAACCTGAATATCCGCCTCCGTATACGCGTTCACAAGCTCCGGCGTCTCCGGCTTCTGCGGCACGAATTCGCATTTGTTTGCGGTCACGTCCTTCGTAATATCCACCAGCACCGGCCCCGGCCTGCCCGACTTTGCAATCTTGAAGGCCCTGCGCAGGGTATCCGCAAGCTTCGTGACGTCCTTTACGATATAGCCATGCTTTGTGATGGGCATGGTCACGCCTGCGATATCCACCTCCTGAAAGCTGTCCTTACCAAGCAGCGGCAGCGTTACATTGGCCGTAATCGCCACAAGCGGTACGGAATCCATGTAAGCCGTCGCAATCCCCGTAACAAGATTCGTCGCCCCCGGGCCGCTCGTCGCCAGGCATACCCCGACCTTCCCGGTCGCGCGCGCATAGCCGTCCGCCGCATGGGACGCTCCCTGCTCATGGGAGGTCAAAATATGGTTAATCTCATCCCTGTGTCTGTATAATTCATCATATATATTCAAAATAGAACCGCCGGGATACCCGAACACGGTATCCACGCCCTGCTCCTTTAAACACTCTACAACGATTTGTGAACCTGTCAGCTGCATATTTGTAACAAAACCCCTTTCTCAATCTGCAAATTCGATGTCCGCTCCTGCTATCCGTTGTTCCTGGGAATCTCCAGAATCGCGCCCCGGTTGCCGCTTGTCACCAGCTCGCGGTACCGTGCCAGATACCCGGTCGTAATCTTCGGCTCTCTGGGCTGCCATGCCGCACGCCTCTTTGCCAGCTCCTCATCCGAAACCTTTACATTCAGACTGCATTCCGGAATATTGATGGAGATGATATCCCCCTCCTCAACCAGCGCAATCGGTCCGCCTACCGCCGCCTCCGGCGACACATGCCCGATAGACGCGCCGCGGGAAGCACCGGAGAACCGGCCGTCCGTAATCAGCGCGACCGAGGAGCCAAGCCCCATACCGGCAATCGCAGAGGTCGGGTTGAGCATCTCTCTCATACCCGGGCCGCCCTTAGGCCCTTCGTACCGGATGACAACTACATCGCCGGCCGTAATCTTACCGCCCTTAATTGCCTCAATCGCGTCCTCCTCGCACTCAAATACCCGCGCAGGGCCTTCGTGCACCATCATCTCGGGAACGACCGCGGAACGCTTTACAACGCTGCCGTCCGGCGCCAGATTCCCCTTTAATACGGCAAGGCCGCCTGTTGTGCTGTACGGATTATCCAGCGGACGGATAACCGTTGTGTCTCTGTTCACCGCACCCCTGATATTTTCACCGATGGTCTTTCCCGTAACGGTCATGCAGTCCTCATGGAGCAGCCCTGCCTCGGCAAGCTCATTCATCACGGCATATACGCCGCCGGCCTCGTTCAAATCCTCCATATAAGTCGGGCCCGCCGGCGCCAGATGGCAGAGGTTGGGCGTTTTCGCGCTGATTTCATTGGCAAAGCCGATTTCAAAGTCAAAACCGATTTCATGCGCGATTGCCGGAAGATGCAGCATGGAATTCGTAGAACAGCCCAGCGCCATATCTACCGTCAGCGCATTCAAAATCGCGTCCTTTGTCATAATATCGCGCGGACGAATATCCTTCTTTAACAGCTCCATGACCGCCATGCCCGCATGCTTGGCAAGCTTGAGCCGCTCCGAATATACAGCGGGAATCGTGCCGTTTCCTCTCAGGCCCATGCCAAGCGCCTCTGTCAGGCAGTTCATGGAATTGGCCGTGTACATGCCTGAGCAGGAGCCGCAGGTCGGACACGCCTTATTCTCAAATTCGCAGACATCCTCCTCCGTCATTGTGCCGGCTGCATACGCGCCCACCGCCTCAAACATGGACGAAAGGCTGCGCTTCTGGCCCTTCACGCGTCCCGCAAGCATCGGGCCGCCGGACACAAACACCGTCGGAACGTTGATTCTGGCCGCCGCCATCAAAAGTCCCGGAACGTTTTTGTCGCAGTTGGGCACCATGACCAGCGCGTCAAACTGATGCGCCAGCGCCATACACTCCGTCGAATCCGCAATCAAGTCCCTAGTCACAAGCGAATATTTCATTCCGATATGCCCCATCGCAATACCGTCGCAGACCGCAATCGCCGGAAAGACCACCGGCACTCCGCCTGCCTCCGCAACGCCAAGCTTGACGGCGTTTACAATCTTATCCAGATTCATATGGCCGGGCACA
The DNA here is from genome assembly GCA_949948735.1 of uncultured Lachnospiraceae bacterium. Taxonomy (GTDB): domain Bacteria; phylum Bacillota; class Clostridia; order Lachnospirales; family Lachnospiraceae; genus COE1. Next base: position 178,963 of record CATLGV010000004.1, on the reverse strand, counting down.
ATCTCGTTGTAGGAGCTGACAATGCCGACCATCGGCTTTTGCATCTCCTCCTCGGTAAAGCCCAACGCGTTAAACAGACTTCTATGGGGCGCCTGCTGCATCCCCTTTTTTACATTATCACTTCTCATCGCAATCTTCTCCTTCATCGCCTTTATTGTCGTAGTATGATTTTCGGCACTATATCCTGTCACAGATCAAATCGCCCATCTGCGCCGTGCCGACCTGCGTAACCCCGCCGCGTCTGCTTTCCTCCTGCGGCATAATATCGATTGTCCGGTAGCCCTCCGCAAGAACCTGACGAACGGCCGCTTCCATCGCATCCGCCTCTTTGTCCAGGTCAAAGCTGTAACGGAGCATCATCGCCGCGCTCAAAATCGTCGCAATCGGGTTTGCAATCCCCTTGCCCGCAATGTCCGGCGCGGAGCCGCCGCTCGGCTCATACAGGCCGAACTTCGTATCGTTTAAGCTTGCCGACGAAAGCATGCCGATGGAGCCCGTCACCATACTGGCCTCGTCGGACAAAATATCGCCAAACATATTTTCGGTCAGAATCACGTCAAACTGCGCGGGGTCTTTGACAAGCTGCATCGCGCAGTTGTCAACCAGCATATGCTCGAGCGCGACCTCCGGATAGTCCTTTGCAACCTCCTCGACGACTTTTCTCCACAGTCTCGAGGAATCCAGTACATTCGCCTTGTCAACGCTTGTCACCTTTTTGCGGCGCTTCATCGCAATCTCAAAGCCCTTCACGGCAATGCGGCGAATTTCGTTTTCGTTATAGGTAAGCGTGTCGACCGCGGTCGTTACGCCGTCCACTTCTTTCGTGCTGCGCTCTCCGAAATAAAGTCCGCCGGTCAGCTCACGCATAATCATCATGTCAAAGCCGCTGCCGATAATATCGTCCCGCAGCGGACATGCCGCCTTCAGCTCCTCATAGAGATATGCAGGCCTCAGGTTTGCAAAAAGATTCAGAGACTTTCTCAGCTTCAAAAGCCCTGCCTCCGGCCTTAAATGCGGCGGCAGCTGATACCACGGAGAGGTTGCGGTATTACCCCCGATTGAGCCCATCAGCACTGCGTCGGCCGCCTTCGCCGCCGCAATCGCCTCCTCCGTAAGCGGTTCCCCGCACGCGTCAATGGAAGCGCCTCCCATCAATATATCCTTATATGTAATATCGTGATTATATTTCTGAGCAACCCTGTCCAGAACCTTCTTTGCCTCCGCAACGATTTCCGGCCCGATGCCGTCGCCCGGAATACATACAATATTTAAATTCATCTTATGACATACCCCTTTCTCAATCCGTAAGCTTTTCATCAGCCGCACTGCCTGCCGTTACCACACAGGCTTCGTGAGCCGCTGAATAATGATGCACATATTCAATCATAGTACATTCAGCAGGAAATTTCAACAAAAACGATGAAAATTCAGCCTGCGGGACTGCAAATACCAATCTGCCCTGCCGCCGCAAGCAAGTCAGGCAAACCCGGTCGAAGTCCGCTGCCGTTAATCGTTGCACCATGTTCCCCTCCCGGAGATAACAGGCTGATATTTTATCCAAAAGAAAATCGAGCGCCTGCACGCCCGATTAAATGCTTTACACTATGACAATTCCCGCCTTTTATTCCGCATCAGGCTTCTCTACCTGATCGATTGCCGCCTTCTTCATGGGAATACGGCAGTTCTTGTTATTGCCAAACTCCACAATAACGTCCTCTTCCGTCACGTCGATGACCACGCCGTAAAATCCGCCGGTCGTCATTATACTGTCGCCAACCTCTATGGAATTAATCAGCGCCGCCTTCTTTTTCTGTTCCTTCTTCTGCGGCCGTATCATTATAAAATACAGGAGCGCAATCCAAAATACCACCATCAAAACCATGTAGAGAATGCTGCCGGCTCCCTGTCCCGCTGCAGCTGCCGCGTCCGCACCCTCTCCTGCCGCCTGCGCACCTTCTGCCAATAATAAATTCATACCCGAATCTTCCTCCTAAATTAAGATTGCAGCGATTACTGCTTTATGCTCTTATCACATAAAAAACATTGTACACAAAAACGCCGCATACATCAAGTAAAATATTTCTAAATTCTCACATCCGCTTCCCCGGTCTGCATCCCCTCGAGCTTACGCTTCTTATACGCGGCAAATTCCCCGGCATCCAGCGCATCCCGAATCTCCGTCATCATTGTATTATAAAAGTAAAGATTATGCAGCACGCACAGCCGCATGCCAAGCATTTCCCTGGCCTTGAGCAGATGGCGGATATACGCCCTGGAATACCGGCGGCATGCGGGACAGCCGCACCCCTCCTCTATCGGGCGCGCATCCAGCTCGTACTTCGCGTTAAACAGATTCATCTTACCGTGGTTCGTATATAAATGGCCATGGCGGCCGTTGCGCGTCGGATATACGCAGTCAAAGAAATCAACGCCCCGCTCCACCGCCTCGAGAATATTCGCCGGCGTGCCCACACCCATCAGATACGTCGGCTTGTCCTTGGGCAGATACGGCACCGTCTCATCCAGGATATGATACATCTCCTCATGCGTCTCGCCGACCGCCAGCCCGCCGACCGCATAGCCGTCCAAATCCATCTCCGAAATGCGCTTTGCATGCTCAATCCGGATATCCTCAAAAACCGCCCCCTGATTGATACCAAACAGCAGCTGGTCCTTATTGATCGTATCCTCCATGGCGTTCAGACGCGCCATCTCCTGCTTACAGCGCTCCAGCCAGCGCGTCGTCCGCGCAACGGAATTTTCCACATATCTGCGTTCCGCCCTGCTCGGCGGGCATTCGTCAAACGCCATCGCTATCGTGGAGGCCAGATTGGACTGTATCCGCATGCTTTCCTCCGGGCCCATAAAAATCTTCCGTCCGTCAATGTGCGAATGAAAGTACACGCCCTCCTCCTTTATCCTGCGCAGTCCCGCAAGAGAAAAGACCTGAAACCCGCCCGAATCCGTCAGTATAGGCCTGTTCCAGGACATGAACTGATGAAGCCCTCCTAATTTTTTGATGGTCTCGTCACCGGTCCGCACATGGAGATGGTAGGTATTCGACAGTTCGACCTGCGTACCAATCTCCTCTAAATCGGATGTGGATACAGCGCCCTTTATCGCGGCGACTGTACCCACATTCATAAATACCGGTGTCTGTATGGTGCCGTGAACGGTCGTTACCTCCGCCCTCTTGGCACGTCCTTCCTGCTTTAACAGCTTATACATCGGCGTATTCCTTTCTTAAATCTTATTCCAGCTCCTCGAGAAATTCCTCGAGCGTAATATCGCGCTCCATAATCTCCGCAGCGGCCTCTTTCCCCACATACCGGAAATGCCACGGCTCATACTGAATCCCCGTGATGTATTCCTTCCCCAGCGGATACCTGAGAATAAAACCGTATTCATCGCAGTGCTCCCTGAGCCACAGGCCGGCCTTAGTCTCACCAAAGCCCGTCTCAAGCGCGGAGTATGTAGTGCTGACAATATCCAGCGCAAGCCCGATTTGATGCTCGCTCGCCCCCGGCACGGTAACCGTCATGGACGAAATCTTATACGCCTCCAGATATGAATAGCCCTTCTCCATATAGTAATCAATCTTGCGGTTAAACAAGACCGTCTGCCGGTTATAATCCCTGTACGGTGAACAAACCATCAGCGTAATCCCGTCCGCCTTCGCCGCCTGCATCATATCCATCAGGTCATCTATGATTCTGGCATCACACTTCATACGGCCCTTTATCGTGCCAAGCGTAAAGGTATAATCCTCCGGTACGGGATGCTGCTTGTTTACCAGTACAAGCTGCCAGTCATCCCTGGACAGCCCGAACACAGACGTCTGCTGCGCCCCGCCGCTGCCGGTCGTCACTTCATTCGCTTCCAGAATATCATCCAGTGAATACTGGTCGATCTCATCCATCGAAACATCCAGCTCCGCATTGTCGTATCCCTCGATGACATCGTCATCATCGATGACCTCCTCCGCCGGAATGTTGAATTTGGTCGGCGCATACTCATAGCTTTCCTGCAGATTGGTCCACTCGTCGCCCATTACAAACGAAACGTCCTCCTCCTGCGGCGGAAACGAAAAGCTGCTGCTCGCAAAAAAGAAGATCACGGCAAGCATTGCACAGCCAAACCGCTTCGTATTGCGGGCAAAAAAAAGCGCGATATTCAATACAGCGATGGCAAGCGCCCCAAACACGGCTATCGGTGCCTTCAGAAACCGATGCGCCTCCTTCTGCCGCCGCACTCTCGCCGTAAAATCATCCTTCCATGTTCCATTCATAACCGTTCATCCTCAAATGTATCTATATTACTACACAGCTTGCTTTTGTGTCTTATTTCTGTTACTATTACAACGAAGTATACGAAACTAACTATATAGTAAACTGAAACGTATATATTTTCAAGCACAAAATGAATTTTTATCAAAAAAAGTGACACAAACATCATAAGAAAATGGCATTCCGCACCAAAAATACCATTTTTTATAAGAAAACGGAGGAAAATCATGGCAGGCTCATCATACGGAACTATTTTTCGAATAACCACCTGGGGAGAATCCCACGGCGCCGCCGTCGGCGTCGTGGTTGACGGCTGTCCCGCCGGCCTTGCTTTGGATGAATCGGACATTCAGGCCTATCTCGACAGAAGAAAGCCAGGCGCCTCTCCCTATGCCACGCAGCGCAGGGAAGCCGACAGCGTAGAGCTTTTATCCGGCATCTTTGAAGGAAGGACCACCGGGACCCCCATTTCCATGCTTGTGCGAAATACTGCCCACCACTCTGCGGACTACGGTGAAATCGCATCCTGCTACCGCCCTGGACATGCGGATTACACCTTCGACCAAAAATACGGTTTCCGCGATTACCGCGGCGGAGGCCGCTCCTCCGGACGGGAAACCATCGGACGCGTCGCGGCCGGCGCCATAGCCGCCAGGCTGCTGGCACAGCTTGGCATCACAGTTACCGCCTACACAGAAGCCATCGGCAGCATCCGTATTTCACCGCACAGCTTTGACCTTGCCGAGGCACGCAGCAATAAGACAGGCATGCCCGACCGGGAGGCCTCCGAAAAAGCGGAGGCTTATCTGAAGCAATGCATGGAGCAGCTGGACTCCGCGGGAGGCATCGTCGCCTGCCGCGTTGAAAATCTGCCCGCGGGAATCGGTGAGCCCGTCTTTGACAAGCTTGACGCAAATCTCGCAAAGGCCGTTATGTCCATCGGCGCCGTAAAAGCCGTTGAAATCGGCGACGGCACACAGGCCTCCGCCGCCTGCGGCTCCACCAATAACGACGCCTTCCGCATGGTAGACGGCCGGGTTACGAAGGCCACCAACCATGCAGGCGGCATCCTGGGCGGCATCAGCGACGGCGCCGACATCCTGCTGCGTGCTCATTTCAAGCCCACCCCCTCCATCTTCCAGCCGCAGGACACGGTAAGCCGCGCCGGAGAAAACATCTCCCTTCAGATAAAGGGGCGCCATGACCCGGTTATCGTTCCGCGCGCCGTCGTTGTCGTGGAGGCAATGACCGCGATCACCGTACTGGATTTGCTGCTCCAGAATATGACGGCCAGGGTGGACGACATTCAACGCTTCTATACCTCTCCCTGACCCTGCAATATAAAAAGGCCTTCACACAAACGCACCCGTGTGAAGGCCTTTGGCAATTCTGCCCTCCGTTATCCTATTCCAATATGTGGAAAATAATGCAGTTTGCCTGCTTGATCTTCATTTCCTTTCCATTCATCACAATATACCGGTTATCATAGTCCACACGGAAGAAGGTCATGGTATTGGACTCGTGGTTGAGGCTTACAAGATGCCTGTTATCCGGGAACAGGGACGCATCCTTGGGATATTCCCCGCTGATGGGCAGGGTAAACAGCCTGGTAAGCTCCCCTGTCTCCTGATTAATCTCATAGAGGGAAACGCTGTTTTCTCCCGCATTGGAAGCAACTATGTATTTCCCGTCAACCGAAATATTCAGCGCGCTTGCCGCAACCCCATGATCCATATATTTCTCCGTCGTCTCTATGGTCTGCAGTAAATCAAAAAACGGCAGGTTGTCCTCCTCATCATAACGGTACACATCAATACAGTTCTTCAGCTCGCTGATCACATACAAAAACTGTCCGTCCTCCGAGAATTTGAGATGACGCGGCGCCGACTCCAGCTCGCAGCGGATAATGTCCACCTGCCGCAGCGTCCCGCGCTCATGGTCCAGACGATAAATATTGACATAGTCAATCCCCAGATCCGCCGCGCACAGGTACTTGTTGTCCCTTGTCATCTTTACGCAGCTGATATGCGGCCGGAAGCTTCTCTCCGCAACGCTGCCAAGCCCCTTATGATAAATCTCCTCCGTAATCTCCCCAATCTCTCCGGTCTCCGGATTCAGGCGCAGCACGGTAATCTTTCCGTCATGGTAGCCTGCGCAGAACAGGAATCTGTCCTCATAATCCGTTGAAAGATAACAGCCCCGCATGCCGTTTATGCTTGCAGTATTTACAAATTCAAGATTCCCGTCCGGCAAAATCTTAAAGCACTCCACGCCAAAGTCCGTGATAGAATACAGGAATTTGCCGTTATGGGAAATCGTCAGGTAGGAGGAATTGGTGATTTCAACACTCGCCTTCTCCGACATTCTGCCCTGTTCCATATCCACATCATATATTTTTATACCGTGATTGTCACCCATGGTATAAGTAGACACATACGCCACACATTTTGTTCTGCCCATGATAGTCCCCCATTCTTAACTTAATTTCGAACAGTTATAGCATACCATATCAAAATGTATTTGTTAATCATTTTTTGTATAAATCTGCGGATTCTTCCAAAACGAAATCCGGTATCCGGTCTTTTTTGAAATAGTAATAATTCCCGCCCTCGGCTGCGGCAACCGCTCCGATAATGCTGCAATAGACCGAATCCTCATACAGCTCCTTCGAGCACGCGCGATTGCCCTCGTTGATCATTCCGGAAACAATACTGTCCAGAAGCTGTGCAATCTGCTCCTTATCCGTGTAGGACAATACGATATTCCCGTCGTCCCCCCAGCCGGCGTAAACCCGGATTTCCGAAATGGTCTCGACTGCCACGCCCTCATAATAGTCAAAGCCATATTCCTTCAGCAGCGCAATCGTCTCCGTAAACTGCGGATAAATCAGATATGCGCCCTCTACATACCCATAACGGGAAAATTCCTCCACATCCTCTTTGGTCAGAAACGTCATGCTTCCGACAGGATAGGTTGTCATTACATCCGCCAGCGTCAGCCGGATGTATTCCGACTGATAGGTTTCAAGAAGCTTCGCCTGTCTGCCCGGCGTCAGTCCCACCTCTCCCGTGTTAAAGCTGCTCCTGCAGTAAGCCTGAATATACTCCTCGCTCCATCCGCTGTTCAATACCGGAGAGGATCCGATTTTATAATCATAATCCTGGAAGATCTCGTCCAAAAGCGCCCGCGTCCCGGCGTCCGCAAGGTCTATGACATATCTGCGGTATATCTGCCTGCCGTCAAGCATCTGATAGCCGAAAACAATATCGCAGTAATCCTTCTGCTGTTCCCACAGCCGCTGATACTCGGGACTGCCCGCCTCCTCGTTGTAATACGTGTACCGCAGCCCCTCCTTTGCGGCTTTTCTTGCCAGCGCCATCGCGCTCGGATTGCCTTGTATCTGCATACTGTCCATGCGGTATTCCATTGCGCTTGTCATCATATAGCTTGTATGCCGTTCGTACCGGCTGTTCTTTCTGACCGTCCTTGTAACGTCCATCACGTCGTTTATGGAAACGGCACAGCTTTGCAGCTGCGTATCAAGCGGCACATAGGTATTAAAGCCCAGCACATCTTTGGCAAATATCAGAATGAGCAGCGCCAGACATACGCCGTTGAAGACGAACTGCTTTTTATGTCCGAATATCCCCCTGATGTCCATCCGGAAAATCATCTCCAGCAGCAGCCCCAGCACAACGAACCCAAATACAGCCCCAAACAGAAACCATCCGAAAAACTGCTGCTCCGACGACAGCTGCCCAAAAAACAGTCCCGAATACAGCGCCGCCGGAATCAGGATAACGGTCTTCATCACCGGCTCAGCCGCCCCAAAAGCAATCGCTCTTCCGCATGCCTCCGACGCCCTGCACCGGTACAGCACATAAGCCGCCATCGCATATACCGCTGCCGCCGGAAGAAATACGCGCAGATACGTCCATACCAGGCCGTAATCCAGCACGCCCTCCGCATTCATGCCGGCATTCATCCTGTCCGCAAGCTTTCCCAGCATCCCAAGCGGGGAAAACGCAAGCGTCTCCGTCTCCGAAAAGGTGATATAAGTGCAAAAAAATGTCTGAAACAGCATCTCCTTAAGCAGCGCCAGCAGGGAGCTGGCACAAAACATACAACCGGCGGTAAGCATGCCGACTACAATATTCCCGGTCAGACACACCGCCGCAATACATACACTGTACACCAGCAAAAAGATCAGCAGCTCCATCACAATAAACCACAGGGCATTTGACAGTATCCCCGGCGTATAACAGCCCTGCCCTGCCGCTATCCCTACACAAATCAACACATGCAGGACAAACGGCGTCAAAAACTGGACTACCCCTGACAGATACCTCGACCAGAACAGCGTCCCCCTGCCCACAGGCATACTGTGATACGTGTCTGTCTGCGCCCGTTTATGCATATAGCCGAAGCCAAAAAACGCGCCCAAAAATGCCATGGCACAAACGCACATCACGATATGGGAAGTGACGCCCGCCTTGCCCAACACATAATTTTCCACGTACGCGGCAGCAGTGAAATCAAACTCCTTGGGGCGGCTGCCGATTTCCCCCAGACGCATCGTCATAAAAACCTCAAGCGCCAGAAAAAAGGTGATGAAGGTCAAAACCGAAAACCATATTCTTCTCTTACAATCCTGTCTGATTAATTTAAAAAATAAGTTTTTTGATGTCATATCCGACCACCTCCGTCTCACTGATAAAAATCTCTTCAAGTGAAAGCGGAAGAACCTCCGCAAAAATCGGTTCGTAAGCATTCACCGTCTGCATAATCTCGTCCTTTTTCCCACGCACCGTAATCACATTCAGCCTCCCACGCTTCTCGGCCTTCACGACATCCAGGGCTTCCAGCAGCGCCGCGTCCGCATCCGCGCTGCCGAACACGCACTGAATCGTATGAATATTGAGCTTCATCTCCTCCAAATCCTTCTGCATCAGCACGCCGCCCTGATGCAGGATCCCCACACAATCACAGATATCCTCAAGCTCCCTTAAATTGTGTGAGGCAATAACCGGCGTAAAATCGCGGCTTGTCAGCTCGCCCGCAAAAATGCCCTTCACCGCCTGGCGCATCACGGGGTCAAGTCCGTCAAAGGTTTCGTCGCAGAATAAATACTCCGTATTCGCGCAGATTCCCAGAAGCACGGAAAGCTGCTTCTTCATTCCTTTTGAAAAAGTATTGATTCGCCCTCTGCGGTTGAGCCCAAACTTGTCCAGCATCGCTTCAAACCGTTTCGCGTCAAACCCTGCGTAAAAGTCCCTGTAAAAACGCGCCATATCCATCGGCGTCGCATTCGGCAGGAAATACTGGTCATCGGATATATAAAAGATTTTCCCTTTCATCGACGGATTCTCATATACGGGCCGCTCGTCAACCTGTACTGTCCCGCTGTCCGGCTTCAATATCCCGCACGCAATCCGTAAAAACGTACTTTTTCCCGCGCCGTTTGTACCAATCAGTCCGAAAATCTCACCTTTCTTTATATTAACGGTAACGTCCCGGACGGCAGCCACCGCGCCAAAGCTTTTACTGATATGAGATGCCGTTATCATCTTGTCCTCCATTCCGAAGCATGTCCTCAAATTTTTTTCAAGCCATGTTCAATGCACTGTTCTGCCATATCCTTGAGCATCTCGGCGGAAATCCCCGCAAGCAGGGCCTTGTCCACGCATTCCTGCAGCTCCCGCTGTATCTCTCTGCGCTTGTCCTCCTCCGCTGCCGCCGTATTGCAGACAAAGCTCCCTTTGCCTTTGATTGTATAGATATAGCCTGTCCGCTCAAGCTCCTGATAGGCACGCTGTATCGTGTTCGGATTCAGCGACATCTCCATCGCCAGCCCGCGTACCGAGGGCATTGCGGAATCCGGCTCCAGCACACCGCAAAGTATCATTTGTTGAAATTTTTCAATGACCTGTTCATAAATCGGTCGCCTGTCTTTATAATCGATTAGAATCACAGCAGCTTCTCCTTTTTAACTGTATTAATACAATTAATACAGTTAAAGTATAAAAGAATCTATGCGGTTTTGTCAAGCGCAAAAACGGGAGGCCTGTTACAGCGCTCCCGCTTCGTACAAATCATTCGCATACCGGACGGAACCCATTGCGTCCTTTGAATAGAAATCCGCCCCTATCATATCCGCATATTCCTGCGTCAGCACCGCGCCGCCCACCATGACCCTGCAGTCAATATGATTGTCACGCAGCAGCCGGATTGTCTCCTCCATGCTGACCACGGTGGTCGTCATCAGCGCGCTTAAGCCCACCAGCCTGACGCCATGCGCCTTCACGGTCTCAAGCACCGTCTCGGGCGGCACATCCTTTCCAAGATCAATAACGTCAAAGCCATAATTCTCAAGCAGTGTTTTCACAATGTTCTTGCCAATGTCATGGATATCGCCTTTGACGGTGGCAATCACGATCTTTGCCTTGCTCTGGCTCTTTCTGCCCCGCTCTGACATGGTCTCTTTTATTGCCTCAAACGAAGCCTTTGCGGCATCTGCGCTCATCAGCAGCTGCGGCAGGAACATTTTTTTCTCCTCAAAGCCCTTCCCCACCACATCCAGCGCGGGAATAAGCCTGTCATTGATAACCGCAAGAGACTCCGCTCCCTGCTGCAGCAGCCGCAGCGTCGCCTGATACGCGCTCTCAGACAGCCCTTTCACAATAGCGTCCTCAAGAGAAAGCGCGCCGTCCTTTGCCGTGGACGCAGCCTGCGCTTTGTCCGCGCCCTGCGGGCAGCTTGCAATGTATGCCATGCACTGGTCATCATTACCCGTCAGCGCATTAAAGCTGTAATACGCCGCCATCATCGGCTCGCTTGACGGGTTGACAATCCCCGCGCTCAGGCCGTTCTGCATCGCCATCGTAAAAAACGCGGTATTGATACGGCTTCTCTCCGGCAGGCCAAAGGAAATATTGGACACGCCCAGAACCGTGTGCAGACCCATCTCATACCGGATGCGGCGCAGCGTCTCCAATGTGATATTCGCGTTCTCCTGTCCGGTGCTGATTGTAAGGACAAGCGCGTCCATGACAAGGTTTTTTTTCGGAATCCCATACGCCGCAGCCGTTTCTACAAGCTTCCCGGCAACCCGCAGCCGCCCCTCGACCGTCTCCGGTATGCCGTCCTCATCCAGGCAGAGGCACACCACCACGGCGCCGTACTTTTTTGCAATCGGAAAAACGCTCTCCATGGACTCTTTCTTACCGTTGACCGAATTGAGCATCGGCTTGCCGTTATAGCAGCGCAGCCCACGCTCCATCGCCGCCGTGTCCGAGGTGTCAATCTGCAGCGGCAAATCAATAATCGCCTGTATTCCGCAGACGGCCTCCTCCATCAGCTGCGGCTCGTCAATCTCCGGCAGCCCCACATTTACATCCAGAATATGCGCGCCCCTTTCCTCCTGCGCCAGGCCTTCTTTATAAATATACTCCATATCATGCTCGCGAAGCGCCTGCTTGAATTTGGACTTTCCCGTAGGATTAATCCGCTCGCCTATGATCAGCGGCTTGTCCGTAAAGTATACCGCATGATTATAGGAAGAAACCACCGTCAGCTCCTTATCCGTAACGGGCTTTACAGCCATTCCTTTACACAGGCTCACAACCGCTTCGATATGCGCAGGCGTCGTGCCGCAGCAGCCGCCCACGACGCCTGCCCCCATCTCGACAAGCGCCTTTATGCTCCCCGCAAATTCATCCGGCGCGACATTATACACCGTGTTTCCGTCTATCACCACGGGCAGCCCGGCGTTTGGATTGATGACAACCGGCAGGGAACAGCATGCCGTAAGCTGCGGCAGCAGGCGTTTCATCTGCTCCGGCCCCAGCCCGCAGTTAAAGCCGACCGCATCCACGCCCAGCCCTTCCAGCATCGCCGTCACACTCGCCACGTCTCCTCCGGTCAGAAGCTTGCCGTTCTCATCAAAAATCATCGTCACAATCACAGGCAGGCTGCTGTTTTCCTTCGCCGCAAGCACCGCTGCCTTTATCTCATAGGAATCGCTTACTGTCTCTATCAGAATCAGATCCGCACCCGCCTGGGTTCCCGCAGTCACGATTTCTTTAAAGGCCTCGTATGCCTCTGTGAAGGGAAGCTCGCCAAGCGGCTTGAGCAGCTTTCCGAGAGATCCGATGTCCAGTGCCGTATACATGGGCCTGTCCGTATCCAGCTCCTGCCGTACCGCATCGATTGCCTCCTGCGAAAGCCTGATCCCCGCATGCACCAGCTCGTCCACGGAATACGGCGTTCCCTTGCACTTAAAGCAATTGACGCCAAACGTATTTGCCTTGACAATATTGCAGCCCGCAAGAAGGTATTCCCTGTGGATTTGCCGTATCACCTCCGGGTGAAGCAGATTCCACGTCTCCGGCAGCTCACCGGCCTCGAGCCCCCGGCTTTGCAGGAGCGTACCCATGCCCCCGTCAAAAAACAGAAGCGCCTTTCCCAATTGTTCTCTTATTGTTTTCTTTTCACTGTTCATCTCTGAATTCACATCCTATATTATCACATGTGCTGCAGCTGCCGATATGACAGGTCTGCGCATTCGTAGTCCATCCGATAAAGGCCGTAACGCTCTTGGTCGGATACATCAAAAGGCTGTCCGTCAGCGTCAGCCCGATCCGCTTCGTACACTCCAGTACACCGAAAATCTCCCGCTGTGTTTCCAAAGCCAAATCGCCGTACCCCGGGCTGAAGCGCGGCCGCAGGAAAAAGCCCTGCCCGGAGGCCTGCCGCTGCATGCGCCGCTGCAGGACATTGCAATAGGCCTCGATGCACGCCGCGCCGCAGGCCTGTGCGGCAGACGCCTTTGCCATGCTCAGCACCTCATATCTGCCAAGAAGCTTGTCCGCGCCGCCGCCAATTGTCGCGGCCATCAGCGCTGCCTTTTCGCACCGCTCCAGATTTACGGCCAGCTTTTCACTGCGGACCGAGAGCACCGCGGCTCCCTTATCCTCGCTGCGCAGCGTAATCCTTCCGCCCTCTGTGCGGCAGTCAAATATCCGGTAGATATGCCTGGGCGCGATCACCGCCATCATCTCCGCAATCACTTCCTCCGTCATCTGCCGGACCGTCTCGTCCGGTACAGCTCCCCGATAGCCCAGATAGCGGTATATCTCCCTGCGGTTTAATGCCTCCGTGATTTCGCTTTGCATATTTTCCTGCGTTTTTGTCTGTATATCCATTTTGTTGCCCCGTTTACCGGCCGAAAACACAAATCACAGGCCTGTGATTTGTGTTTTCGGAGGTCACTGATTAATTCTTTTCTTCACATCCGCAAGTTCCTACGCCGGAAAAACCGTTGAAGTTCCTCGGTACAGCCGGCTCCTCGTCGCAGCCGCAGCCGTTATTCTGCATAACAGGCTGTGCAAACGGCCTCGGTCTCGGACAAGGGTCATTGTCACGGCTGCAGTCGCAGTCGCGATCCCTGTCTCTGTCCCTGTCGCAGTCACGATCCCTGTCTCTGTCGCGATCTCTGTCACAGTCACAGTTGTTGTTCGCATTTGTACAATTGTTTCCGCCGCAGCAGCACAAAAGCAGGAGTAAAATCCACCAATTCATTTCTGGCACCTCATATATTCATGTTTATTTCTAATACCTAATATATGACGCCTGCCGTAATGTGTTACTCTGTATGGCGCTTCCGCCCTCTGTGGTAATGGGCGCGGATGTACCGCATTGTCTTCTCTTCCCCCTGATCCGCAAGCATATTCAGCAGAAATTCCAGCTTCCTTTTGGTATCCGCATGCATATAGCGGCCCGCGTCTCCCGACAGATAATATTTTAACGGCATATCATCGGTGTAGCATCGGCGATTATAATTTTTTGATGCGGCCACGCGGTCAATAAACATCTCTATTACATACCGGTCCGGCATTCTGGCCGGCACGATTCCCCGCCCGTCCCGTGCGCTGTAATCCATCCAATACTCATAATGATGCTTATTTCTGCCCTTGTGATGCAGCCACGCGGAGGAAAAGCCCTTCTCCCTGCGCTCCGCATTGTTCGGGCTCTGAGTGCCCTGATAGTATTTCGCACCCACAATAAATTCGTCCGGCATATATTTGGACAGGTCGTGCACCAGCCCCTGCCAGTACAGTCCGACAAAAAAGCAGCCCTTCATCACCATCAGCTTATGGTGGGTAATTGTCTTAAAATGCTTCCATATATTCACTTTGCGTTCCCTTTTTGCGTCTTTTTTGCTCTTTTGGGCGGGTTCCCCAGCCGCTTCCCCCGCAGTATCGCGACGCATCTTGGCGGAATGTCGACATAGCTTGTGCTCCTCTCGCACTGCACCGTCAGCCGGTTGTCCTTTGTATCCAGCACAGGCTGCCACTCATAACCGGCTATCGAGGGCAGCGCAAAGCGGCGCTCCTCCCAGTACATATTATATGCGATATAAATATAATCGGCATCCGTACCTGTCTCGTTCTGTCCGCAGTACATCATCGCGATATGCCGGTTGTACTCCTGCGGCTGCACCTTCCACGCCTCTTCTCCGTGGTACGACAAATCAGGATACCCGTATCCATACCGGTCGAGCATCGACAGGCTGTTTTCCAGATGGAGAATGCCGTGCGCCCTGCGAAACTGAATAAGCGACTGCACGAACGCATGCAGCGCGGCATTGCGCTTAAGTCCGCGCCAGTCTACCCAGCCGATGTCATTGTCCTGGCAGTAACAGTTATTATTCCCATTCTGGCTGTTGCCAAACTCATCCCCCGCCATCAAAAGCGGCGTTCCCTGCGCCGTAAACAGAAAGCTCATCGCATTGCACATCTGCCGGCGCCTCAGCTGCAGGATGGCGCGCTTGCGGGACGGCCCCTCGGCTCCACAGTTCCAGCTGTAATTCTGGTTCGTCCCGTCCTGATTGTCCTCCCCGTTGAGCTGATTATGCTTTCGCTCATACGAAACCAGATCATTCAGGGTAAAGCCATAATAATTTGTTATATAATTGATCACGCCGCACCTTGGATTATGGTTGCGCATATGATACTGAAAATTGCGCAGCATGCCCATATCGCCCTTCAGGTATCTGCGCGTATCGTTCATAAATTCATCCCGGTAATACCCGAGATTCCTATATACCGGCGTCTCGTCGTCCGGATAAATGTCATGCAGCTGAAAATCCTCGTGCAGTATCTTCGTGCGCGCAAACAGCGGCTCCGTCGCAAGCAGCGTCACCGGCACCCGTTCCCCCTTTACGTGAATGCCGTCGATGCGGTACTCCAATACCCAGTATTTGAGAATTTCCAAAATATATCCCGGCTTGACCGTATTCGGGAAATAAAACTGCATAATCACTTCGATGCCATTTTGGTGAAGCGCCCTTACCATGCGCTTAAACTCCTCGCAGGGATTCCCTTCCGCACTGTACGACGCCTTGGGCGCAAAATAGAAGGCGTCCCGAAACCCCCAGTAATTGATGCGCTTGGCGCGTGCTCTCTCCGGCTCCAGCTCCTCGTCGATGTGCTGCACCTGATACGCTATGCTCTGTGTCTCTGCAGGAGGCCTGTCGGCTTCCCACTCGCACTCCTCAAATTCATACGCGGGCATAAGCTCAACGGCGTTGATGCCCAGCTCTTTCAAATATGGTATCTTCTCTATAATTCCCTCAAAGGTTCCCTTATGCCTGACGCCCGACGACGTATGCTTTGTAAACCCCCTGACATGCAGGCAATAAATAATACTTTCATGGTACGGAATATTTAACGGCATACTTCCCTGCCAGTCAAACATACCGCAGCATAAGCCCCCTCTGAGCGTAAGACGCTTTAACTCCCCGCTTCTCCACTTCTCATTCCCGATGATGCGCTTTGCGTAAGGATCTACAAAAACGGCATCGCCAATATAGAAGTTGTATTCGCAGTCGGCAGGCGATAAATCCTCTATAAAAACGCATGAAATATTTCCGATACGATGTCCGGCGTCAAAAGGAATCCTTCCCTTCTGCCCGCCTCCCCTGCGATAAAGAACAAGACCGCATTCCTCGTTTGAGCCGTTTACCATTGAAAAATTGATGCCGCCGTCCCGCGCGGTGGCGCCGAGCGGGTAAGGATGTCCATTTTTAATTTTAAGTTTCTTCATATGACCTCGTAATTTTATTAAACAATAAGTGGTAAAATCATCTGTATCTCGTCGCGGATAATAAAATCGACTTTCTGGTCGGAAAGAACAGCCTCCTTGGAGAAAAGCACTCTCAGCTGCTTTCTGTCAAGTCCGATGCTGCACTCAAAACGGTCCTCATACATATTTTTGCCCAAAATAAGCAGTACGTCCGCCTTCTCGCATGCCAGCGCAGCCTTTGTCATAAGCGTCGTATCCGCGCGTTCCCCAATCAGGCGTATTCCCGGACGTATTGCCGTCTTGCAGTCCCCGCACAGCGGAATGCCTCCGGATGTTCTCACATATGCAAGGTCATAGCTTCTGCCGCACCGCGGACAGTGGTTGCTATGCATGCTGCCGTTGTATTCGATTACGTTCCGAAACGCGATGCCGTCCGGCAGCCCGTGATAATTCTGGCTTACCACGGCGGACAGCCTGCCCTGCGCCTGCAGCTTCAGCAAAGCGTCATAAGCCGGCGTACTGTGCACCTGCATCCCAACAATCTCTTTTTTGTAGAATTTGAAGAATTTCTCTACCTTAGCATTATAAAAGCTTGTTGTGAGCATTTCCTCCGGGCAAAAACCGTATTCCTCTTCTACACGATATGTTTCGTCATTTGCGTCCAGATCATACCCGCCGCCTTCGACAAGCATCTCAATCCCTAAAATTGCGACAATGTTTCCCGCCTCCGCAATACGCTTTTTCATGTAGTTTATGGTTCTCTCGTCCGTAATCCGTTTCATTCACATTCCTCAAATACCGGTCTCCCGATACTTCAAAAACTGCGTTTGCTGTGCATTTATTTTCTCCCTTATTATATTGAGTTTTCCCCTATTAACATGATACCCGTTTTATGTATACCATGTCAAGCTATTTGATGATTTTGAAAATATAACGGGATTATTTAAAATCTGCTTGCTTTGAATCAACATTTTAGTTAAGATAATAAATAAGGTTATTTTACGAATATTAGCATGGAGGATAAAACAAATGGCAGATCATATGACAAACGACCATGACGACGAGGAAATGACCGTCGAGCTGGAGCTCGACGACGGCCAAATCGTTCAATGCGCAGTTATCACAATATTAACTGTAGATAAGCAGGATTACATCGCACTGCTTCCGCTGGATGAGAACGGACAGAACGAGGACGGCGAGGTGTGGTTCTACCGTTACGCCGAGGATGCGTCAGACCCCAATGCGGAGCCGGAGATTACCTATATCGACAACGATGATGAATACGAAAACGTTGCCGACGCGTTTGACGAATACCTTGACAGCGTGGAATTCGACGAAATCGTTGAAGCCGATAACGAATAACCCATAACCAGGAGGAACCTTTATGTACGAAAACGAAAAAACACTGATATTGGATAGAAAATACACTTGTCCTGTCTGTGACAAGCAGATTACTTCCAAAGCCGTAAAAGCCAATTCCGCAAAATTTGTCGACACCAAAGCGGATCTCCGCCCCGTCCACAGCAATGTAAACGTGACCAAGTACGACGCCATCTGCTGCCCCAACTGCGGCTTTGCAGCGCTCACCAAGAATTTCACGAATACAACGCAGATACAGCGCAAGCTCCTGCGTGAGGGCATACAGGCCAATTACAAATCTCACGAGGAAACCCCCTGTGAGGTCTACACGACGGAGCAGGCAATCAGCCGTATGAAAATGGTACTGCTGTGCACCATCACCAAGCAGGCAAAGGACAGTGAAATCGGAAATGTCTGCCTGAAAATAA
The DNA here is from genome assembly GCA_949948735.1 of uncultured Lachnospiraceae bacterium. Taxonomy (GTDB): domain Bacteria; phylum Bacillota; class Clostridia; order Lachnospirales; family Lachnospiraceae; genus COE1. The sequence continues at coordinate 160,806 of CATLGV010000004.1, read as the reverse complement.
GCTGGCTGTATCAGGATCTGGCCGACGAGCTTGACGAGAACGATCCGAATGCCGAGACAAAACGCGCAAATTATCTTACCGAGGCCAAAAACGCCGCCATGAATGCGTACGGCCATCTCTCAAACGCACGTATGCATGAGAACTTCCCGATTGCCGGCATGAACGAGACCACGCTGGACTATCTGCTGTCCTATCTGGCGTATGAAAAGGGCGAATACCAGACCGCAATGCAGCTGTTGTCCGGCGTCGTCACAAACAGAAGCACCAGCCCGCGTCTGAAGGACAAGAGCCTGGAGCTGAAGGATTTGTTATCCGCAAAGCTTCACGCGGATTCATAATCCTCTTACACCGACAATTCACCGATATATCTGGAAGGCAGGAAATTCCCTGCCTTCTCTTCCTGTATATAAAAGATAAACAGCTGATCCCGCGCGCGCGTCATTGCCACATAAAACATTCTGCGCTCCTCCTCCAGCTCCCGCTCCGTCGCCGCCCTTTTGTGCGGCACCACGCTCTCGTTTACGTCCGGCAGTATCACCACCTGCCATTCCAGTCCCTTCGACGCGTGCATTGTCACAATCCGTACTGCATCCTCCGATACCGCTTTCCCCCGCTCCTCTGCCGAAGCCTCCTGCAGCATTTTGTCATAATTGCCGATGTGCTCCAGCCAGGCCCGCGTTGTGTCAAATGCTTTCGCACATTCCTGCAGCTCATTCAGCCGTTCAAGCTCCTGCGCATTCCCCCGTTCCTTCAGATACGCCTCATAGCCCATACCCCTGCGGATATAATTGACCGCCGCATAAGGCGCGAGGCCGCGGATAAAACGAAGCTGCGAAAAAAGCTGTGAGATGCGCTGCAATACGCTGTCGTTCCCTGCATTATTCCGCAGCAGCTCCCGCTCCTCAAAGGGCCTTACAGGTACGGTGCTTCTGCGGATATAGCGCACAGGCCGATTCATCAGCCTGTAAAAATCCTCAACGTTATCACCGTCCAGTGCATACCGCAGATAGGCAAGAACATCCATTGCCACAGCGCTGTCATAGATGTTTTTCGGCTTTTCTTTCATTGTAAACGGAATTCCTGCCCGTATCAGCGCATCAACGGTATAAACGGACGGCGTATTGGTGCGGTAAAGTATCGCAATATCCTCATACCTTGCCCCCTCCCGCTCCATGTACTGCCGTATCAGCGCGGCAATATTCTCCCCCTGCTGGCGCTTGGAGGAGAAGTCATACACCTTTACGCCGTCCGCCGCGGGATTGTGCGCCCGCACGTCCTTTTCAAACCGCACCTTATTGTGCGCGATCAGCCTTCCCGCGGCCGCGGTAATCCCCTGTCTGCTCCGATAGTTGACATTTAGAACCACCTGCTGCGCTTTCGGGTAATCTTTCTGAAAATTCAACATAATTTCGGGACGGGCGCCGCGAAAGCCATAGATGGACTGGTCATCGTCCCCCACGATAAAAAGATTTTCCCGCGGACCTGCCAGAAGCCGCACCACCTCATACTGCAGCGGACATATATCCTGAAACTCATCAATCAGGATATACCGGAACCGCTCCTGCCACATCCGCAGCGTCTCCGGGCGTTCCCGCAGCAAATCGCGGCAAAGCAGCTGCATATCGTCAAAGTCAATGCGGCGCTGCCGGTTCATCTGCTGCTTATACTGCCGGAAAATATATGCAAACAGCTGCTGCGGAAGCGTTTCGCTTTCATGCGCTTCCGGCTCCAGCCCGCTGTTTTTTACCGCGCTGATTTCACACAAAATGCGCTGCAGCGTCTCCGTATCCTCAAACGGCTGCTCCGGCTGAGCGATGTCGGAGGGCAGCTCCGAAAAAATCTGTGTAAGCAGCCTGTATTTATCGGGCTCTCTTATAATATTGTCTGCGGTGAATTTGTAGGTATGACGTAGAATCTGAAAGAAAATCGAGTGAAATGTCCCGAAATGAACCGGATGTGACTTCTCCTCCGTGAGCTTGAAAAACCGATGCCGCATTTCCTCCGCTGCGGCTTTGGTAAAGGTAATGACCAGAATGTCCTCCGGTCTTACCCCATGTGCCTCTATCAGGCGCTTTATTCTCTGCGTGATCACAAAGGTCTTGCCGGAGCCGGGGCCTGCCAGTACCAGCATCGGCCCCTCTCCGTGCGCAATCGCCCTTGCCTGCGCTTCGTTTGTATTTATTGGATTAAGCATTCTCTAATAATTCAATACCCTTTCTTATTCTGGAGAGCGTCTCCTCTTTTCCCAGCACCTCCATAATCTCCGTTGCGCCCGCGGGCGTCATCTGGAGACCGGAAACCGCCGTCCGGACCGGCCACATCACATAGCCGTTCTTAACCTCCTTTTGGGCCACATAAGCCGAGAGAAGCCGGTACAGCGCGTCATTGCTGTAATCCTCCTGCGCCTCCAGCATCGGCAGCACATCCTTCAACACCGTCAGGGAAGTTTCCTGCGTCGTCTTCATCTTCTTGTGGGCGTACATCGCCGTGTCGTACGCCGGCAGCGCGTCAAAGAAGCCGATAAGCCCGGGGATATCCGGAAATACCTCAATGCGGGTCTTTACCATCTCCGCAATCTTCTTAAAGTCAAGCTCCTTATGAATTGCTTCTCGGATATACGGAAGCGCCTTCTCATAGAACCGGTCGAAATCCATCGCCTTGATGTATTCGCCGTTCATCCAGCGAAGCTTCACCGAATCGAACACCGCAGGGGACTTGCTGATTCTGTGATAATCAAAATCCTTTATCAGCTCCTCCAGCGTAAAAATCTCGCGGTTGTCCTCCGGACTCCAGCCCAGCAGGGCGATATAATTGACAATCGCCTCCGGCAGGAAGCCCTGCTCTACCATCTCCTCAAAGATATAAGAACCGTTGGCGCTTCTCTTGGCCAGCTTTTTGTGGTTCTCGTCGGTAATCAGCGGCAGATGCACATATACCGGGCTCTGCCAGCCAAAGGCATCGTACAGCCGCTGGTACTTGGGCGAGGACGAAAGATATTCATTGCCCCGCACCACATGCGTAATGTTCATGGTATGGTCGTCCACAACATTCGCAAAATTGTAGGTAGGAAAACCGTCGGACTTGATCAGAATCATATCGTCCAGCTCCGCGTTTTCCACGGTTATGTCCCCGTACAGCTCATCCCGGAACGTCGTCGTCCCCTCGTTGGGAATATTCTGCCGGATGACAAAGGGCTTTCCTGCCGCGATATTTGCTTCAATCTCCTCCCTGGAGAGGGACAGGCAGTGCTTGTCATACATGGAGATTTCTTTCCCCTCCACGACCTCCGTCCTGAGGGATGCAAGACGCTCCTTATCACAGAAGCAGTAATATGCCTCGCCCTTTTCAATCAGCGCTTCCGCATATTTCATGTAGATACCGGTCCTGGTCCGCTCGCTCTGGACATAAGGGCCATACCCCCCGTCCTTGTCCGGCCCCTCATCGTGGCGCAGCCCCGCCTGCTCCAGGGTGCGGTAGATAATCTCTGTTGCCCCCTCCACAAAACGCTCCTGGTCCGTATCCTCGATACGCAGCATAAAGCTGCCGCCGTCATGCTTTGCAATCAAAAACTCATACAGCGCGGATCGAAGGTTCCCGACATGCATTTTCCCTGTCGGACTCGGCGCATATCTCGTCCTGATCTTTGTCATTTTATCATCATACTCCTTCCCTGGTCATTCTTTCATCGGTAACTATGTGCATAATCCCCTCATGGCCTGACTGCAGATATTCCTTCATAAACGTCGGAAACGCCCTGTATTTGTCTAATTCCGCAATCGGGAGCCAGAACATATTCTCCTTAACCCCCAAAACATAACTGTCGCTTTTCAGCTCCTGCGTTCCTCTCGGCTTCATTACAAAATATAAAGCAACCTCATGGCAGTCCAAATCCTTCAGCGTACCGCTATTGTCACTAAAGAAATTCTCATGGATTACCGCAAGATGGTCAACCTCGTATGCTACGCCCGTTTCCTCCAGCACCTCGCGGGTCACCGCCTGTTCCGCGGTCTCTCCGACATGCACGGCGCCGCCGATAGAATAATAATAATTATCCAGTTCATTTCCCGCAAACAGCACGCAGCCATCCTCAACGATAATCGCCGCCGCGCGGTAGCGAAACCACTTTCCGTCTTTTCTGAATCCACAGTTAAGCTCCGTATTCATATGCCCTCCACTATTATCTCCTGGTTCGTCGTAGTCTCCTGCCGGATTAGGGAAACGCTTTAACCGGCATTTCCTTAAATATCCTTATCGGGAATACGCTTTGACGCTTCTTTTTTAAATTCCGCCAGCTCCTTTGCCGCCTGCGGAATCGCGATATTGGTGCCGGCGCCGGCTACGCAGCCGCCCGGACATGCCATTCCCTCAATCAGGCAGCCTGTCTTTTTGCCCGCCTTGGCAAGCATCAGCATCTTTTTGCATTCCGACAGGCTCTCTGCGTGCTCGATGTGTATCTCTGTATCCGGATAGTACTCCTTGATGCACGTCTCAATCGCACTGGCGACGCCGCCCGCAACGCCGTAGCCCCGCCCGGCTGCCGTCGCGTCGTTCATGGTATCCATCGCCTTGATTTCCTCCAGCAGAATACCCTTTGCCTCAAACATCCCCAGAAGCTCCTCAAAGGTAATGACAAAATCCACGTCCGAGCGCACCGTCCGCCTGCTCGCCTCCAGCTTCTTGCTCGCACAGGGGCCGATAAAAACGACACTGGCATCAGGATGCTGCTCCTTGATAACGCGCGCGGTCGCCACCATAGGCGTCAGCGCGTTGCTGATTTTATCGATTGTCTCCGGAAAAAACTTCTTGGCCAGCATCGACCATGACGGGCAGCAGGAGGTCAGCAAAAACGGCAGCTCCCCTGTCGCCACCTCCTCCACATAGTGCTCCGCCTCGGCCATAGCGCCCATATCCGCGCCGATTGCCGTCTCGTATACCTCATAGAAGCCCAGCTCCTTGAGCGCCGTCTTGAGCATGTCCGGCGTTACCTTCGGCCCAAACTGCCCGACAAAGGACGGCGCTACCTGCGCGATGATCTTCCGCTCGGACTGCATTGCGCGAATCAGCTGAAATATCTGTGATTTATCGGCAATCGCGCCAAACGGGCAGCTTACCATGCACTGCCCGCAGGACACGCATTTATTGTCATCAATCACCGCCCGGCCATGGCTGTCGGAGCTGATCGCGTTGACGCCGCAATGCGCAAGGCAGGGCCTTTGCTGGTGGGAAATCGCATCATAAGGGCATACCGTCTTGCACTTACCACAGCGGATACACTTCTCCTGATCGATCACGGAATGGCCGTTGACCATTGTAATCGCTCCTTTGGGACAGACCTCATTACAGGGATGCGCAAGACATCCCATGCATTTATCCGTGACCTCGTATTTATTTTCCGGACATGCGTTGCAGGCGGTTGAAATCACCTGCATTAAGGGCGGCTCGTAATACTTCTCGTCGATATTGCTCTCCTCCACGCCCTGACTGACCTGAACCGGCTCATCCTCAGGCCGAAGCGACATTCCCATTGCCAGCCGCAGCCGTTCCCGGACAATCTCCCGTTCCCGGTAAATATTCCCCCAATAGGGCGAATTCTCCGAATCAACCAGCTTATACGGAAGCGCCTCCATATCCCGCACCAGATTGGCAGAATGATAAGCCAGACCCGCAACCTCCCGGAAAATCGCACGCCTGGTTTTTCGCACCTGTGTGTCGATTCCTCTCATACCCAAAACCTCTTTTCGTTCCAAAATAGTCGACTGTCAGCAGTTCTCATAAATCCCTTTAATGTAATTCAACGCCGCCACTGCGTTCTCCGGCTTTGTGTCCTCCAGCGTCGCATGCATAAAAGGCTTCTCTTTTTTCATATACGGCATAATGCGTTCCCAGTGGCACTGTCCCTGTCCCACCGGAACGGATACCAGCCTGCCGTCCTCAAGCTTAAAGTCCTTCACATGGAGCACGGCAACGTCCTTCCCCAGAAGCGCCAGCGCCTCGTCAATAATCTCATCCTGCTTCTCGTAATTATAGCTTTCGAGCAGATTCACGGGATCCAGGATAATGCGCAGATTCGGGGACGCAATCTCATCCAGCACCCGCCTTGCGCGCACGGGATTGCATACGATATGACGCACCACCGGTTCGATTGCCAGAAGCACGCCCATCTGCTCCGCATAGCGCACAACAGGCCGCAGATTTTTGATGAAAACCGCTAATGCCTCCTCGGACCAGCAGGCCTCCTCAAACTTGTACTCCACATTCGGCGCACCGGTCTCCGTGCCGACAACGCCCGCGCCCAGATGCGCCGCAAACCGGATATTCGCAAGATATTTCTCCTGCGTCGCCCTAAGCTGCGCGGCGTCCGGCGTGGCCAGATTGAGATAGCAGCCCAGCACCGCAAAATCCAGCTCATTCTTCTCAAACAGCCTTCTCAGGTACATCGCGTAGCCCGGCGTCAGCGCGCTCTCTGCGACCGAATTCTCGCTGATAACCTTGGACAGGGCTACATGCGCGCAGGCAAAGCCCTGCGCCTTCACTGCCTTCAACCGCTCCTCTATGGGGGCCTGTACCGCGTCGTGCAATCTGATTCCAAACTGTATCATCCTATCTCCTCCGTTCTTATTCAATCTATTATATGGTTTTTTGCAGAGCGTATTCTGCCGCCAGCTTACGGCTCCAGCCCAAAGCGCCGCAAAATCTCGGTCAAATGCTCGTCATGCCAGCAGTGCCCACCCTCGTGTACATCGTGCACCACGCGCTCCTCCGCGCCGTAAAGCCCGTAGGCGTCGCGGATTACCGCCAGCTGCTCATAGACATTGCAAAGCCCCCGCGGCCCGTTCAAATGGTCGTCCCGGCAGGACTGTATCATCAGGCTGCGCGGCGCAATCATGCTGCCGATGTCGCCCATATCGAAATGCTCCCACAGATGCGGCACATAATTACAGCTGCAGTTTCCGTTTAAGATCATCAGCGAATCCTTAAAGCCATACATATATCCGCTGATAAACACATTCCGAACGCGCTCGTCCAGCGCGGCAAAATACAGGGTCTGCATGCCGCCGCCGGAAAACCCGAGACAGGAAATATCCGTACTGTCCCACTCCGCACGCGTTTCTATATAATCGGCGATTTTCATCAAATCCCATGTGCACATGCCGATTACCGTCTCCCCCAGCGGCTCCGCCATATGCGCCAGATGAAAGCAGGAAGAGGTCAGAAACGCCTCCTCGTCGTCCCCCTGCTTTTTCTCATCGCGGCGTTCGCCAAAGCCTCTGCAGTCCGGACAGATTACTACAAAACCGCGCTTTGCAAGCTGCAGTCCGTAGTCATAATTGAACTTTTTAATCGCATCCGCGACCGCGGGAATCTCCCCGCATCCCGCAACGGAATATTTCCCGGCGCCCTGATGGCCGGGCGGCGCAATGAAAACCTTTCTCTTTTCCTGCTCCGCACCCTCCTTTACAGGCGGTATCAGGATATACATCGGCACCCATACCTCCTGCTCGGACTGTATCCGTATTTTTTCCCGCACAATACCGTTGTCCAGCATAACGACCTCCTCCGTCACCGGGGAAAGCCGCACGCTGTCCATTTTTTCAAGGCCGATTAACGCCGACAGGGTTGCGCGCGCCCGCGTCCGCCATGCCTCAAATTCCGCCGCGGTGCTTCCGTCAAAAGAATCCTTCCGCGCAAAGCGGTCGAACTTCGCTTTCATATTCGGCAGGCTGTCATAATACCTGTTAATTTTGATGGTTCGTGAATTTGTCTGTTCCATATGCTCTCTTATCCGCTCCTGTAATCATCACTTCCTCAGAAGCCGATTACATTTTCCCGTGTGTAGGCCGCCGCTTCCTCCTGCGTCAGCATTTTTACAAACGGCGCGCGCTGCGTGCCCGCGCCTTCTCCGTAATTCCCGTATTCCGCAAAAAATACCGTATCCCACGCCTCTTTCCTGTCCCAGTCGTGCCAGCCCTCCCTGCGGATATGCGCGCCGATTTCGCTGTTCAAAATGACGCATCTGGCATAATCCCGCCACGGCCGCCCCAGATAGCAGCTCTCCCGGGGACATTCGCTCGTAAAGCGGCAGCGCTGAAATACATAGCCGTACTCCTGTCCCTCAAAGGTTGAAGGCGCGGTCACATATCCCTTTACGTCACCCTTTCTGTCCCGCATAAAAATCTCGCAGTCCTCAAAGTACGCAATCGCTCCGCCGAAAATAAAATCAACATTCCCCGCAATATAGCAGTCCTTATACAGCTGTCTGCCTACCCGCCGGGGCGCAAACTCCTTAGGCCCCTTAAAGCCGCCCGCCTGCTTCTCCTTCCTGGGCAGCGGCGCCGTAAACAGCGTGTCCTGATACCCCTCGAAGCGGCAGCTCTCAAACATCAGCCGGTCTCCGTCCGCATACACCGCCAGCGCCTGTCCGACCTTGCCGCCCTGCCCCGCTTCATTGCAGAACGAAATCCCGCGGGCATAAAAATCATCCGCATCAATAAAAACGCTGGGCGTCCGGAAAGTCCCTCGCTTATCGCCCTCCGGCATCAAATCATTCGCAAAGTCGGAAAAGGTTATCCGCGTATCCGCGGCATTCTCACCTATGAACGAGATATGGTCCTGCCTGATGACAAGCCGCTCCCGATAGACGCCGGCCGCAATCCGGATAACCACCCTGCAGCCGCAAAACTGTTCCGCAGCCGCCAGCGCATCCGCAATTCTTGCAAACGTCTGATCACCCTTCGCCGACACATACAGCTCTTTTTCTGTCATTTTTCTGTCAAACCTTCACTTTCTTTCAATACGGAAGACGCATTACAATCTTTGTATCTGCATTCTTCCGTGTTTATGTTTCCGCCCCGCTTTACTGATCCTTCCTGCACATCTCCGCATAAGCAAGCAGAAACGGCGCGGTTCCCTTCGCATCGTCCTTCACGACAGGCTCCGACATGTAATACGCGTATGTGCCGTCGCGCCGCGGATTATCCTCCGGCCCCAGCCCTGCTACAAGGCAGATGCCGCCAAGGCTCATTTCCCCGTCAACGGCGGCCAGATACTTATCGCAAATCCCGTTAAACGCCTTTTCACCGTACGCGCCGTATTCCGCCGGAAGATAGCCAAGGCGCGCGCCCTTCAGCAGGCAGTACGCCATGATGGAGCTGCCGCTGGTCTCGAGATAGTTCTGCTCCCGCCCGGGGAAATTGGGCACCTGATACCACATTCCCTCCGGAGACTGGTATTTGAGCATCGAGGCAATCAGCTCCTGATACATTCTCAGCAGATGCGCATAATCCTCCGTCCCCTTATCCGCAATCGTCAGCGTATCCAGCAGCGCCATGGAAAACCAGCCAAGCGCCCGCAGCCAGAAGTTCCCGGAAAGCCCGGTCTGAGGATCCGCCCAGAACATCCTCCGCTCCGCGTCGTACGCATGATAATACAGGCCGGTTTCGGCGTCCTTCTGGTTCTTCTCCACATTAAAGAACTGCGTATAAATGTCCTTGTAGTTCTTCTTGCCGTTAAAGCGCTTCTCATATTCCATATAATAAGGCAGCGCCATATACAGGCCGTCCAGCCATACCTGATTCGGATAAATCTTCTTATGCCAGAAGTTTCCTTCCTTTGTACGCGGCATCTCCAAAATCTGCTGGTAGATATTTTTCGTTGCCCTGGCATACTTCTCTTTTCCGGTTAAGTCATAAAGGGTAAAGAGATTTTTGCCCTCGTTGATGTGGTCCAGATTCAGTTCGTCCTTATCGTATCCGTTGATCGTGCCGTCCTCTTCAATGCGGTGGCTGATGTAGCTCTCCGCAAATTCGAAATATTTACGGTTCTCCGTCACCTTGTAAAGCTCCAGAAGCGACATAATCATGCAGCCGTCGATATAATCCCATGTCGCCTTTTTACCCGCCCGAATCTTCTCGATATTCCAGACCGGCTCCTCCAGCGTACTTCTGTCGATCAGCCCGTTCACATACTTTTCTACGATTTCAATTGCCATAAAGCTCCTTCTCCTCCGCGCACAGATTATTTAAATTCCGGTTATTTTGGTAAGCTTTTATCATCATACCATAGATTGATGGCAATAGACAAGATTTGCCCTCCATTTTCTGCCGGATTTTGGATTGCAGGCCTCGTGCGTATTGATTAATCCCGTCTTTTGCATTATGATTGAACTGAACGCCGGAAAATAAGTGTGACACAAATATGCACGCTGCGAAAGGAGCAGAAACTGTTTATGGAAATAAAAAAACGCCTGGAACAGGCAATTCGAAGCATTGATTTGAACGAGGTAAAAAGGCTGCTGACAGAGGAGCCCGCGGCAATTGATTATCAGACGCAGGACGGCGTCCCGTTTGCCCTTTTGTCCGCACAGATGGGGAGTCTGCCGCTGACAAAATATATTGTGGAATACTCGAGGGCCAGCATGAATCTGCGGGACAGCCGTTACCGGAGCATCCTGCACTACGCCGTGCTCTCCGGAAAGGCCGATACGATTCCCTATCTGGTTGAAAGAGTAGGCATGTCCGCGCTCGACGGCGACCTTGAGCTTGTCACGCCGTGGGACCTCGCCCACCGGCTCGGGTACACGCAAATAAATGATTATTTTGAAAAGCATTATGACGTAAAATATGAGGACACCTACCACAATCCCATCCGTACCGGAATGTATCCCGACCCTTCCATTGTAAGAGTCGGCGACGATTTTTATATGGCCAACTCCTCTTTTATCTTTTTCCCCTGCATTCCGATTTCACATTCACGGGATTTGATTCACTGGGAGATTATCGGCCACGCCATCACCAATCCGGCATGGGCGGATATTGACGACTTAGAGGGCGGACGCGGATACTGGGCGCCGGATATCTCCTACAAAAACGGCAGGTTCTATGTGACGGCGACCTACCGGATGAACGACACCGGCTCCGTTATCCGCAGACAGCTTGTGGTCTCCTCCGAAAAACCGGAGGGGCCGTATTCCAGGCCCTTTTACATTGAAGAGGACGGTATAGACCCGTCCCTCTTCCATGACGACGACGGCCGCTCCTATATGCTCCTCAACCGCGGCGCGCGGATTTTGGAGGTTGATTTGGAAAAGGGCACGCAGCTCTCACCGGCCATGCTGCTGTTCTACGGCGACCAGAAGCGCGCGCCAGAGGGCCCGCATCTGCTCAAAAAAGACGGCTGGTATTATCTTTTCGAGGCAGAGGGCGGCACCGGCCCGGGCCACAGAATCACCGTCTCTCGTTCGCGGGAGCTGACGGGCGTCTACGAGCCCTGCCCGTACAACCCGATTATGCGGCAATGGATACCCGAAGCCCCGATACAGCGCTGCGGCCACGGAAAACCGGTAATGACGCCTGGCGGCGACTGGTACATGGTCTATCTGTGCGGGCGGATGATTGACGGTAAATACAGCATGCTCGGACGTGAAACCGCTTTGGACCCTGTCACATGGACTGCGGATGAATGGCCCATTGTCAACCGTCTGCAAGGTCCCGGCTGTCAGCAGAAAAAGCCGCTGCTGCCCGCTTGCGGCATAGCCGGAAGCGCCGCTTCGGAAACCACTGTGAAGGCTTCCTCCGGCAATGCAGCGGCAGAGCTTCCTGAGGATGCGCCGCATACGTCCGGCTTTGGCCGGGATACGCTGTCAAAGGAGTTTATGACGCCAAGAACGCCTACGGAAGGCGGCATCCGATTAAAGGACGGCGTTTTGTCTCTGGAAGCAAGCCGCCTTGATTTGAACGCCATGCATGCTAAAAACATCGTGGTCAGAAGGCAGTGCGATTTCATCTTTACCTGCGGGGTGACTATGGATTATTCCGCGCTGGGCGACGGACAGGACGCCGGAATGACCTGCTATTATGACGAAAATACATACCTGAAATTCGGCGTCTTCGTGCAGGACGGCCGCTACACGCTTGCAGTGCGGGAAAAAATTGATACGGACGAGCACATCTCCTTTTCACAGGATATTACGGAGGATATTATGACATGCATATCACACGGAGATACGAAGATCTCCCTGCAGATTGATACGGATTATCTGCGACGGGAATTCTCTTATACGCTCGCAGGCTCCTGCCGCGCGTCAGAGCCGCTCGGGGTTCTGGAAAATGTCTATTATCTGTGCGACGAGGGCATTCGGAAAGGAAAACGGTTTACCGGCGCCATGATCGGCGTCTACGCCTACGCAGGCGACACGCCTGTCAGAATTGAATTTGAGCGGTTTCTTTATAAAAATCAATCGCGTATCCGGCCTGTCATGTAGGCGGCATATTCGCGGGCACAGCCTTCCTCCGGCTCTCTTAAGAAGCCGCTGTGCAGGTATGCGCGCAATGCCTGCGAAATCAGAGGGCGGTATGCCGCGGGCACATTCTCCAGGCCCCAGCTTCCGCCCTCAGCCTTCGAGAGAATAAGCCCCTCTTCTTTGTAGGCCAGCACCCTGCACAGATTTAAAATGATATAAACAGGGTTTTCCATAATCTCCGTTTCCGCATCCTGGATATCGCACCAGATGCTGTCAAAATAGGCCTCCTGTCCGACCTCTTCAAAAACGTCCCTGATCTCTTTCCCCCAAAGGCGTTTCCCTCTGTGATAAATAATGGTAAAATGCGCCGCCAGATCCTTATCCGTTCCTCTCATCTTCTCAATATATTCCGTCGGATTTGCCTGATACCAATTTAAATGCGCGTTCGAAAAGTGCAGCTCAAAGGGCGTAGGGTAAATAAATGGTCTGCATACGGCCTCCCTGACAATGCTTAATTCAAGCCCCTTTTGAGGCGCGCACGCGTTCAGCGCCACAACCATATCCATATAGCGCCGTTTGATTCTGTCAGGAACATCCCCCTTCACCACAACCAGCAGGTCTATATCGCTTTTCAGGGCATTAAATCATCCCATCGCCGCTGATCCGTGGAGATATACCCCTGCCAGATTATCTCCCAAAATGCTTCTGCTCTGCTCTACAAATTCTTTTGTTATGCTTTCAAGCTCCATTTCTGTCTACTCCCTTCAGGCCTGTTATGGAAGCAATGCGGTTTTACTCATCCGCCGTATCGTCCGGCGCGATCAGCGGGGGCGCGCCTGCCTCCGTCAGCTCTTCAACGCCGCGCAGCGTGCGGTTGATTGCTCTTGTGCGCCTCCCGACAATTTCTGCGAGCGTTTTGTCGGCAGTCTGAATCTGCTTCTGCGCTTTGTCCAGCGATTCGCCAAACTTCACAAATTCCGACTTCACGGCGCGCAGCGTATCCCACACCTCCTGCGACCGCTGTTCAATCGCAAGCGTCTTAAAGCCCATTTGCAGCGATGCAAGAAACGCCGAAAGCGTCGTCGCGCCAACTGCCGTAACCTTATACTTATCGCGAAGCTCCTCAAACAGAGCCGCATTTTGAACGACCTCCGCGTACAGCCCCTCCGTAGGTAAAAACATCAGCGCAAAATCCGTCGTCCTAGGCGGCACGATATATTTGTCGTGAATATCCTTTGCGAAAGCGCGGAGCTTTGCCGTAAGCGATCGCCTCGCCTCATCAATTGCCTGCTTGTCCTGCGCGTCGAGCAGCCGGTTATAGTCCTCAATCGGGAACTTGCTGTCAATCGGCAAAAGCAGCGGCGCGTCCCCGTTGCCGGGGAGCTTTATGGCAAACTCTACGCGCTTGCCGTCCGTAATCTCGACATTCATCTCATACTGACCCGGCGCAAGAATATCGGAGAGCAGCTTCTCAAGACGGACCTCGCCGTATGTACCGCGCTCCTTTACGTTTGTAAGGGCATTCTTCAGCGACCTGGCGTCGGCGGCGAGCGCCTTCATCTCTCCCAGTCCCTGGCCCACGCTTTCAAGCTGCCTGCTGACCAGCTCAAAGGACTGTGCAAGACGGGTTTCAAGCGTTTTCTGCAGCTTTTCGTCCACCACGCCCTGTATCTGCTCCAGCTTCTTTTCATTACTCTCCTGCAGGGATTTCATCTTATTCTCAAGCGTGGAATTAATCTTTTCAATATTTTCCGTATTGGCGCGCTGAACGGAGGAAAGCCGGCTGTCCACCTGTTCGCCGAATGTGTGAAGCTGTTTGTTCTGCTCCTCACGGCTCGTCTGCAGAGCAGCCGTTACGGTTCTTCCGATTTGCTCGTTGCTGTCCGTGCCGGCCTTTTGTACGGCCGATAACTGCGCTTCCATCTGCTGCTGAAACTCGGCAAGCTGCCGATTGACCTCCTTACGGTTTGCAGACAGCGTATCCTGAATGCTGTTCTGTATAACGCCAAACCGCTCGAACTGCTCTGTCGCGCCGTTTGCAATCTGCTTTTGCACGCCGTCGCGCTGTTCCTCGGCAGTGCGCTTCAGCAGCGCCGTAATTTCACCCATATCGGTCTTCTTTCGTCCCGTTATCTGCAGTATAATAATGATGAAAAGCAGGGCTACTGTTATAATTCCCAAAATTTCCGCTAATCCCATTTTTCATTTTCTCCCTGATATGCAAACCAGCCGACAGACTTGTCGATGCCTCATCCCGTTTTGTCCTTAATCGTCCCTTCTGACATACCGTGTCTGATAACCGCGGTTTTCTCTCGGCCGCAAATCATTCGGATACTGCGTATCCGCGTAAATGTCCGTCTGCAGCTGTTTCATCAGATTAAATACGTTCTGATAATCCGGAATATCACAAATCGCCAGACCGCCCGAAGCATGCGCATGCTTCGAGCTGACGCCACTGTGTGAGCAGACGGATATCACGTCCCCCACGCCCAGCATCTGGTCAAAAATCCCTCTGCGGATGTTGATATGCGAAAGATCCGTAAACGGCTTCATTTCATAGGTATACGAAAATGTTCCGCCGGAAACATATATCCCCCTGTCCGTAATCATATATGCCGTATTTCTGTATTTTCTGAAGCATAAAACAACGCCCCCGATATAGATGTACACGGGCATAAGATGAACCAGCAGAAACAGGACAACAAAATGTACCGGGCCGCCCGATAACGCGATTGCGCCCAGGACAACGGCGTCAACCGCCGCCCAGATAAGCGCAAAAGGAAGCAGGGGATTAAAAATGCTTTCAAGTATAAAACACTTTTTCAGTGGTTTCCCCTTCCATAATATCGTTTCGTTTGTCCCCGCCATCAATTCCAAATCCGAAGCCGGCATATAAAAATCCCCCTCACAGTGTTTGTTAAAATTTAATCTTCTCTCCTGTGTGTTGCTTACTTTACAAACGTATCGATTCCGTCGCTGATGACGGCCTCGCCGTTCTGTCCTGAAACCCTTACGTTCCTAAGCTCCAACGTCTCAATGTTCTTTGCGAAAATCCCCGTGTTGGTCTGCTTGTCAACGCCGTCCATCATGGCCGGTACGCCTGCCGTCGGATTTTCCGCAAAGGAGAAGTCCGCGTTCTCAAAGACAACATGATGGATTTTCTGCTCCGGCAGCCCGTACAGATAGGACGCCGCCGCATGGCAGTTCGTGGCCTTGAGGTTTTTAAACAGGAAGTCGCCAAGGTACGGCGTCCGCTCGTCAACCGGATGGTATTCCTTTGACTGCACATAGTCCGAATGCCCGTCCGCATCGCAGAAGTAAAAGCAGTTCATCACAACCGGTGTCATTACATGATCCATTATAATATTTTCGAACTTAATGCCCGTGACAATCGCGTCTTTTCCCCGCCCGCGTCTGGTCTTGATGCGCAGTCCGCGGTCGGTATGCAGAAACAGGCAGTTTTCAACGTTCAGGTTCTTCACGCCGCCCGCCATCTCGCTTCCGATGGTGATGGAGCCGTGTCCGTCGCGCATACAGCACTGCCGGATGACAAGGTTTTCCGAAGGCGTCTTGTACTTTGCCCCCATGTATATCTTGCCGGACTTAATCGCAATGCAGTCGTCCCCGACGGAGAAATATACACCGACGATCTCCACATTCTTGCAGGATTCCGGATCCAGGCCGTCGGTATTGGGCGAGTCCTTGGGTCCGAGCACGGAGATGCCGATAAACCGCAGGTCCTCCGAGAAGTACGGATGGATGTTCCATGACGGGCTGTTCCGGACGGTTATCCCATGCAGCACTACATTCCTGCAATGGTTCAAAAATATCATCCTCGGCCGCCATGCAATGCGCTTCACCTTGGGATTCTCCCACCAGTTCTCGCGGCTCGCGTTCCCGTCGATGGTTCCCTGTCCCGTAATCACAACATTCTCCACATTGATACCGGTCAGAATCCCGGCAAACATATCCAGCGGATCCCCCTCCCATGTGCCGAGAAGATATTCCTTATCCTTGTCTGTACACTCGATTTTCCCCGGCAGAATGGGGAACCTTGTCCTGTCCGTAAATGCCGAAAGCACCGCGTCCTTACCAAGCTCCAGCACCAAATCGCTCTTTAAAAACAACGGATAAATCCTGTACACACCGGCCGGAACATAAACCCGTCCGCCCTTCGGACACGCGTTGATAGCGCACTGGATAAACAGCGTATCATCCGTCTCTCCGTCGCCCTTCGCCCCGAAATCCTTCACATTCAAAGTGACATACTCGTCATTTGTCGTGACCTGAAAGCCCTCCGACGCATCCTCGCCGCACACGATTTTCACCTCATAGGTGGTCGCAGGCTGCAGGCCAAAGACGGTAGCTACATTCCTGTTGCTCTTTTCCGCCAGAGCGCCGTCGACGTAAATCTCATGCTCCGTATCGGAAGAAAAATAGCCGTTGTCCTTAAGCTCCACCACAAAGCTGGTCGAAGTTTTATAAATGATCTCGTAATTCATTTGAACCCTCCTGTTCCTGTTTTTACCTTCTACTCCTAAAATAACACATCCGCCGGCAAATATCCAGTCGAAAATGTAAGCGTTTACATAATCGGGCAGAAAATCGACATTCGACGTACCTGCTATCCAAAAACTTTGTTTTGCGCTTCCATTATAATAAATTGATTTTCCGGTATTGCCGCGGAGACATTCCCTTCTTCTTTTTAAATGCGTCGCCAAAATAGTTACTGTCCATAAATCCGCACAACGAAGCAATCTCCGTAACGCTTTTTCCGGTATGTACAAGCAGCCCGCACGCATTGCGCATGCGCACCTCATTGAGATATTCCTTAAAGCCAAAGCCTGTCCCCTTTTTAAACCGCTTTGAGAAATGGGATTCGCTCATGCCGCAAAACTCCGCCATCTGTTTCAGAGTAATATTCTCGTAATAATGCCTGCTCATATAAAGCGCCGCGCTCTCAATCCCGATATCCGGCTGCTCCGCACGCTCCTGCTTCTCCAGCACAGTCTCAAGCATTGCGCCCGCGCGCTCCGGCGCCGCGTGCCGCTGGCAGCGTATCACAAACAAGATGATCTCTTCACAATACCGCCGGCATAGCGCCGCTGACAGCTCGTCATTCTCTCCGCTTTCCTGCAGATAAATCTCCGCCAGAAGACGTTCAAACAAAGCTTCAAGGTATTCCCGCCTGTTTGCCGGAACGGAGATTCGGTACTGGCGGAAGCACTCCTTAAAGGCGGGCTCTCCGATATCCTGCAGCAGCGGTCTCACCGCTTCATCCGAAAAGCACAGCGCAATCCGCTCATGTATCCCCTCCGAGATAAATGTCGTCCGGTGAATCTCCCCCTTCGGTATGGCCACCAGATCTCCGCTGTTGATATGAAAAATCTTATTATTCAGGAAAAATTTGCGGCTTCCCGAAAGCAGATAATAAAATTCATAGTAAGAATGATAATGCTCCCGCTTCATCTCAAAATAAGACTCCCGCCGGATGCGGGTAATCGCGATATGCGGCTGTTTCCCCGATAATCCCATCCCGTCCTCCTTTTGTCCTCTTTCCGCAGCCAACACGGATAGCCTCAATTGACAAAGGCACACAGCCCTTGTCGTTCAGGCGTACCATCAATTGAGGGTACCCCCGGTTGATGGTATCTGCTTTTATTATGACAAAAATTCTGTAATTTTTCAACTATTTATCGTTTATTCTGTAGTTATTACTGTATTTATGCGGTAAAATATCTCTGTAGGGTGAATAGCAGGAAATATCTCTATAATCAGCAGATCAATTGAAGCGGAGAATCTTATGAACATTTTAAAGAAAGAACCCAATCGAGACCTTATTTTAAGCGGAAATATGCTGCAGGCCGTGCTTTCCATCGCGATACCCGTCGTCATTAATTCCTTCCTGCAGACCATGTACAACCTGACGGATACCTACTGGCTTGGCAAAATCGGAACGCAGCAGCTTGCCGCAATCAATCTGGTAACGCCTGTCCAGAATATTATTCTGAACTTCGGCACCGGGATTACGGTAGCCGGCTCCGTGCTTATCGCACAGTATATCGGCGCCCGGGACGACGACAACGCCAAAAGCATGGCCAACCAGATTTTTGCCTGTGCCATGATTTTCGCGTTTGTCTGTGCCGGTATCTGTTTTGTCTCAACGCCAGCAATCGTCCGCTGGCTCGGCGCCGACGGCAGTACCTATCTTTACGGGAAAACCTACCTGCGAATCGTCGTCCTTGACATGCCGCTTTTATATACCATCAATATTTACAGCGCCATCCATCAGGCACAGGGCGATACCGTGCGTCCGATGCTGTTAAATTTTCTGGGTATTGTCATCAATATGCTTCTGGATCCACTGTTGATGATTACCTTTCATCTGAATATCACCGGCGCGGCGCTTGCCACCCTGCTTGCAAAGCTTCCATCCGCCGTTATCGCATTTTACGCGTTGACGCGGCCCGCTCAGCCGGTAAACCTTGATCTGCGCCGCCTGCGATTTGAAAAGGCCAAGATGAAGGCCATCCTGCGCATCGGGCTTCCCACCGCCATCGGCGGCTCCACCATGCAGCTTGGCTTTCTGTTGATGAGCAAAAACGTCTATAAATACGGAACCGAGGCAATGGCCGCATACGGTATCGGCAACAAGGTAAACAGTCTGATCACGCTGCCTACAAACGGAATCGGCTCCGCAGTCGCTACCATTGTGGGCCAGAATGTCGGCGCAATGCAGTACGACAGGGCGCAGAGGGGCTATAAGCTTTCCCGAAATATCAGCATTGTATTTCTTTTTGCCGGCGGCATGATTCTGTCACTTGCACCGGTTTCTACCGCTATCGTAAGCATTTTTTCAGACGACGCGAATGTCGTTTCCATGGCCGCTGACTTTCTGAGCGTCATGGCATTCTGGTGCTGGACAAACGGTATTTACAACGCAACCACCGGCCTGTTCCAGGGAACCGGCCACACTGAGGTCACCATGCTCGTAGACGCGTCGCGGCTCTGGGTGTTCCGGTTCCTGACGCTCTTCTTCTGTGAAATCGTCCTACATATGGGCGTGCGCAGTATCTGGTACAGCGTTGTCGTCAGCAACGGCATCTCGGCAGCCATCCTGTATGTGCTCTACCGTCTGAATATCTGGCGCAGGCCAGCCATGCGGAACAAAAAGAAGGCGTAAAAGACAAAGCATCCTCCCGAGAAGTTTCTTGGCAGGCAACTTTTTTAACCGAAGTTGCCTGCCTTTCTATTGTTCCACCAAAACACTTATGCTATGATAGGGTCAACCAAAGAAAGGTACGGTTGACGTAGCAAACCATATAATGCCTTCAAAGGAGGAGCTATGAAAGAAATTAATCTCGGCCGCGTCATCATTGACAACCGCCGCAAGCGCGGTATTACACAGGATGAGCTGGCAGAATACATGGGCGTATCAAAGGCGTCCGTCTCAAAATGGGAAACGTCCTCCACTTATCCGGATATTACCATTCTGCCGCGCCTTGCCGCCTTTTTTGATATCAGCATCGACGAGCTGATGGACTACAGGCCGCAGCTGGCGCACGAGGACATCCGCAAATTATACCGGCAGCTTTCGCGCGATTTTTCACAAAAGCCTTTTGAAGAAGTCCTTGCGCACTGCCGCACGCTTGCTCAAAAATATTATGCCTGCCCGCCGCTGCTTTTCCAAATCGGCAGTCTTTATGTCAATCACCATATGCTTGCCGTCAGTCAGGAGCAAAGGCTCGGCCTGCTTGACGAGGCGCGAAATCTGTTCGTCCGTGTCAGGGAAATCACGGACGACACGGAGCTTGCTTCACAAGCTGTCGGCATGGAGGCGTACTGCATGCTGCTGCTCGGACAGCCCCAGGAGGTTCTCGAGCTGCTCCGGCCGATGGAAATCATCCGGCTCGCCCCTGAACCGCTGCTGTCCTCCGCCTTTCAAATGCTTGGCGACACAACAGCGGCAACGCGCGTCCTCCAGACAGGGATTTATAAAGCCCTGCTGGATATGCTCAATATGCTTCCCGCCTATATGGAGCTGTGTACGCGTACTGCCGATACGGAAGCACTGGAGGAGACCTGCCGCCGCGCCTTTGCCGTTGCGGACACGTTTTGCCTGGATACGCTGCACCCTGCCATGCTCCTGTCGCTGCGCATCACCGCGGCCCAGTGCTTTGCCCGGCAGGGAGATATGGATAATGCGCTTTCTCATCTGGAATACTATACGCAGACAGCCCTTCACAGCACGGATTCAATGAAGCTCCGCGGGGATTCGTACTTTAACCTTCTGGATAACTGGCTGGAGGAAACGCTCATCCTTGGCAGGGATTTCCCCCGTGACAGCGCGCTTATCCGCCAGAGCATTACACAGGCGGTCACCGGTAATCCCATATTTGCACCTTTATCAGATAACCCTCGGTTTCAAACGATTGTCAGCCGGCTTCAATCCGGCGGGGAGGATACACTATGAACGCAGTCACACTCAATAACCTGTCCAAAATCTATCCTGACGGCAAAAAAGCAGTCGATTCGGTCACCATCAGCCTTGAGCCGGGCGAGGTATTCGGCTTTCTGGGGCCCAACGGCGCCGGAAAAACCACCACGGTAAAGCTGCTCAACGGCATGCTCTCCCCCACGGACGGCAGCTGCAGTGTGTTTGGCATCGAACCGTGCAAAAGCCCCGAAAAGACACATGCGATTTCCGGTGTCGTGACAGAGCACGCGCAGATGTACGATACGCTGACGGGGCTTGAAAACCTTATTTTTTACGGCACGATATTCGGGCTTTCCCCTGCCGAAAGCAAAAAAAGGGCGGAAAGCCTGTTAGCGCAGCTGGAATTGTCCGAAGCGCGGGACAAGAAGCTCGGCGCCTATTCTACCGGTATGCGGCAGCGCCTTTCTCTGGCACGCGCACTGATTCACAATCCCAGACTCCTGTTTCTGGATGAACCAACCTCCGGTCTCGACCCCGAAAGCGCCCAGAATGTCCATCTCCTGATTCGGGGGCTGGCACAGGAAAAGGGAATCACGGTATTCCTCTGTACGCACCAGCTTCGCTACGCGCAGGAGATCTGCACCCGATACGGGCTGATGAGCGAGGGCAGATTAATCGCGTCCGGCACGCTTGAGGAGCTCCGCGGACGCATTGGCGCCGGCATGCGCGTGAGGATAAGAACCTGCCCTGCCGGAACCGCTTCCGGTATATTGGAGGAAAATATTGCTTCTGAGGAGGAAATCCCGCAGCTCGTCCGCAGACTCACAGAAAACGGCAAAAGCATCTACGAGGTATCCACCCAGGCGCCGTCTCTGGAGGATATCTATTTCGCACTGACAGCAGCGCCTGAAACGTCGCAAAAAAACAGTTGATATATTGAAATGGAGGTCTCAAATGAACAAAGAAATGCTTGCAATTATCAAAAAGGACATTCGGGGAATCACCGCCAACCGCCGCATGATGATTTCCCTGCTGGTGGTTCCAATCGTGCTGACCGTCTTTTTACCCACCGTTTTTATTCTGACCACATATCTGATGCCGACGGAGGTGGCGGAGCTGCAAAAGCTGCTGACATTTCTTCCCGAAAATCAGCAGGCGCAAAATATCAACGACGCGCTTGCAGGTCTCCTGCTGAATTATTTTCTTCCGTTGTTTTTTCTGATTATTCCGGTAATGGCATCCTCCGTTATGGCGGCCAGCTCCTTTGTCGGTGAAAAGGAAAAGCACACGCTGGAAACACTGCTGTACGCCCCGCTGTCTTTGCGGCAGATTTTCCGGGCTAAGGTGTTCGCAGCATTCCTGTTGAGTATGTTCGTGTCCTTTCTCTCCTTTTCCATCATGCTGATTGTATTGGAAACCGAGGTTACGCTCACATCCGGCAGCTTTATCCTGCCCGGAATACAATGGCTCTTTATTATGCTGTTGGTCTCTCCGGCAATCTCCCTGATTGCCGTTACCCTGATCGTGCGCACCTCCGCCAGGGCCCAAAGCATGGAGGACGCACAGCAGGGCGCGGTATTTCTGCTGCTCCCGATTCTGATGCTGCTGGCAGGCCAGTTTACAGGCGTTATGCTGATCAGCCCGCTTGCCCTGCTCGGAATCGGCGCTGTCTGCTGCTGCATTGCCGCGGTTTTGCTGCGGCAATGCATGGGGCGCTTTACTTATGAAATGCTGCTGTAGAACCGCCTCATCCCTGACGGCCGGCACAAAGCCGTTCAAAATCATACACCGCGCGCAGGAGCTCTCCTACGCTCCATGCCTGCGCGAAGCATCCTCTTGATACCGTCGGTGTGCCGCCGTCATAAATCTCCGCAAGCTGTCCTATGCAGCCCTCCCTCAACCACGCTTCGAGCGACGCGAAGCCGAATTCCAGTTCTTTGATTTTTTCTGCGCGCCTCTTTGCATCCGGACAGTTCCCGGCGTGCCGGATACACGCCCTGTAGTATGCGCCCAGCGGAAAGGCCCACACGGTCCCCTGATGGTACGCACTGTCGCGGGCTATCATCTCCCCGATATAAACAGCATGAAAATCCGCATCCCCGGGCGATAAGGTGCGCAGTCCCGCCGTCGTATACAGCTCTTCCTTCACCCGCTCAAGCACCTGCGCCTCCTTCTCCTCCGAAAGCATGGTAAAGGGCATGGTCAGCGCCCATATCTGATTGCAGCGAATCTGATTCTCATCCTTCCCACCGGACAGCACATCCTTGAGGCAGCCCGACTCCTCATTCCAGAACTTTGCGACAAAGCTTTCTCTGACCTTATCCGCAAGCAGCGCATATGCCTCCGCACGCGCCGTCTCGCCTCTCTTTTCCGACAGGATTGTCATCACGCGGAGCGCACTGTACCAGTACGCATTGATTTCAACAGGCTTGCCGTGGCGCGGCGTCGGCAGGAACTCTCCTACGCGCACATCCATCCACGTCACCTGCTCCAGACCTGCCCCCGCGCGTATGAGCCCATCCTCATCCATACCAATATGGAAATCCGTCCCGTTTTTATACGCTTCGACAATCTGTGTGAGCGCCGGCCACAGCTCCTCCAGAAAGGTATCCTCCCCGGCAGACTGCAGATATTCATACACGGTGTTTACAAAAAGCAGCGGCGCGTCGGCGGAATTGTACATCGGCGTCTCATCCCCCTCGGGAAACAGATTGGGCAGAAGGCCGTCCTTCACATACTGCGCGAATGTCCTGAGAATGCTTTTGCAGTCCTCGTAACGCCCCGTTGCCAGCGTAATCCCCGGCAGGGATATCATCGTATCTCTTCCCCAATCCTCAAAAAACGGATATCCGGCAATAATACTTTTGCCTTTTGTGGACTCCCGCTCAACGACGTACGCGTCCGCGCTCAGCACCAGCTGCCTGCCAAGCGCACCTGTAAGCTCTGCCTGCGCAAGCAGTCCTGCATGACGCTCCTGTTCCCGCGCCAGCAGTCTGGCATATAGCCCGTTATCATACGGATAAGGAGCCGTACTGAATATGACACAACTGTCGCTTCCCGTCTCCATCCTGTCGAAATGCAGGGAATGATTGATACAGGCGTCGCCGTACGCATCCCGCCCGTCCCGCTCATCCTGTGAAAAATACATAGTCCCAAACAGCCGCTCCTTTTCCGGGCGCACCACAGCGTTCGTGGCTGCGTAGACCTGATAGTCTCTGCTCTCGATGCAGTAACCCGTCGCTGTCTGTGAGAGCGCAAACTGCTGTTTCTCAGAAAAAAGCTCTTTTTTAGGCGAAAAACGAAGCAGCGGCGTCAAGGTCAGCCCAATCTCTTTTCCCGCGGGATTCTCAACCTGATAACGCAGTGCAACCGTATTTTCTCCGTGTACCATCAGCATTGACTTGTGCAGTACAACGCCGTCGATCTCGTAGGTCCATGTGGGCAGCTCCTCATAAACAAATTCCGTCAGATACCGATACCCCTGCAAATCACGGCCATCCTTCATCCGCTGGGAGGTCAGCATATACTCCTGTCCGTCAATATGCAGCTGCTCCAGCACATTTGTAATCAGATGCCACCTGACATTGGGCGCCTTTTTGGCCGACATGAGAAGCGCATGCTCCCCGCGCGCCGCGGAGCCGATCACAGACAGGCTGCTGTATCCGCCCAGTCCGTTTGTCAGCAGATAGCAATCCTTCTCCCCTTCCTCAATAGTTGTCCATGCCGCTTTATTCATCACAAATCTCATTTTTACCTCATTTCTGCGCCGCTTTTGATGCAAGGCCGCGCTTAAGTATTTCCTGCAGACGGGTGCGAAGCAGCGCGTAAACGCAGCGCCCGCGATTACAGCCTGTCCTTCTGCCCAAGGGTCGGAAGCCGCGTAAGCTCTGGCTTCCGATTTTCTACATTATAGCAAAGTTTCTCCCGTGTTGACAAATAGTTTAGCAAATTTTTCTCATTCGTTTATACTTTATTTCTTTATTAGAAACAGTTTAGACACAATTCTATATTATACTGATAGCATCAAATGAAGCCGCCGGTGCCTGTATTCTGGACCGTGTGCCGACCGGCTTCGCCAAAACACTGCGGGATTCCCGTTTACATAGCAGCCGATGCCTGAAGGTATCGGCTCTTTTTATGCTGCTGGAAGCCGCATCGGCGCGCGGGCAGGGGAAATACCTGCCCTGCCTGATTGCCGCAGCCCTGCACAAAATCCCCTATCTCTCATATTATGATAATAAACACAGAAATATTACAAGGAGTGCCGCATTATGCAGGAATGGAAACAACAAATGCCGACTCTCGAACAAATGCCTATCGCTATGGCATATGTTCCATGGCAGACAAACGCTGTCATGTATGAGAACCTGGAAGAAGGCTTCCGGACCGGAACCGTCTTTCCTGAGCTGAATAAACCTTTTACGGGAAGGAGGCCTGGATATGGACTTTAAGCCTTGCAACTGCCGGGAACGCAAAAGACTGCTGAACGAAATCAGCAGCGTAGACTTCGCTTTAAAAGAGCTTAACCTGTATCTTGACACACACCCCTATGACCAACAGGCCATCAGCTCCTTTAAGCGATACAACAGTATGAAACGCCAGCTTACAAAAGAATACACTGCCGCTTACGGTCCTTTGGTACTGGACATTCTTGACGACAACATGCAGGAATGGAAATGGGCGCTGCAGGATTGGCCTTGGGAAAGGGGGTATAATTAATGTGGAATTATGAAAAACGGCTGCAGTTTCCTGTCAACATCACACAGACGAACCCGGAAATTGCACAGGTTATTATCTCACAATATGGCGGACCGGACGGAGAACTGGCCGCATCCATGCGTTACCTCGCGCAGCGGTACACGATGCCCTTCAACACGGTAACCGGCGTCCTGACGGACATCGGTACCGAAGAGCTGGCGCACTTCGAAATGATCTGCACGATTGTATATCAGCTCACCAAGAACCTGACGCCTGCCCAGTTGAAGGAGTCCGGCTTTGACAAATACTATGTTGACCACACGCTCGCCCTGTGGCCGCAGGCAGCAGGCGGTATTCCGTTTAATGCCTGTGAATTCCAGTCCAAGGGCGATGCTGTTACGGATTTGTTTGAGGATATGGCGGCAGAACAGAAGGCCCGCACAACCTACGACAACATCCTCCGCCTTGTGAAGGACGCAGAAATCGCAGAACCCATCCGCTTCCTTCGCCAAAGAGAAATCGTACACTTCCAGCGCTTCGGTGAAACAAACCGGGAAGATTGTAGTAAATCGAAACACACAAAATACAATCACTAAGACGCATACCCACACGCCCCTCAAAGCTGTGGACTTCGGCTTTCGCACAAAAAGAAAGGACAAGCCTATAATGCCAGTATTCAGAGTAGAAAAAGTCAAAGATTATACAATCATGCCAAACACCCACTTACGCAACCGCCAGTTATCCCTGCGGGCAAAAGGATTGCTCTGTCAAATACTCTCATTGCCCCCGGAATGGAATTTCACCTTGCAAGGGTTAGCTTATATCAACAAAGAGGGCTTAGACGCTATTACAACGGTTATACACGAACTGGAGCAGGCAGGATATATTACCTGCAACAGAATACGCGATGAAAAGGGATTGCTTCGGGAAATGGAATATACAGTTTATTCTTCTCCAAAACTGAATGTCAACTATGCCAATAATCCAATCGTGGAAAACCCTACACCGGAAAATCCAATATTGGATTTTCCAACACAGGGAAAACCAACGCAATAAAATATAGATATATAAAATACTAAAGAATAAATTACAGAATGATAAATTATCTATTCCTTTCCTATCCGTTCTTTTGAATTTTGATTGAATTATCCCTATCGCATGAAGGGAATGGAAAGGAAAAGAGGTTGCTGCAACATAGATATTCATTTATGCCTTAATTACCCTTTATCAATGGCAGACAGCCAAGTCAAGGATTTACCGCTTTAGCGGCGTTTACGTCCTTGACTTGGCTGTTTGGCGTTGATAGTCTGGGAAAAGCATAAAGAAGAATTTGCAGAGCTTGTGTTTCTGCCTGCTGAAGATATGGAGTAATGAAACGCCGGGGAATGGCAGTCTGCGGGCTACCGTTTCCCGGCATTTATATATTTATGTCTGTTTTTCAAGTATTCAAATTATTTTGTATGATATTAACAAATTCCTGCAACTGCTTAGACGGCTGCTTTGCATATACAATACCATAAGGCATTGTATAATCCCATTCCATAGGGATTGTAATAATAGACGGGTGTACGTCTTTCCAAATATCCAAAGTTTCCATAATGTAACCACTCTGTTCACATTCATTAAATATATCTGTATCGTAAAAATGCGGTATATCTACTATGCTAATCTTAGGGTGCTTTGTTTCAATTTCATCATGCAATCTGTTTAATACGGGAGAATTTCCCCGTTGTACAAGCATGAGCGTTTCCCCGTCTAAATCATTCCACCGCAGACGTTCTTTTTTTGCTAATCTATGCTTTCGTGGAACAGCAATACAACACTCCCCCTGCCTTAATACGAGGATATTATATTGCGCTTTCCATGTTAGACTGTCGCACGGGCTGACAAAACAGTCTATTTCTTTGCCAAGCGTTTCTAGCATTGCTTCCATACCTGCCGGACTGTCATCAAAAGGTACAATTCGGATTGTGACGGGTAACGTCCCGTCATCAATTTTCGCCCATAAATCAATCAACATTTTACAGGGACGCAGAATAGATGTTCCGATACAGATTGCCTTTTTTTCGTTTCCTGCAATCTGCCGGGCATGAATGACCGCAGTTTCCGCCTGCTTGATAATCTTTTTTGCGTCCTTGTAAACAGAACGTCCGGCTGCCGTAAGCTGCGTCCCTTGATTAGTCCGCTCAATCAGCTTTACCCCAATATCCGCTTCCAACTTGTTCATTTGGTTCATAACGGACGCAGGCGTAATATACAGTTCTTTTGACGCTTTCAAAAAACTTCCCTGTTCCGCAACAGAAATAAATGTAGCAAGTTCCTTACTATACATAACACCACCTGCTTTTAGATTTTCTAAAAGCCATTTTAACATTTTGGTATCTTCTATGTCAATCCATTCCACGCTACAATAAAGGCGAAAACAGGGAAAGGAGGAAAATAGGATTGGAATATGTTACGTTGAATAATGGCGTAAAAATGCCGCAAATAGGCTATGGAACGTATCAGACACCGCCAAGAATGACAGAAAAATGTGTGGCAGACGCAATTCATACAGGCTACCGCTCCATAGACACCGCACAATGTTACGGTAACGAAAAGGAAGTAGGACTTGCCTGCCGCAAGTCCGGCGTAGCAAGAAATGAATTATTTATAACTACTAAGTTATGGGCTTGCCGTGGGTATCAAGATACATTGCGCTCCATTGATAATTCATTGAAAAAATTAGATGTAGATTATATTGACCTGCTGCTGATCCATGAGCCGACAGGAGATGTACATGAAATTTACCGTGCTATGGAAACGGCATATAAAAACGGAAAGTTACGGGCAATAGGTATATCAAATTTTTTAGAGGAACGATACCTTGACTTAATTAACCACTGTAAAGTCATTCCGGCAATTAACCAAGTAGAAACCCATGTATTCCGGCAACAGACACAATTACGCAAACTGGAATGTCAAATTGGGACAAAACATGAAAGCTGGTCGCCGCTTGCCTGCGGGCAAAACGGCATTTGGCAGAACCCCGTACTGATTGAAATTGCCAAAAATCACGGTAAAAGTATTTCACAAATTGCGCTTCGTTTCTTGCTTCAACAGGGAATTATCGTAATTCCCAAAAGCACTAATATGGAGCACATGAAAGAAAACCTTACCGTGTTGGATTTTGATTTAGAAGCGGACGAAATGCAGGCGGTTGAAAAACTGGAAATCGGGCGCAGTTTATTTAACTGGTGGTAACTCTATGAAAAGGTGGTGGTAACAATGTCAAAAAACATTCTAATATTGAACGGTGCAGCCCGTAAAAACGGAAGTACCGTAAAGCTGATGCAGGCATTTTCAGACGGTGCTTGCGGCGCAGGACACCATATACAGGAGTTCTATTTAGACAGCATGAATATCCATAGCTGCAAAGGCTGTTTACGAGCCGGACGTGACAGTAAAAGCCCATGTACTCAAAAAGACGATATGGAGCAGATTTATTCCGCCTTTGCAGATTGTGATGTGGTAGTATTCGCTTCCCCTGTCTACTTTTGGACGATTACCGGGACTCTGAAAACAGTGGCAGACCGTTTATATGCGGAATTAGAATGTCTTGGGTATGGAAAATTTGCAAGAGAAAGCGTGCTTTTAATGACGGCTGACGGTTCTGATTATTCACAGGCTGTTACATGGTATCATACCTATGAGCGTAATCTTGGTTGGAAAAACCGGGGAGAAGTTCTTGGAAAAAGTAAAACAGAAGCGGCATATCAACTTGGTGCTTCTTTATAAAATTTAATAAAAATGGAAAGGAAGATTTACTATGAAAAAAAAAATTTTTGTTCTTGGAGCAGGAAACGGCTGCGGAAACCGGGTAGCGGAAAAATTCGGGAAAAATGATTTCCGGGTAGTTCTTATGGCGAGAAGTCCGGAACATCTTGCAGCATATGAGAAAGAGTTTAAGGATAAGGGGATTGAAGTCTATACCAAAATTGCAGACGCTTCCAAACCCTACTCTGTTACAAAAGCCATTGACGAATTAAAAGCACAGTTCGGCGTACCAGACGTATTATTCTACAATGTAGGCATTACTGGACTGGACGCAGAAATCAAAGAAGCAAAAGACGTTGATCTGCTGATGAACCGTTATATGGTAGATGTGGCAGGTGCTTATCATGCAATCGGACAGGTGCTTGGAGAGGAATTTAGCAAGAAAAACGGTACTGTCCTTGTAACGGGCGGCGGTCTTGCATTAAACCCCATGTATGAATATCTCCCTCTGTCAATGGATAAGGCTGCTCTAAGGGCAATGTGTATCGCACTCCACGAAGAACTGAAAAAACAGAATGTATTCGTGGGGACAGTTACGGTAACGGGTGTGATTGCGCCCGGCGAAGCCTGCGACCCGGCATTACTGGCAGAGGACTTTTGGAAACTTTATACGGAACGAAAGGAGTGCGAAATCGTACACTAATGGAAAAATCATTGACAAACGGGACACCGTGGAAAGGAATATTATCTTTTATGTTCCCCGTATTTATGGGGCTGCTGCTCCAACAGTTTTATAATACGGCGGACACAATCATTGTCGGTAATTTTTCCGGCGAAACTTCTTTAGCTGCCGTTGGAGCCTGCGGCGTTCTGACACTGGTTTTTTTGGCAATGGCAAACGGTTTTTCTGCCGGGGCTTGCGTACTTATTGCACAGCTTTTCGGCGCAGGGAAAGAAAAGGAAATGCGCAGGCAGGCATTGTCCTCTCTCCTTGTCATGCTTGGTATGGGAATTGCGGCAACAGCGGTTGGTGTGCTTATCAGCCGCTTTGCCCTGCAATATATTTTGGCAACGCCGGAAAGCCTGCTATCAATGGCAGACACCTATTTCAAAATTTATGCTTTTGGGCTTGTGTTTCAGTTTGGTTATAACATTGTCGCTGCCATTCTCCGGGGCATTGGGGACAGCAAGGCAACCTTGTATTTTCTTTTGATTGCAAGTATCATCAATATTGTGCTTGATATTGTGCTTGTTTATAATTTACAAATGGGCGTGATCGGTGCTGCCGTTGCTACGGATATAGCACAGGCTATTTCCTGCATAGCGGGTTTTGCCTACATGATAAAGAAGTACCCCCTGTTTCGTTTCAACCGAAAAGAATTAGCCTTTGAGTGGTCATTGGCAAAGCTCACTCTTAAAACAGGTTTTCCTATGGCATTGCAGCAGTTTATTGTATCTTTTGGCTTTGTTTTCATACAACGTGCTGTCAACAGTTACGGCGAAGCAATGACCGCTTCTTTTTCCGTAGCACAAAAAATAGAAACGTATCTGACGCTTCCCGCCAATGCTTTAATGACAACACAAAGCACCTATACAGGACAGAATATCGGCGCAGGAAAGATTGACAGGGTTATAACGGGCGCAAAGCATACTGTTATCATATCTGAAATAATTTCTGTCTGCATTTTAACCGTGGTATTCATCTTTGCAGAACCGATTGTGACAGCATTTGGTTTAGGTTCGGTATCTGCCGCATATTGCGTTTCCCATGTTAGGTGTGTGGCAGTCTGCCTAATTCCTTTTGCTTCCTATTTCCCGCTTTTGGGCTTATTTCAAGGGGCAAACAACGCACTGTATTCTACCTTTGTTGCAACAGGAGCATTGGCTGTCCGTGTCATTTCAACTTACGTTTTGCGGGAAATCCCTGCAATCGGCTACCATATGATTTGGTGGAACACTTTGTTTGGTTGGGGGCTTGGCTGTATCATCACATGGGTACATTTCTGCAAAGGAAAATGGAAAACAAATATAAATAATTAAAGACGGCAACAAAAAAGTTTCCGTCCCCACATAAAGAGGTGGTAACATGAGTAAATTGTTACTGCTGACGCTTAACGAGCAAGAGGAAAAAGTAATTAACAAAATCATAGCGGCAATCTCTGACTGCGTATCACTTGAAGCCGTGCAGACTATCCCCGTCCCTGCTTCGGGAATGTCTTTTCCGGGACTGGAAATAAGGCAGAGCGGGCGGCGGGTATTTCAAGACGGGGAGGAAATAAACCTTACCCGCCTTGAATACAGTACCCTTGTATTCCTTGCTTCCAATCCCGGCATTGTCCTTACGCAGACGCAGATATTTGAAGCCGTTTGGAACATGGATAGCGATAGCTGCCATTCAAGCGTTGTCAACGTGATTTACAACCTACGGAAAAAGATAGAGCCGGACAGCAAAAACCCGACCTACATAAAAACCGTGTTAGGTGTCGGCTATAAATTTGACGGATAAACACCGGGAAATGATGATAGATATACTGTCATTTCCCGGTGTTCTTTTCTGCCCTTGTGCACGCTTAGAAGCCCCTTTTCTGGGTGGCAATGAAATTTGCCACATACCGCCCCGGAAATGCCCTTAAAACGCTTCCTGCGCCACCCTAACCGTCCGCTTCTTTTTTATCTTTCGATAAGGGTTTGGGAATTTCCCAACAAATAAAAATTCTATACGTCACTTCTCATAAAGATAGAGAATTTTTCGGGATTGAGTACTCAATCCCTATGCTTGCTATTCCGCTATTCTAAACTTTTTATAAACTTTCCCGGAAACTTTGCCATTTTTACCTCCCGTGCGTAGTAAGTAGTAGAGGGGGAGTTTACGCTATTCCCGTATAGTGTACTTGCCGCTTCTCATAAAATTTAGGGAAACCGTCAAAGGAGAAAGTTTATGTCAAAAACGAATAATTCTCCTACACCCGATACCCAAATACACATGGAAAATCTTTCCATAGATAAAATGAGGCTGACCGTTACCAACATCTACCCCTCCTTTCAGAAAAAATCGGAACAGGAAGCCCGGCAGGAAATCGGAGCAAGGCTCTATCAGATTTTTAAGAAATATGCGTAAGTCCCTTGCAAAACAATCACGGAAACGATATGATCGTTTTGTGGATATGCGTCTTACGTCTTAGGAGGTAGATAGAATGTATGACGCATTATATGACGCATTGTATGCAAGACAGTCAATCGAAAAAAAGGACAGCATATCCGTAGAAAGCCAGCTTGAATATTGCAGATACGAAACCCACGGGGAAGCCTGCATGGAATATACGGACAGAGGTTTTTCGGGCAAGGACACCAACCGTCCCGGCTTTGAAAAAATGATGACTGATATTCGTGCAGGAAAAATCAAACGGGTTATTGTCTACAAACTCGACCGTATCAGCCGTTCCATTTTGGATTTTGCAAACATGATGGAGATTTTTCAGAAATATCATGTGGAGTTTGTTTCTTCCACGGAAAAATTTGACACATCCACGCCGATCGGCAGAGCGATGTTAAATATCTGTATCGTGTTCGCCCAACTGGAACGGGAAACCATACAAAAGCGGGTAACGGACGCTTATTATGCACGGTGCAAGCGCGGTTTTTACATGGGCGGGCGTATCCCCTACGGCTATCGTCTGACGAACACGGTCATTGATAATATCCGCACTTCCATGTACGAGGAAGTCCCGGAGGAAAGCGAACAGTTAAAGCTGATTTATTCCATGTATGCGGACACGGACAATTCACTTGGGGATATTGTACGGTACTTAAACGAACATCAGATTAAAAATCTGCGTGGTGCAAACTGGAATACCGCCCGTATCAGTGAAATGCTCCGCAATCCCGTGTATGTGCAAGCCGATATTGACGTGTACCAGTTTTTTCAAAGTCAAGGCGCTAACATCTATAACCCGGCAAGTGATTTTACGGGTTATAATGCCTGCTATCTCTACAAGGGCACGGGTTCCACTTCAAGAAAACAGAGCGACTTATCCGACAAAGAGATTGTGCTTGCGCCGCATAAGGGTTTTATCCCCTCTAAGACATGGTTAGCCTGCCGCATACGGTGTCTAAATAACCGACAGTCTACAAAGACTTGCAAGCCTAAAAATTCATGGCTCGTTGGTAAGGTAAAATGCGGCAAATGCGGTTATGCGCTGACAATACGCAAAGCAAAAACAAAGTGGGGACGTTACTTTGTCTGCAGTCAGTCGGGAAGCCGTGGGAGCAACTGCGCTGGGGCAGGCTGTACGGTTTATGCAGACGTTTTAGAGGAATATATGCTTGACGCAATCAAGGAAAAACTGTCGGAGTTTTCAGCTCTCAAAGAGACGGCTTTCGGAGGAATCCTGATTTCCTGTCTATCTGACACAAGAGATAAGGAACAGCATGTACTCCCTGAAATACAGGCATTCCCCCAAAAGCACATGATGAAAAAAATCCGTCTGACACAGATTGAGGAAGAAATCGAAGAACTTCTCTCCAAAGTGTCCGGGGCAAGCGGCGTTCTGATGAAGTACATAGACGAAAAAGTATCGGAACTGGACGCAGAGCGAAAAGCCTTGCAGGAAGAAATCGTTACGGCAAATGTCACAGACACAGAGGGCAGATTGAAGCAGATAACCAATCATGTAAAAACATGGGAAACGCTCTCTCCCCCGGACAGACAGGCGGTAGTTGATACGCTTATCAAAGTTATTCGCATTGCAGACGGAAACATTGAAATCACTTGGAACATTTAACCATGAACCATGAAAGTCTAAGACACACAGCTTTGAGAAAAATTTAATAAAATCTGTTGATAAGCTAATACTAAATACCGTATAATAAAGAAAATAATCGAAGGGAAGTGATACTATGGCACCTGCAGCACAGGCAATCAGAAATCAAGAAATCCTAAAAACGGATTATTCCGAAAAAGCAGCCATAGGCGCATTATATGACGAACTCTCCAAGGGAATAGAAAGTCTGAAAAAAGGTGATGTTTATACGATTGATGAAGCATGGGAGGAAATTGACAAAATATAAATGCCAAAAGAAGAAAAACATTCTTTAGATAAACCTAAAAAATACAAAATTGTGATTTCCAAAGATGCTCTCTCGGATATTAAGTCAACCAAAAAGTATATTCTCGACACTTTCAAATATCGTGAATATGCGGAAAACTTTTCAAAGAAGATCAAGAAGGCAATCAAGGAACTGGATTCCTTTCCCAAAGGCTATGAAGCTACGGGATATGTGATTGAGGGATTGAGCATATATTTCAGACCTTACAGTACATATTTAATCTTCTTTGTTGTGGAGAATTCCACGATTACGGTAATCCGGGTCTTGAAAGACCGCATGTATTGGCAATCCATCATCAAGAAAATGCAGAAAATCAACAGATAAATTTACTTCAATCCGCCCGTTTCGGTGAAGCCCTGCGCATCGTTCAGGAAAATCTGGACAGCAAGAACTTCTATGCATTCAACCCTGAATTTGACTGATATTTACCTTTCACAAATCAGTCCCCGTCTGAAAAGACGGGGACTGTGTCCTTCCGGCAGCAGGCGTTTTATTTTGTCCGCTGCCTCGTTTTATATAATATCATCCCTGCTCTTTGCGGTTTGCATCCACGATCTCAACAACCGCCCTGCGGTATTCATCCATATTGTCTATCATGGTAAGATGTCCTGCGTTTGAAATCAGGTACAGCTTTTTATCCGGCGCTTTCATCTCATTAAAATACTGCATGCTGATTTCTATCGGCGTCTGCTGATCCAGTTCTCCAAGCACATAATATACCGGGACCTGATAGCATAGGCCGTGCGCCCTGAGGTCAAAAGCCATCAGCTCTTTCATCACCTGCATATTGACCATCAT
Source organism: uncultured Lachnospiraceae bacterium (assembly GCA_949948735.1). Taxonomy (GTDB): domain Bacteria; phylum Bacillota; class Clostridia; order Lachnospirales; family Lachnospiraceae; genus COE1. Next base: position 125,773 of record CATLGV010000004.1, on the reverse strand, counting down.
CCCCGTGACAAGCGGCAGCAGGTCCCTTATGCCCATAATCGGCGACCGGCGGATAAGCTTTATCATATTCTTATCGAAGGACGCCGCCAGCTTATATTTTCCCTGCAGCTTCCGCACCATGCCCATTTTGCGGCACACCGCCATATCGAAATCGCTGACGGGATATTCACCGATTTGGGCAAGCTTCCTTAAGTCCTTACGGTCTCCCGCCTTTTCAATGGCTTCCTTTAATTTCGCATAACCAGTCCGCTCATTCTCCATCAGATTCACGACCTGTCCGCAACCGATATACAGCAATGTATGCTCCGGATGCTCCAGCGCAAACATACTGCCCAGCACGCTGCCCCACGAATGCCCCAAAATCCCTATTTTCTCCCTGTGATACCGTTTCTTAAGGTATAGCACAAGCTCCAGCAAGTCCTGCTTCAGCAGCGCCGTATCCGGCCTTGCCTTCTTATTCTTCAAATAAGTTTTCCCTGCGCCGCGCTGGTCATAATACACGATATTGTAGTTGCGCATCGAATACGCTTCTACAGTATAAGCCAGACTGGCCTCCGACTGGCCCGGCCCTCCGTGAATAAAAAGCAAAACCGGATCTTCCGGTTTTGCCGGATAATGCAGCAGATAATGGCGTATCCCGGAAAGAGATACGTACTCCTCCTGATAGTTCTTTTCCTTCTTCACAGGCTTCGTCCTTTCTGATTACTTTATTGATTCTTCCGTGTGTCTCAGTGTGATTATCTTATTGCTTCTTCCGTATGCACTCAATGCCATACGCTACCGCTTCTTCAGCTCCACCGCGTACAGCTGCGCCGGATTAAAAAAGCGAAACGGCAGCGTATGGGAACCCATTCCCCGCCCCAAAAGCATCACAGAATCCGCCTCCGTAAATACTCCGCCGTCATATTTGGGAAAAAGCGTATACGAAGGCGAAATCACGCCGCCAAGCAGCGGCAGCCGCATAATACCGCCGTGCACATGTCCCGAGACGACCAAATCCGCTCCCCACGCCGCATATTCTTCAAAATAATCGGGATTGTGCGCAATCAGAATATTGCAGCGATGGCTCTGCGCCCGCCCGATCTCTTTATTCAGATAGTTTTCTGCCATCCGTCCTTTCTTGAAATGCGCAAAATATTTCAGGTCAAGATTCAGGCCTGTGATCACCATATTGTACTCCGGCAGGGTGCAGCTCTCATTATCCAGCAGCACTACCCCTGCCGCTGTCACCGCTTTCCTGAGCGCCGCATACTTATCCCCGAACTTATTACGGCAGGCCTTTATCTTCGCCTCATGGTTACCCAGGCCATAATACACCCTGTACTCGCGGCAAAGCGCCTGCACAAGCTCTATCGCCGGCGTCATATCCTCGCCTGCCTTAGACGTCACCATATCCCCTGCCAGCAGAATAAAGTCCGGATCTATCTGCCTGACGGCCGCGATCACCTTGTCATTATGCTTCCCGTAAACCTTATTATGCAGGTCCGAAATCAGCACAAACCGGCAGTCCTTTGACAAATCGGGAAGTGCAAACGTCTCCCGCACCACCTCAAACCGGTTGCCGTCTATAATCCCGACAAGCAGTAAAGCGGCCGCCATACCGACAAGCACCCACACTACAATTATTCCAAAGCTCTGCATGTATAACAAACCTTTCTGTTTTTGCTAAAATATTTTCAGGCCCCTGTCAAACCACCCTAAAACGCAGGCCGTTCGGCCTGCGTCTATTATATCCCACATCATATCAGCCACGCAAGCATTACGCGCTTTAAATAATCAAAATAATGCGCCTTTTCAACGCTGTCCATGGTTCGAATCGGCACGCTGCCAATCTCTCTGCCGCCAAGCCGGTACACAACGCGCCCCGCCTGCGTTCCCGCTTCCACCGGCGCCTCAAGCGCTTCGCTGAATTCGTAAATTTTCTCTATCTGGCTGAAATCAGCGCCGTTGACGTCCAGATACCGGAAATCTCCATCCGCAACGACCTCCACCTTCTCCTGTTTTCCGCCCTTGACCTTCATCAGCGGAAGCTCATTGTCATTCGTATCGACATACAGTCTCGTCATGGCAAAGCCGTATTCCAGCAGACTCCTCGCCTCCGCAAAGCGCACCTTAAAATCCGGCGCCCCCATAATCACCGCAATCAGATCTATTCCGTCCTTACTCGCCGTCGCACTGAAACAATATTTTGCCTGGCTCGTAGAGCCCGTTTTCAACCCCGTTGTCCACTGATACTGCTTCAAAAGCTTATTGGTACTCGAGAGCGTAAAGTTTTTGCTCCCCTGCCTTGTTACATGGGTAATGTCCTCCATCCAGATCTTCGTATAATTATATATATCCGGATACTTTGTTATCAGCTCCCGCGACATAATCGCCACGTCTCTGGCAGTCGTATGATGCTGCGCATCGGAGGAAAGCCCGCAGCAGTCCATAAAATGTGTGTTTTTCATTCCAAGCTGCGCCGCCTTGTCGTTCATCTGGCTGACAAACTCCGCCTCGCTCCCCGCGATAAACTCTGCCATCGCCACCGACGCGTCATTTCCGCTTGCTACCACAATACATTTAATCAGCGTATCGACTGTCTGGATTTCTCCCTCCTCCAGAAATACCTGGGAGCCCCCCATCGACATCGCATACCCGCTGGTGACTACTTCGTCCTCCAGCTTTATCCTTCCCTTTTCCAACGCCTCAAAGGTCAATATCAGCGTCATTATCTTTGTAATACTCGCCGGACTCCGGATTTCGTCCGGATTTTTTTCGAACAAAATGGTTCCGGTGGATGCCTCCATCAAAATAGCCGACGGGGACGTCAGCTGCATTCCGCTCTGCCGCGCACCCGTGCCGTTTTCCCCCTGTTCCGCATATACTGTCTCTCCCATAAACACGGAAGCCATTATGACAGACGCAAGCAATATCCAAACCGTGAATATACACCATGCCTTTTTCTTAAGCCGCATAAGCTACCCGCCTATTCTTCATTTATTATGAAATCTATGCATTTTAGGCGCTTTGTATGTATGCGGACAGCGTAAAAAAGGCAGATCCTAAGACCTGCCTATCAGCCTGTGGCAAAATTCCACAATTTCTTCTTTTTTCTCTCTTAAATCTTCTCTGGTCTCCTCATTAATCTTAACGGCTATTGCGAAATGATAACCGAAATCGAGAAGCACCATAATAAAGCACAGCCCGATGATGCGAACACCCCATACAACAGGATACATATCGATCAGACGCATTACCTTATCAAACAAAAAGGTAATAATGATAACGGCATATAACCCCCATGCAAGCGTGCTCTCAAGGCACAGGACGCCTTTGTAATTGCAGAACTTATCATTATAATCCCACCATACCTCGCCAAACAGCTTGAGCATAAGCTTCGCTACCAGGAATTCAAACAATGTGGCAGAGAGCGCGCCTACTATGTAAAGCAAAACAATGTTGTCCGCAAACGGATGCAGGATAATGTATCCCGCCGTCGCACCGAACCCGTATATCGGGCAGAACGGGCCTGACATAAATCCCCTGTTCGTCAGCTTCCTGTTGCAAAATGACATATAGATTGACTCCACCATCCATCCGATAACACTAAAAAGAAAAAAACATGCAATCAGATGATAGAGGTCATATCCTGCAAGCTGAAAATCTCCTACTCCCATCGTTACTCCTCCCTTTCCAAGCACTGCAAATCCCTGATACAGGTAAACTGCCGTTGCTTTTATACAATGAAAAAACTGATAAAATCCAAGGAAAAATCCTTGACAGAAGCCAAGGATTTAATTGATTAATTATATTTACGTTTTCTTGCTGCCTCAGACTTCTTCTTACGTTTTACGCTTGGCTTCTCGTAATGCTCTCTTTTACGGATTTCCTGCTGAATCCCAGCTTTAGCACAGCTTCTCTTGAATCTGCGTAAAGCGCTATCCAAAGTCTCGTTCTCTTTAACGATTACATTTGACATGCTCTCACACCCAACCTCCCTCCAGTCCTATTATTGTGTGCCAGACTGTACGGGTATTCTTAATTGCACAAATTGATTATAGCACAAATTAAGAATACGTCAACAGTTTTTTTATAATATATTTGGATTTTTCATATTTTTTTAGGAAAACGCTGCCTTTATCAGCGCTTTCTTAATTTATCTGTCCCGCCAGCACCGTCTTTGCTTCCGCAACCGCCTGGTCAATTCCCGCGGGATTTTTTCCGCCGGCCTGCGCCATATTCGGCCGTCCGCCGCCGCCGCCGCCGACAAGCGCCGCAATCCCCTTGATCAGATTGCCCGCATGCGCGCCCTGCGCCATCGCGGCATCCGTCGCCATCGCAATCAGATTTACCTTGCCCTCCGACGAGGAAGCAAGCACGACAACGCCATTGCCGAGCTTCTCCTTCAGCTGATCACCCAAATCCCTCAGGCCGTTCATATCGACGCCGTCTACCCGCGCCGCAAGCAGCTTCACGCCCTTTACATCCACAACCTGATTCATCACGTCGCCGAGAGCTTCCTTAGCCGCCTTGCTCTTTAAGGCTTCGTTCTCACCCTGCAGGGCCTTAAGCTCCGCCATCAGATGCTCCAGCCGCTCCGCAAGGCTGCCCGGCGTCGTCTTTACGATTCTTGCGCTCTCCGTAAGCGTCTTTTCCAAATCCTTATAATACGCAAATACGCCGCTGCCGGTAAGCGCCTCGATTCTCCTGACGCCTGCCGCCACGCCGCTCTCGGAAACAATCTTAAATGCCATAATCGCGCCGGTAGCCGCGACGTGCGTACCGCCGCAGAGCTCCGTCGAGAAGCCGCCCATCTTTACGACGCGGACCGTCTCACCGTATTTCTCCCCAAACAACGCCATCGCGCCCGTTTTCTTGGCCTCGTCAAGACTCATCTCCTGCGTGTGAACCGCGATATTATTGGCAATCTGCTCCATCACAAGCTGTTCAACCTGCGCCAGCTCTTCCTCCGTCATCGCCTGAAAGTGCGTAAAGTCAAAACGAAGTCTGTCCGCGTTGACAAAGGAACCCGCCTGCTCCACATGGTTGCCGAGAACAACGCGGAGCGCCTTCTGCAAAAGATGGGTTGCACTGTGATTCTTACAGGTATCCGCACGCTTTGCTTCGTTGACCTGCAAGGTCACCACATCGCCTGTCTTAATCATACCCTTCGTTACAACACCGATATGTCCGATCTTACCGCCAAGCAGCTTTACGGTATCCTTTACTTCAAATTCTGCATCCTGCAGCGTAATAATACCCGTGTCAGCCTCCTGGCCGCCCATCGTAGCGTAGAAGGGTGTTTCCTCTACAATAACCGTACCGGCCTGTCCATCCGTCAGCGCATCTACAATCTCCTCTTCCGTCGTAAGCACTGTCACCCTGGAGGTATGCGTCAGTCTGTCATAACCGACAAATTCACTTGTAACTGCCGGATCTATCGACTCATAGACAGTCACATCGGCCCCCATATAATTCGTTTCCTTGCGGGCCTTACGGGCAGTCTGCCGCTGCTCCTGCATTGCGGCCTGAAAGCCTTCCTCGTCCACCCGGAATCCCTTCTCCTCCAGGATCTCGATTGTCAGATCTATCGGGAAGCCATAGGTGTCATACAGCTTAAAGGCATCCGCACCTGCAAGCGTCTTCTGGCCGTTTTTATTCAGCGCTTCCTCCATATCCGCAAGAATACTGAGCCCCTGATCTATCGTCCGGCTGAACTTATCCTCCTCCTGCACAAGCACATTAAAGATGAAGTCCTTCTTCTCCTCCAGCTCCGGATAGCCGTCCTTACACTCGTCAATCACCGTCTGCGCAATCCTCGTGAGGAATTTGCCCTCTATACCCAGAAGCCTGCCATGCCGCGCCACACGCCTTATCAGTCGCCTGAGCACATAGCCCCTGCCCTCGTTTGACGGCAGAATCCCGTCTGAAATCATAAAAGTCGAAGAACGCATGTGATCGGTAATCAGACGGATGGACATATCTGTCTTCTCCTCCTTCTGATACACGACACCCGCCACCTCGCAAACCTTGTCGCGAATCGCCTTCATGGTGTTAATGTCAAAAACCGTATCCACATCCTGCACCACCAGCGCAAGACGCTCCATTCCCATACCGGTATCAATATTCTTCTGCGCAAGCTCCTCGTAATGCCCGTGTCCATCCCCTTCAAACTGCGTAAATACGTTGTTCCATACCTCTACAAAGCGATCGCATTCGCATCCGACCTTGCAGTCCGGTCTGCCGCAGCCATATTTGACACCTCTGTCATAATAAATCTCCGAGCAGGGGCCGCAGGGGCCTGCGCCGTGCTCCCAGAAATTGTCGCACTCGCCCGTCTCGGGATCTCGATAAAACCGTGTAATCTTCTCCGCAGGAACACCGATTTGCTCCGTCCAGATCTGAAATGCCTCGTCGTCCTCGCTGTAAATAGACGGATACAGCCGCTCGGGGTCAAGACCTACCACCTCCGTCAGAAACTCCCAGCTCCACGCAAGCGCCTCCTTCTTGAAATAGTCTCCAAAGGAGAAGTTCCCCAGCATCTCAAAGAAGGTAAGATGTCTTGCCGTCTTGCCGACATTGTCGATGTCTCCCGTCCGGACGCACTTCTGGCACGTGGTCACGCGGCGTCTGGGCGGTATCTCCTGTCCTGTAAAATATGGCTTTAACGGCGCCATGCCGGAGTTGATAATCAGCAGGCTGTTATCGTTATGCGGCACCAGAGAAAAGCTTTTCATTGCCAGATGATCCTTGCTCTCGAAGAACTCAAGGAACATTCTCCGAAGCTCGTTTACTCCATAATTTTTCACAATAATTCCTCCAAATCTAACTGGTATATTTCATTTTATAGAACTCCGATACCTGCGGATTGCTCCGCATTTCATGCTCCCGCAATCCTAAAAACATTCAAAATCCGCCCTGTCGGGCTGCTTTCTCATGTTTTTGCGGGTCCCAAAGTCATGTGCCGACATGCAGGCATGTCACACATGACCTTTTGCCCCTGGTATCTCAAAGAACAAACTTATCCGCAAAGTAAGCATCCAGCTCGTCAATCTTTATGCGCACCTGCTCCATGGAATCCCTGAACCGCACCGTTACGGCCTGATCGGTCTCGGACTCAAAATCATATGTAACGCAGAATGGCGTACCGATTTCATCCTGACGGCGGTATCTCTTACCGATATTGCCTCTGTCGTCAAATTCGCAGTTGTATTTCTTTGACAGCTGTGTATAAATCTTCTCCGCGCCTTCATTGAGCTTCTTTGACAACGGCAGCACGCCGATCTTTACCGGTGCCAGCGCCGGATGGAACCGCAGCACGGTACGCATGTCCCCCTCGCCAAGTTCCTCCTCATCGTACGCGCCGCAGAGCACCGCAAGGAACAGACGCTCTACGCCAAGGGACGGCTCAATAACATACGGGATATATTTCTCTCTCTTTTCATCGTCAAAATAGCTCATATCCTGTCCGGATACATTCTGATGCTGCGTCAGGTCATAGTCGGTTCTGTCCGCAATTCCCCACAGCTCGCCCCAGCCAAACGGGAACAAAAACTCAATATCCGTCGTTGCCTTGGAATAGAAGGACAGCTCCTCCTGCTCATGGTCGCGGACTCTCATCTCCTCCTCCTTCATGCCAAGGCTCTTTAAAAAGTCGATGCAGTGCTGCTTCCAATATGCAAACCACTCCAAATCCGTATCCGGCTCGCAGAAAAATTCCATCTCCATCTGCTCAAATTCCCTTACGCGGAAAATGAAATTGCCCGGCGTAATCTCGTTGCGGAAGGATTTGCCGATTTGGCAGATTCCAAACGGAATCTTCTTCCTCGAGGTTCTCTGTACATTCTTAAAATTCACAAAAATACCCTGTGCGGTCTCGGGTCTTAAGTATACGGTGTTCTTTGCGTCCTCCGTTACGCCCTGAAAGGTCTTGAACATCAGGTTAAACTGACGGATATCCGTAAAATTATGTTTACCGCAGGTCGGGCACGGAATCTGATTCTCGTCTATGAACGCCTTCATCTGCTCCTGGCTCCAGCCGTCTACGGCGCTCTCCAGCGTCATCCCCTTCTCCTCCACATAATGCTCAATGATCTGATCCGCGCGGAACCGTTCATGGCATTCCTTACAGTCCATCAGCGGATCCGAAAAACCGCCCAGGTGGCCGGAGGCAACCCATGTCTGCGGATTCATCAGAATCGCACAGTCTACGCCGACATTATAAGGATTCTCCATGACGAATTTCTGCCACCACGCCTTCTTTACGTTGTTCTTCAGCTCAACGCCGAGATTCCCGTAATCCCAGGTGTTCGCAAGGCCGCCGTAAATCTCCGAGCCCGGATACACAAACCCTCTTGACTTTGCCAACGCTACGATTTTTTCCATTGTTTTTTCCATTATTCAATCCCCTTACCCTTTCCGTAACAATCCTGCTTATTTGAATACAATAATGCCAACGCCCTGATCAATGCTGACGTCCGCACTCTTCTTTCCTACCGTTGACACGCCGTCCCCCACATACAGAATATTGCCGTAGCAGTTGATGCGCATCGTCGCTCCTGCCGCCTCTTCACCGGCTCCATCCTCCTGCACCGGCCTTTCAAAGATAACGATATGGCTGTCGCCCATGCCAAGAAGCTCCTGCTTCGAGACCGTCTGGGCCCCATCCTTGGAGGATACTGCCTTCAGTGTCACGTTCAGGTCATATCCCGCCTCATACGCATCCTGTATCGTTCCGGCAAAAAAGGTCTCGCCGTTAAAGCCGGCATACGCGTTACAGTCGTTGTACGTTATCTCAACGTTTACCTTGTTATCTACGACCTTACAGCCCTTCAGGGATACCTCCGCCGCTGCGGTCTCCCGGGAATAATCGGCCGCAGCCTCCTCAATCATGGCCTGCAGCGCCGACACATCATAATAAGCTGCCTCAAATTCTTCCACGATTCTGCTCTCTATGGATCCATCCTTATTGACGGAAATCGATGTAACCATTTCATCCTTCGCATTCCCCTTGTCCGACGGTTTATTCTGCTGTTCCCTATTACCGCAGGCAGTCAGACAAAGCACGCATAAAAGCAGCGCTCCTAAGATGTTCACCCTCGTAACCTTTTTCATGTCTCTCTCCATCTTCTTACCATCTTCTCTATATTTTTTGGAACTGCGTCCATTATACCCAACTTATTCCATATTTTCAAGTATTTCAAGGCTTTTAAAATTTTTGTCCAGCAGTCTTTTGCACAGTTGTCCGCAAAAGCGCCGCAGCTCCTGTAAAACCTCGTCCTTCAGCTCAAACGTAAACAGCTTCTCCACCGGTGTCCTCATAATAAAGTCGACGGTATATGCCGCCGTCTCTCCGAGCGTCCGGGCCTTTTCCTGCGGAAATTCCCCGTTTATCATAATTGCCTTTAACTCAAAAACGCACCTCACCAAACGATTGTCAAAGCCTGGAGAGGCAACTGCCCGCAGAGACTGGTATAAGAGCTTGAGCATCCCGGTCTCATCATTATTTTCCCTTGTATAATAATCGCATATTTCCAGAAAATACATGCCGTAATACGCGCCTGCAAAATCCGCCCGCAGCTCTTCAAAATAATTTGAGATCTCTGCCTCGGACATACTGTAGGAGCTTCTTCCGGCATATAGCCTGAACTGTCCGAAGGAAAAGGGATTGGTCGGCGCCATCAGCCGGCTCCCGGGCTTTCGGGAGCCTCTTGCAAACGCCGATATTTTCCCTCGTTCCTTTGTCAGCAGAACCACTCTTCTGTCATATTCCCCGATTGGCTCCGCCTTGATGACGATTCCCGTCAATACCACGATTTCCTGCATACCTAAACTCACATGTATCTCCTGCCCTGTCTACGGCGCTTTCCATTTTAGGATGCTCCTTATAAGCCAAATAATCGCGTATCTGCCCTGTCCGCATAAACCGGCTCCATCCATCCTCGTACATCTATATCCATATCCTTTCCGTGTGACGATATTCTAACGGCTGTTCACGACTGTTCACAGTCATTTGCCTACACAGTTAGGGTGTGCTTATGCGCCGATTTTATTCACTGTCATATCCATTTACTCTTCTTTGGCATTGTAGCCGAAATTCTTAATCAGGAAATCACTGTCGCGCCAGTCCTTCTTGACCTTCACCCAGAGCTGCAGATGAACATGCCGCTCCAGCAGCTCCTCAATCTCCGGACGGGCAAGCGTCCCGATTTTCTTGAGCATAGCGCCGCCTTTCCCTATAATAATGCCCTTGTGGGAGTCCTTTTCACAGACAATGGTCGCCTCGATTTCTACCAGCTTTTTACCGTACTTCATCGCCTCAATCATTACGGCAACGCCGTGCGGTATCTCCTCGTCAACGCTGCGCAACACCTTCTCCCGAATGATTTCCGCCACAATCTGACGCGTCGGCTGGTCGGTAATCGTGTCCTCGTCATAAAACGCAGGACCGCAGGGCAGATATTTCATAATCTGCTCAAGCAGCACCTCTGTGTTATCGCGCTTTAATGCGGACACCGGTACGATTTCCGCAAAGTCAAGCTGCGTCCGGTATGCGTCAATATACCCCAGCAGCTGCTCACGCCTGACCGTATCAATCTTGTTGATTACCAGAATAACCGGCGTCTTGACCTTTTTGAGCTGTTCGATAATATGCCGCTCACCCGCGCCGATATAATCTGTCGGCTCCACCAGCCACAAAATCACGTCGACCTCCCGGAGGGTACGCTCCGCCACATTCACCATGTAATCGCCCAGCTTATTCTTCGCCTTGTGGATCCCCGGCGTATCGACAAAAACAATCTGTCCCTCCTCAGCCGTATAAACCGTCTGGATGCGGTTTCTTGTCGTCTGCGGCTTCTTAGAGGTAATCGCAATCTTCTGCCCAATCAGACAGTTCATCAAGGTTGACTTCCCGACATTGGGACGGCCTATCAGCGCCGCAAAACCGGATTTATAATTTTCCTTCATCCCCTGCATTCCTTTCCTCTGTCTGCGGTGTGTTCCCTGCCTGCATACTGCCTCCCTGCATCGGGAAGCTCCCTGCCTGCATACTGCCTCCCTGCATCGGGAAACTCCCTGCCTGCATACTGCCTCCCTGCATCGGGACGTTTCCCGCCTGCATATATGCCTGCTGCCGCTTTTCCTGCTTTTTCCTGTGACGCCGCAGCGCCGTTCTCACTATCAGCGCCAAAATCCCTGCCACAACAAGAAATACCGCTATATTCGGAATATGTATCACCATGCCGATTCCAAAATCTACGATGCCGTCCCAGACTGCGTACAGATTTTCCGAGAATCCGGTACGTATTCTGTCCCAGGCTCCGGTCGGCTCCTGCGGCGTATACCGCACAACCTCCCTTATATCCAGATATACCGTACTGTAATCAATGCGGTTATCATAAGTGCGCAGCTGGGCTTCCATGCTCTCCAGCTGATACTGCACCTCTGTCAGCCTGCTCTCCAGCAGAATAATATCCTCTATGGTCTCCGCCTGGCCGAGCAGCTCCAGAAGCCGCTCCTGCTCCTTTTGCAGCATCCGCTTGCGGCTTTCCAGATCCACATAGCTGAGCGTAACATCCTCTACATTTTCCTGGCGATAGGTAATATTCGACACGCCCGCCACCGTCTCCAGAAACGCGTCCAAATTCTGTCTGGGAATCCGTGCCGTCATACTGCCGTAACGGTTGGTATCCGTGCCGCTCGTACTGAAATATTCCGTATACCCGCCAAGCGCCTCCACCTTTTGGCCAAGCTGCGCCACCAGCGTGTCGTATTCCGCCGTTTCCACACTCAGATTGACCGTCTTAATCAGCTTACGCTCGCTTTTGTTCTGTGTGCTTTCATTCAACGCAGCCTGTTCCGACGGCATGTCTGCTGTCAGGGGAGCTTCCTCGGCCTCCTGATACCTGCTCTCTGCATAGAGCATTCCGCCGTCAGACGCTGCTGCATTGTCATAAGCAGCGGTAGTATAAGCCGTCTCTGTACTGCTGCTGCTCTTTCCCCCGCAGCCGGCCAGTGCCAGCACCATCACCGCGGCCAGCGCGGCCGCCGTTATCCTCCTGTGTATCTTCTTATTGCGCATATGCGATACCAATCCCTTTCCGCTATACAGACATTTAATGAAACAGGTTCTCGACGCTGCCAAACAGCGCCCGGTTCTCGTCAATCGCCTGACCGTTGCCGACAACGCAGACCGCCTCTTCCGCCATAATCGCATCCATATAATCCGCAAGTCCCCGGATGTCCTTCTCCGTACACGACAAAAGCTCATCGCGCTCCCGCTGAAGCTCCTCCCATTCCAGGTTGGTCAGATATGCACTCGATGAGCGGGCGCCCTTCTGCGCAGGCGTCAGCGGAACATCCAGCTCACTGACCGCACCGATAATATATTTCGTCATCGCCTTCTCATCCGCGGTAAAGCCTCGAAGATACGCGCCCGCCCGCTCAAAGGTATCAATGGTTTTCTTCAGATTCGGATCTCTGTACGATACAAAATAGCTGTCGCCGGTCTTGCCGAAATTGCACATGCAGCCGTAAGCCCCGCCCTTTACACGGACATTGTTCCACAGATAATCGTATCCCAAAATCACCTTCAATGCACGAAGCGCACCGGTATACGGGTAATCCTTCCCGCGCTTGAAGCTGCCCGCGCGGCACACATACTGAATCTGAGCGGAAGTAGAAAATGCCTCGTTTTTCTTCTTTGGCTCCAGCGCAAAGAGTGCCCCTGGAACCTCCTGCGTGTAAAGCTTTGCCTTAAGCTGCGGCACAAGCTTCTCCAGCGGCTGCAGCCCTTCCCGGGACGCCGTAATATCCACCATCATATTTTCAGGCCGGAAAATGCATCGGATAAGCGTCGTCAGCTTTTGCGTCAGCTCCTCCTTATTCGCGTCAAAATCGCCGGTCAGCTTCTCCAGCAGCCGGTAACAGGGAATCCCGCTCACCAGCTCCGAAACCGCCGCCGTCTCGCTGAAATAAGACATTGCACGGACTGCTGCCAGAGAATGTCCCGCCGAGGTCATATCGCTCTGCATTCTGGACTTTAGCTCCTCAATGATTTCCAGTATCCTGCCCTGATCCGCAAGGCTTGAGGCCGTCATAATCTCTGTCAGCAGCTCAAATGCCGCACCCAGCTCCCCGTACATCGCTTTTGTTTTGACCTCAAAGGTCAGCTTGTATTCATTCAGGTTCTTTGCATTCACGTAAGTGTTCACTGTACTCGTGATGCCGCCGGTATGGATATTCATTTCATTATAGAGCGCACCGAAATCGTAGTGCTGCGTATCCACATAGCCCAGGATATTTTTGAGTACGCCGATATACGAAAACAGCTCCGCCGGAATATTCGACGCGTCAAAAATCAGGCGGATATATGCAATTCCGTTCGTTGCTATATCGTGGAATAGAACCTTGGTGCCGTCGATTTCCCGCACCTCGTTGACAAAGCCCTCTGCCTCCTTTTTCATGTCCTCACGCCGGAGCATCGGGATTTTCGCCAGCTCCTCCGGTGCGTCCTCCGCCTCCTGATACGCCTTAAGCGCCTTCGTATCCGCGACAATTTTCTCGATTTCCTCCGCACCAAGGCTCTCCTTGTAGGCCTGCAGCTTCTCCGCAAGCGCCTTCTCCTTACGGGCGTTCATTCCTTCCCGGGGAGACAGGGCCACCACGGCCTTATGCGGGTTATTGATCAGGTATTTCTCAATCAGCCCTTCATAATAATCTGTGTCAATCTTATCCTTCAGCGTGCGGAACACCTCTATCGCTTCTATCATGTCAAACGGCATGTTCTCATCGTACAGCCACGAATCAAACATTTGCAGACCGTACATCAGTCCCTTGGGATACGATCCGAAATCCGCCTCCCTGTATCGGAATTCATAATAATTCAGGCCCGCCAGCAGCGCCTTTTTATCTATTCCTTCCCGGACAAGGCGCGCCAGCTCCTCCTCAATCGTCGCCACAAATTCCTCTTTCTGGCTGTCGTTGGCATTCTTGGCCACAATCGAAAAATACGGCTGGTAGATTCCGTTATCATAGACGGAGTAAACCTCCGTGCCGATATTCCTGTGAATCAGGGCAAGCTTTAAGGGCGCTGCTGATGAGGCGCAGATTGCGTATTCCAATATCTGCATTGCGTAATACAGCTCCTTATCAAGGCTGGTTCCGACCACCGTATTATAAGAGAGGTACGTATTATTCTCCAGAGACTCCCCATCCATCACCGGGTATTCCCGTTCAATCTGTCTTGGCCCGTCAAAAGGCTTCTGCAGCTTTACCGTGGAATCAATCTCAAGCCGGTCAAACCGGCTCAGGTACTGCTCGTCCATCCATTCCAGCTTCTCCGCCATATCCATATCGCCATAAAGATAAATATAACTGTTGGACGGATGATAGTAGCGGCCGTGAAACGCCAGAAACTGCTTATAGGTGAGATCGGGGATATTATCCGGGTCTCCTCCCGACTCCACACCGTACGCGGTATCCGGAAACAGCGCATGAAGCACCTCCCGGTCGTTCACCGCGTCGGGGGACGAAAAGGCGCCCTTCATCTCATTATACACAACGCCGTTGAACGTCAGCGGGCTGTCTGCACTCTCCATCTCATAGTGCCAGCCCTCCTGCATAAATATTTTTTCTTCCTTATATATATTGGGGTAAAATACCGCGTCCAGATAAACATGCATTAAATTCTGAAAATCCTTGTCATTACAGCTTGCGACCGGATACACCGTCTTATCCGGATAAGTCATCGCATTTAAAAAGGTGTTGAGAGAGCCCTTTACCAGCTCCACAAACGGATCCTTCACCGGAAAAAGCTCAGAGCCGCAGAGAACGGAATGCTCTATAATATGCGGAACGCCTGTCGAATCCTCCGGCGGTGTGCGGAAGCCTATGTGAAACACCTTATTGTCATCCTCATTGCTCAAAAGCGCCACACGCGCTCCCGTTTTTTTATGACGGAGCAGATATCCCGTAGAATGAATATCCGTAAGCTCCCTTTTCTCCACAACTTCATATGCTGCTACATCTTCTACCCTTTTCATAACCCATCCTCCATTTTATGTTACTGTTTGTCCGTCTAGACGCTGGTTACCATCAGCGCAAGCTTCGAAATGGAAACCTCCTCTATCCGGACGTCTCCTGCTGCCGCCCTGGCCTGATATGTTTCACAAAACTGTCGTATCGTACAGCCCTTGTGCACCCACTTATCCTTTTTCCTTCCGCCTTTTTCCTTTTTACAGCATATCTTTACGGACAGCTTGAGCTGCTCGTAAACCCTGTAGGAAAACTGCTCCTGCGTAATGTCAAGCAAATGCTCCGCAAGCGTCTTATCCAGGCCGGCGTCCTTTTGTATGCAGCCGTTGACAATCGCCTTAAATTTGAACGGGACATCCTCTCTGTCGAGCATCTCCGCATAAGTCAGCTCTCTTCCGAAATAAAGGCTGCTCACGTCCTGAAGGACATACTTGAAATCTTCATTCTTTGTATCCGCCCGTACAACGCCTTCGCCGTCTGCCGGCGTATTCATCTCATCCGTTGTCATCCGTCCCTCCATCCGCTATATACGCGATATTATTTACGGAAAGCTTTACCGCCTCCCGCACCGCCTCCTCATCCATGCCAAGCTCCACCGCGACCTCCTTCACGGTCACCTTGCGCATCAGATTGTCATACAGCTCCTTTGCCTTGTCGTTGACAAGGTTCACCCGCTCGAGCACGGTCTCATCCGTCTGCCTGTTGTCCATGTCGTCCGTGATACAGCGCTCCATCGCATCCATCACCAGCCGCCCGATGAAGCCCTCTATCTCATCAACCGTCTCCACACAGTCCAGCATCGCCACACCTGCCGCGGCTGCAACATTTCCCTCGCCGATCAAATCCTCCACAAGCGCTCCCTGTCCCGCGTAGAGCTTTGATATTTCAACCACCTGCGGCAGAAAAAGCTCCAAAAGCCTCGCCTGCGCATCCTTATCCCCCGCCATCGCGGACATCATAACCGCGCGCCGTTCCCCGTCAGAGGCCTTCGGCAGCGCTTTTAACTCATGCAGATACATCGAGAGGAATCCGGCGTCCTCACCGGATAAGCGCTCCCCGGACTCATCCGGCGTATCAATGCCGATATGATTCTCCCGCAGATAACCGTGTATCAGGGCCATCCGCTCTTCCTCCAGCTGCCACGTCCCAAAGGCCTCCGCAATCTGCGCGCTGGTCAGAAGGTTCCCCTGCAGCCTCGCGGTGTCCTTAAGCTCCTTCAGGACTCTTGCAAATGTAAACTCGTTTAATTCCATGCAGTACAGACACCTCTTTCATATGAATAATGTTGATATGTCGACATGCCGCATATGGCCTGTTGCCCCCGGCGCCATATGCGCTATCTGACATGTGTATGCGTAAACAAATGATCCTGACAGTACTCGTAATTCCCATTGCACTTGGAGCAGAATCGGAACTCCACGTCCGGATTATCCTCACTGTTCTTCCCGCAGACCGCGCACTTATGTCTGGAGATGGAGACCGGCCTTGCCTTTTTTACCTCCTGCCGGTACTCGTGACGCCGCCTGACCTGTCTGGGTGATATCCGCATACCAAGCCCCCGGCGCGTCATCAGGAAAAATACCACAAAGTTCAGCAGGGACGCCCCGATGACAATCCGGATAATAACACCGCCCTGCACCATCGACGCCACCAGCAGTATTCCGTACACCACGCCCATCCATTTCACCTTGATGGGAATAATAAACATCAAAAGCACCTGCACATTCGGGAAAGTGGCGGCAAAGGCAAGGAAAATTGACATATTAATATAATACGTGCTGAAAAACAGCGCGATATATTCAAAATAATATGCCTCTCCGCCCAAAAGCATCGTTACGTTCAGGCTGGTGCCGGAAATATAGCTCAGGCCCATAATCACAAAGCTGCCGAGCACGGTAAAAATCATGCCCATAAACAGATAGACATTGTAATAAAAAGCCCCCCATGTCCGCTCCAGGCTCGTACCGATGGAATAATAGAAATACAGCATAATAATCGTCCAGAAATCCAGCCCGGAGGGGGGGACGATAATCCACGTAACAATCCGCCAGACCTGACCACGCAGAATCATATAGGGATTGAGCGTAAGATAATTCAGAAATGCAGGATTAATCAAATTGATCAGGTATCCGCATGCATAGCACAAAATCAAATACAGGGATATGTTTGAAATCGCGTATCTCCCAAATTTTCTTTCAAGCTTATTCAAAAAATTCATATTATAACCAAGCCCTTCCTTCCAGTCCCGGCGGACGCCATTTTCTTACCATTGTATCATTCACCGGGCAAAAAGTAAACCAATCTCAATTTCACTTATAAAAAATAATACTTTTTTAAGATTTTGCAACATATGCTAAAGCACGGACATCCCGCCTTCTGCCCTGATATCTCCATATTTGGAATAATTTTCGCGATTTTTCACGAACTTTTAAGCTTCTGTTTGGTTGCCTTTTTTTAAGCACTGTCGTATAATAGCAAATGTATGTTTAAATAGTTTCTTTGTGTCACTATTTATATTGTTGATATTTAGAAAGGCATGGTTATTACATGAGTAAAGAATTTTATACACTCGGCATTGATATCGGCTCCACTACCGTCAAGGTCGCGATTTTAGATGCTTCGCATCATTTATTATTCTCTGATTACAGGCGGCATTATGCAAATATCAGAGAAACTCTTTCCAACCTGCTGCAGGATGCTTACGGGCTGCTTGGCAATATCACGCTCCATCCGATGATTACGGGATCAGGCGGTCTGACGCTTGCCAACCACCTTGCCGTTCCCTTTGTGCAGGAGGTTATCTCCGTTTCCACCGCACTGCAGGAGCTGGCGCCCAGGACAGACGTCGCGATCGAGCTTGGCGGCGAGGACGCGAAAATCATTTATTTTGAAGGCGGCAATGTGGAACAGCGTATGAACGGTATCTGCGCAGGCGGCACCGGCTCCTTCATCGACCAGATGGCTTCGCTGATTCAGACGGACGCCTCCGGCCTGAACGAATATGCCAAAGGCTACCATTCTTTATATACAATCGCGGCGCGCTGCGGCGTATTCGCCAAGACAGATATCCAGCCGCTTATCAATGAAGGCGCCACGAAGGAGGACTTGTCCGCTTCGATTTTCCAGGCGGTAGTCAACCAGACCATCAGCGGACTTGCCTGCGGTAAGCCTATCCGCGGCCATGTCGCGTTTCTGGGCGGCCCGCTGCACTTCCTGTCAGAGCTCAAGGCCGCCTTTATCCGCACCCTGAAGCTTGACGACGAGCATATTATCAACACCGACAACTCCCACCTCTTTGCCGCAATCGGCTCCGCCCTGAACGCCAAAGAAGAAGTATCCTATACGATGGAGGAGATGGTCGGCAAGCTCGCGTCCGATATCAAAATGGAATTTGAAGTTGCCCGCATGGAACCGCTGTTTGCGGACGAGGACGAATACATATCATTTCAGCGGCGCCACGGCGCGCATCATGTCAAAAATGCCGCCCTGCAGGCGTATCACGGGAAATGCTTTCTGGGCATTGACGCCGGCTCGACAACGACAAAGATTGCCGTCGTCGCCGAAGACGGTACCCTGCTCTATTCATTCTACAGCAATAACAACGGCAATCCGCTGAATACCGCGATTGCCTCCATTCAGGAAATATTCAGGCTTCTTCCCGCGGACGCACAGATTGTGCGCTCCTGCTCAACCGGCTACGGGGAAGCTTTATTTAAGGCCGCCTTTATGCTGGATGAGGGCGAGGTCGAGACCGTTGCCCATTACTATGCGGCTGCGTTCTTTAATCCCGACGTGGACTGCATTATTGACATCGGCGGCCAGGATATGAAATGCATCAAGATCAAAAATCAGACCGTTGACTCCGTGCAGCTCAACGAAGCCTGCTCCTCCGGCTGCGGCTCCTTTATCGAAACCTTTGCGAAATCATTGAATTACAGCGTGGAAGACTTTGCAAAGGCCGCGCTGTTTGCAAAGCACCCGATTGATTTGGGTACCCGCTGCACCGTGTTTATGAATTCCAAGGTGAAGCAGGCGCAGAAGGAGGGCGCGGAGGTATCTGATATTTCCGCCGGTCTTGCGTACTCCGTCATAAAGAACGCGCTGTTTAAGGTTATCAAGGTTTCCGACGCCAGCGAGCTTGGGAAAAATATCGTTGTTCAGGGCGGCACCTTCTACAATGACGCCGTTCTCAGAAGCTTTGAGAAAATTGCGGACTGCGAGGCTGTAAGACCTGATATTGCCGGAATCATGGGCGCGTTCGGCGCCGCACTTATCGCAAGAGAACGTTACCAGGCCGCACCGGAGGTTCCCACTACCATGCTGACCATTGAGCAGATTGACAGCCTCACCTTTAACACCTCCCTTGTGAAGTGCCGGGGCTGTACCAATTCCTGCCGTCTGACGGTCAACAAGTTTTCCGACGGCAGAAGCTTTATCTCCGGAAACCGCTGTGAACGCGGCCTTGGCAAGGATAGGACAGACGACACCGTTCCGAATCTCTTTGCCTACAAATTGAAGCGGCTGTTTTCCTATGAACCGCTCTCCGGCGCTGAAGCTGTCCGCGGACGCGTGGGAATCCCGCGTGTTCTGAATATGTACGAAAACTATCCGTTCTGGTATACATTTTTTACGAAGCTGAAGTATCAGGTCGTACTGTCGCCGGTGTCCAACCGCAAAATTTACGAACTGGGAATCGAATCCATCCCCAGCGAGTCGGAGTGCTACCCCGCAAAGCTTGCGCACGGCCATATTGAATGGCTGATTGGACAGAACGTGGACTTTATCTTCTATCCGTCCCTGTTTTATGAGCGGAACGAATTTGAGGACGCCAACAATCACTATAACTGCCCGATTGTCACCTCTTATTCCGAAAATATCAAGAACAATGTAGAGGCTATCGGACGCGGCGAGGTGATTTTCAAAAATCCGTTTATGTCCTTCCGGGAGCCTTCCCTGATTGCGCAGGCTCTCACAAAAGAATTTCCGGATATTCCCGTAGATGAGCTGAATGCCGCCGTTGAAGCCGGCTGGCATGAGCTGGAGGCTGTGCGCCAGGACATGTACAGAAAGGGAGAGGAGGTGCTCTCCTATCTGGAGGAAAGCGGAACACGGGGCATCGTGCTTGCAGGACGGCCTTATCATATTGATCCGGAGATTAACCACGGTATTCCCGAGCTGATTACCTCATACGGCATCGCGGTACTGACGGAGGATTCCGTCTCCCATCTGGCAAAACCGGAGCGCCCGCTGATTGTATCCGACCAGTGGATGTACCATTCCCGGCTTTACGCCGCCGCAAGCTATGTTAAGACGCGGGATGATATTGATTTGATTCAGCTCAACTCCTTTGGCTGCGGGCTTGACGCCGTTACTACCGACCAGGTAAACGACATTCTGACCGGTTCCGGCAAGATTTATACCTGTCTCAAGATTGACGAGGTCAATAACCTTGGCGCCGCCCGGATTCGAATCCGATCGTTGCTCTCCGCCATCCGTGTGCGCGAACAGCGCGGCCAGACGCGCACCATCCGCTCGAGCAGGATGAACCGCGTCCTTTTCACAAAGGAAATGCGAAAGACCTATACGATTTTATGCCCGCAGATGTCTCCGATTCACTTTGATTTGCTGGAACCAACCTTCCGCAGATGCGGCTATAATCTGGTCGTATTGAATAACGACAACCGCAACAGTGTGGACGTCGGCCTGAAATATGTAAACAATGACGCCTGCTATCCATCTCTTCTGGTGGTAGGGCAGATCATGGAAGCGGTGCTTTCCGGAAAATATGACACCTCGCAGCTGGCAGTTGTCATGTCACAAACCGGCGGCGGCTGCCGTGCGACAAATTACATCGGTTTTATCCGCCGTGCCCTGGAAAAGGCCGGCTATCCGCAGATACCGGTTATCTCGATTAATCTGTCAAAGCTGGAGAGCAATCCGGGCTTTAAGCTCAGCCCGATGCTTCTGCTGCGCGCCGTATATGCCGTCAATTTCGGCGACATCTTTATGCGCTGCGTATACCGGATGCGCCCTTACGAGGCCGTTCCCGGCTCCGTAAACGAGGTGCATCAGAAATGGATTAAAAAGTGCTGCGATTTCCTTGGCCGTAAATATCTGTCCTTTGGCCGCTACAAACGGATGTGCCGGGAGATGATCGCGGAGTTTGACGCAATCCCGACACTGGCGATTCAAAAGCCGCGTGTCGGCGTTGTCGGAGAGATCCTTGTAAAGTTCTCTCCCGCCGCGAATAACCGTCTTGTCGAGCTTCTTGAGCAGGAGGGCGCAGAGGCAGTCGTACCCGACCTGATGGACTTTATGTTCTACTGCTTCTATAACCAGCTGTATAAGGCAGAAAACCTCGGCACCGGCAAGAAGGGCGCGGACCTGAGCAGGCTTGGCATCAAGGCCATTCAGATGCTGCGCAGGCCCATGTCAGAGGCTTTTGCGGCGAGCAGGCACTTTACCGCTCCTGCGGACATCTATGAGACCGCAAGGAATGCTTCCGAAATCGTCTCGCTCGGCAACCAGACCGGGGAAGGATGGTTCCTTACCGGTGAGATGCTGGAGCTGATACATACAGGCACGCCCAATATTGTATGTACGCAGCCGTTTGGCTGTCTGCCCAACCACGTAGTGGGCAAGGGCGTTATCAAGGAGCTGCGCCGGCGCCATCCCGAGGCAAACATTGTCGCTATCGACTATGACCCGGGCGCTTCGGAGGTCAACCAGCTCAACCGTATTAAGCTGATGCTCTCAACGGCGCAGAAAAATCTGAAAGACAGCAGCGTCATAAATGACGCCGTCATAGATGCCGCCGTCAAAGATGCCCCTGCCAAAGAAGCCGCTGCCAGAGAAGCCGAAAAGCCCAGGCAGGCTTCCGGAGCAATCCGCGACGCCGCAATCGGCACATCGCCTGTCAATAAAGAACACACCAAAAATAAATCCGCATAAAAACCAGGTGCCTGACGGCGCCCGCATCAAAAAAGGATATGCAGCCTCGCTGTATATCCTTTTTAATGAACGCTATTCCTGCCGCAATTTCTTATAGGCATTTTTCCAAAGCTTGAATTTGCGCTTGGCCGCGCTGTAGCGCTTATCCTCTATCGTCAATACGCGTATTTCCCGATCCCTGAGCTTCTGTCCTAATTCGCGGATAACATAACCTTCAATGTTTTCCTGCTCCACCTTATCCTCATCCACCGATAACGCTATCAGCGGCTTATTGAGCGACTCCTTTTCGCATCTTATGTTTGACCTGCATTTGACGGAAATTCTGCCGCTTCCCCATCCTGTTGCCTCATAAGTAACCGTTCCCAGCGCAAGCAGCCGGCTTATCGTACTTTCCTCCGCTGTTATACCCTTCATCGACATACCATGCCCTCCCTGATAATTCCGCGCATTTTTGCGCCGGACACCGTTTTACTCTTATTATATCAAACTACGCGGTTGAATATATCACGAACCGCAATATCTTTACAAATTTTTTTGAAAATATATCCATAAGAAAAAATAAGAAAAGCCTTGCAAAAAGCTTAAAATCCCGTATGATGGTATTAAGATGTTTTATTAACATTTAAATGAAAGGAAGAGGAAATGCGAATGGCAACCACAAAGAAAAAAGCGGTACTTATGCGGGCAGTCTCACAATTAAAAGAAATGGACTACTCCAAAGAACCGGAGCTAAATGAGATTTACCGGCGGCTGTCAAGAGGACGGCGGCAGTTTGCAGAGGTTTTTGAAAAGAATGTGAAAGCCGTCATGCAAATCAGCTCTCTCGATTTGACAATGCAGCACCAGACAGAAAAAATCATCGATATTTCAAGAAAGGTGACAGCGGCTACAGAAACGATTTTCGGTTCTGCCGCCGGGCACGCAAGCAATCAGCACGAGGAACTGACCAACACCATTATCCGTGTTTCCGAGCAGACCGATGAGGCCTATCAGAAGATGGAGGCCGGCCAGAATGAGCTGACAGGAATCAAGGAGCTTTCCGACCATACGCTTGCAATCTCCAAGGAAATGCAGACCGATATGGCGGAATTAATGAATATTATCAACCGTATCAGCGCCGTTGTCGCAGGCATTGATTCCATCTCCCTGCAGACAAATCTGCTTGCGCTGAATGCCTCTGTAGAGGCTGCAAGGGCGGGCGAATCCGGCAAGGGCTTTGCCGTCGTCGCAAACGAAATACGGGAGCTGGCAGAAGAAACCCAGAAGCTGACAGGCAATATGAATGCCTTTGTCGAAAATATGAAGAAGGCTTCCCAGAAGAGCACGCAAAGCTCCACAAATACAATCGACGCGTTGTCCTCCATGGCGACTAAAATCAATACCGCGTGGGAATTAAACAGCGAAAGCCAGCAGCACGTTTCGATTATCAATGAATCCGTCAGCTCCATTGCCGCAGTCAGCGAAGAAATCAGCAGCTCTATGGCAGAGATGGAAGGACAGCTCAAGGAAAGCTCGAATTTCATGCGTAAGGTCGGCCAGGATCTGCAGCTGGCAACCGAACCGGTGGCCGGCATCGAAAAAACGCTTGATGACACGGTAAAGCAGATGGGCAGCATGGCTAAGGACGCTTTCTTCCATCTGGAGAACAGCGAATTTGCGCAGTATATGACCACTGCGATCTCCTCCCATCAGACCTGGCTTGGCACACTCCGGAAAATGGTTGACGGCAGAGCGGTTATCCCGCTGCAGCTGGATTCCTCCAAATGCGGTTTCGGACATTTCTATTATGCCATGACTCCGGATATTCCCGGCGTTACGCCCATATGGGAAGGGCTGGGCGAAAAGCACCGCAAATTCCATCGGTACGGCGCGAACGTTATCGCCGCTATCAACCGCAGCTCCTTTGAAGAAGCACGGCAGATCTACCGCGACGCCGAAAACTATTCCAAAGAGCTGATTGCGGATATGGAAAAGATATTGCAGCTTACAAACGCTTAACCCGCATAACCGCACCTGCAACAGATAGATAAAAGGCATCGGCAATATACGCGGCCCCCGATGGAGGCCCGTACATCTGCCGATGCCTTTATGCTGTCAAAGCTTCTTTATGGGAAATAATTCCGTTTGATCCCGCTTAACGTATAATCGTAATATTTCCCCTGGAGGCTGCATATTCCTCTCCGATAACCCCGTTTAATGAGTTTACGTAGGAAATGAGCCCTTCCGCGTCAACAACCCCCGTATCGATAACGTTTTCCGCCTCGGACAGTACATAATAGGTATCCCCGCCGTCCGCCATAAAGTTGTTTACCGCAATATTGTATGTAGCCTTTAAGTCAAATTCCTTACCGCCGACACTCTTAATCGTTACGCGGCTGCCGGGATTGGCAGGCGCATAATATGTAGAATCCGGATACTGCGCACCCTGTGCGTACGGTACGGTGGTGTCTATCGTGAACACAATACCGGATACCTGCGGGAAGCCGCCCAGCGCGTCAGGACACGCAAAGCAGGATGCCTCCAGCGCCTCCAGCAGCTCTTCTCCCGTAAGCGTTACAATCGAAATCGTATTGCCGTAAGGGAACACCGTATAGAGCGTATCCATGGAAATATCGCCCGGCTCAATGCTCGCGCGGATTCCGCCGCCATTCTGGATTGCGCCGTCAATGGTCATATTCATGTCATTTTCATCCACATAGGTCTGCGCAATATATTTGTACGCATCTGCGGAAAAATCACCGAGATTTGTCTCCTCTGTACGAACGCCCGGTGCACGGCTGCCGTCCAGTCTGCTTATCGTTGTGGCAAAAGTACCCGCATAGGCTTCATTTACGACATCCGCAAAGGTCTTTACAAATGCGTCCATATCCGGGCAGCCGCCGATGTAATAGAGATCGTCTATCAGTCTTGCCGTTGTTTTCTCGCCGTCATAGATTACTACGCCGATTTTTTCCAGATAGCTGCCTGTGCTTACGATCTTTGTACCGTTAAAATCAAAGCCACCGTCTATTCTTGTGTGGCTGTGACCGTCGACAAAGAGGTCTATGCCCGTTACCTGTGCGACAACATCTACCGAACGTCTGCCTACGCTCTCCTCATCCACACCCAGATGTCCGATGCAGATAATGTAATCACAGCCTGCCGCCTTTAACGCGTCCACCTGTGCCTGAGCGCACGCATACAGCTCCTCATTGTCAAGGAATGTTACATCCTTCACATTCTTGGGGCTTGCCTTCGTCTGTGTCTCCGGTGTATCCAGTCCAAATACGCCGACTGTCATATTGCCGAACGCAAACACCTTATTGTCGCCAAAGTACGGCTTTCCTGTCTCCTTGTTGATAATGTTCGCGTCAAGGATAGGGAAATCCGCTGCCGCAGCCATTTCCTGAAGCGCGTCAAAGCCGAAGTCAAACTCATGGTTGCCAAGAGACGCCGCGTCATAGCCTGCCGCGTTCATAAAATAGATGGAATCCAGACCCTTGTAATAATTTACAAGATTGGTTCCCTGGCTGAAATCCCCGGCATCCAGGAGCAGTACATTTGCTCCCTGCCGCTCGTAGTAGCCCTTCAACGCCTTCACGGAAGACATCCCCAGTCCGCCTTCCTCCTCAATCTTCTCGTAGTGCCCGTGCATGTCATTCGTATGAATCACCACAAGCTTTCCTGCGAGGTCATCCTTCGCCTCGGCTGTTACTGCGGGCGTATACGCAGCAATCCCGGCTACCATCGCAAGCGACAGAATACCGACAGCGAGACGCTTAAAAAATTTGTTCATAGCCTACTTCCTCCTTTTTGTATTTATCGTACACTTCAATCATACTGACGATATGCTTCCGTGTCAAATGATATTTTCGCGCCTACAGCTCGCAATTGTTTACCGTCCGCGGGAACGGAATAACATCGCGAATATTCCCCATCCCGGTCAGATACATGACACAGCGCTCAAAGCCAAGGCCAAAGCCGGCATGGCGCGTGCTGCCATATTTTCTCAAATCCAGATAAAAGTCATAGTCCTCCGGCTTTAAATGGCATTCCTCCATTCTCTGCTCAAGGACCTCCAGCTTGTCCTCCCTCTGGCTTCCGCCAATGATTTCACCGATTCCCGGAACAAGGCAGTCCATTGCGGCAACCGTTTTCCCATCCGCATTGAGCTTCATATAAAAAGCCTTGATCTCCTTGGGATAATCCGTGACAAACACCGGACGCCCAAACAGCGTTTCCGTCAGATACCGCTCATGCTCCGTCTGCAAATCGCAGCCCCATGACACCTTATATTCGAACGCGTCATTGTGCTTCTCCAGCTCCTTAATCGCATCGGTGTAGGTAATATGCCCGAATTCCGAATTCGCCACATGCTCCAGCCGCTCTATCAGTCCCTTATCGACAAACTGATTGAAAAACGCCATCTCCTCCGGCGCATTTTCCAGCACATACCGGATAATATATTTGAGCATGCTCTCCGCCAGCATCATATCGTCCTTTAAATCCGCAAACGCGATCTCCGGTTCAATCATCCAAAACTCTGCGGCATGGCGCGTTGTGTTTGAATTCTCGGCGCGGAAGGTCGGCCCGAATGTATAAATATTTTTAAAGGCCATCGCATACGTCTCACCGTTGAGCTGCCCGCTCACCGTAAGGTTGGTAGGCTTGTTAAAGAAATCCTTTGAAAAATCAATCTTCCCGTCCGCTGTCATGGGCAGATTGTTCAGGTCAAGCGTCGTCACCTGGAACATCTCGCCGGCGCCTTCGCAGTCGCTTCCGGTTATCAGGGGCGTGTGCACATACACAAAATCCCGTTCCTGGAAAAAGCGGTGTATCGCATAAGCGCAAAGGGAACGGACACGGAACACTGCCTGAAAGGTGTTTGTCCGCGGCCTGAGATGTGAGATTGTCCGAAGATACTCAAAGCTGTGCCGCTTCTTCTGCAGCGGATAATCCGGCGTGGAATCCCCCTCAATCTCAACGCGGGTCGCCTGTATCTCAAACGGCTGCTTGGCATCCGGCGTCAATGTCACAATACCGGTGGCAATTACAGCCGCCCCCACGTTCAGCTTCGAAATCGCGCCGAAATTATCCAGCGAATCGCTGTAAACCACCTGGAGCGCCTCAAAAAAGGTACCGTCATTCACCACCAGAAAGCCAAAAGTCTTAGAGTCTCTTTTACTCCTAAGCCATCCCCCGATTGTCACCTCCTTGTCCGCATACTCTTTGTAATTGCGGTACAATTCTCGTATGTTCGTCATTCTCTTTACCTCCTTATGACCTATAAAGCGGACTCCCTCAATCATAAAAGCCCATCCACATGCTTTCCATTATACCTTTTTAAGGCTATGTACGCAATTGTGTTTGGGCTTTTTCTTCATATAATTTTTAGGACCTTCTCTTCATATCGTTTGTAATCTAATCTGTTTATTGCGCCGTCTGCATCTGGGCAATCTGGATAATATCGGCAATCTCCATGCCCGACTGCTCCACCGCCTCGCGCAGCTCGTTCAGCTCCTCCATTTTCTGCATATTCAGAAGGCCGTTAAGCTCCTCGCGCTCCTTTTTGATACGGGTGGATAACGCCTCGATCAGCTCCTCCTTCTGTGCGATCTTTTCCTGCAATGATTTCTTTACGCCTCTTGCCATGTCTATTCTCCTTGTCCTTTTATGGATGCCGCCATTAGTCGGACATCATATTACATTTCTACTATATTATATGGACAAGATTCCGGAAATATTCATCGGGAAGGAAAAGTCAGGAAGATTATTCCTTTGTACACCGTTCAATGTAACATCACATTCTCATATATCCAAATCAGAAGCTATGCCAATCTCGCCTTTAACTCTTTGACATCTGTCTCGAGCATCCTGACCTTTATCGCCAGCATTTCAACTTCATTGCTGGGGCGCATCGCATCGTGCAGATTTCTTGACAAATCAAAATGCCCTTCGGCTACACGTTGGATATTCACACGGATTTCATTTTCAAGCACTGATTTAATGTCTTTTACATTCGTTTCGATGTTTTCTGTACGCTGCTTTAGGCCCTGCATTTCGGATTTCATACCCTACATTTCGGATTTCATGCCCTGCATTTCAAGAAGAAGCATATCAAGTTTTTCACTGTCTGTCATATCTGTCACCACCTTTTTGTGCTCTACATACCGTACCATTATATAGATGTACTATATCACAACTGAGATACAAAGTCTATTCTTATCGGCGAGACTCCTGATCAATAATGATACCCTCAATTGACAAGGCGTGTATGCTCTTGTCAATTGAGGGTATCTGCAAATAAACATTTCCTGTAACATAAAGAACGCCCTCCGGCTTTAACCGAAAGGCGTTCTTCTGTCGCTTCACCTTATATTATCTCTTCAGATTGACAAGCTCCTCGAGAAGCGTATCCGATACCGTAATAATACGGCTGTTTGCCTGGAAGCCTCTCTGTGTCGTAATCATATCCGTAAACTCCTGTGAAAGGTCTACATTACTCATCTCCAATACGCCGGTGGTCATATCGCCGGTACCGCTCGCCTTGATATCCACGCCGATACCGTCAAACTCACCGGAGTTGGCCGTCGCGGTATAGAGGTTATTACCCTCATTCTGAAGACCCATTGCGTTTGCAAAGGTCGCAACCGCAATCTTCGCAATCGCTCTTGACATACCGTTGCTGTAGTTAATCGTAACCGTACCGTCCGTACCGATGAATGCGCCTGTCATAACGCCGACCTTTCGTCCGTCCACCTTCTTGCCGGCTACGGTTGACTTATTTCCGTTGTCAACGTTTGTCGTCTTGGACATATCAAAGGTTACGTTTGAGAACTGTCCGCCCAGCGCGCTCAAATTCAGCGTAAAGCTGTCGTTCCCCTCACTTCCGACATACTCAAGCTCACCGTTATCGGTGTTATATACCACATTGTAGGACAGCGTATCTCCCAGATTCCGGATATCTACGTCGGCACCGCTGCTGTCCGTCATACCAAGCAGTGTGATTCTGTAATTGCCTTCTATCCGGGTATTCAATGTCGTCTGCTCCACGGAGGTATACTGCGCCTGATTCTTTGGCGAACCGTCCGTTGCCAGAAGCGACGATATGTCCGCATAATTCAGCGTTACCGAAGCGCCCGCCATGCTGCCGTTTGGTGCGGCTGTCGCTGCAACCTGATTAAACGCATACTGTGTCGGCGTCCCGTCCGTATATACCTTTTCCGTAACCAGCAGACCGCCGGCAAAATTCGCAGATACATTTACGGAGTTCCCCAGGGTCGGAACCGCCCCGTATAAAGTAGTTAAAGCGGCATCGTCTATGTCCAGAACGCCAAGTCTTGTATTCCCTGCCGTAGCAGATCCGCCCGCATCCTTATATCCGACATATCCCGTGTCTCCGGAGAACACAACCGTTATTGTTGCACCCTTTAAGGTAGAGGCGTCTCCCAAATCGGTAATCTTATTATCCGTCAGGAACTTGTCGGTAATCGTAACCTCTACAGGCACATCCTTTGCTCCAGTAGTATTCGTATAATTCGCTCTCGCCTCTTTCTCAATGGCCTCCAGCAACGCGCTTGGCATTCCCGTCGCGCTTATCTGATCACCCAGCGTATTACCGGCGCCGCCTGTGCCTGCAACCGTCTTATAAAACTTCAGTGTAGAAATATCCTCAAGCATAATGGAGCCCGGCAGCTGATACAGCTTCTCGGTATTGGTTACGTCCTTTGTCGACGTCTGCTCGTTTGTCACGGGCTTAATACCAAACTTCAGATTATACTCATAGCCTCTGTTGTCGTAGGTCTGGATATTAATCTGTCTGCCGCTGGTCGTTCCAAGGTTATCGTCGAATTTATCGATGATTCCGGTAATGTTTGCCATCGTCGTATAAGCCGCCGGATATGTCTGCTCACCCATGACGTTAATCGGCTTTACCGTGCTTGCGATAATGGCCTCGCCGCCGTCCTCGGTCGCCTGCTTCTGCGTCCAGCCCATAACCGTATAGCCGGTGTTTGCCATACACAAATAGCCCGCCGCGTCAACGCCAAAGGATCCGTCTCTTGTAAAGTAGTTGCTCGTACCGTCGCTGACAACAAAGAACGCCTCGCCGTTTAGCTTAATATCAAAAGGATTACCTGTCGACTGTGTCGCACCCTGCGTCGTGATAGAGGTATTAATCGCACCTGTCTTTACGCCAAGACCGATCTGTCTGGGGTTCGTACCGCCAATCGCACTCTCCACATTGGGGCCTGTCGCTGCCTGCGTCGTCTGATAAAGCATATCCGAGAAATTAATCGACTTGGACTTGTAGCCCGTCGTATTTACGTTTGCAATATTATTACCGATAACGTCCATTCTTGTCTGATGTGTCTTTAAGCCCGATACACCAGAGAAAAGTGATCTCATCATAATTAAGTGACCTCCTGATTCTTTCTGTCGCCATAATGTCTGAAAACCGCTGCTTATTCGAAAATTCAGTGTGAAAAACCGCTACTTATTCGAAGCTTCAGTGCGAAGAACCGCAGGTTCTTCTAACTGAAAACCGCAGGTTTTCAGTTTCCCCTCTGTCATTCAGGGAATTCAAGCCTCCTAAAAGGTCCGGCCTGTATTTAAATAATTACGGCTCCGTCAATATTGGTGAATATGTTTTCGTCTGTCTCTGTCTGTTCCATTGCTGTAATCACTGTGTTGTTCTTGGTATTCACGATAAAAGCAAGCTTATCGACCAGCACAAGACTTTCCTTGATGCCTTTCTGCCCCGCCTTTTTCGTACCGTCGTTCAACCTTTCCAGTTGCGCGTCCGTCAGCTCGATATTTCTGTCGCTTAACCGGTTTGACGCATGCTTTGAAAATTTCAAGGCGCTTTCCTGCGTCTGATGCTTTTGCAGGATTTCCTCAAAGCTCATCCCCTGCGGCGTCTTATCGGCCCTGGCGGCCTTTTGCTGTTTTAGGTAGGTATCCTGTAGCTGCTCAATGGAAAGGAATTGGTTATTGCCAATATTCATATGCATTCCTCCTTACCATAATTTTGATTTCGCCTTACGCTTCTGACCCGGTTCCTTCGCCGGCCGTATCATTCCCGCTGTTTTCTCCCCCGGAAGCGTCCCCCGGCGTCTCTGTCTTATCCGCAGGCTCCGTCTTATCGGTAGTATCCTTATCCGCAGGCTCCGTCTTGTCCGTGGTATCCTTATCCGCAGGCTCCGTCTTGTCGTAAATTACCACCTTTTCCGCAGGCTTATTATTCAGCTCTTCCATTTTCGCTGAGTTCTCCTCAACCGTTGTAGAGAGCGCCTTCAGCTTCTCAAGAATCGCGTCCATTCTGGTATTAAAGCTTGCCAGAATATCGTCCAGCGTGGTCTCCTTCTTCTGGGAAATATCTACAAACTCAACGCCGAAATCGTCACGCAGCTTTGCGATATAATTTACCAGCGCGGCAATCTCATCCGCAGCGTAAGTCTTCATAAAGCCCTGCTGATATTCGTCCATGCTGTTTATGCTGTCGTAAAGCTCCTGTATAATGTCTGCATAGCTCTTGCTGATATAATCAACCGGCGGCAGCGCCTCCATCTTTGCAACAAACTCTCTGTACAGGTCATATGCCTTGGAATACTCATCGCTGATAACGCTGTCCAAATCATCCAGCTTATACTTCTCACCATCAATAACCAGTATAGATTTGCCGTCCTCAACGCTTACATACTCAACAACACCCTTCTTGGAGTTGACCTCGCCTGTCGCGCTGTTGCGGAAGCTCACTACAACCTCCTTGCCAATCAGGCTGTTCGCACGCAGCTGATCCATCGACTCGCCCATTTCGCTCATCTTCTGTACCTGTGTAAAGGTTGCGTACTGTGATACCCACTCCGTGTTGCTTGTCGGCTCTAACGGGTCCTGATTCTGCATTTCCGCTACCAGAAGCGACAGGAACATGTCACTGTCAATCGTGCTGTTATTCTTCTTGGCCGCCAGAGAATCCCCCGAATCCGTTCTTGTCTGGAGTACTCCGTCCACAATAGGTGCTACTAATGCCATATAACATCCTCCTTTCCTACTGTTATGTTCATAACTGTTATGCCAATAAATCCATGGAATTTCCGTTGATTGCCATCATCTCCATCGCGATGCGCGTCGCATCATCGGCGCCCTGCATCTCTTCGAGCAGCTCCTCGTCATCCTCAAAGGAATTGAAGTTGATGCTGTTCTTTCTTGTGCCGCGCACGCGTTCCGCCTGCTGATCCTGCTCCCCGCTTTGCTGCTGTCTGCTGTCCTCTTCAAGATTTCTCTCAAGCTGATGACTTGCTACGGACACCTCGATAGCCTCCACCTTCACGCCCTGTTCTTCAAGGCTTGCCTGAAGCTGTGCCGCCTGTGCCTCTATCGCGTTCTTCACCATCTCGTTCTGCGTGAGAAACTCAGCCGTAACCACGCCGCCCTTTGTCGTGAGCGATACATTGACGGTGCCAAGACTCGCGGGATGCAGCTGCAATTCCATCTCGGTAAGCTCTTCACCCTTCACAATCTTTACCATATCCGCAATCTGCCTGAGAATATTTTCCGTATCTACGGAAGTATACCGCTCCACTACAGCTTCGGCCGCTGTCTGCACTGCCTCGTTCGGATTATTCTGGTAATTCTGCAGAAGGTTATTTTGCTGCTGTCCATTATCCTTCGCCTCATGCTTATCCTCATGGGCCTTCTGTGACTGTGAGGACAAATTCACGGTTGCATCCTTACCGGCCTCGCTCTCCGGAGACTGACCAAGCTGCGAAAGCTCCTTCTGGTTTGTCGAAATCTTATCCTCGACAACTACCACCGGCGCCGCCTGCTCTGCTGTCTCTGCGGGAACCGCTTTGCTCTGGCTTTCCTGTGAAGCCTCTTCAAGCATGCCTTCCTGCACGCCGTTCTCCTCCGGTGCTGTCATCGCCGCCTCCAGCTTTTGAAGTACAGCCTCCAGCTCCTCCTGCGTCAGCCCCAGCTCTTCGGCCAAGCTGCCTGCCTGTAAATCCACAACTCCTATCAGCTCCTGCAATGCCGCGTACAGCCCCTCATCCGCTACAAGACCGATTGTCGTATCCTGTCCGGTAACAGCCGCCAGCAGCTGTGCCATGTTGTCAGAATCAAGCAGTGCAAACGCCTGCAGTCCGATACGTTCCATCGCATCCGTGATTTCCTCCTCGGACACACCCAAAAGCTTCTTGATTTCCTCGATAATCTGTTTTACCGACTCCATCGCTTCCTCGGCCGCCTCCGTATCCACAGCCTCTTCCGCTGCCGACTCCGTAATCTCCTGTACCGGAGTCTCCTCTGTCGGCTCCTTTTGTGTGGACGTCTCGCTTACAGGATCCTTGCGGTTTACCGGCTCCTTGGATACCTCCGTCTTCTGAGTGCTCTTGCTGTCAGAAGGCTTTGCTGTTCCTACCTGGGAATCCGACTGCTTCAGATTCTGGCTGGTCTTGTCAAGAACATTGCCAAAATCCTGCGTAATGCCTGCCGTCTTCTGATTTTTTGCCACCGCGCTTAACGCCAAATTCGGCTCAAATGCCGCTTTTCCTACGGTCGCATTTGCCATTCACCATTCCTCCTTTCTTTAATTGCCAATGTGCAGCGTTGTGTCCGAAACGCCGCCGTCAGACAGCGTTTCTCTATAAATTATCGACATAATATATATCGGTAATTTCCCCGTAAAACATTAGGTGTATCTAGTTCGGCCTTAAAAGCTTTGCTACCCGCGCCGCTACGGCCGGATCCATTTCCGCCATAATGGCGCCTCTGCTCGTTGCATCCAGTGTGTCGAGAATTTCCGCCGCCAGTTCGAGACTGTCCGTCATATTCTCAAGAATATCCGCGGCATCCGCCGCCTCCATGCCGCTGAAGGTCGCCGCGTAATCCTTCATCCGCGCACTGACCGCCTCGCTCTGGATTACCTGCTTATAGAGCGCCTCCGCTGTGGCAGGATCCATTTCTTCATAGTACTTGCGGTACTCCTCCGGCCCCGGTCCGTTCTCAGCGTAGACTACCTCTTCGAAAAACCGCTCCTTAACCTCCTGAAAGGCATCCATCCTCGCCTCAAATGTCCCGAGCCTTTCAACCTCCGCCTGCAGTACATCGATCTGTTCGGAGTAAGTCGCGTTTGTATTCTGCAGCTGCTCCATCTGTTTCTCCAGACGGTTAATCTCATCCACTGCTTCCTTCAGACTGTTGTACCCGCCATAAGCCTGTTCATCCTTTGTCTCCGTCTCCGATTCCGAGGGCAGTATCTTGTTTACCACCGGAATATCCTGCAAAATAGGCTTCAATATATTGGATCCGAAGCCGCCTACATCCATCTTAATAAGCAGGCACAAAATGCCAAGCCATATGAAAATAATAAAGAGCGTCACTACAACTACCGAAGCATTGGTTCCCTCTATCTGCTCGTCAAGCTCCCGTTCCTGATTCTCAAGCTCCTTAGCCCGTTTCCTGGCCTCTTTTTTCTGACTCTTCTGCTCTTTTTTGAACTGCTTCTGACTTTCTCTTACCTGCTTTAACTGCATTTCCGGTGCGTCAGGGCTTAAATTTTCGTTTCTGCGTGCCATCCTATTCGTGCTCCTCCATTAGCTTCTGCCCATGCGTATAGGTCGTCAATTCATCGATCGCCTTGCTCTCCTCAGCCTGCTCCTCCTTCAGGAAATCCTGAAAGGCGTTTTCCTTGAGCTTTTCGTGAGCCTTGCGCTCCTTCATCAGCTCCTGAAGCGTAATTCTTGCCTTTTCCACGGCTTTCGCTGCCTTATTGATCTCCTTCATCTGATCCCTGATGTAGTCGTCCATTTTCAGAACCGCCATTTTGTTTTCACGGATCTTCCTTACGTCAATCAATGACATCCGCAGCCGCACGCCTTCCTCCATATAGACGCTGCGCCGCTTCTGCAGCTCAATCAGCTTCTGCTTCTCGTTCTCAAGCCGCATATTCGCCTGCGCAAATTCCTGCTTTGCTTCATTTTCCAGCTTCTCCTTAATATCAAGGATTCCCTGCATCTTATAGCGAAAAACCGCCATCTGTTATCCCCATCCTTTATTCGGAAAAAAGTGCTTCCAGCAGCTCTACGGATTCCTCAAAATTGATTTTCTCCTCCGTCTCCTGTAACAGATATTCGTTTACCTCGTCAATCTTGCTGATTGCCCGGTCTATGTTCGGATTGCTTCCCTTTTTGTAGGCGCCGATATTGATCAAATCCTCCGCCTCATTATAAGTAGCCATAATATTTTTGAGCTTTCCCGCGGCCGCCTTATGCTCCCGCGTCGCCACCATCGACATGCATCTGGATATACTCTGCAGAATATCGATCGCCGGATAGTGGTTTCTGTTCGCCAGCTTCCTCGTCAACATAATATGCCCGTCGAGAATGCTTCGTGCCGTATCGCATATCGGCTCGTTGAAGTCCTCGCCCTCAACCAAAACCGTATATAATCCTGTAATAGACCCCCGTTCCGAGCAGCCCGCGCGCTCCAGAAGCCTTGGCATCTCGGAATATACGCTCGGCGGATAACCGCGCGTCACAGGCGGTTCTCCGCTGGCAAGCCCGATTTCCCGCTGTGCCATCGAAAAACGCGTAAGGGAATCCATCATAAGCAGGACGTCCTTTCCCTGATCGCGAAAATACTCCGCTATTGCGGTTGCAGTCTTTGCCGCCTTGTTGCGCTCCAGGGCAGGTCTGTCAGAGGTAGCGACCACGACAATAGAGCGGCGCATGCCCTCCTCGCCAAGGTCCCTTTCTATAAACTCGCGCACCTCACGGCCGCGCTCCCCGATCAACGCAATCACATTGATATCTGCCCTGGTATTTCTCGCAAACATGCCCATCAGCGTAGATTTACCTACGCCGGAGCCCGCAAAAATACCGATACGCTGCCCTTTGCCTACCGTGATCAGTCCGTCAACGGCCTTTACGCCCAAAGAGAGCACCTCGCTGATGATGGTCCTGCTCATCGGGTCCGGCGGCGGCGCCTCCAGCGGGTATCTCTTCACTGTATGCGGGTCGGGCACATACCCGTCGATGCATCTGCCAAGCCCGTCAAGCGTCTTCCCCAAAAGACTGTCCCCAACCGACACACTGAGCGGATAATTCATATTCTCCACGATACAGCCCAGTCCGATGCCCTCTGTTTCCTCGTAGGGCATCAACAGGGTCTTCCCGTCCTTAAAGCCGACAACCTCTGCCAGAATGCCATTTTTCTTGTCGGAATCCGTATATATCTTACACAAATCGCCCATTTTGGCATCCGGCCCC
The DNA here is from genome assembly GCA_949948735.1 of uncultured Lachnospiraceae bacterium. GTDB lineage: Bacteria > Bacillota > Clostridia > Lachnospirales > Lachnospiraceae > COE1. Next base: position 89,558 of record CATLGV010000004.1, on the reverse strand, counting down.
GCCGACTCAATCGTCAGTCCCACAACGTTTGCCACTTTTCCAAGCTTTTTAAAAAAAGATTTATTTAATACAGTCAAATATTTATCAAAAGATATCGCTGTTTCCATTCCATCCTTCTCCGGCATGACACTAATCGGGTTCATAGGACAACAGCCGAAGCTCCTCGTTCAAGGCCTCCAGCTGTGTACCAAGACTGCAGTCAAAAACGCCGTTGCCCGTCTCTATCATACACTCGTTTCTGTTCAGCGTCGCGTCCTCAACAATCTCCACAGTATCTATCGCAATGCTTGTATTCTGTACCAGCTCCTTTTTCTGCATACTCGCAAACGGATAGTCCTCCTTAGATACATGAATCAAATAAGAGCTGTTCCCCTCGATATTCTTCATGGTGTTCTGAATCAGATATACAATAATATCCCGTGAGTTCTGAAGCTTTACATGGAATATATGCTCATATATTCCGGTGAGGGTATCAATAAATACCGGCTCCATCTCTTTAAGCTTGCGCTGGTATTCCTGTTCCATGCCGGCACGCGCTGCCTCCGCCTCGGCCAAAGCCTGTTCCCGCTCCTCGGCCACGCTGTCAAGCCCGTCCCTGTGTCCCTGCTCAAAGCCTTCCTTCCGGCCAAGCTCCAGGCCCTCCTGATAACCGGCCGCTTTGCCTTCCTCCAGAGCCTGCGCTCTTGCCTGTTCGATCTCGGCCATCGCCTCCTGCTTCATCTGCTCGATTTGCGCCTGTGCCTCCAAAATCAGCTCCTCCTGCGGAGCTGCCGCTGGCTGCCTGGGCATATCCTGCTGTCCGTCCGCGTCCTCCGCCGCAAAGGAGGCATCCTCACCGCCGATAATATTGATATCGTTCCCCACCAGCTCGGAAACCTGCGCCGCGTCAATTCCCTGTGAAAAACCCTCCGCGAACTCCGGCTCTTCGCCATACTGCTGCGCAAGCTTATCCGAAAGCTCTTTTAGCTTCAGCTCCGCCAGCGCATTTGAGTCAATCACTCTTGTATCGGCTGGGTTTACCACCACCCATCCGGATTTCAGTACACTGCCTTTAGACAACTATCTCGTCACCTCCGCCTCTGGAAATAACAATCTCGCCACTGTCTTCCAGCTTTCTGATAATGTTTACTATCTTCTGCTGCGCCTCTTCCACGTCCTTCATTCTGACAGGACCCATAAATTCCATATCTTCCTTGATCATCTCGGCAAGACGCTTGGACATATTGCTGAAAATCGCGCCCTGCACTTCTTCATTGGAGCCCTTGCAGGCAATCGCAAGGTCATTATTGTCGACATCCCTAAGCACACGCTGGATGGATCTGTCGTCGAGAAGGAGAATATCCTCGAATACGAACATCTTCTTCCGGATCTCGTCTGCAAGCTCCGGCTCCTCCACTTCGAGCGTTTCCATAATATGCTTTTCCGTACCTCTGTCCACGGTATTCAAAATCTCTACAACCGCATCGACACCGCCGATAATCGTGTAATCCTGATTAACAAGCGAGGACAGCTTCGATTCGAGCACTCTTTCCACTTCTTTGATGACATCCGGACTGGTTCTGTCCATAATCGCAATACGCTTGGCTACATCTGCCTGCTTCTCCGGCGCCAGCGCGCCAAGGATTGTCGCAGCCTGTCCCGAAGACAGATAAGACAAAATCAAAGCAATTGTCTGCGGATGCTCATCCTGAATAAAGTTCAAAAGCTGTGACGCATCCGTTTTCTTGACAAATTCAAACGGCTTTACCTGCAATGACGCTGTCAGCTTGCCGATAACATCCATGGCCTTGTCTGAACCAAGCGCCTTCTCCAAGAGCTCCTTTGCATAGCCGATACCGCCCTCCGCGATATACTGCTGCGCCAGACACACCTCATAAAACTCGTTGATAACTTTTTCCTTTATCTGAGGCGTAATACTCTTTGTATTGGCAATCTCCAATGTAAGGTCCTCGATCTCCTCTTCCTTTAAGTGCTTAAATATCAGGGAGGATTTCTCAGGCCCGAGCGCTATCAGCAGGATAGCCGCCTTCTGTATTCCTTTTAACTCATCTTTTTCTGCCATTATGTATTACCCCCAATCCTCATCAAGCCAATTTCTCAGAAGAGTCGCAACCGCTTCGGGATTCTCCTCTACGAAATTCTCAATAAGTCTTCTGGCCTCGGATTTCTGCTCTGTCTCTATACTCTCAAGCTCTTCCTGTTGACCGGACTGCAGCAGGTCCTCAACAGAAAGCTCTTCCTCCTCTTCGACCTCCCGCTTTGTCCGCAGGCTCATAAATACGACAAATGCCAAAAGCAGCAGGATAATAACAATCAGAACGATCTGAATAATATCCTTATAAGCGACTGGCGTCTCAACGCTGTCAACAAAATGCACTTCCTCATATGCCACAACCGTAACATTCCTTGTCGGAACTCCGGTCGCGTTCGCAACCAGGCTTACAAGATCCTCGTCCACCTCTATCTTCTCTCTGGTGTCGTTGGCAAGCTTGTATTCTTCCCATGTGATGCCGTCCAAAAATCCCTGGAGCCTTACATCATCCTCACGGACTACCCGGAACCGCACCGCCGCCACGGAAATCGTACTGCTGTTATACACGATTGTGCCGATTGCCGGTATCTCCTCCGTGATTTTCTCTCCGGGAAGATAATCCGTTATACTCTGGTAAGAGCTTATCACGCCGCCCGTCGACTCCTCAATGTCATAGCCGGTCTCGGAATTGGAGTCTGTTCCCGGCACGTCGCCGACGCCCTCCTGCGTATTGGACTTATAAATCTCCTGATGGGAATACAGTCCCTGATCATGCCCCTCGGGCGCATAGTAATCATGCGTTGTCGTCTTAATCTGTGAGAAGTCCATTACGACATTCGGCGCCACCTCAATCTGGTTGAACTCGTTCGTGCCAAGCAGCACCTGTTTGACCTCGTTCTTGATAAGGCTCTCCGCTTCCTGCTTGAGCATCATCATGTTGTCGGCCTTCTCTATCGTGGAATACGCCTGTTCTACCGGAAACAGGGTGCTTCCGGTTGCAGTGTCTGTAATCGTGACATTGTCCGTCGTATCGTTCCCCAGGGCCGTTGCAACAAACCTTGCTACCGCCGCCGCGTTCTCCTCCGTAAAGCTGACGTCCGGATTGAGCGTGAGCATAACGCTTGCGTAGCTCTCAAGGTTCTGCGCAATCAGCGTGCCGTTATCGTCCGGTATCGTAATGTCTACTGTTGCCTCCGTTATAGCCTGCATGTGCTCCAGATGGTCCTCCATGCGGCTTTCCTTGTAGTACTTGTATTTTTTCTGTTTGTCGGCCTCCGTGGTGGAAAAGCTGCCGTCCACTACGTCCTCCAGCGTATATGCCGCCGTCGGTATGTCGTTCGCCCCAAGCAGCAGACTCGCGTCAGCTTCCTGTGATTTTAGAATTTGAAAGTTCAGCCCGTCGCTTGAAATATCATAGTCCAAATCCTGCCCGTCAAGCAAATCCCGGATTGCCGCAGCCTCCTTTGTGGACTCACAGCTTGCCAACGGTACATACTGTTTCTTTGCAAGGACAAATATCAGTATGGAAACAGCCAGCAATAATGCTACGCCGATACCGATAATCAGGGTTTTCTGCTTTGGCTGGAATTTATTCCACCATTCCTTCACCCTGTCTAAAATCTTTTTGCCAAATTCCAGTATCTTGTCAACCATCTGAAGTGTCTCCTTCTCCCATAGTTCCCCATATTCATTACGCTAAGGCTCTACCCCTCTATATCTGAATCTGCATGATCTCCTTATATGCCTCCAGCAGCTTGTCACGAATCGCTGTTGTATATGCCAGGGCCGCATCTGCTTTGCCGACCGCAACTGTAAGGTCATGTGTATTCTCGGAAATACCCATGGCCCATTTCATAATCTCGTTTTCCTGATTGGAAAGCGCCTCATTCGTGTCTGTAATATTGCTCACCGCGGCATTCAAAAACGTATCGAAAACGTTCGCCCGCTCCGTGCCCGCCGCGGCATTTTGCGCGCTGGACAATGTATCCCGAATTGCATTAGAGTTTATGCTGTATAAGCTGTTGATATCACTTGTATTTGTAATTTTCATTTTTCTCCCCGCTTCTTAGCTTAATTCATTTCCAGTCCCTTGAGCGCCATCTTCTTTCCGGCATCAAACGCAGCGCGGTTCGCGTCATAGCCGCGGCTCGCGTCAATCATATTCGTCATCTCTGTAATGATATTTACGTTTGGGGAATGTACATAGCCGTTCTCATCCGCATCGGGATGCTCCGGCTCATAGGTGAGAACCTCCGGTGTCCATGTATCCTCATATATGCCGCCTATCTTCACGCCAATTCCCGGAGTCGTCAGCTTCGCAGAGCCAAGATTACCAATCATCTTACCGCTTACGCCATTGCATACGTTATTGAACACATGCGAAAACTTTCCGGATCTCGCGTCCGTCTTCTCCTGAAATGTCACTACCTTTCTGACATAAGGCGTACCGTCCTCTGTTCTGGTGGTGTTGGCATTTGCCAGATTTTGTGAAATAATATCCATGCGAAATCTTTCCGCCGACATGCCGGAAGCACTGATATCAAATGAATCAAAAATTCCCATTCCTTATCTCCTCCTATTTCAATACAGACTGAATCTGAGAAAAATTCTTATTCAGCAAATCCATCATTCCGTTGTATTTGGTCTCTGTCTTCGCAAGGATTCCTTCCTCGTTGTTGACGTCCACATTATTGCCGTCATAACGGAACGAAAGCTCTGAATAGTCCGTATATGCCTGAGGCTTTAGCCCGTTCCAATCCAGCTTCTTAACCTTTGCGTCCACGCTGTCGCCGCCGGCGCGTATAAACGCCTGCTTCAGCTCTGTCTCAAACCGAATATCCTTACGCTTATAATGAGGCGTATTCACGTTTGCAAGATTATTGGAAATCAGACTGTATCTTGCCGACGCCGCATCCAGCGAGTTCTCCAACACATTCACATAATCAAATATCCCTTTACCCAGCATCTGCATTCCTCCTGTTTATCCCCTATGCCGTATATTCAGGCATGACTTTACATAGCATAATACATGCTGTCCCTTATTCTATTATAGAGTATTTCTAGAATATTTCAAGCATTTTTTTGTGCGGCACCCCGCCTGTCCCGACACGCAAAAAACGCAGGCCGCCCTCTCTCCGCGTCCCTGCGTTCTCCCTTGTTCTGACGTAACAGCAATAATCCTTTATACACTGTATTGATTTCATCTGTGCGGTGCAGCACTGCCCCGGCTATTTGCTCAGCTGGCGTTTCAGCGCAGCCACTTCCTCAAAAACCACGTCGTTCAAGACCTTGATATAGGTCCCCTTCATACCGGAGGAGCGTGATTCAATCACGCCGGCGCTTTCAAACTTACGCAGCGCATTGACAATCACACTGCGCGTAATGCCGACACGATCCGCAATCTTGCTGGCCACAAGGATGCCCTCCGTCCCGCCCAGCTCGTCAAAGATATGCGTAATCGCCTCCATTTCAGAAAAGGACAGTGTCGAAATGGCAGATTTTACAACCGCTACCTTACGGCTCTCCTCGGCGCTCTCCTCACTGACGGCGCGAAGCATCTCCAATCCTACTACCGTCACGCCATACTCGCATAAAATAATATCATCGATGTCATACTGTTCATTGCACTTGTAAATAAACAGTGTGCCAAGCCGTTCTCCCGCAATCTCAATCGGCGTGATAATCGCCTGAAACTTGCGGATATCCGTGTTCTCAAAGCCTAAGGTGGCAAGATTGACGTTTTCCTTTGTGGAAAGCACTCCCAGAAGCCGTTCGTTGAGCATCGGATCAATGAAGCCGCCGACGTTACCCTCAACCAGCTCCGTCAATACCTCTACCCCCTCACAATTGCCGACTCCCAGGACCTTGCCCTTCTTGCTGATCACCAGTACATTGGAATCCACAATATCACGAATCACCTTGCAAATATCATTAAAAACGACCTTGCTGGAATTGTTGTTGTGCAAAAGCTTTCCAATCTTTCTTGTCTTGTCTAACAATTGTACACTGCTCATATCCAACCTCCAAGTTCTATTTGTCGTCTGCGTCTATTACAGTAAATTTTAACACAGGACCAGCCATTTTTCAATAGTTGTGGTTGTTATTTATGAGTTTTTCCACAATTCAGCCTTTTTTATGAATTATTCAGAAGCTTTTGCACGTGCCCGCACTGCTCGTTCATACAGACAAGCTGATTGCCCTTTATCAGCTGAATGCCGCCGCATTTTTCACATTTCTCCTTTGAAGGCCGCTGCCATACCATGAAATCACACTCCGGAATATTCTCACAGCCATAGTATTTCCTGCCCTTCTTCGTCTTTCTGATCACGATCTCCCCGCCGCATTTAGGACAGGCAACGCCGATTTTCTCAAAATAGGGCTTTGTATTGCGGCACTCCGGAAAGCCCGGACAGGCAAGGAACTTCCCGTGCGGCCCATACTTGATAACCATGTTTCTGCCGCATACATCGCAGACCTCTTCCGATACCTCATCCGCAATCTCTACCTCCTCAAGCTCCTTCTCCGCCTTTTTGACCGCCTCGTCCAGGTCCGGATAGAAGTTTGAAACGACCGTTTTCCAGCCGATAACGCCTTCCTCTACTTTGTCGAGCAGCGCTTCGAGATTCGCCGTAAAGTTGACGTCCACAATCGACGGGAACGCATCCTTCATCATATTGTTCACAACCTCGCCAAGCTCCGACACATAGAGGTTTTTATCTTCCTTCACAACATATCTTCTCGCCATAATCGTCGTGATGGTCGGCGCATAGGTACTCGGCCGCCCGATACCCAGCTCCTCCAGCGCTCTTACAAGAGACGCCTCCGTGTAGTGGGCGGGCGGCTGCGTAAAATGCTGCCTGGGCTCCAGCCGGTCCAGCGTAAGCTGCGTATCCTTTGACAGCGCGTTCACCGCCTTATTGGAATCCGCCTTTTCTTCATCCTCTTCCCTGTATACGCTCATAAAGCCTTCAAACACCAGATTGGAGGCTGCCACTGTAAATTTGTGCCCGTTTGCTTCTATTTTAACGGACGTCGTCTCATACTGCGCGTTTGCCATGCGGCATGCCGTAAAACGCTTCCAGATAAGCTGATAAAGCCGGAACTGGTCGCGGCTTAAGGAATCCTTTATCGCAGCCGGCGTATTCGCAATATCCGTAGGGCGTATCGCCTCATGCGCATCCTGAATCTTCTGCTCCTTTTTCTTTACGGCAGCCTCTCCTGCCGCATAGGCGGCGCCATAGTTTTCTGTAATATATGCCCTGGCCGCCGTCACAGCCTCATCCGAAATCCTGGTAGAATCCGTTCTTAAATAGGTAATGATACCGACAGTCCCCTGCCCCTTGAGCTCTACGCCCTCGTAAAGCTGCTGCGCAAGACGCATCGTCTTCTGTGTTGAAAAATTCAGCACCTTGCTTGCCTCCTGCTGCAGCGTGGAGGTCGTAAACGGCAGCGGCGCCTTCTTTGTGCGCTCCCCCTTCCGGATATCGGTTATCTCAAAGCTGGCATTTTCCAGCTCCTTCAGAAGCTTATCCATCTCCTCCCGCGAGGAAATCCCGGTACTTGCGCTGTATTTGGCCAGAAGCGGCTTCTTCTCCCCCTTTACCTTCAGCGACGCGTCAAGCGTCCAATACTCCTCGGGAATAAAGGCGTTGATCTCCTCCTCCCTGTCACAGATAATACGCAGCGCCACGGACTGTACGCGTCCTGCGCTCAGCCCCCGCTTTATCTTGGCCCACAAAAGCGGCGATATCCGATAGCCTACCATTCTGTCCAGCATACGCCTTGCCTGCTGGGCATCTACAAGGCTCATGTCAATCTCTCTGGGGTTCTTAAAGGAATCCTTGACGGCGTTTTTCGTAATCTCATTAAATGTTATACGATAAACCTTCTTATCTTCAAGCTTCAGCGCCATATATAAATGCCATGAAATTGCTTCCCCTTCACGGTCAGGGTCCGTCGCAAGATAGACCTTCTCCGCTTTCTTTACTTCCTTGCGAAGCTTCGCCAGAATGTCTCCTTTGCCGCGAATGGTTATATATTTAGGTTCGTAATCGTTTGCCGCGTCGAAGCCAAGCTGGCTCTTTGGCATGTCCCGTACATGACCATTGCTTGCGAGCACTTCATAATTTGCCCCAAGAAATTTCTTAATCGTCTTTACCTTTGCGGGTGACTCTACAATCACTAAGTATTTTGCCATACCGTTTCCCCTTTTTCATTTTGTCATTTACAGTTCACAACTATAAACCAAAATTTTTTCCGATGCAAGTAAAATCTAAAATTTTTACCTGCGCCGATAAGCGCCGCCTGTTTTTTCTATCAGGTTTTTGAGCTCCAGCTCGAGAACAGCCCCGCAGATTTGCGCAAAGGGCGTGTTGTTGCCCGTCCCGCGCAGTGCCGCGACAAGCGCCTCCTGCGTCGTCAGCGTTCCCGGATTCATCATGCCGTATACGTCCTGTGCAAGCGGTGAAAGCGTTTCCGTCCGCGCCTCTGCATCCGCGTTTCCGGGCGCGGTGCGGCCCCAGCCCATATCCTCTATGATGTCTTCGGCCGATATGACGACGCCGGCCCCCTGCCTTAACAGCCTGTTACAGCCCACGCTCAATGCATCGTTGCACCGGCCCGGCACCGCATAAACCTCCCGTCCCTGCTCCAGCGCCATATCCACCGTGATGAATGTGCCGCTTTTCTCCCGTGCCTCTATCACCAGCACAACATCCGCAAGCGCGCTGATAATCCTGTTTCTCGGCGGAAAGAGCGCCGCTCTGGGCGCCGTCTGCGGCGGATATTCCGAGAGAACACCCCCGCCCGCAAGCAGCCCGTGATACAGCGGCTCGTTAGAAGGCGGGTAAATCACATCTGCGCCGCAGCCAAGGACTGCATAGGATCTGCCCCCCGCCTTGAGTGCCGTCCGCTGGCTGATACCGTCAATCCCCATCGCCATGCCGCTTATAATCGCAATGCCATGCCGCACAAGCCCCTCCGTAATATGCTCCGCCATATATTTCCCGTATTCGCTGCATTTGCGCGCGCCGATAACCGCTGCCGACGCAGCGGCGGCGTCGGGCAGCCGTCCCTTATAAAATATCCCAAACGGCGGATCCGGAATATCTGTCAGCCGCTGCGGGAAATCCGCCGCCTTACAGAAGGTGTATTGTATCCCGTCTTTGTTCATTTTATCCCAGAGCGCTTCCGGCTGCGCCTGCCGTCGATGCTGCTTCAAGCGGTCGCAGTTCTTTTGCCCCGCAATCGCCGTAAGCCAGGCATCCGCCCTGCCGTCCGTCCTGCGGTAAATCTCCTCCGGCGATCCCGCCGCGCGAAGCAGCGCGTGCTTTGCCCTCCGGTCCACCCAAATGCCGCTATCCAGCCAGCAGGCATATATCTTCTGTCTTTCTATGATTCTTCTCCTAACGCCAGTATTCCCGCTCATTCATGCGGTAGCAAACCGCCTCGCCGATATGGTCGGTCTGAATGTTGTCCGCCCCATCCAAATCGGCGATGGTTCTCGATATTTTTATTATTTTATGATAGGCCCTTGCCGATAAATTCATTTTGTTGAAAATCTGCTCCATCAGCTCCTGCTCTGCCATGCCAAGCGGACAATATTTGAGGACGTCCCCGGCGGAAAGCTCCGCGTTAAAGCGGTATCTGCTGCCGCGAAAACGACGCAGCTGACGCTGCCTTGCCTCCATAACCCGCCCCCGGATATCACGGCTGCGCTCATTGTGCATGCCGGCACAGAGCTGCCGGATGTCGATGCGGGGCGCCTCTGCCATAATGTCTATTCTGTCCAGTATCGGTCCTGAAATCCTCGACAAATACCGCTTTACCTCGCCCTCCGAGCAGGTGCATTTATTCCGGTCGGGAAAATAGCCGCAAGGGCAGGGATTCATCGCCGCCACAAGCATAAAGTCCGCGGGATACACGAAGCTGCCGTGTGCGCGCGCAATATGTATCCGCCTGTCTTCCATAGGCTGACGCAGTATTTCCAATGTATCTCTTCGAAATTCGGGAATCTCATCCATGAATAGAACGCCTCTGTGGGCAAGTGATATGACACCCGGCCTGGGTATACGCCCGCCGCCTGCAAGTGCCTGTTCAGATATTGTGTGATGTGGATCCAGAAAGGGCCGTCTTGTCATCAATGCCCTTTTGTCATCCAGCAGCCCTGCTACGCTGTATATCGTCGATACTTCAAGGCTCTCCTTCATCGTCATGTCGGGCAGTATCGTCGGAATCCGCTGGGCAATCATTGTCTTGCCGGAGCCCGGCGGCCCTATCAGCAGCACATGATGAAATCCTGCAGCCGCTACCTCCACAGCTCTTTTTACGGCCTCCTGCCCGTTGATATCCGCAAAATCCGCCTCCTCGGCCTCCTCCGTCAGCGCCTCCATGCCGGTAAGCTCAGCCGGGGCTATCCTCTGTGCTTTATTTGCTTCCTTCTCCTGTAGATAATCAATGGTCTCCTGTAAAGTGGAGACCCCTATCACTTCAATCTTATCTATAACCGCGCCTTCCTTTACATTTGCTTTTGGCACGATGCATCTTTTCATATTCTCAGTCCGTGCCCTCTGCACTACAGGGAGCACGCCCTTCACCGTCTTAACCTCACCGTCCAGCCCCAGCTCACCGATAATGAGAGTATTTTTGATATTTTCTTCCGGAATATATCCAAGCGAAACCAACATGCCAACCGCTATCGGCAGGTCATAAGAGGCGCCCTCCTTGCGCATCTGCGCCGGCGATATGCTGATAGTAATCCGCATAGCCGGAATATTCATCCCGGCATTCTTAAGCGCCACACGCACGCGCTCCTTTGCCTCCCGAACCTCATTGCTAAGCTGCCCTACCATTTCAAAACCGGGCATCCCTTTTGAGGCATCCACCTCCACCGTGGCAATCTGACTGTCAATTCCACTGACCGCGCCTGTTATTACCCTGCTGTACATTTGATACGTTTCCTCCGTGTCTGCATTCTGCTTCGTAATACCGTCTGATTTTCCTTATATCACAAAGCACTTTATCCGACAATCCTTTGGTAAAAAAACGTTTCTGAAATGTAAAAATTAATACAGCTTCGCTTCCTCAAGACCGATTCTCAATTTTCCCAGCGCCTTTTTTTCTATTCGGGATACATAGCTTCTTGAAATGCCCAGCATTCTGCCGATTTCCTTCTGTGTCATCTCGGTTCCGTCGTTTTTTTCGCCTGCCATGCCGTATCGGAGCCGGATAATCTTTTTCTCTCTGTCGTCAAGCTTCTCCTCAATCAATCTGGAAAGGCATTGAATCTTTGCCGCAATATCCATATCCTCCACGATGTCGCTCTGCTCCTGCACGCAGATATCCAGCAGATTGATTTCATTGCCCTCCTTATCCGTTCCTATCGGCTCATAAAACGATACCTCTCGCGTGATTTTCTTCTTCATGCGGAACATCATCAGCAGCTCGTTGTCAATACACCTGGCGGCATAGGTCGCCAGCCGGCTGCCCTTTTCCACCTTAAACGTATTCACTGCTTTGATAAGTCCGATGGTTCCTATTGATATCAAGTCCTCCATGTCCTCGTTACTGCCCATATATTTCTTGGCCACATGTGCCACAAGCCGCAGATTCCTTTCTATTAAGACCTGACGCGCCCTATGGGCGGCTTCTTTGTCCTCGCCGTGCATCATCTCCAGATATTCTGACTCCTCTTCCATTGATAAAGGTTGCTCAAAGGTTTTCAAGGAACGCCCCCGGGGACTCATTTCTAATATTCTATGTGAAAGTCGGTTTTTCTGTGCCTATCCACATATTTTAAAACACCGGCATGGCTGCCGCCCGCATCATGCGCCAGCGCCTCCCTCAGCCCCGAAAGCGCCGCTTACAGCTCATACGGCGTCGCCTGGTAAACGTAGTAATTCAACCAGTTTGTATAAAGATTGTTGCTGTGTGAACGCCACTGCAGCCCCGGCCTGCCCTCCAGATTATCCTCCGGATAATAATTTCTCGGCATATGAATCGGGAGCCCTTTTCCGAGATCCCGCTTATACTCCGCATCCAGCGTGTAGCGGTCATACTCGGGATGGCCGTTTACAAATATTTTCTTTCCGTTTTCCGCACAGGCAAGAAATATCCCTGCTTCGTCCGATTCGGCCAAAACCGTAACCGCCGGGCATTTATGTATCTCCGCCGCCGGCGTCTCCGTATGCCGGCTGTGCGGCGCAAGAAAATAATCGTCAAAGCCTCTGACCAGAGGGACCTTCCTGTTCTGCACCTTGTGGTAGTAAAGCCCGAAAAGCTTCTCGGGCAGCATCCGCTTCTGTATCCCGTAATAATGGTAAAAGCCTGCCTGCGCCCCCCAGCAGATATGCAGCGTAGAGGTGACATGCGACTCGGCCCAGTCCATGATCCCGCAGACCTCCGTCCAGTAGTCCACCTCCTCAAAGGCGATGTCCTCGACCGGCGCGCCCGTGATAATCAAACCGTCGAAGCGTTTCTCCCGTATTTCCTCAAAGGTGGAATAAAAACGGTTCAGATGGTTCGCCGAGGTGTTGAGCGACACATGGCTTGTAACCATCAGAAAAGTCACATCCACCTGCAGCGGCGTATTGGAAAGCGCGCGAAGCAGCTGCAGCTCTGTGTCCTGCTTTACGGGCATCAGATTCAATATGCAGACCCGTATCGGACGGATGTCCTGATGCGTCGCCCGGTTCTCATCCATTACAAATATGTTTTCGTTTTCCAGTATTTCCTTGGCAGGCAAATCATTTTGTACCTTGATTGGCATCCAAATCCCTCCTTTTCCAGTCCGCGGAGCGCTAACCGCGCTCCAGGTATTCCTCCATAAAAGCTTCCTCCGTCATAATCGGTATGCCGAGCTCTTTTGCCTTTTTATTCTTGGCGGAGCCGGAGGCGTTATCATTGTTGATCAGGCAGACCGTTTTAGAGGTCACGCTTCCGGTCACCTTCCCGCCCTTCTTCTCTATCAGCGCCTTCAGCTCATCCCTGCCCGCAAAATGCGCAAGGCTTCCGGTCACCACAAACGCCATCCCCGCCAGGGGCTGCTCCTGCGCGCCGTCATCCGCCTCTTCCTGCTCCAGCCTCAGCTCCTGCAGCAGACGGTCTAATCGAAGATTGTTTTCTTCACCGGCAAAAAACGCCTCAAAGGCCGCCCCGATCACCCCGCCGATACCGTCAATCTCGCTCAGCTCCTGTGCCGTAGCACGGCGCATCGCCTCCAAATCATAGCGGTAATACCTGCAGATAAGCTTTGCATTTGCAAGGCCGATATTGGCAATGCCGAGGCTGTAAATCAGCTTCGGCAGCGAAACACTGCGCGCCGCGTCAATACTGTCCATCAGGTTTTGGTACGACTTTTCTCCAAAGCCCTCCATCCCGATGATTTCGTCCCGATACCGCTCCAGCCGGAATATATCCCGATATTCATGGATAAAGCCTCTGGCGATAAATTTCTCAAGCGTCGCCTCCGACAGGCCGTCAATGTTCAGCGCGTCGCGGCTTACAAAAAGCGTAAAGGCTTTAATCTTCTTTGCCTCACACTGCGGATTTGTACAATACAGGGACTCCGCCCCGTTCACCGCCCTCGTCTGCGTATCCCCGCCGCACACCGGGCAATGCGCGGGTATCTCCACATTGTCGCTCTGCGTCAGGTTCTCCGCAATCTGCGGAATGATCATATTCGCCTTGTAAACCGTAATCCTGTCCCCTATCCCAAGCTTTAATCCCCGCAAAATGCTGATATTGTGCACGGAAGCACGGCTCACGGTCGTTCCCTCCAGCTCCACCGGCTCAAAAACAGCCACCGGATTAATCAGCCCCGTGCGGCTTGGGCTCCACTCGATTTCCGTCAGAATCGTTTCCATCATCTCGTCAGCCCATTTAAACGCAATCGAATCCCGCGGGAACTTCGCGGTTCTTCCCAGCGAACGCCCGTATTCGATATCGTCGTAAATCAGTACAAGCCCGTCGGAGGGAACCTCATTGGACGCAATCCGCTTCTCGTAATCCCCCACCGCCTCAACAACGGTATCCGCAGTCACCCGCGTATAATCAACAACCTCAAAGCCCTGCTCCTTTAAAAAAATAAACTGATTTTCCCGTGAATTTTGAAAGTCCGCATCCTGTGCCTGCACCAGCGCATACGCGAAGAAACGCACATTCCGCTCCGCCGTTATCCGATTATTCAGCTGCCGGACAGACCCCGAGCAGAGGTTGCGCGGATTTTTATATCGGGCTTCAACATCCTCTATGCGGCTGTTGATTTCCTCAAAGTCCCTGTAGGTAATAACGGCTTCCCCGCGCACCACAAGCTCTCCCTGATACGGGATATGAAGCGGAATATTCCGGAACACCTTCGCATTGTTGGTCACCACCTCGCCAATCTCCCCGTTCCCGCGGGTAACTGCCTTTAAAAGCGCGCCGTCCCGATAGGTGAGCACCACCGTAAGCCCGTCCAGCTTCCAGCTCAGAATCCCGTCCTTTCCGTCCAGCCAGCTTCGTAGCTCCTCCCGTTCCTTGGTCTTTCCAAGGGAGAGCATCGGCGCCGCATGTGCCTCCTTGGGCAGCTCCTCCACCGCCTCGTAACCGACGCTGGCTGTCGGACTGCCCGCCAGCACCATACCGGTTTCCCGCTCCAGCGCCTCCAGCTCGTCATAAAGCGCGTCATACTCCCGATTGCTCATAATCTCTCTGTCCTCGGCATAATACGCTTTGGACGCGGCGCACAGCGTTTCCGCTAATTCCTTCATTCTATGTATAGACTTGTCACTCGCACTCATTGTCTGCCTCCATTCATCCCGCACATCCCATACAGCGCCTCCAGCTCCTCTCCCTGGAGCTCTCTGTACGCACCGCTTTTTAAGTCGCCCAGCACAACATTCATCACACGCACCCGCACGAGGCGCTTTACCTCATAGCCGAAGGCCTTGCACATACGCCGGATCTGCCGGTTCAGGCCCTGCGTCAGTACAATGCGGAAGGTATCGCTTCCAAGCCGCTGTGTCCTGCAGGGGCGGGTCGTCTGTTCAAGCTCCGGCAGATAGACCCCTTTTGCCATACTTTCGAGAAATGCCTTCGTTACCGCCTTATGCACCGTTACGACATATTCTTTTTCGTGGCAGTTCTTTGCCCGGGTCATGCGCTGTATCAGCTCCCCGTCATTCGTCATAATGATCAGGCCCTCCGACTCCCTGTCAAGGCGCCCTGCATAAGTCAGACGCTGCGGGTAATCGAGCGCCTCAATAATCGTCTGCCGCGCATGCGCATCCTTTTCCGTACAGGTAACGCCCGCCGGCTTGTTATACGCAAGCACCACCCGCGCAGAAGGCGGGGAAAGCAGTACGCCGTCAAGCGCAACCGCAGCTCCCGCCTCTATCTGCATACCTGCCTCCGCCGGTTTGTTATTTACCGTTACCCTGCCCATTTCTATCAGTCTGTCCGCTTCCCTGCGGGAACAGACGCCGCATTCCGCAAGATATTTGTTCAATCTGGTCATATGGCCATTGCCCCTTCGGTCTACAAAAATTCTTTCAGCCGGTTAATGCATTTTTCCTCAAAATCCATCAGCTCCTTTGCCACCTCCATCGAGGCTGCTCCGGAATCCCGGTGATGATTGATGGATTTCCACATACTTGTAAGCCCCCTGTTGCTGCCCTGTATCATCATCTCCGCGATCTTTCCCGTACTGCAGTTGGTCAGCGTATTCATATGAATGCCGCCCTCAAGCATGAGATCCTCCATCGCGCTCTTGTGATAACTGTCCGCCTTTTCACGCTGGAGCCTGTCGGTCGCCTTGTTCTGTATAACGGAATAAAGCAGCCGCTCCTTGGAAAGCTCCATCGAAAGCGCATCGTCTCTCACCTTCTCTGATATGGTGTCAATCGCCTTGAGCGCCATACCCGTATTTTTCTGAACCTCCTTCAGGATTTCCTGATCGTCCTTTTTCATAGCTATCCCCTTCTTCCCATGATTGATAGCTATAGTCTGCCCTGATTATGCCGGTTTATTCGCCGCCGTCCTGCATGTCCGCTTCCTTTTCGCAGGGATATTGCAGGCCCCAGCTTTCGCGGAGTCCGTCCATCAGCTTCATAACCCGCACAATCTCCTCATGCGGCATTTCCCAGCACTCGGACTGTCCCTTCTCGATCGCCGAGAGACAGGAAGCAACCTCATATTCATAGCCGGTAATCTGTTTGGGCGCTTTAACCGGCTTTCCTGCCTGATGGCCCGCGTCGTAAACCGTCGCCGATTCGAAGTTGTTGATATTTTCCACTACGATATAACCCTTGGAGCCGTAAATTACGCCTCTGCGGTCGCTGATTCCGTCCATGGTGCTGTTGAGGACCGCCATCCTCCCGTCCCGGAAGGTCATCGTTATACTGTGCGCGGCGTCTACCCCCGTATCGGTCATTCTGCAGGAGCTTTCCACCTTCTCAATGTCCTTCCCAAACATCATCAGCGCAAAATTAATCGTGTACACGCCCAAATCCAGCAGCGCGCCGCCCGCAAGCGCAGGATCCGTGAGCCGCTGCTTATGGGAAATGGCGTAGCCGAGATTGGCCGCAAGCATTACCGGCTCCCCGATAATGCCGGAGCTTAGAATGCCTTTTATGGTGGTAAGCATCGGCATATATCTCGTCCACATCGCCTCCGCCACAAAAACGCCCTTCTCCCTTGCAAGGCGCAAAATCTCCTCCGCCTGCTTCGCATTCACGGTAAAGGCTTTTTCACAGAGAATATTTCTGCCGTTTTCGATACACAGCTTCATATTGTTATAGTGCTCCGAATGCGGCGTCGCGATATAAATCAAATCCAGCTTCTCATCAAGCGCCATCTCCTCATAGGAGGTATAAGCGGTCTTCATCCCGTATTTCTGCGCAAACGCGCGCGCCCGCTCCTCGTCTCTTGATGCGACGCCGTAACACTTTACGTTCTTCATCCGTTTGATTGTACCGGCCATTACCTCCGCAATCGCTCCGGTTCCCATGATTCCCACTTTCTTTTGTTTAAACATGTCCTTCCTCTCCCTGAAATGCTTCCATATCATAAAGTAAAGCCCATGCGGCCGCTAAGGCTGCATGGGTACTCTCTACTCAAAGAATTCTGCTTTTGCAAATCCGTTTTGTCCGTTATAATTGATTTTATACCACTCGCCAAGGTCCTCAAGCAAATCGTAGGATTTCCCCGCCTCGGCAACGCCGATTTTCGGTGCATCCTGGCTCGCCGCATTGCGCACATTGACATTCGTGGACGCCTTAACGGTGCCTACCACCGCGCCTTCTGCCTCTGTGGAAATAACCTCAAGGTAATCGCTCTTGATAAAGGCTTCCTTTCCCTCGTATATGATTTTGCTCCAGCCGTTAATCCGCTCCTCCAGCCGTGTAAGCTCGGTTCCCTCCGCAACGCGCCCGATGCGATCCGCCTCTTCACTGTCTGAAGAACGCACATTCACTGTCGCAGTCGCCCGGACAATCTGATTAACGGTCTTGTTCTCAAGGATCTCTTCTTCCTGAGGCTGGGACTGTGTGTCTCCCTCCGCAGGCGCCCCCTCGCCGGGCGTCTCCCCCGTGACCGCCGCACCGGCGCCGGCGCCGTTGGCGTCACCCAGTCCTTCTATCTGTGAAACCGTATCCTCTATCAGGCCCGCAACCGATGTATCCGCGGTATCCTGCTGTTCCAGCTGCGCAAGCGCAAGCGCCTCGCCCACTTCGTTCTTAATCCGTACCGGGAGGTCCTTCATAAACGCGTTCAGCGTCTCGTCCGCCGCAAGCGCCTCCTTATAGCTTACGTCGATTCTCGTATAGAGATCCACCACATCGTCCTGACTGGTGACAAGCTTTAAGGACGCTTCTATATTCTTCTCCATCGCGCCGTCGATCATCAGTCTCCCGTCTTCGGCGGGATATACATAAAAGGCGTTCAAGCCCGGCGCTTTTGTATCGATGCCCTCAATCTTCACCATGTATGTGACATACACAAAATAGGAGCCTTCCTCCACACCGTCCTTGGTGTAGCATGTCACATCCTCATAAGCCTCTATAAACTCGCTCTTCTTATCGTAGGTAATAATGGCCGTCTCTTCATTGTAATCCCGAAGCGCTCTTACCGTATCCATGTCGCCGTCCGCAAGCGCTTTATAAAAATCGCGCATCAGCGTATTGACCTCCGGGTACTCGTCCTTTGCAAGCGGCTCATCCAGCAAATTCCCCGACTCTTGTGAGGCGTTCTGCTTTCTTGTGTGGATAAAGGAAACAACTACCGCTATCACAATCACGCAGGCCGCTATCGGCAGCAGCACCTTCAGCGCCGTGATCAGCATAACCCGCATATTCCGCGGCTCCAGCGCGGATGCCATCCTGTCGGAAAAACGCCTCCGCTCCCGCTGCCGGACTGCCCGCCTGGCCGGTTCTATGCTTTGCTGTTTTTGGCTTTTGTTCTTTATCTTCTTTTCGCTACCGTTATTATTGTTGTCCATTTCCTACCTCATTCTTCCGTTCCACAGTACCCTATGCGGTAAAATGCAATAATAATGCACCCGGCAGGAATCGAACCTGCATTAAAGGCGTCGGAGGCCTCCGTTCTATCCATTAGACTACGGGTGCTAAAGCATGAAATATGGCGACATCATCACGTCGCTTTTCTTATAATACCACATTTATTTCAATTTGTCCACGCTATATTTTTCCATCAGCGCATCAAATGCGAATAACTGCTCCTGCAGCTGCCGGTATGCCTCCCTGTCCTCCCGCTCCAGAGCGTCCACAAAGTGGAACAGCCGCTCCCGCAGCCGGAAATGCTCCTTTGCATCCACACGATAGGCGTTGGCGGTACGTACAATCTTATCGAGATACTTGGCCGCCTGCCGGTCGTTTCCCTTTTTCAGTGCGTTGCGCAGCAGCTCCACGGTATCCACCTCCGGCGAATCCGTTATTCTCGCAAATGTATTGGCGCCTATTGCATAGTACTCCTCTCCAACCTGATAGATAAAGCTTTTTCTCTGGTACAGATTCTCTTTAAAGTCCCCCATGCCGGCCTCCGTCAAATGCGTTCCTGTTGAAATATTGTGATCTTTCTGATTTTATCATTTTTTTGACAGTTTGTCACGCTTTTTTCAGCGCTTTTATGTACTGTTTGACCGCCGCGTCCGGATTGCGGGATTCGCATATCTTTTGAAGCGCCCTGCGATAGGTCCATTCATCCATTTGATTGTCCTGCGTGAGCATTTTGTGCGTTTCATAGGGAAAAAGAACAAATGCCTCGGCCGCCGTCCATGCCGCCGCCATCTGTGCATAATACCCCTGCGTATACGGACGGTTCAGGACCGCAAGGATTTTTTCCAGATACGGATACTGCATCCGGTTCTGCACGGCCTGCGCCGCATTGGCCGGGGAGTCGGCAAAGTCCTGCGGCCGAAGCTCTGTTTTGCGCTGCCGCTTTTCCCCGCCGGCGCCGTATTTCAAATACTGCGCCAGCAAAAGAACCAGTCCCGTGCGCACCTCAAATTCCCGGTCCGAATACAGATATTCCTGCAAGGCTTCCCATACCTGCGCCGGATACCTTGCCGCAAGCCCAAACGAATTGCAGAAGCTGTCGCACACCGACCAGTTATCGATATGCGGAATGAGCATCCGCAGAAAAGAAATCCCTTCCGCAGCGGATACCTCCTTCTTCTGCGTCCCATAGCCGATTGTCATCGCACGCAGCATCGTTTCCTCAAAATAAATGTCCTTGTATGCGCCCTCAAAGGACGAGACCTCGCTGCGCCAGTCCTCCCGGACAAGCTCTCCGGCAATGCGCCGAAGCTTTGGCAGCCGTACGCCCAGCATTGGTTGGGACAAATTCGGCAGCAGACCTGCCGAAAAATCCCGATAGCCTTCCTCCGCCAACGCAGTCAGTCGCGTCCTTATCTCTGCTCTCATTCGTATACGTTCCCTTTCTTTTTTTGCCTGGCCTACTCATTCCTGTACTGCACTGGCGTCATGCCCATCTTTTTCTTGAAGGTGCGGTTAAAATGCTCCACATTCGGATATCCCACAGCCGCCGCGACATTTTCTATTGTCATATTCCCGTTGCGCAGCAGCGTCTTTGCCTTCTTCATGCGTACGTTCGTCACCAAATCGCCAAAGGTCTTACCGGACTTCTCATGGATGTATTTGCTCAGATACTGCTCCGAGAGGTGGAAATGCTCCGCCACATCCCCCAGCGCAATATTCTGATAATTGGCCTGAATATAATTCATAATCTCCATCAGCCGTTCATCCTGACACGCCTTGTTGTCCTGAAGTCCCGGCAGCTTGTTGACACTGACGCAGAGCGCGTGTATGGAGGCCTTGATAATATCGTCGTCCATGCCGACGCCCCAGTATTTTACGCCGTTACAGGTAACGCTGACATAGGCAATCGCCTTGGAGGAGGAGCCCTTTGTCAGCGCATGCTCCTCATAATCGGATAACTGATAGCTGATGTCAAAATACTGCTTAATCGTATTGCTGACCGCGTCAAGCCGGCCGTTCCCGTTCGCGTCCACCACTGTCCGCTTATCCCCGCACACAATGACCGTCTCCGCCATAATGCCGTCTATCTGCTTGAAATGGCACTCCGGAATCTGGAAAAACGGCATGTTCTCAATGTAATTCTCACTGAAAATCTCATAAACCCACTGCGGCGACAGCTCCTTATGCTCCTGATCGGAGATGTCCTTTACCAGATATCCCACTTCCTCACGCATGGCCTCCGGCAGCGATATGCCGAAATTCTGCTTTAAGATATAATTCACGCCGCCCTTTCCGGACTGGCTGTTGATGCGAATCACATCCGCCTCGTAATTCCTTCCCACATCCTTAGGGTCAATCGGCAGATAAGGCACCGTCCATTTATCGGTGCGCTTATCCTCGCGCCACTGCATGCCTTTTGCGATAGCGTCCTGATGTGAACCGGAGAAGGCGGTAAATACCAGATCCCCCGCATACGGCTGGCGCTCGTGCACATGCATGCGCGTAAAGCGCTCATAGTTGGCGCGGATTCTGCTCATATCCGAGAAATCCAGCTTCGGATCCACCCCGTGTGAAAACATGTTCATCGCAACCGTGACAATATCCACATTGCCGGTACGCTCCCCGTTGCCAAACAGCGTGCCCTCGATTCTGTCGGCCCCTGCAAGAATGCCAAGCTCCGCGTCGCAGACGCCGCAGCCCCTGTCATTGTGCGGATGGAGTGAAATCGTCACCGCATCCCTGTATTTCAGGTTCTTGTGCACATACTCCACCTGTGTCGCGAATACATGCGGCATGGCATTCTCGACCGTCGTCGGAATATTGATGATAACCTTGTTGTCGGTTGTCGGCTGCCACACATCCAGCACCGCATTGCACACCTCTACCGCGTAGTCCACCTCCGTCCCCGGAAAGCTCTCCGGGCTGTATTCAAAGGAGAAGCTCCCGTCGGTCTCCTCCGCCAGCTCCTTCAACAGCTTTGCGCCGTCAATGGCTATCTGCTTGACCTCTTCCCTGCTCTTCTTAAAGACCTGCTCGCGCTGCGCAACAGAGGTTGAATTATACAGATGGATGATCGCATGCGGCGCGCCCTTGACTGCCTCGAAGGTTTTTCGTATGATGTGGTCCCTTGCCTGTGTCAACACCTGTACCGTGACGTCCGCCGGTATCATATCGCGCTCAATCAGGGCGCGCATAAATTCGTATTCGGTCTCTGACGCCGCAGGAAAGCCAACCTCTATTTCCTTAAAGCCGATATCCACCAGCATCTGAAAGAACTGCAGCTTTTCGTCGAGGCTCATCGGCTCTATCAACGCCTGATTGCCGTCGCGCAAATCCACGGAGCACCAAATCGGCGGCGCGTCAACCGCATCCTTCTTTACCCAGTCATAGGTACATACCGGCGGCATAAAATATGCCTTTTGATACTTGCTTGCATTTTTCATGTTCAAATCCTCCAAAATCTGTTTTATTGTTATTCGATGTACGAAGGCCGCAAAAAAATCTTCCGCCTCACAACCTACGTTGTAGAGACGAAAGATTTACCCACCCTTATTCCTTCGCGGTACCACTCTACTCCCATTATCATACTATTCCTCTTCATTGCTTTTATCGTGTTCCTATCTTATCATAATCCTGTGTGAAACGGAATGATTAAAATTAATCATTTTTATTGATTTATTTTAATCAATCACAGCATACTTGCCCGCAGCTGCGCTCCGTCAAGCGCACTCAGATAAGCCGGCGCAATATCAAATACCGTCTTGCACCCCTTCATCCCTTCCGCCTTCATCCGGTATGCCGCCCTTGCACAGGCAGCAATCACAGACGCCGTAAACTCCGGATTCGAGTCAAGCCTGAGGCTGTACTCAATCACATGGCTGTTCTCCTCATTCCATCCGGTCTTGCCGCTGCGGATGACAAACCCGCCGTGCGGGATGCCGCTGTGATTCCGATTCAGCTCCTCCTGCGTGATAAAATGAACCGTCGTATCATAATCGGAAAAATAATTGGGCATGGTCTTGATCTCTTCTTCGATTTTGGCCAAATCGGCGCCCTCCTCGGGCACGACGAAGCACTCTCTTATATGCTTATCGCGAACCGAAAGCTCCGGATTCTCCCCGCTTCGCACTGCCGCCAGCGCCTGCTCCACCGGTATCGTGTACTGCTTGCCGTCCGCAACGCCCGCAACCCGCCGTATCGCGTCGGAATGCCCCTGGCTCACGCCCTTGCCCCAGAAGGTATAATCGTTACCGTTTGGGAGTACTGCGTTGGCATACAGCCGGTTCAGGGAAAACATGCCCGGATCCCAGCCGGCAGATATAACGGCAATATTGCCCCCCTCCACGGCAGCCTTATCCACGTTTGCAAAATGCTCCGGGATTCGCGCATGTGTGTCAAAGCTGTCCACAACCGTAAAATGTTTCGCGTATTCCGGTGTCTGTCCGGGAAGGTCGGTCGCACTCCCGCCGCAGAGAATCAGCACGTCAATCTCCTCTTTCCTCTTCACCGCTTCCTCTGCGGGATACACGGGAACGCCCTCCGTCAATATCCTGACCGTTTCCGGATTCCTGCGGGTAAATACCGCCTTCAGCTCCATGTCCGCGTTTTGCTTCACGGCGCATTCAATGCCCCTTCCAAGATTCCCGTACCCCATAATTCCAATTCTAATCATCTTAAAACCATGCCTTTCTCACAAGCTGCGCCTGAAGCGCACATTTTCATGCTTCATGCTGTTTCGGCGGCATAGATACTTCCTTCTCTATTTCGCCGACGATAATATTTTACTCAATGTATCCAGAAGCACATCGACGTTGATGGGCTTCGCAATATGTCCGTCCATACCGCAGCGCAGCGCCTCCCGCTTATCCTCCTCAAAGGCATTGGCGGTCATTGCGATAATCGGTATATCGGACAGCGCCTTGTCCTCCAGCTTCCGTATCTCCTTTGTCGCCTCATAGCCGTTCATCTCCGGCATCTGTACATCCATCAGCACCATCTGATAATATCCCGGCTTCGCGTTCTTCATCATCTCCACGGCAATCCGCCCGTTGCGCGCAACCTCCACTGAAAAGCCCGCATCCTCCAGGATTGCCAGCGCAATTTCCTGATTCAGCTCATTGTCCTCCGCCAGCAGGATACGCCCCGTCTCGACTCCGTCAAACCGCGCAGCCGCCGCCTCGCCGCCGGCCGTGTCCGTCCCGATAACCGAATACAGGCAGCTTCTCAGCTCGGAAAGGAAAATCGGCTTACTGCAAAACGCCGTAACCCCCGCCTCCTTCGCCTCCTCTTCAATATCCGTCCAGTCATATGCGGTCAGAATGATTATCGGAACCGTATCCCCCATCTCCTTGCGGATTCTGCGGGCAACCTCAACGCCGTTCATATCCGGCATCATCCAGTCCAAAATATATACCTCGTAGCTGTTGCCCCGCATAGCCGCCTGATGTGTGCGCAGCACCGCCTCTTTTCCAGACAGCGTCCACTCCGCGCGCATTCCGATTTGCTGCAGCATGTAGGATACGCTGTCGCAGGTATTGAAATCATCGTCCACCACCAGCGCTCTGCAGTTCTTTAATTCCGGTATATCCGGCAGCTCCCGCCCGCCCGAATGCAGACGGAAGGTAAACGCAACGCTGAATTCCGAACCGACTCCCAGCTCGCTCTTTACCTCAATGGAACCGTTCATCATATCCACGATATTCTTGGTAATCGCCATACCAAGGCCCGTTCCCTGTATTCCCCGAATCGTGCTGCTCTCCTCGCGCTCAAACGGTTCAAAAATATGCGACAAAAACTCCTTACTCATGCCGATGCCGTTGTCCTTGATGTGGAATTCATAGGCGGCATAGCCCTTTGTCATACCGGCACGCTCAATCACGCGCACGCTGATCGTACCGCCCGGCTTCGTATATTTGACCGAATTGCTTATCAGGTTTAAAAGCACCTGATTCAGGCGCAGCTTATCACAGTAAATCTCTTCGTCCGTCACATCCACCGCGTCAATCTGCAGCTCCATCCGCTTTGCATGGATGTCCGCCTGTACGATATTGCGCAGGCCGTGCAGTATATCCGGCAGGCTGCACAGCGTCTCCTCCAGATGCATCTTGCCGCTCTCGATTCGGCTCATGTCCAGAACGTCATTGATCAGGCTCAACAGATGATTGCCCGATGACATAATCTTTTTCAGGTACTCCTCCACCTGCTCCCTGCGGTCGATATGGGCGATTGCCAGCGATGTAAAGCCGACTATCGCATTCATCGGCGTACGGATGTCGTGGGACATATTGGAAAGGAAGATACTTTTGGCCTTGCTTGCCCGGTTTGCCTGCAAAAGCGCGTCCTCCAGCAGGCTCTTCTTCTCCAGCTCACTGCGGGTCTCCTCATCCACACTGTGAATACCCAGAACAATACCGTGGCTCTCCTCCCAGCTTCCGGCACGCACAACGCGCATCTGGAAATACTGCGGCGCATCGCCGCTGCCTGTGCGGTAGTTTACGCTGTAAAGCTCCTTTTCGGAAAGCTCCTCCATCAGTTTGTCCTGCGCGCACGCCTCCCGCAGCACTTCCCGGTCTTCTTTATATACGAATTTCTCAATATACTGTTCCATGCTCTCGGTATAGGACAATTCCCCGTTGACGTCCTCGTTGCCGCCGTTGCGCAGCAATGAACCCTCGCCCGTATCGAGTTCAAAAAAGTACACGAGCTCATAATCAATACTCAGTGCCTGTATCAGCTCCTTCTGATGCAGCTCATTTTTCTTTTCCTGCTGCTTCTGATCCGTGCAGTCCAAAAGAAACCGCTGGTAAAACAGCTCTCCGTTCTCCCGCAGCAGCTTGACATTTCCCATAACATGCAGCAGTGCGCCGTCCTTATGACGCACACGATACGACACGCTGACGCTGTCTCCTTCTTTTTCCAGCCTTGCGATGCATTCCTTAAGGGCCTCTCTGTCCTCCTCCACAACGGACTCCGCAATCATGTCAAAGCCCTGCTCCTCCAGCTCGCTTTTTGATTCATAGCCCAAAATCTTAAGCGCGGCCCTGTTGATGCTCAGAATGCGCCCTCCGTCCATGGAATGGCAGATAACGCCGCAGTCAATACTGGTAAAAACCGACTCCAGCATGCGGTTCTTTCTGATAATCTCCCGCTCATAGGCGCGTTCCTGCGTCACATCAATCCCGACGCCAACCGTGCCCATCACGCTCCCGTCAAAGTCATACAGCGGGGACTTGTAGGTCATCAGCGTCCGCTCTCCGTCGCCGGTCTGTATAACCTCCTCGGCTATGCAGGTCCTGCGCGTCTCCATAACCTCGCGCTCCGACTCGATGCAGGCAGGGTCGTCCTGCTCAACATCCCATATGTAAGCATGCCGCTGCCCCTGCACCTGTTCTCTGGTCTTGTTGACTGCCTTGCAGAAGCTGTTGTTTACCCGCTCATGTACGCCGTCCTTATCTTTATACCAGACAAGATTCGGCGAATTGTTGATGGATGCTTCCAGATAATGATCCGTCTGCCGGAAGTCTCTGTCCAGCTTACAGCCCTGCTGCCACCGCAGAAAGCGAAACCGCACCTCCTCCTCCGTCATGGGCATCACCCATATATCCCGGATTTGCCTGTACACCTCGTCAGCAAGCCCCATCTGCGCTTTATCCGCGAGCAGAATAAGCTCTGCCGGACCGCCCCGGCGCAGCCCGGCCGCGCCAAGCGCCGCCTGCACGTCCACATCCTGTAAATTGGCAATCATCACGTCCGCCTGTGCCGCCAAAGACGCCTCCGGCCCGGCGCTTTCTAAAAAGGTATGCGTAAAATGCTCCAATGCGGGCATTCCCTTTATCACTTCGAATACGCTGCATGGATTTCCAATGAAATAAAATTGAATATGACAGTGATACATATACAATCCTCCTATCTCTTCAGAACCCGGTCTATCCGCTCATGCAAATCCTGCGCGTCAAAGGGCTTGAGCACATAATCATAAATACCAAGCTTTGAGCTTTCAAGCACCGCCGACTTATCCTGTTTTGACGTGAGCATAATTACCGGTATTTCCTTACAGCTTTTCATTTCGCGGATTTCCCGCAGCGTCTCGATTCCGTCCTTGCCTGACATCTGAATATCAAGAAGAATCAAGTCAGGCCTTTCCCGCTTCAGATATTGTATGGCACGCGTGCCGGAATTGAGAGGCGTAACCTCATAATCCCGCTTCAGAGCCTGCTCAATTGTCGCAAGACTGATGCTGTTGTCGTCTACCGCCAATATTCTTAATTTATTTATCATCTGACCTCAGTCTCCCTTCTCTATTTGTTCCAGCAGCTTTCGCAAAAGCTCTTCGGCCGCCTCATCCTCATACAGCTTCAGCTGTTCCTGTATTTCCTTAAGCTTATTCTCCGTATCCGGTGCAAGCCGGCTCCGCAGAAGGCCCTCTATCCGGCGCGCACACTCCTTGGCACGGAAATTCTCCAGCTGCGCCAGCGCCTTGCGAAGCTCCTCCAAAAGCTCCGCTTTCTCCGGCGCGCGCGCCTTCTCCTCCCCGCCGCCCGCCGCCGGCGCCTCTTCGAGGAACCTTGCGATATGCGCCAGCTGTTCCTCGTAAGCCTCAAAAAGCCTTGGCGCATGGCTGTCAACAAAGGTCTCGTCTCCCCTGTCCACCGCATATTCCTGCTCTCTTGCACTCTCGGAAATCTTCATGGCGCCCACGTTGGCGGAAGCGCTCTTTAGTCCATGCACTTCTATACCGTAGGTTTTGTAATCCCGTTTATCCAAAAGCGTCCGCAGAAGCGCCAGCTTGCGTTTACCGTCCAGCCAGTACAGATTCAAAAGCTCCCGATATTCCTCTACGCTGCCGGAATAGCGCTTCAGCGCCTCGTCCGTATCGATCCCTTCGATAAGAATACTCTGGAATTCCATTCTCCGCCTGTTCTCCTCCGGCCGGCTGCCGCCCCACGCGGCGCACGCTATCCGCCGCTCCCCGGGAATCCATCTCAGCAGAGCCTCATGCAGCTGCCTTCTGTCCAGCGGCTTTGTAATAAAATCCTGGAACCCGTTTGCCAGAAAGGTTTCCTTCACACCTTCCATGGCATTCGCCGTCAACGCCATAATGACAGGCATACTGCCGTTTTCCCCGCACTCATGCCGGATAATGTGCACTGCCTCGATACCGTCCATCTCCGGCATCATATGATCCATAAAGATCATGTCATACCTGTTTTCCCTGACAAGCGCAATCGCCGCCGCCCCGCTGTCAGCCTCGGCAATCTCCATGCCATAGGACTGCAGTAAAATACGCGCTACCTTTCTGTTTATCAGATTGTCATCGACTACCAGTACCTTGTAGCCCTCCACGTAAAACGGTTCGAGCTTCTCCTCCTTCCTGGCTTCGGCCTCCGGAACCTCGCTCAGGGGCCTGTTGTCGACAATCCGCTGCGGGAGCTCCACGGTAAAGGTCGTGCCCTCGCCGTACACGCTTTCCACCGTAATCGTGCCTTCCATCAGCTCTACGAGATGCTTGGTAATGGAAAGGCCCAGTCCCGTCCCCTCCACGCTGCGGTTTCTTTTGGAATCAACCTGCTTGAAATTCTCAAATATCTTGTCAAGGTCTTCCGGACGGATGCCGCAGCCGGTGTCCTCGATCTGGAAACGAAGACGTTCCATATCCGCCGCGTCCTCCCGCACGCCTCCGACGGAAATCCTGACATATCCCTCCCTGGTAAACTTCAACGCATTGTTCAGTATATTGATCAATATCTGCTTAATCCTGCCCTCATCCCCAAGATAACGGCACGGAAGCGACATGTCATATTCGCTCTTCATCATCAGGCCGCGCTGCGACGCCACGACGTCCATCATGTTCAGGACCTCGTTGACAAGCGTCTTTACATGGTACTCCGCCGGCATCAGCTCCATCCGGCCGGCCTCCACCTTGGACAAATCAAGAATATCATTGATCAGCGCCAGAAGATTGCGGGAAGCCGCCTTAATATCACAGGCGTACTCATACACCTTACGCCCTCTGCTCTCCTCCATAATAATGTCGCTCAGGCCTACAATCGCGTTCATCGGGGTCCGAATCTCGTGAGACATATTCGCAAGGAATGCACTCTTTGCAATATTGGCCTGTTCCGCCTGCTCCCGCACCTGCTTAATCTCTTCTATATAATTGCGCGTCTTTGTCACATCCAAAATAAGGACCACATAGCCCTTGCTCTTCCCATACCGGTCCGAAATCGGCTCCGCATGTCCCTGATAAAACCGGCCGTCCAGGCAAAATTCCTCCTTGCCCTCGCTGTTCTCCTCCAGAATGCCCGCCGAGAACCCCTCCAGCTCCAAAATACTCCTGCCGATCATCCGGCCGCCCAGCGTCTTAAAAATTTTCCTGGCCGCCGGATTAAAGGCCGCAATCTTGTGCTGTTCATCCAGCGCGATTACGCCGTCCCCCATGCTGTCCAGCAGGATCCTGGATGCGAGGCCGCTGAAATCGTAGACCTTCCTGCTCCAGATGAGAATCACCACGCTTGAAAGCGCCAGGCCCAGCACCAACGGCGTATAATCCATTTGCGTCAGCTTCATCGCATAAGAAAAGAGCGCTATCACCGGCAGCACCGAAATCAGCAAAATCAGCTTGCACTTGCGGTCCGCCGCATACTCCGGCCGCTTCATGCAGACACGAATCAGCGCGCTCAGCGACAGCGTGTAGGGGATGATCGTGCCAAACAGCATGAAAAGCCAGTACCCCCATCCGTACTCCAGACGCAGATACCCCTGGCCGCCCGCCGTCTGGAGCCAGTCTATCCGGCGATAATAAAAGCTGTGAAAATCACAGGTAAAGACAAGGCACAACACAAAGACGTCGACAAGCTTCAAAACCCTTAAAATCCTTGCCGGCGCTTTCTCATAGCAATAATTGAACATAAAGTGGCAGTAACAAATCGGTATCGCCAGCGAACCCAGATATTGAATCTTGACGGCTACAACGGCCGCCTCCAGCGTGGGCGCCGTCATCTCCAATATGTAGCCTGCATTTTGTATCAACGCCCCCAGCAGGAAATACTGCATCAGCTTTTGATCCCTGGAGCCGTCCCCCTTCAACAAAAGCAATAATGCACTGATAATAATGCCGCAGCCAAAAATCTCAAGTCCCAAAAATACAATACTCATAAGTCCCTATCACCACACAAAACTCTTTTGTTTTGAAAACATACACCTTTATGATAGCAGTTCTCCCCGCATTTGTCCATAAAAAAACGCAGGCTCATCAGCCTGCGTTCAAAGAATTTGCGGCAAGCCTGCCGCAAATTCTTTCCTAACCGGTTCTACGATTATCGCTCTTTTCTATCTGGTTCTACAATTGTCGCACTTTCCGGAATCACTGTTTCAATCCCCGCTTTTTTCCAGCCACGGCAGCACCGCGCCGAAATCCATATCGCTTCCATAATAGAAGCTGGTATAGCCCGGCTGGTTGTAACAGTTGTTCTGCCACGCCACCCCGCAGCGGTACTGCGTATCGTGCATCAGCGTAAACAGCTTGTGGCGCGTAATATCCGTATTGACATAAATACGAATCGCGCTGCTGTCGGTCGTCCGCAGCAAAAGCTCCTCCCGGAAATCACCGAAAATATCGGCGATCAGACAAGGATTGCCCTTCGTCCCGTTATTGGTGAGCGTATCCTCGGGCGTAAGCATGACGCCGTGAATATTATCGTTGACCACGCCCGTATGTTTGCTGTGCACATAATCCACGCCGTCGGTCACCTGTGTTGTGAGATCCGCCGCGTAATGTATGCTCTGATTGGTGCCCAGCAGGGGAACGTCGAGCTTATTGCCCTTACAGTCAAAGGTCTCCTTCACCCACACCTGCAGTCCCCGCGTATTCTTGTCAATTTTCCCGATCATACAGCGTCCCAGGTCTTCCGTCGCATACTCACCGAAAATCGCCTCGCCCGTCTCAGCGTCCCGCAGCGCAAAGCCGTAGGGCACCGCCGCACCGCCTTCAAATACATTGAATATCTGGAGGCCCGGCCTGTCGGGATCTATCCTTGCCACATGCATCGCGTCCCCGTGCCCAAGCTTGGCATATACGCCGTCCGGTCGATAATCATAGCTGCTGTAAAGCACGCTTCCATCATGGTCAATGACACAGCCGCCGTATATGATTTCCATAAAGCCGTCGCCGTCCACATCCGCAGTCGCAAGGCTGTGATTGCCCTGTCCCGCAATCCTGCCGTACACAGGATCCGTACCGGTTATGTCATGCACGCTGTGGTCGTTAAACGGATTTGTCATCGGCACGAAGCCGCTGTCCACCGAGAATTTCTCGCGAAATGTATTTTCAAAAAAGTCGTAAGCCACAATCGTCGTTCTTGTGTAATAGCCTCTGCATATAATAAGATACGGCCGCTGCCCGTCCAGATATGCGACGCCGGACAAGAACCGGTCCACGCGGTTGCAGGGCTCAATCCTCGGCAGCGCATAATCACCCCACATCAGACCGTCGTCCACTCTTTCCATCTTAAACGGAATGGTCTCCAGCTCCGCGCCGTCCCCCGCAAACATCGTCAGATATTCCGGCCCCCGGTACACAAAGCCCTCAAACTGATCCAGCCGGTTGCGCGGACTCCGGCCCGGTGCGTATTCGTTAATAAAGTAATCGGCAAGCGCCGCCGCATCCTCCCGTGTAAGCGGATATGTATACCGGGCCGCCATGCCAAAGCACTCCTCCAGCGTCCGGGGCCAATGCCCGCTTACCACCTCTTCATGCGCATGCCATCCCTGAAAGACTTCTATCATATGCTCCCTGTAATCCGCCGCCGAGCAGACATAATTGTCCTCATGGGAATACCCCGCCGCCAGATCCGCCGCCGGCATGGAAATATACTGCTCCGTGCAAACCGTCCCGTCCGGACGGTAGCATGTCATTTTTGTTCCCGGGGCCGTCTTCACCGCCATCTCGGCCTTCCCGTCCCCGTTAAAATCATATGCGATAAACTGCGTGTAATGAGCGCCTGCGCGGATATTAACCCCCATGTCAAGCCGCCACAGCAGCGTTCCGTCGAGCTTGTAGCAGTCGATATAGCAGCTGCCCGTATATCCCTTGATGGAAACGTCGTGGGAATTGGACGGATCCCATTTGACAAGGAACTCATATTCGCCGTCCCCGTCCACATCCGCCACGCTCATATCGTTTGCACTGTAGTCATATTCCTCCCCCGCGGGCGTTACGCCGCCCTGGGGCTTGCGAATCGGAATATCCAGATAGGGATGCGCCCATGGCTTTACCGGCGCTGAAGCCGCCTGAGTCTGCTCCTCCTGTCCCTCGACCGGAACCACATAATAGCTGTCCTTCCCCGTTCCGTCCTTATCCAGATAATTCGTGCTGTCCGTGACAACCGCCAGCCGTTCCCCATTTCTGTACACGGCGTAATCCGTGCCGGTAAGCCCCGTCTCACACCAGCCCTTCGCCTCGTCCACCCACATCCGCCAGCTTAAGAAAATACCGTCTGCCGCCGGCACAGCAATCAGCCCCCTGCCCAGCTTTTCAAGCTGCGGATGAAATACTTTTTTTACCGGTGTCTTTAAGACTCCGTCCAGCCGGTGCTCCTCCCCGGCCTTCATATAAGACAGCCTGAAGTAATGCGGGACATGCGTCGCCTTGTGCAGCGTGTAGGCGCAGTCTGTCCCCTCCGCCATCAGCTTATAGTTCATTCCCGGCGTATCGGCGTCCGCCCAGTACACGCGATAGCCGTCGGCGCCCTCCACGCTTTCCCATTCAATTGTGACACTTGTGTCGTTTATTTCCCTGATTTTCAATGCTCATCCCTCCATACCACAATTCGTTTTACACCCTTTTATCGCACATGCGTTTACGCCTTTCGAAAAAGCTCCTTTTTCCCGCCCTTTACAAGCGTCTGTACCTCCTCCATGGTCTCCGGCAGGGCGTCCTGTATAAATTCCAGTACCATAATCACATTCAGGCACCACTGCGCGGTAAAATTTGTAGAAATCCAGGGTATCTCCGATAACCGTCCCCGGTTGCCGCAGTCTGCAAGCGTATTCCTGACAAAGCCGTCGCTGTTGTTTTCGGTAACCAGCGCACCCAGCAAAATCTCCCATGTTTTTGCGGCAAGCCACGGCTGTCCGAGCCGTTCTGCACCGTAGGCCCCCAGCGCCGCCGCAAAGAACGGAAGCGAGAATTCCCGGTCCCCGATAATGCCGCCCGATTCCGCAAGCTGCTGCTCATGCGGCAGGTAATAAAAGCGTCCGTACTGCGCCAGCATATCCCGAAACTGCTCATCCGCAAGCCAGTCCGCAAGCTCCAGCCAAATCTGAGGGGCCCCCATGCACACCTGCAGATGACACCCGCCGGTGGTGCGCTCTCCGATATAGCGCAGATGCAGGGAATGCGGGTCAAACTCAAAGTCCGGCCCCGACGAAAGCTGCAGGGGCGCTTTTTTGATGTCCTCCAGTCCGATAACAAT
Organism: uncultured Lachnospiraceae bacterium; assembly: GCA_949948735.1. Classification (GTDB taxonomy): domain Bacteria; phylum Bacillota; class Clostridia; order Lachnospirales; family Lachnospiraceae; genus COE1. Next base: position 56,565 of record CATLGV010000004.1, on the reverse strand, counting down.
TTTCTCGCGGTAACGCTCGTCCCGCGTCCGCTCCCACTGCGTCATCCAGTTGGAGCACAACGAAGACCAGTCCGGCCCGCTGCGTGCGTGACTCGGATAAACCATATCCGCTTTTTCATAAAAATCGCCCAGCGGATCCCGGTTCAGAAAGCTTTCCTCGTTATCCTTCAGCTCGTCAAATATATCCTCCAGCCGCCTGTCTCCCGTCAGGTAATACAGATACCGGTGATGCCCCGCCATCGCAATGCGCGCCTCCTTGCAGGGGCAGCCCCAATGACGTACATTGTGGCGTGATCCAAGCCCTTTATATCTGCCGAAATGATAGACGTCTACCTCCGACGCATGGCGTGAAAGCTTTTCCGCCAGTGTAAAGACCTCCTCCCTGCCGCTGCGCAGGAAGTAGAGCCACAGCCACAGCGTCGGCACCAGCTCCGTATTATCCCATGCATACCCGCCGATGTCATAACGCCATTGATGGCGCACCTTGTCATAGCTGTGCATAAAATCGCCGTAATTGAACAGGCCGTACCAGCCGCGCTGTTCCACCTCTTCTTTATAGAACGCGAACGCCTCCGCCAGCTGCTGCTCCAGCCAGCACTCCGCCTGCGTCTCCCCTGCCGGGAGCGACCAGTATCCAAATGCCCGCAGCTCATGGTAAAATTCCGGCGTCCCCATATAAACGGCAGGACGGTTCAGATTTTCACAGAACCGTTCTATGCTGCCGTCCTCCGGTATCGGTTCGGCGGCATACGCGACGGCACACTCGCTTGTGCAGGCTATCCCGACCGGCTCCGCCCCCTTATAATCATACCCCTCATAGCATACCTGATTATATCCTCTGTCCGCGTAATGCCGGAAATCATAAGCCGCTGCCGCCGGCGAATAAAACCATATCGTACAGGACGCCTTATCTCCGTCCAGTCCTTTGATGCTGTATCCGCTCGGATATTTCTCCCAGAAATCGCGTACCGCCATCAGCACACTGCCGTTTTCACCGCCAAAGGCGCACCCGCCCTTCGCGCGGACGCCGTGCAGGCAGTCAATATAACACAGATGCTCTCCCGCCTGCTTCTTGCGCACACCGAAATGCGTTGCAAAGTCCTGGCAAATCTCATATTCGCTCCAATGCGGGGCATTTTCCGCAATCCTGTCGGCAATTTCCTTCTCGCTTTGGTCCGGGTGAAGAAGGCCGCCTGCCATTTGGCGCTCATAAAGGCCTTCAGGGACCTTCGGCCGCCATGATAGCATCGGCACGACCGCCTCATGGAACATCCCGCAATCCCCCATAAACTTTACGTGGCGGTCGTAAAGCGCGCCCGCCATCGGACGCTCAAAGCATATGCCGATTCCTTTCAGGAAATCCCGGTTTTCATCCCCGTCGTACAGAAAGGTATGCGTAAATTTTATATCCCCTGCATCCCTGCCAACCGTCATACGGATAATAAAGGGCATTTTCTCCTCGCCGTCCGCAGCCCTGTGTATCCCCTCGTATTTCAGCGCTGCCTGAAGCGGCCCGTCCTCCTCTATTGTAATACGCGCAATCTGTCCCACATAATCCCTGACCGCTTTGGCCCCGGGCAGTCCCGTCACCGGCTGCTCCAGCTTTAAAACCGGCCTCGCGTGCGCCAGCACGGTCTTCCCGCCTGCTTCCACGCTGTCAAAAAGTCCCGAGCCGTCCTTTGTAATATGCATAACACTGCCTGCGGTTCTAATCTCAATTGTCCGCGGCGTTTCCGTAACCGTTATTTTTTCCTGTACCGGACACGCCGTTCCCGCCGTCACTTCGATGCGCCTTCCAAGCTTTGACGCGTCCGCGGTATGCGCCGTCCATTTTACGCTGCCGTCCGGCCAGTACGCGGTTATCCTCGTCTGCAGCTCAACCATGCCGCCGTCCTCGCCGGTACAGTGGTATGCCGTATCCTCCGTGCATTCGCCCTGCTTCCACATACAGCCCCACGTGGTGCAGCCCGCCGCCTCCGTCTGCCTCAAATTATGTAATTTCATCTGCCTTCTGCTCTCCCTGATAACAATGGCACTGGTACCCGGTGTACCAGTGCCGTATTATTGCGGGTCGGATAGACCCATGCCTGCTTTGTTTTATTTCTTATTGATTTGCAAGATACTGCTCATTGACTTCGTCGATGATCGCCTGACCGCCCTTGCTTAACCAGCTGTCCCAGGCTGCCTGAAGACCAGCCTGATCAATCTCGCCGCAGATGTACTGTGTTCTTGCCTGCTTGAGCTCCTCGTCAAGCGTTGCGCCAATGTCCGCATAGGTTGCGGAGTTTGCAAGATAAGAGGTTGCCGGATTCAGTACCGCATACTTCTCGTTCGCCACATAAGCATCCTCCTGTGCCTGACGGCTCTCATTCATTGCCGGCGCAGGATCCGGGGTATATCTGGGCAGATAAGCAAGCAGCTGGTTCAATCCCATGTAGTTTGCTGCCAGCGTCGGGTTCTCCAGGTCAAGGTCAACCAGATTGCCGTCAGCGTCCTTCTCCCAGTTTACGCCCTCGATACCGTACTCAACAAGAATTCTGAGGTCGTTATCGTTGAGCTTGTCAAGAAGCGTCAGCACTGCGTCAATCTTCTCCGGTGTATCGCAGGTGGATGCGCTTACAGTGAAGTATCCGTTATAGCCTGAGGTTGCAAGCGTTCTGTCGTTGATTGCGCCCAACAGTCTCATGGACGCCTGTTCGTCCGGATTTGTAACGGACGGCGTATAGGATTCCTCTTTGCCAAAATAATCCCAGATACGGCGGCCGCCGTCCATCGTGTCGATGAAGACGCCGGACTCACCGGTCTTGCAGCCGTTCTCCCAGGTATCGGTTGTTCTTACAGCCCAATCCTTCGGCATTAAGCCGTCGTCATAAACCTTCTTAATCCAGTCGAGCGCTTCCTGATATTCCGGCTGCATATGTACCGGAACCAGCTTGCCGTCTACCTCTGCCCAGCCGTTTCCTACGCCGAACCATGTCTGGATAATATCAAACGGGCCTGTATACAGTGTCATTTCCAAGCCGTATGTGTCGTCCTTGCCGTTTCCGTCCGGATCCTCATAGGTGAACTTGTAGAGCATATCGTATACATCGTCGATTGTCTTGGGATCTGATGTGATTCCTACCGCCTCTGCCCAGTCCTTACGATAAGAGAGGCCGTAACGTCCGATGTCACGTGTACGCGGGATTGCAATCAGCTTGCCGTCTACGGTAAGCGTATCCGCTACATCCTTGTTCATCTGTGACAGATTCGGATACTTCTCGGAATCCCAGATGTAATCGTTCAAATCCACAAACGCGCCCTGCTTCGCCGCGCTTACGATGTTACCTGTAAGCATACCGCTGTGCGTGATAACCATAGGCATCGTCTGCGGGCTTGACATTGCAAGCGTAATCTTCTCCTCCAGTACGTCGGTAAGTATCCACTCAATCTGCAGGTCAACATTCGCTGCCTCATTTAACTGATTCAAGATCTGGTCCGCATACTCACCCGTATTGGATGTACCCGCGTTAAAGTCAATCGTCATAAAGGTAACGGTCTCCTTACCTCTCTGCGTTGTCTCTGCCGGAGCTGTCGCATTGTCCGTGGATGTATTATTATCCGTGGCTGCATTCGTGTTTGAACTGGACGTAGTGCTGTTGTCCGCATTGTTATTTGCCGCATTGTCGTCCGACTTGCCGCCGCATGCCGCAAGAGAGCATACCATGCTTGCTGCAAGCGTCACTGCAAATAACTTTTTCAGTGCTTTCTTCTTCATATTAATGAACCTCCTTAAAATTTTATAGCATTATTTATATTAAATAAATACTATCGCAATTGATTGTTGTCAGCCCTTCACCGCGCCGACCATAACGCCCTTTGTAAAGTACTTCTGTACGAAGGGATACACGCACAGGATGGGAACGGTCGCGATAACCGTACACGCCATCTTCACCGCCTTATCGGGCGGCGCCCCGTTCATGTCATAATAATCCATCGCCACCTCGGATACCTTGGAGCTCAGCAGGATAATAGAACGAAGCTGTATCTGTATCGGATATTTATCCGGCGTCTTTAAATAAATCATGGAACTGAAATAATCATTCCAGAAGCCCACGCCGTAGAACAGGGATATGGACGCGATAACCGGCTTCGACAGCGGCAGCACGATCTTGACAAAGGTACCCAGATCCGTGCAGCCGTCCATGTATGCCGCGTCCTCCAGCTCCTGCGGCAATTCCTGGAAGAAATTCTTGATAATAATCATATTAAACGGGCTTATCAGAGCGGGCAGGACAAGCGCCCAGTATGTATCATACAGCCCGTAAGCCGTGTACACGATGTAGGACGGTATCATGCCGCCGCCAAACAGCATCGTGACAATTACCATATTCAGGACAACGTTGCGCCCCCTGAAATGCTTCTTGGACAACGGATACGCAAACGACAGGGAAAATACCATACACAAAAACGTTCCCATCACCGTAAGGATAACGGAATTTTTCAGTCCGTTCAGAATATTCGCCGTATTGATCGCGTACTTATACGCGTTCAGCGACCAGACCTCCGGTATGATAAAGAAAGCCTTTTCGGTAAGCTCCTTATCCGTGGCAAATGAACCCGCCACCACATACAGGAAGGGAAGGACGGTCGAAAGTGCGATCAAGCCCAGTACTGTATATATAATAACGTCTACAATTTTGTCTCCAAGGCTTCTTTGAACCTTTTTGCCTGACTTTGATTTTGCTGCCAATACCCTCACCTCCTTAATAAATACCGCTCTCGCCGAATAGCTTCGCGACCTTATTCGAACCAAGCACCAGAATCATACCTACCACGGACTTAAACATACCGGCCGCCGCGGAGAAGGAATACTGCCCCTGCTTAATACCTCTGGTGTAAATATAGGTGTCAAACACGTCCGCCATCTCGATATTCAAATCGTTTCTCATAAGGAATATCTGCTCATAGCCTGTGTTCAACAGACCGCCGACTCTCAGAATCAACATCATAATAATGGTTCCCCGAATGGCCGGCAGCGTAATGTGCCACATCAGACGCCAGCGCCCTGCGCCGTCTACCCGCGCCGCCTCGTACATTTCCTGATCTACGCCAGCCAGCGCCGCAAGGAAAATAATCGTGCCGTAGCCGGTCTCACGCCAGATATCCTGCCCGACAATCAGTCCCCAGAAGGTCGAGCTCTTAGAGAGAATGTCCACCGAACCGATTCCGGTAATATTCAGAAGCTGGTTGATGATACCGTCGGATACGTTGAACAGCTGATAAGTCAGGCTGGCCACGATAACCCATGAAACAAAGTGCGGTACATAGACAAGCGTCTGCACCGTTCTTTTGTAGCCGCTGTGCCGTACTTCATTTAAAAACAGCGACAAAACAATAGGCGCCGGGAAATACAACAGCAGCTGCAAAAGGCTGATACCCAGCGTATTTCTCAGCAGACGCCAGAAATCCGGCGTGCTGAAGAACTTGGCAAACTGGTCAAAGCCCACCCATTTACTGCCCCAAATTCCAAGGAAGGGGCTGTAATCCTTAAACGCGATGACAAGGCCGCCCATCGGGACATACTTAAATAAGATAAAGTACAAAAGTCCCGGCAGCAGCAGCGCGTACAGCCATATGTGCTGTTTAAAATACTGCAGATTGCTCATTCGTTTTAATGTAATTGTGCTGCCATCCGACAAAGTAATCACATTACTCTTTTTCTTTCTGCCAGCCATAAAAGACCACCTTTCTTTATTGCAGGAATGAACTGCAATTTTTTTCTCAAGAAGACCGCGGGAGATCAAATCGCATATCATAGAATCTTATTGTACAATTTGCATTCCATTTCGTCTTCTTTTATTATTCCATAGTGCAATTTTACCCCATGAGTCGTGATAACGTCTATAATCATTTCATTTTTGTAAGCCTCCGGCCCTCTTTTTATGCACAATGCACAAAAACATTTCCCGTTTTTATACAAGGACAAATAAAAATAATCATCTTATTTCGTTTCTCCTCTGACGTAATAAGATGATTATTTTCGAAAATTAGCAGAGTTTCCGGAACTTTCCCGGAGTAACTCCCGTACTCTTACTGAAAAAGCGAATAAAGTTCTGTGCGTTGGTGTAGTTGAGTTTTTCTGCAATCTCCGCCACAGTCATGCCCGTTTCCATCAGCAGCCGCTTCGCCTCCAGAAGCTTGTACTCCTCCACATAGTCGCTGAAGGATTTGCCCCGCTCCATCTTAAGCACCTTCCATATATAGGTAGGATGAACCCCCAGGGCTTCCGCACACTCCGAAAGGGAAAGGTTTCCATTGCGCTCCGCAATCATGCGCTCAATCTCGACAAGCATTGTGTCGGAGTGATTCTCCAGATATTCAAGCCGCTCCTTTATAATCGGGTCAATAAACTTCCATTTGATGTATCTGCGCTCACGCTCAGGCTCAAGCACCTCCAGCAGCTCCATATAGAGCTTGCGCACGCCGTCCGGATATATCTTGTGGAAATCAATCCCGATATCAACCGCAGTGAGCAGGATATAATTGACAAACCGCAGCAGATAGACGCTCATCTCGCTCTCATGCCCTTTTAATCCGCACAGATAAACATAAAAATCATCCGTTACCTGATAACATTTCTGCTTATCCACTGCCTTGACGGCCGCCTTGATATCTTCCTCATAGCTGTGATTGTACCCGCGTCCCTTGGAAGTGGTGCTTGCCAGATAAAAATGACAGTCCTCCAGCTCCTCCTGTTCTCCGCTGCCGTATCCGTGCAGCGTCGTCTTAAACGTCAGCGCATTGACGCTTTCATGGTACGCCGCCCGGATGTGATTGTATCGGGTGTGGTTGGCGCTGACACCCATCATTACATGAAATCCGCCCACCGCACGGGCGCATGCCTGCATGCCCTGGTAAAACGCCTTTATCGTCCCAAAAAGCGCATTCTCATCCTCCTCGGCCAGGATGGCAAATATTGTCCCCGCATTGTATACCGGCGGCATCCACGCCATGGATTTGAGCCCCGCGGGCATCTTTTGTAGCAGCTCAAGGCAAATGGCGTCCTCATTAATCATATCCCCCGCCTCCTCCGAGGGGATGCTGAGAATGGCAACTACCGTAGCAAAGTACTTCCACGGCCGGAGCTTTAAGCCTTTCAGATAGTCCTCCCACTCCTCATTGTCAACCTCGCCCCGCATCAGACGCAGCACAAAAAGCTCCGACAGCTTCTCCTGCTGCTGGCCGAGCAGCCCTTCCAATGCCAGCTTATCCTCCTTCATATTGCGCAGGCTTCCCTCGAGATAATCCAGCTCATTACCACCGTAGCTGTCAATCGGCCGGCTCTCATCCGCGCCGGAAATATTTTTGACAAGCTCCCCAATCGGCCGGTATATAAAATAACTGACAGTCAAAAAGCCCAGAACCGCAAAGAGCAGCATGCACATGCTCAGTCCGAAAAGAACCCCCTGGCCGGTCTGAAAATCCCGCACGTCATGGAAAACATAATAATGCCAGCCCAGTACATCCGATATCCGGACGGAAGCCATATAGGTATGACCATCCGCCTTCTGCTGTCCGAGCTCTCCCGAATATGGTATCTCCGAAGCCGCGTAAGCTGCCTTGCACTGCCCGGCCAGCCCCTCATCCGTGGCATATATCAGGCTGCCGGTCTCATCCAGCACCACCACCTCTTCATAAACGCTCAGCCACTCACGCACCCAATTCTGCCAGGTAGTCATATTCACGTTCGCCATCAGAAGCGCATAAGTATTGTACGAGGTCGCCGGAAGCCGCATTACATAGCTCAGCCCGTTAATGTCCATCGTCACGCGGTAATCCCTGTCATATACCGTCTGCACCCCTTCCATCACAATGCTCTCCTCATAATTCCAATAATTCTTATGAAAAGCGCTCTCCTCATACAGCTCCAGTACTCCGCCGTAATTGGCCGCGTCATCTACCTTAAAAAGCCCCTTATTGCTCAACACCCATCCCGTCCGGAAATTGACCAGCGCAAACCCCGACACATAATCACGGAAAATACCCTTGGAGCTCATATCGTCATAGGCAGATTTGTACTTGCTGTAATCCGAATACTGAACGGTATTGTCAAGCATCCATTGGATAGAAGAATCCGATACAATGGAAACATAATACTGCATCAGGTTTTCCAGCCGCTCGTCCACCTGCGATACAATCCGGCTCACCGTGTTTTCGGCCTCACCCTGCGCATTCTCCAGACATTCCGCACGATAATTAAACAGGCTGTACAGCCCAAAGGCCAGCACGAGCGTTGTCACCAGCAGCAATATCCATTTGTATATCGTCCTTTTATATGTACTGCGCTTTCTCTTAAGCAAAAGCTTAAGCTTTTTCTTTTGCTTTTTCTTTTGCTTTTGTTTTTGCTTTTTCAGTTTCTTTTCCTCTTCCCTCACGCCTGCACTGAATTTCCTTTCTGTCCCTATTGCCTCATCGGACGGCATAAACCTTTAATCCGCCATACTCCGCCGTCAGCGGCGCCAGCTGCCGGAACCCGATTTTCCCTCCGCCAAGCAAAGGGCCGTAATCCTGCCCGTTATCGCAAAACCGGAATATTTCCAGACCGTTTATGTAAAATACAACCTCGCCGCCCTTCTTGAGCAGTCCCATGGTATAAGGGGACGCCGCTTCATCCGCGTCGGGAATCGGATCTCCGCCCTGCGCCACCAGATGAAAGCCGTAGCTTTTGCGCAGATTACAGGTATGAAAGGCCCGCTCGTCCGGCTCCTTCCTCCTGTAATACGACACATGAAACGCATCGATATCCCCGTGGTGGTACAGCGGGTACTCTCCGGTCCGCTTCTGCAGATGCTCCGAAAACAAATCCTCCCCGTTTCTTCCCCTCGCCGCAAAGAAAAGAATGCAGAGCCCCGGCTCTTCTATCGGCATAAATTCCCACTCTATATAAATGTCCGCAGGAAATTCCACCGGACACCAGAGCACATAATTCGCCTTCTGTCCCGCCGACGCATCCATTGCGTTCTGCATGCGCATCCGCCCATCCGGAAACGAAATCCTTGCCTCTCCCTCCAGCACAAAATCCCGGATATCCGCTTCGCATGACAGCGGATTCTCATACAACAGACGCATCGTATCCTTTGACTGCATCCCGCGCCACTCCTTTCTTTCTACTAATAAAACTGCGCAAAGACAGACGCTCCGATTACCGTCAGCAGCCCCGAAACCGCAATGGAGAGGCTGCTCATGGCGCCTTCGGTCTCTCCCATCTCCATTGCCTTGGCGGTCCCTACCGCATGTGACGCCGTCCCTATCGCAATCCCCCTCGCGACCGGCTCCGTAATGCGAAAAACCCTGCATATAAGCGGTGCGAACACATTTCCGAGAACGCCCGTGATAATAATGACCGCTGCAGTCAGGTTTACAAGGCCGCCCAGCTCCTGTGAGACGCCGATACCGATTGCCGTCGTGACGGATTTCGGCAGGAATGTTACATACGCCGTATGCCCGATACCAAATACCGCCGCCAGCAAAAGCACACACAGCAGGCTCGAAAGCACGCCGGATACAATTCCCGCGGTTATCGCCCGCCAGTCGGATTTCAAAAGCGACAGCTTCTCATACAGCGGAACGGCCAGACAGACGGTCGCGGGCGTCAGCAGCCATCCCAGATACTGCGCGCCCGAATAATAAATCTCATAATCAATCCGCAGTGCCAGCAACGCCGGTATCGTCAGAGCGATTGAAATCAACAGCGGATTAAACGCCGCCACGCCTGTCTTTTTATGGAGCAGCCATCCGATGCCATAAGACAGCAGGCTGATCGCAACGCCAAAATAGGCGGAATCGGCTATCATCGCTGTCATCTGCCGCACCTTCCTTTCCCCCGGCGCTGCCTGCGCAGCACCGCCTGTGTCACGCGTCCGGCTGCTGCCATAACCACAACCAGGGAAACCACGGTTATCACAGCATACGGTATCAGCTGCGGCCGAATCGTATCCCACGAATCCATAAGCCCCACCGCCGCCGGAATAAACATAACCGGCATAATCTCTATCAGAAACGCCGCCGTCTCCTTAACGTCATCCAGCCCAAGCCGCCCGGACATCAGGGCCAGCAGCATAAGCACAAGCCCGTATATGCTCGCCGGAACCGGCAGCGGGATCAGGCTGTGCAGCAGCTCGCCGATAAACGAAATCAAAATAATAATACCAAACTGCTTTAAATATTTCATATGGACTCCTATAATGCCCTTCCGCTTCAGTCAAACTCTTTTTCAAAGCTCAGCACCGCGCCGGTGTGGGCGTCCACATCACAGGCGTATTCCGCCTCCCCGACCCGCCACTCGATTTCATATTCAGCGCGGCCGTCGTCATAATCAAAGCCCGCTTCCAGCTGCTGCGCATCCGCCGGGTCAATGCCCGCATGCTCCAAAGCAATCCGGGCAGCCTCCTCCGATGTAATCGCTTCCCTGGGCGCATTACTCCTGCGGTTGCCGTCAGCGCCGGCCTGAAAATATTCCGCATCGTGGTCATAGGACAATACCGCGCCGGTCAACGCGTCTATGCTGTATTCATACTCCGTATCGCTCTTATGAAACGCCACATCATATACCCAGCCGCCGTCGTCAAACTCCAAATGCGCATGTGTAAAGCGCACCGCGCCTTCCTTCATGCCCGCGTGGTCCAAAGCAGCCTGCTTTGCCGCCTCTACGCCGACATACTGCCCGCCCGGTGCAGACTCCGCGCCGGACTGTGCGCCCGCACTGCCGTCAGGCGCCTCCGCTTCCTGCGCGCTGCCGCTTTGCAGCGCGTTTTCCTGTGCGTCAGCAGCCTGCGTGACCTCTGTCGGTATCGCCGCAAGATTGTATGCGGCATTCTCGCTGCTCATGGAAATCAGCTCTCCCGTCACCGCATTAACAATGTAACTGTACTCCGCGTCTGCGCTCACAAACTCCATCTCATATCTGGAAGCGTCCTCACCGGTATTCAGCTGCACCCGCACAAATTTGACATGCTCCTCCGAAACGCCCGCGTTTTCAAGAGCGGCCGCCTTCGCCTGCGCAGCCGTAATATAACCGGTATCTGTATCCTTCGTCTCTGTCTGCGCAGTGTCCGCCGCCCCGCAGCCCGTAAACAGCAGCAGGGTGCAGCCCGCAAGCGCCAGCAGCCCCCTTATATTATTTCCAGCCATTACTTCCTCCGTTCTGATTCCCGCATTCCCTCAGCGGGAAACGCATTCTGTTATTAGAGATTATATGAAATTTGGGGCGATTTATCAAGAGGGATGTTTTACCGGGATTCCGCGCGCAAGCCCCCGCATATCTCCATCCCGCAGTGGATTTGCACCAGCTTATCCCCCATAATCTCCCGCATGATATCGATGGCCTTCTGTCCGGTGCAGTGTCCGGTGTAGAAAACAGTATCCATGCGCTCCAGCTCCCCGGCTGTCCGGCGGATTATTTCGGCCTCCCGGCACGTATAATCTGTTTTCTTCATCATGTGAAAGCCGCTGATGACAATATCCGGAAGGCCGTTATACAGCGTCCGGTATTTATCCAGAATATTCAGGATGCCGTTATGAGCGCATCCGGAGAGAAGCAGCGTTTTTTCGCCGCGTATCACCAGGCACTGCTCATGTTCAAAGGCGTCCTGCTGCTGACGCCCTGCAGCGTATACCGACAGCCCGATATTACTCTGCGGCCAGAACCGCCGTCCTGTGATTCCCGAAAAAACGGAAAGCTCTCCGTCTATTGCGGCATCGCCGTCCAATATTCTGATATTGGGCAGCTGCGCGATCTCCCTGGCAATGCCTATGTAGCGTTCTCCGTGATAATATTCCCCAAGAGCCGTCCTTTGCAGATAAATGCACGCATGCCTGTTGATTGCGCAAAAGGGAAGGATCCCGCCGGAATGATCGTAATGCCCGTGGCTCAAAATGACCGTATCCACCCGCGACAAGTCCACATTCAGACGCCGGGCATTTTCCAGCGTCTTTTCGCTTGCACCGGTATCCACAAGAATCCGATGGTTTTCCGTTTCTACATAAACACTCAGTCCGTGTTCGTACGCGCACTGCGGATTCCCGCAGGTATCCTCCATTAAAACAACGATTCTCATACTGTCCCCCGCTATTGGTTCCCGCAGGAATGTCCTTCACAGCCGTGCTCCCCGCTGCCGCATGCATGCCCGTGTTCTTCGCAATGCTGTCCATGCTCCCCGTCGTCGCGGGCCTCCCCATGATGCGAACACACCGTGTCCGGATCATAGGACAGTCTTCCCGCCAACAGCGCCCGCACAGCGTCATCCGCATTACCGGATACGCCCGGATACAGTTCGATTCCCATCCCGGCAATCGCATTCCTCGCGCCGCCGCCGATGCCGCCGCAAATCAGCGCGTCCACCGCATGATCCCGCAGCAGTCCTGCCAGCGCCCCGTGTCCCTGTCCGTTTGTGTCGATAACCTCCGCCTTCTGTATCTCACCGGCCTCCGCTTCGTAGATTTTGAAATACTGGCTGTGTCCGAAGTGCTGAAACACCTCTCCGTTTTCATAGGTCACTGCAATCATCATTTTATATCTGTCCCCCTCTCCCAGTCCGCAGACCTGCACGTCCCGCACAAATCTGTCCGCTGCGCTTTGATATCCCGCAATTGCCCGCTGTCTATATCATACCACACTTCCCCTCACTTGGCAAAGGCGTGGCATGAACAGCCTGTTCAACCGCTTCGTCCTCCTCCAGACCATACGCTTCCATGCGCGCTCTTGCCTGCTTTGCCAGACGATATGCCTCCTCCTCCGACGTAATGTGATATATCTCCCGATTATCCATAATATATTCTGCCGTTCCCGCCGCCCTGTACCATTCGACAATGTCCGCCGCAAGGACGTCGTCCCTGTTCAGCCTCACCCGGACTCCCTGTATTTCAAAATCATATGACATAAATTTATACACGCTGTTCCCTCCATAAGCTTCCCTGTGCTATGGAATAAGTGTTCCCGTCTCCGCAGGAAATAATCAGCGCAGCGCCAGCTGACAATCTTCCTTTGAGTGCCCGTGTGCAATATAAAAAAGGGGCTTGCAGAAAGCCCCTTTTCCATCCGTTCCCGACGGTCACTATTTTGTTTCCTTAATCGCCATATGAAGCTCCGAAAACAGCTCGTTATACTTCAGCGACGCACCCGCAAATTTTGTGACTACGACGTAAAGCGTAAGCGGGATATCCTTGTCCCCGTACGCAAAGGTCTCGCCGTTATGCGCCTTAATGGCATCGGCCACCTGCTGCGCATATTCCGGATCTCTGCTGTTTGTCAGGATACAGAACTCATCGCCGCCGATACGGAACACCACATCCTCCCCGCCTGCCGCGGCATTCATCCGCTGCATGGCCTCAAGGATTGCAAGATCCCCTGCCTTTCTGGATATATCATTGATTGGTATCAGGGATTTGATATCGCAGCATACAAAATAGCATGCTCTCCGTTCATTGAAAAGATTGTATAATTGACTGATATCTACGCTTTTTCTCTGCATCACGTATTCCTCTCCTTCCTGAAAAGGTTCACGGAATCTTGGGTACAGCTCCGCGAACTTTTTCCTGCGAAATTCTGACGGGTTACAATTCCATATGTCTTTAAAAGCACGTGCAAATGCCTCATGTGAGCTGTATCCGAACTCCGTCGCAACGGAAAGAATGGAGCGCTGCGGCTGCGCCGCGATCAGCTCCGCCGCCTGCATCATTCTCCGCCGAATAACATATTCGTGGACGGAGGTTGCGTATACATAATGAAACAGTTTTTCCAGAGTGGATTTCGAGCAGTAACATGCGTCCGCTATATCGACAGTCTTAAAGTTGTCCTTCAAATGCTTTTCTATATAATCCAGACTGTTCACCAGCAGTTCAACGTTATGCATATACTCCGCTCCTTAACGATATCGTATCCTCGAGGGTACCCTCAATTGAGGGTATCTTTATTGTAGCACGCCTTGAGGAAGGATGCTTGATATTTTGAATAATTTACATTTCCGCAACCTCCGGTTGATGTCCGTCAACTGATAATCGCTTCACAAAAAACCCGGGATGCAGTATCGTTAATGTATCCGCTATGCGCGTTGGGCGCATACTTTTATTACACAAAATCATACCCTCAATTGACAAGGGCACACGGAGGATTACTACAATGAACACATTAAAAATCGGGAATATTATCCGACAGCTTCGGGGAAACAAGGGCATAAGCCAGGAAACGCTTGCCGACTTCTGCGGCGTCAGCATGCAGGCCGTCAGCAAATGGGAAAATAGCCAGTCCTACCCTGATATTACCCTGCTGCCGGTTCTTTCGGGCTATTTCCAGGTAACACTCGACTATCTGCTCACAGGCCGGTATCCGTCCGCAGGCGTTGAAGCGGCAGAGGAGGACCGCCAAATTATCGAGGCACTGCAGAAGCATACCAAGCCGGATACCTTGTACATCGTACAGTATCAAAACGGTAAAATCCTGGATAAGGCTGCCTTTGAACAGCATACAGACCACCACGCACAACCGCCTGTCCGTATCCGGCTCGAGGAGGCTCTCCGGGACAGCAAAAGCGATCTCTATGTGGAGATCTGGGGAAATGCCGCGGTTGAAGGCGACGTCGGCGGCTGCCTGAACGCAGGCGGGTCTGTGACCTGCGCCGATATAAACGGAGCGGTGGACGCCGGCGGCTCCGTGACCTCTGCCGATATAAACGGCGCGGTATCCGCAGGCGGCGGCGTAACCTGCGCTGATGTAAACGGCAGCGTCACTGCAGGCGGATCGGTGGACTGCGCCGATGTCGGCGGCAATGTATCCGCAGGCAACAGCGTAACCTGCTGTCACGTGGACGGAAGCATCACCTCAAACGGCTCCGCAGCCTGCACCAAAGCTTGATGCGCCGTCACACCATGATTCCTTTCGAAAACGGCATAAGGCCGGCGCCTGAATTTGCGCCGGCCTTATTACCCTCGATTGAGGGTATGCTTTCTTATAATAATGCTTCCTCTGTATATTTCCCTGTTATGCCTTACACCTGCGGAAGCCCCTTAAAGCCTGCCTCCAAATCCGCATCCGTCGGGATATAATCCGTCATCTCGCCGTTGTTAAACCGCTCATACGCCACCATATCAAAATATCCGGTTCCTGTCAGGCCGAACACAATCGTCTTTTCCTCCCCGGTTTCCTTGCATTTGAGCGCTTCATCAATCGCGACGCGAATCGCGTGCGCGCTTTCCGGCGCGGGCAGAATCCCCTCCACCCTTGCGAACTCCACAGCCGCCGCAAAAACAGACGTCTGCTCCACGCTTCTTGCTTCCATCAGGCCGTCGTCATACAGCTGCGACAGCGTGCTGCTCATGCCGTGATACCGCAGTCCGCCCGCATGATTGGAGGACGGGATAAATCCGCTTCCCAGCGTGTACATCTTTGACAGCGGACAGACTCTCCCGGTGTCGCAGAAATCATAAGCAAAACGCCCTCTGGTAAAGCTCGGGCAGGAAGCCGGCTCCACCGCGATAAACTGATAATCCTTCTCCCCTCTGAGCTTCTCGCCCATAAACGGAGAGATCAGGCCGCCCAGATTCGAACCGCCGCCTGCACAGCCGATAATAATATCCGGTGTAATATCGTACTTATCCAGCGCCGCCTTGGTCTCCAGGCCAATCACGGACTGATGCAGCAGCACCTGATTGAGCACGCTGCCCAGCACATAGCGGTATCCCTCCGCAGAGGTTGCCGCCTCTACCGCCTCCGAAATCGCGCACCCCAGACTGCCGCTGGTCCCCGGATGCTCCTTCAGTATCTGCCTTCCGACATTCGTTGTCTCTGACGGCGACGGCGTAACGCTCGCACCGTAGGTGCGCATGACCTCCCGTCGGAACGGCTTCTGCTCGTAAGACACCTTTACCATATAAACCTTGCAGTCCAGCTCAAAATACGCGCACGCCATGGACAGCGCGGTTCCCCATTGCCCGGCTCCCGTCTCTGTCGTAACGCCCTTAAGTCCCTGCCGCTTTGCGTAATAGGCCTGCGCAATAGCGGAATTGAGCTTATGGCTGCCGCTTGTATTGTTCCCCTCGAATTTATAGTAAATCTTCGCCGGCGTCTGCAGCTTCTTCTCAAGACAGTACGCACGCACCAGCGGAGACGGCCGGTACATCTTATAAAAGCTGCGAATCTCCTCCGGAATATCGATATAAGGATTGGTATCGTCCAGCTCCTGCCTGACCAGCTCTTCACAGAATACCTGCCCAAGCTCCCTGGCCGTCATCGGCTCTAAGGTCGCCGGATTCAAAAGCGGCGCCGGCTTATTCTTCATATCGGCGCGCACATTATACCACTGCGCAGGCATCTCCTTTTCTTCTAAATAAATTTTGTATGGAATCTCCTTCACACTCATTGTTACCCTCCATTCGCGCGCCGTACAGGGATTTGTATCCGCAAAGCCGCACAAAACACCATATCCGCAACGCTTTCTTTCCATTGTATCCTATACAGTATAGCATACATATTGAATTTTTCACATAAAAATTTCAAATTAGCGCATAACTATTTGCAACCGTTCAATCGAGGGTATCAATACTTTATGGAGGGCATGACTGGTATGTACTCGAATTTTGAAGAAAACAAACAATATATGGACAATCAGCTGCAAATAGGCGAGAGCTTTGATATTGTAAACCGCGATATCCAAATCGGGGAGAAAAAGGCCGTCTTTTATTTTGTGGACGGCTTCTGCAAGGATGAGATGATGCAGAAAATCCTGCAGTTTTTGATGGGACTGAAGGCTGAAGATATACCCGCAAGGGCTTCCGAATTTAATCTGACAATGCCGCATGTCGAGGTCTCACTTTCCACGGATTTTAATGATATTGTCAAAAACGTCCTCTGCGGCGTCTTCGCCATCATCATTGACGGCTTTGACGAATGCATCCTGATCGACGCCAGAACCTACCCCGCAAGGGGCGTTTCCGAGCCGGACAAGGATAAGGTGCTGCGCGGCTCCAAGGATGGCTTTGTGGAGACCATCGTGTTTAACACCGCACTGATTCGCCGCCGTATCCGCAGCACAGATCTTCGCATGGAAATGCTCAGCGCCGGTAAATCCTCCCAGACGGACATCGTCCTCTGCTATATGGACAGCCGCGTGGACAAGAATTTTCTGGGGAAAATCCGCGACCGCATCCGGGATATCAAGGTAGATGCGCTCACGCTGAACCAGGAAAGCCTTGCAGAATGCCTCTATACTTCAAAATGGTACAATCCCTTCCCCAAATTCAAGTACACGGAGCGGCCCGACACTGCCGCAGCACAGGTACTGGAGGGAAATATCATCATCCTTGTCGATAATTCCCCTTCCGCCATGATTCTGCCAATCAGCGTGTTCGACATGATACAGGAGGCCGACGATTTTTATTTTCCGCCCATCACCGGCTCTTATCTGCGGCTTTCAAGATTCCTGATTCTGATTCTGACATACTTCATCACGCCGACCTTCCTGCTGATGATGCAGAATCCGGATTGGATACCGCCCGCGTTCCAATTCATCGTCGTCAAGGAGGACGTAAACGTTCCTTTAATCTGGCAGTTTTTGATATTGGAGCTGTGCATCGACGGCCTGCGGCTGGCCGCCGTCAATACGCCCAATATGCTCTCCACACCGCTCAGCGTAATGGCTGCGTTGATACTCGGAGAATTTTCCGTAAAGAGCGGCTGGTTCAATGCTGAGGTCATGCTGTATATGGCCTTTGTCGCGATTGCAAACTACACCCATCCCAGCTATGAGCTTGGCTACGCTATCAAATTTTTCCGTATTATCAACCTGATTTTAACGGCGCTCTTCCAGGTCTGGGGATATATTGCCGGTATTGTAATCTTCTTTACCGCAATCGTCTGCAACAAAATGGTATCGGGACAAAGCTATCTCTACCCGCTTATCCCGTTCAGATTTTCGAAGCTGAAGCGCTTCCTCTTCCGGCAGCGGCTACCCGAGTCACGGGAATAGGGACATGAAAAAGGTGTAAAGTCTTGATGCTTCAACAGACTTTACACCTTGAATTTGTGATGCAGTAATGGAATTACGGTTATGCGATTTTGCTTTTGAGTTCTGCAATTTCTCTTTTCAGCTTGTCAACTTCACTGACAAGATAATTGACCTTTACTTCGTAAGCGAGGTTTTTATCGGCTGCCGGTATCGCTTGATTAAGCTTATTCGTTAATTCAATAAAATTCTCAGCAATTAATTGAATATTTTTATCAGTAACATTCTCGATATGTAATTCAATGTTGGTCGTACGCCGTTTTAACTCCTGCATTTCCGATTTCATATCCTGCATTTCTGAAAGAATCAAATCAAGCTTTTCACTGTCTGTCATACTGTCACCACCCTTACTGTAATTTATATGCTGCTGATATGCTCCCCTCAATTGATAAAAGCACGCATGCCCTGATCGCTTGAGGGATATACTGACAGTATATCACGATTAAGGTATAAAGTCTATTCAATTTAGCAAAGCAGGCTTTACACCTTGAATAAATCACATTATTAATTTTTCCCCGTCGTCCCAAAGCCGCCGCGGTTGGCACCCGTAAGCTCGTCGACCTCCTCGAAGACGAGCGCCGGCTGCTGCTCCATGATCCGGAACTGGCAGATCCTGTCGTTTAAATGAATCTCGGTATCCCGCAGGGCGTACATCGGCACAAACCACTGGTCGTCGTTTCCGCAGTAGCCGCCCTCCCCGGTCTCCCTGTCCGGCCCGTCTATCACGCCCTGATGATTGACCTGAATCACGCCGAAGTTCTTGAAGGTCGAGCTGCGCGGCACCACATGCGCCTCATAGCCGCGCGGCAGCTCCATCGCCATCCCCAGGGGAATCAGCTTAAAATCGCCCTTTTTCATCACGACGTCCTCCGCCGCCCGCAAATCGATCCAGTTGCCCTTCGTAATCTTTTCCAGCTTCTGTACCTTATCGGTAAAATATTTTATCTTGATATTCATATTCGTTTTTCACTCCCGCCTGACAGATTATTTGACTTTGGGAACGATAATCCTCCCCTCGACCGCGCACGCCGCCGCGGATTTGGGAGACGCAAGATAGATTTCCACCTTTGACGTTCCCATTCTGCCAAGGAAATTCCTGTTGTTCGTCGCTACTACCACCTCGCCGTCCGTCAAGATACCGCCGGTTCTGCCGCAGCAGAGCCCGCAGCTTGGATGCGTGATAATTGCCCCCGCTCTGGCCAGTATCTCCAGCGTGCCGTTTGCCGCCGCCTCCCGGTAGATCTTCCGGCTTGCCGGGGTTACGATCAGCTTGACAAAGGGCGCCACATGCCTGTCCTTAAGGATGTCCGCCGCCGCCATCAGATCCTCCAGACGGCCGTTCGTGCAGGAGCCGATAAATACCTGGTCGATTTCTTTTCCGGCAAGCTCCGAAACAGGCTTCACATTGTCCACATTGGACGGACACGCCATTACCGGAACGAAATCCTCCGCCCTGTACTGTATTACCCGACAGTACTGCGCGTCGGCGTCCCCCGTCAAATCCCGCTCCTTCTCCGTAAGCGTTATCCCGCAATATTGCGCCGTCTTCTCATCCGGCGCAAAAAGCGCGCATTTTGCCCCCGCTTCAATCGCCATATTCGCCATGGACATTCTTGACGCGACTGTCATATTTTCAACGGTATCGCCCGTAAATTCCAGCGCCTTATAAGTCGCGCCGTCTGCGCCAAGATCGCCGATCAGCTTCAGGATAATGTCCTTTGCCATAACGTTCTCAGGCAGCGTTCCCGTAATCTCCACCTTAATCGTCTCCGGCACGCGAATCCAGAGCGTTCCCGTTCCAAGGATGCTCGCCATCTCCGTGTACCCGATACCGGAAGAAAAGGCGCCCACACAGCCGTACGTCGTCGTATGGCTGTCCGTGCCGAACACAATATCGCCGGGCTTTACGTAGCCGGCCTCCGTCATCAGCTGGTGGCAGATGCCGTCGGCACGATGGACATTCTTCATCCCGTATTTCTCCGCAAATTCGTTTCCGATACGGAAATGTCTCGTATCGTCGACCTGACTGGCCGGCACCAGATGGTCGTAAATCAGTACCGCCCTGTCCGCATCCCATATTTTGGTAAAGCCCATCTCCTCGAACTTTGACGCCACAAACGGGATAAAGATGTCATGTATCATCACGCGGTCTACATTCACCGTGACAATTTCTCCGGGATGGACTTCTTTTCCTGTATTATTTCTCACAATTTTTTCTATAATCGTTGCACCCATAGCGCTCCTCCTAAATACTTTATCCGTTCAATCACGCCATACGAAAAATGCCCGCTTTTGGCATTTTTCTAAAAGACTGGCAATTCTCAGGCTATGTCCTATATACCCTTAGAATTGTTTCGTTTTTTCATTGCCTGAACTAACCCGCCCGCATTGAGGATCTCGACCAGATTTTGCGGCAGCGGCGTAATCGGGTACTGCGCTCCCTGATGCTCTATAAAGTGATTCAGCACAACGGTAATCTCATCGCCCTCGCTTACGGCATCCCGCAGCTTATCATTCTCAATCAGCAGCAGGCCGTTGTTGATGGCATTGCGGAAGAAAATCCGCGCAAAGGATTTTGCAATCACGCACCTGACGCCCAGCGCCTTGATAATCTCAGGGGCCTGTTCTCTTGACGAACCGCAGCCGAAATTTTTGCCGGCCACGATCATATCGCCGTCCCTGATCTGCCCTGCCAGCTCAGGGCGCAGCGGTGAAAACGCATAGGGCGCCATATCCTGCACCGTCTTTAACGCAAGGTACTCTGTCGGGATAATGATGTCCGTGTCGATATCATCCCCCAAAACCCATACCTTTCCAGTAAATTTATCCATTATTTTCTCCATTTCCGCGCTGCTTTTTGCGCCTAAACGAGTTTGTGGCAAGCAACGCGCAGTCACAAATCCCGTTATAACCATACCCTCAATTGACAGACCGCAAGCTTGAGCTGCAAAGCACCACCTTGTCAGCCTGCTATATCCGCCGCGGTCGCAATCTCTCCCTTAATGGCCGAGGCCGTCACCGTCGCCGCGCTTGCAAGATACACAAATGAATCCTTATGCCCTGCGCGGCCTTTAAAATTGCGGGTACCGGTGCTGATCAGCACCTCGCCCTCGCCGATAACGCCCTGGCAGCTTCCCCAGCACACACTGCAGTTGGGGTTCATCACGATTGCACCGGCTTCCATAAAGGTATCAATAATACCCTCCGCAAGGGCCTGCCTGTATACCTCGGCGCTTGCAGGAACTACCAGAAAACGCACCAGCGGATGCACCTTTCTGCCCTTTATCAGCTCCGCGCCGACCCTCAAATCTTCAATCCGCCCGTTGTTGCAGGAGCCCAGAAACGCCTCGTCGATATGCGTTCCCACACATTCCTTCGCATCGACAACACTGTCCACAAAATGCGGCTTTGCCACGATGGGCCGGATAGCTGACAGGTCAATCTCATAAACCCTCGCATATGACGCATCCGGGTCGCTCTGAAAGACATGTTTCGGCTCCCTGCCGTGCTCCTTTAAATACGCAAGCGTAATCTCGTCGACCTCCATCAGCGCGGTTTTGGCGCCGGCCTCCACGCAGAGATTGCAGACAGCGATTCTGTCGCTCATATTCAGGGTCTTCAGCCCTTCCCCGCCAAACTCCATTGCCATATAGTTGGCGCCGTTGGCGCCGATCTGCCCGATAATCGAAAGAATCAGGTCTCTCGCATATACGCCGTCACCAAGCTTCCCCTTCAAGTTAAAGCGCAGCGTTTCCGGTACCAGGAGCCATGAATGCCCTGTCACCATCGCATAAAGGTAATCCGTACAGCCCACCCCCGTGCCAAACGCGCCGACTGCGCCGTATGCGCAGGTATGGCTGTCCGCTCCGAAAATCAGCTCGCCGCTTGTCACATGCTTCTCCAGCATTACCTGATGGCAGACGCCCGCTCCCTCGTAGAAGGTGATTTTGTGTTCTCTTGCAAAATCGCGCATTTTCTTGTGTGAGGCCGCCGTTTTTACACTGTCGCAGGGCACGTTGTGGTCCATAATCCATACTAATTTGTTTACATCCGCAATGCGCGGATTTTTCAGCTTATGATACATATCAATCGTCAAATGTGTCGTCCCGTCGTTGCTCATCAGCCGGTCCAGCTCCACCGTGTGAATATCGCCCGGCTTTACCGTCTCGACGCCGGCCGCCGCCGCAATAATTTTTTCCGCTATTGTCATTCCCATTTTGAAACCATCCTTCCTGCTCCGTTTTCTGCTTCCTTCATGTACGCTCCCGTCATTTATCAAGCGATGCGATCAGCCCGCCCTGGTCGAGGATTCCCTGCATGTATTCCGGCAGCTTCGTACACTCATATTCCTGCCCGTTTGCGCGCACCACGCCCTCCTGCATGGAAAGCTCCATCTCGTCGCCCGCATTTACATGATCGTACAGCTCCTTGCAGACAATCACCGGAAGTCCTATGTTGATCGCGTTCCTGTAGAAAATCCGTGCAAAGGACTTTGCAATAACCGCTTTGACCCCCAGCGCCTTGAGCACCGTCGGCGCCTGCTCCCGCGACGAACCGCACCCAAAATTCTCCGACGCAACCACATAGTCCCCCGCCTGCACGCTGCCGGCAAAGTCCGGATCCAGCGACTCGAAGGCATGCGGCTTCATCTCGTCAATCGTTGGATATATGATGTACTGCGACGCAATAATCTGGTCCGTATCGACGTCCTGATCAAACTTAAAAACCTTTCCCATTTTATTCCATGCTCCTTCCCGATAATTCAATCAAAAACAAGGCTCTTTTGTCAGCGTTTCCCTAAAAGAGCCTTGCTTTACTTCCCTATTCGTTAAAGACTGTCTTTCGGAAAACGCTGATTAAAGCGCTTCCTTAAAGCTTCTTACTGAAACTTTACAGCCGTTCCGTACGCGATTACCTCCGCCGCTCCCTGCATAACCGCAGAGGATGCATAGCGCACGCACAGAATCGCGTCCGCGCCAAGGCGCTCCGCCTCCTCCACCATACGCTTTGTCGCAAGCGCTCTGGCTTCATTCATCATCTCCGTGTACGCCTTCAGCTCTCCACCCACAAGCGTCTTAAAGCTCTGGGATATGTCCCTTCCGATATTTTTGCTCTGAATCGTGCTTCCCTTTACCAGTCCGAGCATCTCCGTTTCTTTTCCGGAAATATAATCAGTATTTACTAAGATCATCCTCTTCCCCACTCCTTATCTCATGGATTCTTTCTACCAATACATATATTATAACGCCTATCAACGCAAGCGGTATAATCCCAAACAGCAGCCTTGCAATCCACGGAATCGGCATCACAATGCAGACCGCGGCAAAAAAACAGTAATATACGATGATAACGACGGAAATCACAATCGGCGCCACCATTTTTTTCTTATGCTTTAAAGAACGTTCTTCAAAATCGTTGCGGTTTGATTCCACGGCGCCCCTCCTTATCGCAGCATCCTATTCCTTTACATTCTCCGAAACTACATTATAAATATCGATTCGCTGCAAGTCGATCTCCGGCATTCCGATAAAAAGACCGCCGCACTCAAAGGTATCCGGGTGCTTTTCGATTCTCACAATCTCGATAAACGCGTGAATAACCTCTTTTGTCCATATGGTCATATACGCCTCATACACTGCGCCCATATCAAGGATTTCATCGCAGTAAAATCCGATTCCCGTCTTTGATATATTGATAATATCAATGCCGATTTCCTCCTGCGTATCCGAATCAAGCCTTTTCGCCAGCAGCTTAGACTTTAAATCCGTTCTCTTACTTTTTCTTCTCTCTTCCATATCACCATGCTCCTTTGTGTGCGAATATTCATATCTCCAGTTTATATCCCCGAGCATTTTCTGTCAACTTAAAAACGCTGCCAGACCAGCATCGCATCCCCAAACGAGAAAAACCGGTAACGCTCCTCAACCGCTATCCGGTACGCATTCAGTACGTTTTCGCGCCCCGCAAGCGCTGAAACCAGCATAATCAGCGTCGATTCCGGCAGATGGAAATTCGTTATCAGATTGTCAAGCACCTTGAACCGGTATCCCGGATAAATGAAAATCTCTGTCTCGTCCGCACCGGCAGCTACTTTTCCCGTCTCGTCCGCCGCACTCTCAACCGCGCGGCAGCTTGTCGTGCCGACACAGAAGATTCGTCCGCCCGCAGCCTTTGTTTCATTAATCAAATCCGCAGTCTCCTGCGTAATCTGATACCATTCCGTATGCATATGATGGTTGAGCAGGTTCTCCTCCTTTACGGGCCGGAAGGTCCCCAGCCCCACATGCAGCGTCACATAGGCGATTCTTACGCCCTTATCCGCAATCTGCTTTAAAAGCGCCTCCGTAAAGTGCAGTCCGGCCGTAGGCGCCGCCGCGGAGCCTTCGTATTTTGCATAAACAGTCTGATAGCGGCTCCTGTCGGCAAGCTTATGCGTAATATACGGCGGCAGCGGCATTTCGCCAAGCCTGTCGAGCACCTCTTCAAAAATACCCTCGTAGGAAAAACGAATCAGCCGGTTGCCCTCTTCGACCACGTCCAGCACGGTTCCCGTGAGCAGGCCGCCGCCAAACCGGATTACCGCACCCGGCTTTGCTTTTTTTCCGGGCCGTACAAGCGTTTCCCACACGTCATTTTCCCGCCGCTTTAACAAAAGCACCTCAATTGCCGCGCCGGTCTCCTCCTTAACGCCCATCAGCCGGGCAGGAATCACTTTGGTATTATTCAATACCAGACAGTCCCCTGCCCGCAGATAGTCCGTAATATCCGTGAAGGCTTTGTGTTCGACCGCGCCGGTCTCCTTCTCCAGCACCAGCAGTCTGGAGCCCGACCGATCCTCCAGCGGATCCTGCGCGATCAGCTCCGGCGGCAGGTCAAAGTAAAAATCCTTCTTTAAAAGCTCTTTCATTCTTATAACCATGTCCCTTTCACAGCCTGCAGACTCATTTATGCGCGCAGCTCTATCCCAAGTCCCTCCAGGCCGTTGAGAATTTTCTTCATCGCGCTGGCCACGTCGCTTTCCTCAAGCGTCCGGTCCTCTGCCCGGAAGGTAATCGAGTACGCAACCGACTTAAAGCCTGCCTTTATCTGGGCGCCCTCATAGATGTCAAAGAGCTCGTACTCCTCCATGATTTTTCCGCCGCGCTGTTCAATCACCTGCTCGATATCGCCAACCAGGACTCCCTTGGGCACTACCATGCTGATATCCCTTGAAACAGCGGGATATTTCGCAATGCCTTCGTATTTGCGCTCAAAGGAAGCATACGGAAGAAGCTCCGGCATATCCAGCACCGCAACATATACCCGGGTGTCAATATCGTAATTGTCCGTCACCTCCGGATGCACCTCGCCAAGATATCCGATTACGGCGTCCTTATATCGAATCAGCGCCTGACGTCCGGGATGCAGAAACGGTTTTCCCGCATTCGGGTCATATTTGGGCCTGGCTTTCATGCCGATACCGGCCAGGAACTCCTCCACAACGCCCTTCATCGCGAAGAAATCGCCGTCACCGTACATTCCCAGAGTGAACTGCATCCGCTCATCCGGATAATCCTCAACCGGAAGGCTTTGGGGAATATAGATATTGCCAAGCTCGTAGAGGCGCACATTCTTATTGCGCCGGTTGTAATTGGCAGCAAGCGATGTCAGTATTCCGTTGAGCGATATGGTCCGCATAATCGAGAAATCCTCACCCAAAGGGTTTGCAATCGTGATCGCGCCGCGAAGCGGACTGTCTGCCGGAAGCAGCAGCTTATCAAACACCTTCGGGCTTTCAAACGAATAGCACATACCCTGTGAAAATCCGCAATATTCCGCAACGTCCCTTGCCTTCTGCTCAATCCTGAGCTTGAACGACAGCTTACCCGTCGTCGACTCTCCCATCGGCAGCGTCGTCGGGATTTTGTCATATCCGTAAAACCGTGCGGCCTCCTCCGCTATATCCGCAAAGCACTCGATATCCTGGCGGAAGGAAGGCACCGTGATGAGATTGGTCTGCGCATCATAGGCAAGCTCCAGCCGCTCAAATATTTCCAGCATTTCCTCTCTGGAGATTTCGGTTCCCAGGAATTTATTAATCCGCTCCGGCTCAAACGCAATCTGCCTCAGCTCCGCAAACGGCTCCTTTACATCCACGATTCCGCCGACGACCTCACCGCAGCCCAGCTCCTCGATCAGCTGGCAGGCCCTGTTGATTGCCGCTTCCGCGTTTCTGGGGTCAAGCCCCTTCTCAAAAATGCCGGAGGCGTCGGTTCGAAGCCCTACCCGCTTTGCCGACTTTCTGATATTCGCGCCGTTGAAGGTCGCCGCCTCAAAGAGCACGGTATCCACGGTATCCGTAATCTTGGAATTTTCACCGCCCATAATACCCGCAAGGCCGATTTCCTTTTCCGCGTCACAAATCATAAGAATTTCCGAATCGAGCTTTCTCATCTGTCCGTCAAGCGTCTGGAATGTATCGCCGTCCTTTGCGCGTCTGACAATAATTTTGTTTCCTGCTATCGTGCTCAAATCATACGCATGCATCGGCTGGCCGTATTCCATCATCACGTAGTTCGTAATATCAACCAGATTATTAATCGGACGAATGCCGCAGGACGCAAGCCTGCGCTGCATCCATTCCGGCGACGGGGCAAGCTTAATATTCTTACACACGCGCGCGCAGTAGCGGGTACACAGATCCGTATCCTTTACTTCCACGGAGATATACTGATTCACATCCTCATTATTTCCCTGAACGTTCACAGCTGGCGCGTGAAAGGGCTTTTTGAAGGTTGCCGCCGCTTCTCTGGCAATGCCTAAAACACTGTAGCAGTCCACGCGGTTTGAGGTAATCTCGTATTCTACGACCGTATCATGCAGCCCCAGCGCCTCAACCGCATCCGCACCGGGCGTCACCTGCTTCCGGAACACATAGACGCCGTCCTCGGGCGCTTCCGGATATAAGTCCCTGCTGGTGCCCAGCTCCTCAATCGCGCACATCATCCCGCAGGATTCGATTCCGCGCAGCTTTCCGGCCTTAATCTTAATGCCGTCCTCGGGAAGCGGCCCGCCGTCATGTCCGCCGGCCACCTTACCGCCGTCAAGCACGACCGGCACCAAATCCCCTTCTTTTACATTCGGCGCGCCGGTCACAATCTGAATCGTCTCCGCTCCGATATTGACCTGGCAGATGATCAGCTTATCCGCGTCGGGATGGCGCTCAATCCTGTCAATGCGCCCCACTACGATTTTCTCAAGATTATTGTCAAGCCGCGAGAAGCCTTCTACCTTCGTTCCCGAAAGCGTCATGGCGTCTCTGTATTCCTGGTCCGTACAATCTAATTCCGGCACATATGCCTTAATCCATGATAATGATGTATTCATTGTCCTGTCTCCTCTTCTTCTATATTTTATAAGGTAAATCCGTCATAACAAAAGCTGCTTGCTCGAAGCCTGCGGCCTCTCGCTTGCGCTTCGCGCACTATACCCGAATGCGTACCCGGTCTTGCGCAAGTATACTTGCGCCGCCCGGCTCCACATTCGTGTGCAGTTCTTGTTATGGTCAAAACTGTCGTAAAAACCGGATATCATTCTCATACAGCAGGCGCATATCATCGATTTCGTATTTCAGCAGCGCAATCCGCTCCAGGCCTACGCCAAAGGCAAAGCCGGTATATTCGTCGGG
Organism: uncultured Lachnospiraceae bacterium; assembly: GCA_949948735.1. Taxonomy (GTDB): domain Bacteria; phylum Bacillota; class Clostridia; order Lachnospirales; family Lachnospiraceae; genus COE1. Next base: position 28,863 of record CATLGV010000004.1, on the reverse strand, counting down.
ATCGATATTGCACATGCGAAGCACCTTGGGATGTACCATACCGCAGCCAAGGATCTCAATCCAGCCCTCGCCTTTACAGAACCGGCAGCCGCTCCCGCCGCATTTAAAGCAGGACACATCCATCTCTGCCGACGGCTCCGTAAACGGAAAATGATGCGGCCGGAACTTTACCCGCGTATCCTCTCCGAAAAGCTCTCTGGCAAACTCCGCCAGAGTTCCCTTCAAATCGGCAAACGTGATATTCCTGTCTATTACAAGGCCCTCGATTTGGTGGAAGGACGGCGAATGCGTGGCGTCAACCTCATCCGCACGGAATACCCGCCCGGGCGCAAGCATCCTGATTGGCAGCTTTCCCTTCTCCATCTCATGCACCTGTACGCCTGAGGTCTGTGTCCTGAGAAGGATATCCGAGTTGATGTAAAACGTATCCTGCTCATCCTTTGCCGGATGATCCGCCGGGATATTCAGCGCTTCAAAGTTGTAATAGTCCTTTTCGATTTCGGGTCCTTCAACGACCTCATAGCCCATACCGATAAAGATCCGCTCAACCTCCTCGAGCGCAATCGTATTGGGATGGCGATGCCCCAGCCTGCTTTTCATCGCAGGAAGCGTCACATCAAGAACCTCCGCCTTCATCCGCGCTTCACGAAGCTTTCTCTCCATATTGGCTTTTGCTTCCTCCAGCACCCGCTCAATCTCTTCTCTCGCCTCGTTTACCAGCTGCCCCACCTTCGGCCGTTCCTCGGGCGCGACATCCTTCATCCCTTTAAGGACGGCAGTCAGCTCCCCCTTTTTTCCAAGAAAGCTGACACGCACGTCATTTAATTTATCCAGTGCCTCGCTCTCGTTAATCTGGCGAATCGCCTCCGCCTTAATCTGCTCCAATTTTTCCTTCATTCCAATTCTCCTTCCTTTCTGCCCAAAGCCTGTATGCTCCTGCCGTCTGTCCCAAATGCGGGCTCCCGCCAATTTCCGCTGAAACACGAAAAAAGCCCCTTGCAGAATCAATCTCTGCAAGGGACGAATAAACCGCGGTACCACCCAAATTCCCGTATCATAATACAGGCGCTCTGGCGACGTAACGTGTCACTGCGTCCTTTTCTACCACGCCGGTATCGGAAGACAGATTCCGAAACGGGCTTCAAAAAAGCTGCTCCGGTGGGAAATTCGACATTATATCCGAACTGGGGAGGCTTCCAGCCGATGACCTCCGTTCTCTGGCAGAAAATATAACGCTACTTTGCACCCTCATCGCATTTGACTGTAAAATATATGAACCCATCATAGGGTATTTATCCGGAAATGTCAAGAAGTTTCCTTCAAAAAATCTACCGGAATAAGCCGATTATTTTTTTGCCTGCTTCCATCAAAGCCTGTATTGCATCCGGGTTTGCAATCACCAGCGAAAACGCGCTCTTTATATTATCCAGCAGCTTCCGGGCAAAGTCGGGTTGTGGCGCGTCCTGCTTTACATAAGCCTCGAAGGTTTCTGCCTGCTCCTTTAATGCGTGCTTCTGCCCGTCCGTCAGCTGGCCGTTTTTTTGCAGCAGCTCCTGAACCATATTCTCAAACTCCTGAATATAGTCCTTAAAATCGCCTTCCCTTCCTTCCTGAATTGCCTGTCCGATTACCGTACCGTGATTGTCCCCGTGTATCGTTACGTTACTGTGATAAGTTTTCCCTGTAGTCATCTCAATCACCCTCAGCTTTGCTTCAATGCGTAATTTGTAATTGTCCCAGCTCACACGATTATATTTATTGTCAACATAAAACGCGGCCTCCCAGAAGTCCCTGTTACTATAGCCGTAACACCGCGCGCGGCCCATCTGCCTTAGCATACAGCCCAGAAACACGCCTAATTTGTGCAGGTCCAGGTCTTTGCTGCCATGTCTGTCTATGTAATCCAGAATCACGCGGGTCGTCTCTTTGTACGCATGAAGCTTGGACAGATATATTCTGAGATTCCGCAGCTCGGGACTTCTCTTTGATGCGCCGTCCCGCCCGATATACCATACATCCACAAAGGTGTTTTTGACGGGAACCAGTTCATGCCGCACCTTGATGCCGTTTTCCAGGTGCACCGTTTTCGCTTCCCCAAAGGAATGAACCTCTTTTTTATCGTATACCAGAAATATTGAAGGATAGCCCAATGCAATCTGTGAGGAATAATCCCGTTTGGGCGGATTCTTTTTTGACGTCGTCGCATACAGATATATTTCTTTAATTTTTCGGGCCAGACGCAAAAGGCTGTAATACCTCTGCTCTTTTTCAAAATTCCTGTTGATGCCGAATAAAGGCGTCTGCAGAAAATTTTCAACAAATTTATGCAGATTCTGCTGCGACACATCCCCTTTACACATTTCCTTTATGCCGCAGTCAAAGTGGAAGGAATGCGTATCCGCAAAAAATCTCGAAAACACCAGACGCGGAATACAGAACCCGTTCTCGAAAATAATATCCGGATTAAGATATACCGCTTTTCTTGAATTGAAAAAATTCCTTTCCGACAGCGGCAGCTCGTCCGGGCTGCTGCGCGGAGTCCCTTCCCCCAGAAAACGATAATATCTTGCCCGATCAAAATTATCGTCAAAGGTATTGGGAAAAAAGCAGCCTTCATCCGTTTCCTCCGCAATCAGTCTAAAGTCTACAAACGGGATTTGCGTAATAATAAACATTCAAATCTCCTCTTTTCATGCCCGTTCCGATCAACAAGGGCAATCTGACCGTTAATACGAGCCCGTTGTCGCCTATCGCTCCACTTTAACCGTCGCCTGACATTATATGGCATATTCACGGTAGTGCATCCGGCCCCGGCTGTATCGCCAAAGCCCGTCCGGCTGACCTGCCTCTCATATTCACAGTTTATATTTGTATTTATTTACAAATATGGTTCGTTGCTTTCAGTATACAGCAGTATTCTGCATAAATCAACTATTTATGTAAATTTTGCGGTTTGCATAAACAAAATTGGAAAACAGGTTGAAAAAAGCCTAAAAAAAATGTAAAATTAGGAAGACATATATGCATTTATAACAAATTTTAATTTCATTTTGAGGTGAGAGATATGAAGAAAAAAGAAAAAAGTCTGATAAGCTCTTTGATGCTGTTAGCCACGGTCTCTGTCGTCGTCACCGCGGTCGGTATCGGCTTAAACGCCATTATCACCGTAAAGAGCTTAACCACTGCAGCCTTCGATTACTATCAGGAAGCGATGAACGACGGCTACAAGGCAGAAATAAAATCTCAGGTCCAAAGCACAATGACGGTTCTCGAGGCCTAGTACAACCGGTATCAGGCCGGTGAGAAGACCGAGGAGCAGGCCAAATACGACGCCAAAGAGATTATCCGCGCCATGCGCTATCGCGACGACAAGAGCGGATATTTCTGGATTGACGATACGGATTATATTCTGGTCATGCACCCGATTCTCGTTGAAAAGGAGGGCGACTACCGTTATGAGCTGGAGGATCCGAACGGCGTTATGATTATCCAGCAGATTATGAAAACCTGCCAGAGTCCCGAAAAGGGCGGCTACAACGAATTCTACTTCACCAAGGCAGACGGCGTTACCGTCGCACCCAAAATCGCCTATTCGCAAATCTTCGAGCCCTGGGGCTGGGTCGTTTCCACCGGCAACTATACGGATGATATTGACGCCGCGATAGCCGAAAAGAGCGCAGACCTTGATTCCATTTATGATAGCGCATTATTCAAAATCAATATCGTATTCATTGCCATGATTGCCGTAGCGCTGGTCATCGCATTCTTCTACGGAAAGCACATGATCCGCCCGTTAAAGGATATTCAGGGCTTCGCCCACAGTATCTCTCAGGGGAATCTTACAACACAGGTTACTGTAAAACAAAATAACGAAATCGGACGCACTGCCCGGGCCCTGAGCGTCGCGCAGGACAATATCCGCACGCTCCTGCACGGTATCGACGATCTCGCAAGGAGCGTCACAAGCGCCCTGTCCCAGTTTAATACGACCTTCAACCACATGAAGGGCTCTATCTCCGAGGTTTCCACAGCCGTCGAATCGATTGCCAACAACGTCACCGAGCAGGCAGGCTCAACCGACGACGCGGCACAGCAGGCAGGCGTCATGGCCGACCGGATAGAGAAGACCGCTGTGGGCATCCGTTCAATGGACGAGAACGCGGCCGATATGAAGCAGCTCAGCCAGCGCTCCCTGGATACGCTCAACAAATTGATTCAGGCAAATGACCAGACGCGCACCAATATCAGCGCAATGCATTCGCAGACGGAGATGACCAACAAATCCGTACAGCAGATTCAGCTTGCGGCGAACCTCATCAACGAGATTTCCGATCAGACCAGCCTGCTTGCGCTGAACGCAAGCATCGAGGCAGCCCGGGCGGGTGAGGCCGGAAAGGGCTTCGCGGTCGTTGCGGACGAAATCGGCAAGCTGTCCCAGCAGTCCGCGGACTCTGTCGAGGAAATCACCGGCGTTCTCCAGGAGCTCCTCTCCAACGCCTCCAAGTCCGTTGCGATTATGAAGGAAATGAACAGCTCTATCGATGTGCAGGTTGATTCGCTTTCCGAGACGCAGAAGATATTCAATCAGCTCTACGAGGAGCTTGACAGCTGCGTAGCCATTGTGCAGGATATCGACGCTATGACCGCAGAAATCCGCGTTCAGCGCGAATCCGTGACAAACGCGCTCGATACGCTCAACCGGATTGCACAGGATAACGCAACCGTTACCGAAGAAACGGCGGCGATGTCCTGCGAGCTTTCACAGGTTGTAAACGACTCCAGCACACTTGTCGAGGACCTGGAAGCCAAGGTCAACGGCCTTGTGGAAAGCGTCAACAAATTCACCATTTAAGCTACATACGGAATCAAAAAGCGCTGTCCGGCGACAGCGCTTTTTTGATTCAAAGGTTTCTCTCCTTGAAAGCTCTCTCCACTTCTCTTCTCTGATCCTTTTTGGCAATATCCTCACGCTTATCATAAAGCTTTTTTCCTCGTGCAAGGCCAATCTCAACCTTCGCTCTGCCCTTGGAAAAATAGACCTGCAGCGGCACCAGCGTATAGCCCTTCTCCTTGATTTTCCCCACCAGCTTATGAATCTCCTGGCGGTGCAGCAGCAGCTTCTTTGTGCGCAGCGGATCCTTGTTAAAAATATTCCCTTTTTCATAGGGGGAAACATGCATCCCATAGACGAATACCTCCCCGTTTTCAATTCGGATAAAGGCTTCCTTGATGCTGCATTTTCCCATGCGCAGGGATTTGACCTCCGTCCCGTGAAGCGCAATCCCGCACTCGAGCTTATCCTCTATAAAATAGTCATGGTATGCCTTTTTGTTGTTCGCCACCAGCTTCATTGTCTCATTCTTTGCCATCCTGCCCTCCTGATTTCTGTCTGCCGCACCGGCACGTTACTCCTCCTCCCACGCTTCGGGAATCACAAAATCTATTGTTCTGGATATCTTATCCACCGCATTTACCTTAATCCTGATCCGTTCTCCCAGACGATACCGCCGGTCTGTCGCCTGCCCCACCATTTCGTAGGCGGACTCGTCATAATAGAAGTAGTCCCCGGGAAGCATGGAGACATGAATCATTCCCTCAACCGTATTGGAAAGCTCCACATAAACGCCCCAGTTTGTGATGGAGGAGATAACGCCCTCATAGATTTCACCGATGCGCTCTTCCATATACTCTGCCTTCTTAAGCTTATCCGTCTCCCGCTCTGCCTCATCCGCCCGCCGCTCCATCTCAGAGGAGTGTTTGGTCACCTCAGGCAGTATCTCATTATAGTGCTTTATCCGGTTCTCGTCGAGCCTACCGCGCAGACACTCCTTGATAATTCTGTGAATCTGCAGATCCGGATACCTTCTGATCGGCGATGTGAAGTGACAATAATACTGACACGCCAGTCCGAAATGCCCCGAGCAGTCCATCGTGTACTTCGCCTGCTTCATGCTGCGGAGCGTCAGCCGGTCAATCAGCGCCTCCTCCGGCGTCCCTTCGGTCTTTGCAAGCAGCTTCTGCAGCTCCTTGGGATGTATCTCCTCCTGACCGTTCTTGATGCTGTAGCCAAAATTCCGGATAAAGGTGGCAAGCTTATCAATCTTCTCGGGATCCGGATTGTCGTGCGTACGATAGACAAAGGGCAGCTCCATCCAGTAAAAATGCTGCGCCACCGTCTCATTGGCAATCAGCATAAAGTCCTCGATGATTTTTGTCGCGACATTCCGGTCATACGGCTTTATCTCCAGCGGACGTCCCTCGCCGTCCAGAATAATCTTCGTCTCCGGGAAATCAAAATCAATGGAGCCTCTTTTTCTCCGCTTTTCGCGCAGGATGCCCGCAAGCTCCCGCATCTGCTCGAACATCGGCACCAGCTCCTCATATTCCCTGCACCGGCCGGCGTCCTTATCCTCAAGGATTTCCTTTACGGCAGTGTACGACATGCGCCGGTCCACCCGTATCACCGTCTCCGCAATCTCGTGGTCCACGACCTCTCCCTTTTCATCGATGGTCATCAGACAGCTCAGGGCCAGCCTGTCAACCCCCGCGTTCAGGGAGCAGATGCCGTTCGACAGCCTGTGCGGCAGCATCGGTATCACACGATCCACCAGATATACGCTGGTGCCCCGCTCGCGCGCCTCCCAGTCCAGCGCGGAGTTCTCCTGGACATAGTTGGTCACATCCGCAATATGCACACCCAGCCGGTACAGGCCGCCCTCCTTTGTAAGGCTTACCGCATCGTCCAGATCCTTGGCGTCCTCCCCGTCTATCGTCACCATCTGCACACCGCGCAAGTCCCGTCTTCCTGCCATGTCCGCATCCGACACCTCATTTGCGACATTCTCCGTCTGCCGCATCACCTTCTCCGAGAATTCCATCGGCAGCTCATAGCCCTTGACAATCGACAGAATATCCACGCCCGGGTCATTGACATGTCCCAGTATCTCCGTTATCTTACCCTCGGGCTTTCTGTTGTCCCTGCCGTAATCCGTGATCTGACACACCACCTTGTGGCCGGATACCGCCCCCTTGGAGCGCTCGGCCGGCACAAAGATATCCGCGCTGATTTTACTGTTGTCGGGAACCACAAAGCCGTAGTTTTGATTGGTTTTGTCGTATGTCCCCACGACCTGCGTCACGCCCCGCTCGATAATCTCCGTAATCTGCGCCTCCTGACGCCTGCCATGCTGTCCCGAGAGCAGCGCCGCCTTCACCTTATCCTTGTGAAAAGCGCCGTTGACATAGTTTTCCGGTATATAAAGGTCCTCATCCCTTCCCTCAATCTCAACAAAGCCAAAGCCCTTGGGATGGCTGATAAAAGTCCCGATAAGCTCCCTGTCTGAATTCCTGGCCTTAACAAACTTGCCCTTTTTGGTAATGGAAAGCTTTCCCTCCGCCAAAAGCTCATTGAGGATACGGTTGAGCTCGGCCCTGTCCTCCTTTGATACCTGCAGCATTACCGCAAGCTCCTTTTCCTTCATCGGCACATAAAAATCCGCCTCCATCAGGTCCAGTATAACCTTTTTCCTTTTGTCGCTCATCCGCAAGCCTCCTTCTGCGTTCCATTATCTCTACAATTACCGCCATTTTCTGCGGCATAAGAAAAAACACCCTTTTACAAGAGTGTTTCTCATCTGCTAAAAGTTTATATTCAATACAATCGAAAGCGCCATAAACACCACGCCCAAAACCGTGGTCAGCTTCACGAGCGCTCCCTCCATGGAGCGTCCTTTATTCTTGCCCCAATAGGTCTCCGCCGCACCGCTGATAGCGCCAAGTCCTGCTGATTTCCCTTCCTGCATCAAAACAATTACCGTAAACGCGATCGATACCAATATTAATATGATTGTAAGGACTGTCCTTAATGCTGCCATCCTTGTACCTCCTTTTGTCAAACTGCTCACGAAGGAAAGTGTAACATAGTTTCAGATATTTTTCAACAACAAATGTTTGACAAACCTGCAAAATTTTCCAAAAGCACCGGCCCCGTGCTTTGGCTTTTGTGCTGCCGGAACTTGCGGCGGTGCAAATCATTGATGCTGACGCTCGATTTTTATTGGCAAACGTATTATGTAGTGTTATGATGAATATAAGTCTTATATCAGTTTATTTCAGGAGGTAATCACATGCATTCTATTTTTAAGTCCGGACCGCGGGTTCATGTCCGCCGGTGGCTCTACAGCTTTATCCTCATTCTTGTATTATCCTTTGAGGCAGGTTCTACCGCCTGGGCCGCCGAATTTACGGTCACAGACACCAGCGCTGTTTATTATACAGCCATACCGATCGGCTGTTACCCGGAGCCGGACGCCGCATCAGCGCCCGTCGTCGTATTAGACGCCGGCACGCCGGTTCAGGTCACGGGCATTACCTCCAACGGCTGGTTTCGCATTGAGGCGGGCGGCGTCTTTTATATCCCGGGGGACGCGCTCACGCAGACAGCCCCTGCCCCTTCGACGCCGGAAGCTCCCGTAAGCCCCGCAAATCCTGCTTTACAGTATTCGGAAACCGCGGAATATACGATTACCTCCGTAAACAATGCCCTCGCGGCACGCGCGGACGCGCTCTCCAAACACGCCTCCTTTGTTCTGCTCCATAATGAAGGCATCAGCACCGATACGCTTGTCGACCTGTTCGGCAGTGTTTTATACGAGCCTGTCTGCGATTACGCCTCCGCCAACATCTATGGTGTGAGAATCCGCGGACTTGAGGACAATTTTGTTATCAATTACCAGTATCTGAGCACGATAGAGGAAGAGCTCTATACGGAAGCCGCCGTTGCGCAGCTTTATCCCCAGTTCAACACCGGTACAACCTACGATAAAATCCTGGCCGTACACGATTTTATCTGCAATACGGTCTCCTATTCTTATGACACCGTATACGGGGACGCCGACTTCCGATCCGCATACGACGCGCTGTACTACAACACAACGGTCTGCACGGGCTATGCGCTGCTGTTCCAGAAGTTCATGGACTACATGGGTATTCCCTGCTATGTTGCATCCGGCACCGTAGACGGCGTCGGGCACGCATGGAATATCGTCAATATTGACGGCCAGTGGTACCACATCGATTGTACCAACGACGATCAGGACTACGGCATTTCCCGCCGCCATTTCCTCAAGGGCGCCTCCTATGCAGGCCCGACCTGGGGCGGCATCCCCATCAGTCCGAACGACTATATGCCGTAGTGTATCTGCCTGTATGGATTGGGGCCTTCGCCCCAGTCCTATATTTTATTAAAGGGATCCAGATAGCGGGACACAACGCCCAGCTCCTCCTCTATGCGCAGGAGCTGGTTGTATTTTGCGACCCTGTCGCTGCGGCAGGGCGCGCCGGTCTTGATCTGCCCCGCGTTCATCGCGACTGCCAGATCCGCGATAAACGTATCCTCCGTCTCGCCGCTGCGGTGGCTGATTACCGCCTTATATCCGTTGCACTGCGCCATCTCCACGGCTTCAATCGCCTCGCTGACCGTGCCGATTTGGTTGACCTTTACCAGAATCGCATTGGCAACCCGCTTTTTAATGCCTGCGTCAAGACGCTTGGTATTGGTGACAAACAAGTCGTCCCCGACAAGCTGCACGCGTTCCCCGATGCGGCGCGTCAGCTCCTGCCAGCCGTCCCAATCCTCCTCGTCCAGTCCGTCCTCTATCGAAATAATCGGATATTTTGTTATCATCTCCTCGTAATACGCAATCATCTCCTCAGAGGTCCTTGTACACTGCTCCCCGTCAAAATGATACAGGCCGTCCTCCTCGTTGTACAGCTCGGATGCGGCTACGTCCAGCGCGATCTTGACCTCCTCACCCGGCACAAAGCCGGCCGCTTTTATCGCCTCCACAATCAGTGTGAGAACCGCATGCGCATCCGGCAGATCCGGCGCAAAGCCGCCTTCATCGCCCACGCCGGTGCTCAGGCCTCTCTCATGGCAGAGCTTCTTGAGATTGTGGTAAATCTCCGCGCAAATCCGCAGGGCATCCTGAAAGCTTGCCGCCGCGACCGGCATAATCATAAATTCCTGAAAGTCCACCGTGTTCGTTGCATGACGCCCGCCGTTTAAAATGTTCATCATCGGCACCGGAAGCCTGTCCGGGCTTACGCCGCCAAGATACCTGTACAGGGGCAGCTCCAATGCTTCCGCCGCCGCCCTTGCCGCCGCCATGGATACGGCAAGCATTGCGTTAGCGCCGAGATTGCCTTTATTATCCGTGCCGTCCGTCTCCACCAGAATATGGTCAATGCGCTTTTGTCCGCATACCTCCACGCCCAGCAGCGCATCGCGAATCTTGGTATTGACATTGTTCACCGCCTTCTGCACGCCAAGCCCCATGTAGCGCATCTCGCCGTCACGAAGCTCTACCGCCTCAAATTTTCCGGTGCTTGCGCCCGAGGGCACGCCTGCTCTGCCCTCGAAGCAGTCATTCACCGTCACGACCGCCTCCACGGTCGGATTTCCTCGTGAATCAAGTATCTCTCTTGCGTGGACATCCGTAATCACTAACTGCATTTTGCTCATAAAATGTGGCCTCCCCATTCCCAGTCTCCTCAACTGTTACTATTGAAAATAATTCGTTTTAACTAGTATGCCGCATTTTACTTTTCATATACCGTATTCTGCGCTTATACACTCAGCTTCTTTTCAATCAGCCATGCGCTCACAAAAAATAATATCAGGTCAAGCGCCAGATAATACGCATATGACATTCCGCTTGCTATCAGCTCGCCCGGATTCAGCCGCGCAAGCAGCCCGCCAAGCGCATTCTCCATCCGCACGACGCCCCAGATTACCAGGCAGTAGGCTACTACCGCAAGAACCGATATCAGCTTACTCTGATTGAGCACCGTATACAAAAGCGTTTCCACAAACACTGCCAGCATAAAGAAAAATACCCACAAAATAAAGGTAACGCCAAGCGCTTGCGCAAAAAGCCTGACATTTATACGAATATTGAATACCGCCTCCGCAAACTGCTTCAGCATTTCGACAAGCTCCTGCACATTGGCATTGCGCACCAAAAAAATCGTAAAATTCGCGGCAAGCGTTACCGTGAAAATAAACATCGTAAAAAGAATCTGCAATATCGAGGCAATAATCTTTGCCCCCAGAATGCTCCACGAGGACTGCGGAACCATAAACAGCATATAGCTCTGCTTTGTTTTCAGGTCCCTGGCATATACAACCGCCCCTTCTATGCCCACATATACAATTGCCATCATCATAAAGATGGAGGTCACTGCCAGAATCGCCATTGCCAGCTGATCATCATCCCGTACAACCCCATAGGTAAAAAGCACAATCAGGACCGCCAGCGACACCATGATCACAATCTTTGAAAACATCTGCTTCTGAAATTCATATTTGATTAGCTTCATCATTATCTCCCACTCCCTTCTCTATGCATAAAGCTCCCGATACAAATCTACAATGGATTTTCCCTGCTCTTCCCTGACAGCCTCCGCGTCCCCCGTAAGGATGTTGACGCCGTCCCGGATAAAAATAACGCTGTCCACCACCGACTCCAGCTCGTCTACCAGATGGCTGGAAATCACAATCGTGCTGTCCTCTCCTGCCGCCCTGAGAATAGCCGTGATAATCTTTTCCCGCGCAATCAGGTCAATGCCGTTTAGCGGCTCATCCAGCAGATACAGCTTGGCCTTTCTTGCAATTGTGACCGCTACCTTGAGCTTTGCCATCATTCCGGATGACAGTCGTGTCACTTTATCTGTGCGCTGCAGCTCCATCTGTTCGATCAGCTCCCTGTACAGCGACTCGTCAAAATCGGCAAAAAAGTCCTTATAATATTTTCCCACGCTCTCCACGGTCATAAATGAATAGAAATACGGCTCTGTAGACATATACGCGATATCCCGCTTTGACGCCACGCCAATCGGTTTATCTTCGTACAGTATTGTGCCCTGCGTCGGCTTCACCAGCCCCGCCGCCATTTTCATAAAGGTGGTCTTGCCGCTGCCGTTTGGCCCCAGCAGCGCATATATCCTGCCCTTCTCCAGCTCAAGGCTGATGTCCGCAACCGCCGTTTTATGGAAATACTCTTTTTTCAATTTTGAACATACTAACATGTTAATCCCCCTCCTCTTTATCAAAACGCGCCAAAATACCTGTAATCAGCTCTTCCTTGGAAAATCCCAGCTCCTTCATCTCCTGAACAAAGCCGTTCAGAAGCTCCTCGGCCATCGACGTGCGCATCTCAGAGAGCACCGCCGGATCTTCCGTGACAAAGGTTCCCAGCCCTCTTTTCGTAAAACACATCTTCTGCTGTTCCATTTCCTTATAGACTCTCACCGCAGTATTCGGATTAATCTGATACTGCACCGCAAGCTCCCGCGTTGACGGCAGCTTCTCGCCCATCGGCAGCTTCCCCTGTATCATGTCTTTCTTAATCTGGTTCGTGACCTGTAAATAGATCGGTATATTGTTATCATATTCCAAACCTTCTCCTCCTTTCTCTTGTATTAGTATGCTAGTTAGATAGTACACTAATACTATAGAAATGTCAATAGCTTTTTTAAAGCTTCTACGACAAAAGGGCCGCCCCTCCACAGGGGCCGCCCTTATACTCCGATTTATCAATGCTTTCCTTCGTCTGTCCGTTCCTTATCTGCGTACCAGCAACGACTTTCCTGTCATCTCCGCAGGCTGCGTCATGCCCATCGTCTCTATCAGCGTCGGTACAATATCCGCAAGGCATCCGCCCTCGCGCAGCGTATATGCAGGGTCATAATTTACCAGAATAAACGGCACCTGATTGGTCGTATGCGCGGTAAAAGGCGCTCCCGTCTCGTAATCGACAAGCTGCTCCGCGTTGCCGTGGTCAGCGCAGATAAACAGCGTGCCGTTTACTTCAAGAACTGCCTCCACTGCCTTTCCGACACACTCGTCGACGGCTTCCACCGCCTTGATTGCCGCAGGCTCAACGCCTGTATGGCCAACCATATCCGGGTTTGCAAAATTAATAATAATCACGTCATACTTGCCGCTGCGAATCGCCTCCGTCAGCTTCTCGCACACCGTATAAGCGCTCATCTCCGGCTTCAGGTCATATGTCGCGACCTCCTTGGGCGAAGGCACAAGCACTCTGTCCTCGCCGGGATTGGGCTCCTCCACGCCGCCGTTAAAGAAGAACGTAACATGCGCGTATTTCTCCGTCTCCGCAATCCGCACCTGTGTCATATTGTTCGCCGCAAGCCACTCGCCAAACGTATTTGTCACCGAGATCTTATGGAACGCAACGGACTTATTCGGAATGGTCGGATCATAGTCGGAGAAGCACACAAACTTCACATCCAGCCGTCTGCGCGCAAAGCCCTTGAAGTCATCGTCACAGAACGCCCTTGTAATCTCCCTTGCCCTGTCCGGCCTGAAATTAAAGAACACCACCGAATCGCCGTCCTGAATCGTCGCCACCGGCGCGCCGTTCTCCACTACCACGGTCGGCATCACAAACTCATCCGTCTTATCCCTGTCATAGGACTGCTGAATACCTGCAGGCCCGCTTGACGCCTGCTCGCCCTTGCCCGCGGTCAACGCGTCGTAAGCAAGCTGCACCCGGTCATAATTGTTGTCTCTGTCCATCGCGTAATAGCGGCCCATCACCGATGCGATTCTGCCGACGCCGATTTCCGCCATCTTTGCCTCCAGCTCCTCGGCAAAGCCCTTGCCGGATGCGGGCGGCGTATCACGCCCGTCCAGAAACGCATGTACATAGACCCTGGACAGCCCGTTTCTCTTTGCAAGCTCGAGCAGCCCGTACAGATGCGTATTGTGGCTGTGTACGCCGCCGTCGGACAAAAGCCCGAAGAAATGAAGCGCCGAATCCTTCGCCTTACAATTCTCTACCGCCTCCAGCAGCGCCGGGTTCTCAAAGAAGGTCCCGTCCTGTATTTCCTTGGTGATTCTGGTAAGCTCCTGGTACACGATTCGCCCTGCGCCCATATTCAGATGACCGACCTCGGAGTTGCCCATCTGCCCGTCCGGAAGTCCGACCGCCATGCCGCTGGCATTTCCCCTAACAAAGGGATACTCCTTCATCAGCCTGTCCATAACCGGCGTCTTTCCCAGTGCAACCGCATTGTGCTCTGTCTTTTCGTTCAGGCCGTAGCCGTCCAAAATCATTAAAACTGTCGTCTTCTTGCTCATCTTTTCTCCTTCACCTTTCCAATCGTTCTATTTTGCTTTCTATTATTCCTTATAAATATTTGTTTCCAATACCCTTAATTGACAAAGGTATACATGGTCAGGTCAGAATAAATTTTGTGTCCTGCGTCGTTACTTTCATTCTGCGTACGCCCTGTACGCATCATTCAAGTGCCTTGCAGGGCACAAAATTTATCTCTGCCTGACTCTTCGACCTCAAGCGGAGAAAATTTCGGCATTTTCAAGGCAGACGATTGAGGCGTACTGGGCGTACGCCGATTGAGGATAACGAAGAAAATACCGAAATTATCCCGCTTTGAGGCGTATATACCTTTGTCAATTAAGGGTACGGATAAAGTATACACTTTTTTCCATTTTTCCGCAACACCTTTAAAAAATTTGGACCTTAAGTTAAAACCGGAGCAGTCAGGGCCGCTCCGGTTTTTTTCTTTGCCGCTTCATCCACAGCCGCACACACAGCGCGCCGATGAATGTCCCAAGCGTATTCAAAATCAAATCGTCCAGCTCGGAAACGCCGGTTCCCAGAACATACTGCAGCGTCTCGATAAGCAGGGAGAGCAGCAGCCCCAGCGCCGCAACGGCCCCCGGTCTCCAGCCTGTGCGTCCCTGCAGATACATACCAAACGGGATAAAGCAAAAGATATTGCCGCCAAACAGATAAACGCTCCGCATCCAGCGCCCTCTTCGCAGCAGCGGAAGATATTCCCGGAAAAGCCTCGCGTTAATCCTCCCCGAAAACAGCCTCTGAAAGCTCATATTCGGCCGGAATACCGTCAGCCGCAGCAAAATCAGGAGGTATACAATAAACAAAATCGTGATTATCCTTCGTCTTTTCAATGAATACACCCATTCCCCGCTATGCAGTGATTCCCGGCGCCCTGTTTCGCCTTAGTGAATCTCCTGCCGCACCGTCTCCAAATCCTCGTCCTTCTTTACCACCACGCCAAGAAACGGCAGGTGCTTTCTGAGCGTGTCCGCCGGAATCCCGCCAATCTGCAATGCGTTGATCCAGTCGATCAGCTCCGATGTACTTGGCTTCTTGCGAATATCGCGAATCGTGCGGATATCATAAAATACCTGCATCGCATTTTTCATCAGGTTCTCTTCCACATTCGGATAATGCGTCCTGATAATCTCCTCCATCAGCGCCGCGTCCGGGAAATCAATATAATGAAAAATGCATCTGCGCAGAAACGCGTCCGGCAGCTCTTTTTCCGCGTTGGAGGTAATGATTACAATCGGACGGTGCTTTGCCGTCACCGTGCGCTTCGTCTCATGGATGTAGAATTCCATCTGGTCGAGCTCCCACAGAAGGTCGTTGGGAAACTCCAAATCCGCCTTATCAATCTCGTCAATCAGAAGCACCACCTGTTCGTCGCTCTCAAACGCTTCGCCCAGCTTGCCGAGCTTAATGTACCTGGCAATATCGTCCACGCCCTCCTCGCCGAACTGTCCGTCGTACAAGCGCTGAATGGTATCGTACATATACAGTCCGTCCTGTGCCTTCGTCGTCGATTTGATATTCCATATGATCAGCTTCTTACCGAGAGAATTGGCAACCGCCTGCGCGAGCATGGTCTTCCCCGTGCCCGGCTCTCCCTTGATCAGCAGCGGCTTTTTCAGCGCAATCGCTACGTTTACGCTGGAAAGCAGCTCCTTGCTTGCCACATAATCCTGTGTACTGCTAAATGCTTCGTTTGCCATATTGAGCCTCCATTCAACCTTCCCCTGTGTTTTGTAAAATACGCCGCCTGCCGCTCCTACCACTGCGCGCTGTCCGGCGTCTCAAGCTTCTTGTCCCGTATCATCAGATCCTTCACCGCCGCAGCCGCTTCCTTTCCCTGAAACAGCACTTCATTGACCTGCTCGATAATCGGCAGCTCCACCTGATACCTTTTTGCAAGTCCCATCGCCGCCTTGGCCGAGAAGACGCCCTCAACCACCATTTTTACCTCCGCCATGGCTTCCTCCATCGACTTGCCCTGGCCGATTAAAATGCCCGCGCGCCGGTTCCTGGAATGCATGCTGGCGCAGGTCACGATCAGGTCGCCGATTCCGGACAGCCCGCAGAAGGTCTCAAACTTCCCGCCCATGGCCATCCCCAGCCTGGCAATCTCCGTGATTCCTCTTGTGATCAGCGCCGCCTTCGTGTTATCTCCGTACCCCAGGCCGTCGGCAATGCCCGCCGCCAGCGCCACGACATTTTTCAGCGCGGCGCCCAGCTCTATGCCCAGCACATCCGGGCTGGTATACACCCGGAAAACGTCGCTCATAAAGACATTCTGGATATACTCCGCCGTCGCCCTGCTGTTTGCCCCCACTACAATCGTTGTCGGGATGCCCCGGCCAACCTCCTCCGCATGAGAAGGCCCTGAAAGCACCGCCACATCCGCCTGCGGCGCTTCCTCCTCAATCACCTGTGAAAGCGTCATCAGCGTCGATTCCTCGATTCCCTTCGCCACATTCACGATAATCTGCCCTGCCGATACATACGGCTTCATGCTGTGCGCCGTTTTCCTTGTAAAGGAGGAGGGCACCGCAAGGACAAGGATGTCCTTTCCCTCCACCGCCTCTGCCAGATCGGTGGTAAACACAATATCCTCGGAAAGCTTCACACCCGGAAGCTTATCTTTATGCTCATGCGCCGCGGTAAGCATCGCAATCTCGTCCGCTAACGCCGACCATACCGTAATCTCATGCCCGTTATTGTGAAGGAGCACCGACAGGGCAATTCCCCAGCTGCCCGCTCCGATCATTCCTATCTTCGCCATCCCAACACCTCTCCTTTCCAGACCTTCCCTTCTTTGCAAAGCAAGCGATTCAATCGTGCTTTCCCAGATATGTCTTGCGCTCCTGTCCGTGCACCAGCCTGCCGATATTGGCCTTATGCCCCCAAAATGCCAGCGCCGCCAGCAGAACCGTAACAATATACATCTCATTCAGAACAGGCTGCGCCATTTTGAAAAGCCCCAGCTGCCCGAAAATGACCATCTCCGCAATCAGCACAAGCTGTACCAGCAGCGAGCCCAGCGACACATAATGCGTCGCAAAAAAGGTCCCAAAGAAGGTGATCACCTCCGGCAAAATCATATACGGATGAAAAAATATGATCAGCCCTGCCGTACAGGCAATCCCCTTGCCGCCCTTAAACTTTAAATAGAAGGGGAAATTGTGCCCCAGGATACTCCCCGCGCCGGTATACAGCGCCAGCAGATAAATCATGTCCGCATACCGCTCCTTAAACAGAAGCCGTACCAGCGTAATTGCAAGCCCCGTCTTCATAATATCGCAAAACAGCACGATTGCCCCGGCCTTTTTTCCCAAAACGCGCAGGGAATTGGTCGTACCGGCATTTCCGCTGCCATGCTTTCTGATGTCGATGCCGTGAAGCCTGCCATAAATATAGGATGTCTGAAAGCATCCGAATATATAACCGATCAAAATACATACCAAGCGAATCATGCTCAATCCCCCTGCCTTTCCCGTATAATGAATTTCAGCGACGTTCCCTTAAACCCAAAGGCTTCGCGGATTTTATTCTCGAGATAACGCACATACGAAAAGTGCATCAGCTCCTTATCGTTTACAAACACGACAAAGGTCGGCGGTTTTACGCCCACCTGCGTCGTATAGAAGATTTTGAGGCGCTTCCCCTTGTCGGAGGGCGGCTGCTGCAGGGCCGCGGCTTCCGTCACAATCTCGTTTACAACGCCTGTAGAAATCCGAAGCGACTGGTTCTCAATCACCATGTCAATTGTCTCAAACAGCTTGTTCAGCCGCTGCCCCGTCACTGCCGAGATAAACACGATCTCCGCGTAAGTCATAAAGGACAGTGTATTTCTGATCTTCTCCGTAAAACGATAGATGGTCTTGTCATCCTTTTCAAGCGCATCCCATTTATTGACTGCTACAATAATCCCCTTTCCCCTGTCATGGGCAATTCCGGCGATTTTGGCGTCCTGCTCCGTAACGCCCTCCACCGCGTCGATAACAAGCACGACAATATCCGCACGCTCCACCGCGCTGACCGTCCGGATAATCATAAACCGCTCCAGCTCCTCTTTAATTTTGTTTTTCCGCCGAAGCCCCGCCGTATCGATAAACACATATTCTCTTCCGCCATGAACGACCTCGGTGTCAATGGCGTCCCGCGTCGTGCCTGCAATCTCCGACACAATCACGCGGTTCTCCCCTGTAATCTTATTGATAATAGAGGATTTGCCCACATTCGGCTTTCCCACAATCGCGACACGCGGGCGGTCATCCTCCTCCTCGCCAAGCATCTCCTTATCAAACAGGCCCGTAACGGTATCCAGCAGCTCTCCAAGGCCAAGCCGGTTCGTCGCCGAAATCGGCACCGGGTCGCCTATCCCAAGATTATAAAACTCATATACGTCCGCTTCCATCCTGGCAAAGCTGTCCACCTTATTCACAGCCAGCACCACCGGCTTATGGCTGCGCCGAAGCATATCGGCAACCTTCGCGTCCGCGTCCACAAGCCCCTGCCGCACATCCACAAGAAAGACAATCACATCCGCCGTCGCAACGGCAATCTCGGCCTGCTCACGCATCTGAGACAATATAATATCATTGCTGTCCGGCTCAATACCGCCGGTATCAATCAATGTAAAGCTCCAGTCCAGCCAGCTCACATCGGCATAGACGCGGTCTCTTGTAACGCCCGGCGTATCCTTAACAATCGATATCCGTTCACCTGCAAGCGCATTAAACAATGTGGACTTTCCGACATTCGGACGTCCCACAACCGCGACAATCGGTTTCTTGCTGCCTTTTTCCATTTTAACAACCACGCCTTTCCTCTCAAAAGTTCTAAGAACCGTTCCCGCCACACATATCACGCGCGCAATATGGCGTCAACAAAGTCCTGCCCGCTTGATTTTACAATATCTATCGGGACTTGTAAAGCCTTTTCCATCTCGGACAGGGTCATATCATCAAGAAATACCGCCTCCCCGCTCTTTAGAACATTCTGCGGCAGCAGCAGCCGCTCCCCAAGCTCCCGCCCCGTCAGCTGCCGCAAAATATCCTGCCCCGTCAGCAAGCCCGAAACGGTTATCCGCTCGCCAAAAAAGTCGTTGCGAATCGCATACACATGAAGCTGAAGCTGAGGAAAACGCTCCGTTATCTGCCGCGCCATATCCTTTATATAAGGAAAGGCAAGCTCCCCCGTCGCAATCGACAGCGTCTGTGCTTCAACAACAGGCGCTGCAAGCCTGTCCATCGCCTCCTGAAATTCGTTCAGCAAAAGCCGCAGCATCCCCACGCCGTTCTCAAGCTGCAGATAACCGTCATAGCGGTCCTCCTGCGGCAGCTCCTCCCCGGCCAGAATATACCATTCGTCGCTTGCATGGACAAAATGCAGCCCGTATTCCGGATAGAGCCTGTCCTGCCATTTATGAATCAGCGCAAGCACCGCCTTCGCATCCTCCCGCGTAAACGGCTCGAGGGGATACAGACCCTCCCTGTATTTTGACAGCCCCACCGGAACCACGGAAACGCTCTCCAGCGTCGGCAGCCAGGCGGACAGGTCGCAAATGCTCCTTTCCAGCTCATCCCCGTCGTTTACGCCCTTACACAGAACAATCTGCCCGTTCATGGTGATACCGGCCTCCGCAAGCCGCCGCGCCTTTTCAAGCGCCTCCCCCGCGAACCGGTTGTTGAGCATTTTGCAGCGAAGCGCCGGGTTCGTCGTCTGAAAGGACACGTTAATCGGGGAAAGACGGTATTTGATAATGCGGTCGATATCCGCGTCCGACATATTGGTCAGCGTCACATAGTTGCCCTGCAAAAAGGAAAGGCGTGAATCATCGTCCTTAAAATACAGCGTATCCCGCATCCCCTCCGGCATCTGATCAATAAAGCAGAAAATGCATTTATTATGACAGGAGCGGTACTCGTCCATCAGGCCGTTTTCAAAAACGACGCCCAGATCCTCATCATAATCCTTGTCTATCTCAAGCAGCCACTCCTCGCCGGAGCGCTTTCGAATCAAAAGCTCAATATATTCGTCCTGCGTATAATACTGGTAATCAAAAATGTCCTCTATTTTATTCCCGTTAATCTCTATAAGCGCATCGCCGGCCTCGATTTCCATTTCCTCCGCAATGCTCCCCGGAAGCACCTTCTCCACAAGGTGTAAATGCTGGTTTTTCATCCCGGTACTCCTTCCCGTCCTCACCCTTTTATGGGCTTTGCCGCAAACGCAAAGCGCCGGCATCTGCAGCGCTTCTCCCCTGCGGTACCCAAAGCCCTTCTCCTCTACTATACAAGAAATTCCTTGACGTGTCACTACCGGAAGTTATAAAATAAAGAATAGGGTACTGAGAAAGGAGTCTGCGCAAATGCCAAAATTACAGGAAATGGAGAATTCGCTGCCCGTAGCGCCCATGAAGCTTGTTGTCCTGAGCAGCGCTTCGGAGCTTGGAAATAAAGTCAATAACTATCTTGCCGCATCCCGCAGCAAGGTCAAGGACGCTTATCACAACGACCCTGCCTTTCAGGGCTATGCGGAGAAAAGCTATCTGGTGGATTTCTCTGTGCCGCGTTTTAACAGCGGAGAGGGCAAGGCTGTTTTCAACGAGACGGTACGTGGAATGGACCTGTTCATTCTGGTGGATGTGTGCAACCACAGCCTCACCTACAAAATGAACGGCTATGTCAACCATATGTCGCCCGATGACCATTATCAGGAGCTCAAGCGCGTGATTGCCGCTGTCAACGGGAAGGCGCACCGCATTAACGTTATCATGCCATATATGTATGAGGGGCGCCAGCACCGCAGGAACGGCCGCGAGTCGCTTGACTGCGCTTATGCCTTCGACGAGCTTACACAGATGGGCGTGGGCAACTTTATTACCTTTGACGCGCATGATCCCCGCATTCAAAATGCCGCTCCCTTAAGCGGCTTCGACAATTTTACCGCGCATTACCAGTTTACACAGGCACTTCTGCGCGCCGAAAAGGATCTGGTTTTTGATAAAGACCACATTATTGTGATTTCCCCTGATGAAGGCGCATTGGACAAGGCAATTTATTTTTCCACCGTCCTTGGCGTCGACACCGGTATGTTTTACAAGCGCCGCGACTACTCTACGATTGTCAGCGGCAAGAATCCGATTGTAGCGCATGAATTTCTCGGCAACGATATTCGGGGGAAGGACATTATTATCATTGACGACATTATCTCATCCGGCGAAAGCATGATTGACACCGCGCGCCAGCTTAAGAAAATGCATGCACGGCGCGTCTTTATCTGCGCGACCTTCGGCTTGTTTACCAACGGCCTTGAAGCCTTTGACCAGGCATATGAGGACGGGGTTTTTGACAGAATCATCACCACCAATCTCTGTTACCGCCCGCCCGGGCTTCTCGACAAGCCCTACTATCTCGAGGCGGATATGAGCAAGTTTGTCGCCTCTATCATCGACTATATCAACCATGACCTGTCCACCGAGGATATTTCAACGCCGACAAAGCGCATTCACCGGGCTATCCGGTATTATAACAGCAATAAAGCATAAGGGCCGCGCCCTTATGCTTTATTTTATTCCTATAAACAAATCTTCATAAAGCTCTTTTTGCCCTTTTTCAGGATAAATTCCTCCCCAAATGCCGGCTTCTGGTACATCGCCTTTACATCCGCTACCTTTTCGCCGTTTACGGATACGCCGCCCTGCTCCACCGCGCGTCTTGCCTCGGACTTGGATGTTGTCATACCGGCCTTTACCAGAAGCGACAGGATGTCAATGCTGCCGTCTGCAAAATCCTCCTCCGCAAGCACGGTCGTCGGCATATTTTCCGTATTCGCGCCGCCTGCAAACAGCGCCGCCGACGCCTCCTTCGCCTTCTGCGCCTCCTCGGTACCGTGAATCAGCTGCGTCAGCTCAAACGCAAGGATTTCCTTGGCCTTGTTCAGCTCGCTGCCCTGCCAGCTCTCCATCGCCTGTATCTCCTCAATCGGGAGGAACGTCAGCATCTTGAGACATTTGATGACATCCGCGTCCGCCACATTGCGCCAGTACTGGAAGAACTCATAAGGAGAGGTCTTCTCCGCATCCAGCCACACCGCGCCGGACTCCGTCTTGCCCATCTTTTTGCCTTCTGAGTTCAGCAGCAGATTGATGGTCATCGCGTATGCGTCCTTGCCGAGCTTGCGCCGAATCAGCTCTGTGCCGCCGAGCATGTTGCTCCACTGGTCATCGCCGCCAAACTGCATATTACAGCCGTAGCGGTTAAACAGCTCCATGAAGTCATAGCTCTGCATAATCATATAGTTGAATTCCAGGAAGCTCAGCCCCCGCTCCATCCGCTGCTTGTAGCACTCCGCCGTAAGCATTCTGTTGACGCTGAAATGCGGGCCCACCTCGCGCAGCAGCTCGATATAGTTCAGATTCAGCAGCCAGTCCGCGTTGTTTACCATGATCGCCTTATCCTCGCCAAACTCGATAAAGCGGCTCATCTGCTTCTTAAAGCATTCGATATTGTGATTGATGTCCTCCACGGTCAGCATCTGACGCATATCCGTCTTCCCCGTCGGGTCGCCGATCATGCCCGTGCCGCCGCCAAGCAGCGCAATCGGGCGGTTCCCCGCCATCTGCAGACGCTTCATCAGGCAGAGCGCCATGAAATGTCCGACATGCAGGCTGTCCGCCGTGGGGTCAAAGCCGATATAAAATACCGCCTTTCCGTTGTTAATCAGCTCCTTGATTTCTTCCTCGTCCGTCACCTGCGCGATTAAGCCTCTCGCGACCAGTTCCTCATAAATCTGCATTTTTTCTTCCTCCATTCTGAAATTTTAGGTTGGGTGATTCACGCCGTCACCATTTCCCGTAACGCAAAAAACCCCGTCCCTGAAAGCCAGGGACGAGGTTCTATCCACGTGTTACCACCCTAATTCGCATGCCGCTTGCGCGTCATGCCTCAGCAAGTACGGGATGTGTCCTGACAAGCGGCAGCGCTGCCGCAGATGCATCCGATACTCTCCCGATATAACGTTCGGGACTCCGTCACAGCCTACTCCCCTGCATGGATACAATCCAATATAGTACATCCATCCAGCATTTGGGTGTGCAGCTCCGAGATGTATTCCCCTTCCGTTTCCCTTGCGCCTCTCATCAGCCGGCGGCTTTCTGTAAGTTCCCGGGAAGGCTACTTATTCTCTTCACAGCCTTTTGTCATTTCCGCATATGCGTTTCTGTTGATAACGTGATTATACGGATTTTGTTTTGATTTGTCAAGACCTTTTTCTCCTGCACAGGAATACTCCGGCCTCCTTCGTGATACGAAGCCCCTTAGAGCGGCGCACCGCCTCCGCAATATACTGCCGGAACTCTTTTTTCCTGCTGCAGAGGATTTCCGCCTGATTCCCGTGACAGGAAAAGATATAATCGCACAGCAGATCCGCGTCCGTGACAAGAAGCGCGTCCTCATACTGCCGCCAGACGACCTCCTCAAAATGCTCCCGCAGCAGCGCCTCTCCGTTCTCCAGCCCGAAAATCTGATACAAATCAATCTCGGACAGCCGGATGCGGCTGTCAAACTGTCGGACTAACGCGCTGATTTCCTGCATATGCCTGCTGCCGTAGGTGCTGGCACAAAACAGGCCGTCCGGTGAAAGCACCCGCGCGATCTCCCGCAGCGCACGCGGAATATTCTTGCTGTAAAACAGGACATGGTTGGCAACCACCCGGTCAAAGGAGCCGTCCTCAAACGGGATATCCGCGCAGTCAAAGCAAAGGAAGTGAAATCCCTTCTGATCCAGACGTTTCCTGGCGTCCTGCACCATTCCCGCGGAAATATCGGAGAGCACAATCTCCCTGTCCGGTCCGGGCTCCACTCCTGCCTGCTGCCACAGCTCGCCGTTGCCGCAGCCCACCTCCAGAATACGGGAGGCCTCCCGAAGCTGCGCGCTCTGGGCAATCCACGGAAACCATCCCTGCGGATTGACCGCGCACGCCGCATGCAGCCGTATGCGGATACTGACATTCTCCGCGTTCCTGTACTGCTCTAAAAGCTGCTTTTCCATCTCCATCAGATAAATCAGATGGATAACCTCGTTCCACTCCAGGCTTCCGTTGTCCTCTATCAGTCCCTTCGCATGGACGAGCGCGCTTTCCACCTGCTTCATATTTTCCATTTTCTTGCGCAGCAGGCGAAGCTGCAGGTCAATCGGCGCCGATAAATCCTGTCCCGCATCCTCCTGCATCAGCTGGCGAATCTCTTTCAGGGAAAAGCCCAGATACTTCAGCGACATGATTTTCTGTAATTGGAAAAAATCCGCATCCGTATAGCTCCTGTAACCGGATTCGTCATAGCCGCTGGGCTTCAACAGCCCCTGCGCGTCATAATAGCGGACGGCCCGCACCGTTACATGCGCCTTATTGGCAAATTCAGACGTTTTGTATGTCTTCATCGGACTCTCCTTCTTCCCTACAGCTCCGGATACACGGCCGCAAAATATGCCTGAAAATCCCCGTTTAGCCGCTTTTCCATCCACTGCGCATTCTCCTGATACCAGCGCAGCGTATCCTCAATCCCCTGTGCAAACACGTAAGACGGCTTCCATCCCAGCTCGCGTTCAAGCTTTGCCGGATCAATCGCGTACCGCCTGTCATGCCCTTTCCGGTCTCCGACAAAGGTTAGAAGGCTTTCCGGCTTTTTCAGCTTTTCCAAAATCAGCGCTACAAGCTCCAGATTGCTGTATTCATTGTTGCCGCCGATATTGTAAACCTCACCCGGCTTTCCGTCATGCAGGATGCGGTCAATCGCGCTGCAGTGATCCGCCACATGCAGCCAGTCCCGGACATTCTGCCCGTCTCCATAGATGGGTATCTTCTGGTTCTTTTCCGCCCTGCTGATGATCAGCGGAATAAACTTTTCCGGAAACTGATACGGCCCGTAATTGTTCGAGCAGCGCGATATGGTTACCGGCAGCCCGAAGCTCCTGTGATAGGCAAGCGCCAGCAAATCCGCGCTTGCCTTGGATACCGCGTAGGGGCTTGAGGGACGGATGGGACTCTCCTCCGTAAACCTCATGGCCCGCGCCTCCAGCGGAAGATCCCCGTAAACCTCGTCTGTGGAAACCTGATGATACCGTTTTACCCCATACCTGCAGGACGCCTCCAGAAGGCTTTCCGTTCCCAGCACATTTGTTACCAGAAATTTGCCCGGCTCCTCCAGCGAACGGTCCACATGGCTTTCCGCGGCGAAGTTTACCACCATATCAAACGCTTCCCTCTCAAACAGCGCCCGGATAAAGGCCTTGTCCTCAATCCGCCCCTGCACAAACCGGTAATTCGCGTTTTTCTCAACCGCGGTGAGATTGTCCGTGCTCCCGCAGTAGGTGAGCGCATCCACATTCACAATCTCGTATTGCGGATATTTCTTCACCATGTACTGAATAAAATTGCTCCCGATAAACCCTGCGCCACCCGTAACTAACAGCTTCATAAATCATCTCTCCTTTATCGTTGTTTTTATTATACAGTAAACGGCAGGCTTATTTGCCGTTTGCGATAAACTCAGGATAATTCATTACGCTGCGTCATGGTCAATACCCTTTTTCATTTTTTTATAACGGTTGCAAAATTCATAAAGCTGTCCGCACCGCCCGGCTCCGAAGCGGCGACGCTTACCGGAATAAATCTGACCTGGTTTCTGATTGCTTCCTCCAGCACTGCTCCGCCCGCATTTAAAATAAAGACGCCGTCTTTTTCATTTACGGAAACCGCTTTTCCTTCATCCGCCTGCGCATGCCCGGCCGGCTTTATGGAGGCCGGATTCAGCTCCATCAGCTTCTCGAAGCCGCCTGCCTGATACTCCGCCATTTTGTCGAGGATCTCCTGCGCGATTTCAGCGGGCGCAGCACTGGTGCTCTCAATGACCAGATTGTAATTGCTCATATCGTAATAATCAATGTCGTATATCTCCTTATAGCGCACGGTCTCCAGCTTCTGCCGGTTTATCAGGGCCCTTTTGCAGTCCTCCTGCGACGCGTACGATTCGGAGCCGGCGCGCTGGCTGTCATGGAATACACGCCTGCTGGCCTCGTCAATATCCGTTATGACAAACACCTTAAAGCTCTGCGGCGCAAAGTGCCACGCCAGACGCGAATCAAATACAATCATATCCCGCTCCGCGCCGATTTTCGTTGTCGTGTCGTCAATCATCCTGTCAACCGACCGGTCGCCCCTGCTTGCCGCCTCGTTGACCTGTTTATTAAATTCCTCGACCGACAGTCCCTTTTCCATTGCAAGCTGCCTGAAGATCTGCCCCGTCGAGACAATCTCATACCCTTTCTCCTTCAAAAGCTTCGCAATGCTTGATTTTCCGCTTCCAAGATTTCCCGTAATTGTAATATTCATGGCTTCCTCCTTTACCGCCGTTTTTTTCATTATACTTCAACACATCCCCGCCGTAAAGCATCCGTATCCATAAAAAATCGAGCGTCAGCAAGCTGCTTTGCGGTTATTTCCCTCGGATTTTGTCGATCGGGTATGTGCTTCATGGCGGCTACCTCCTTTAGCTGCCGTATCTGTTGGCGTTTGTGGCGTCATTTCTTTTCAGAGGATAGAAAAAAATGGCAGCCTTGATTTATTCAAAGCCCCTACGATACTTTTCTGAGAGCATCGCATATAATGTCACCCACTTATTAGCGTTCCCCACTTTTCCTACATGAAAGTAGGGTTCATCAAAAGACTTGCTAAGTATATATTTTCCTTCGCTATCTTTTTTGCTATCCAATACCCCCCAGGCTTTTTCGCAATTAGGGTGATTCGCCACGCCAAGAACCGAAAGCGCATACATTATCATATGTAAACCTATGTGAACATGGTCAATCGGATAAAATGTTTCCGCCATTTCTTCAATGATAACTTTTTCGTAGTCATCAGGGCGAAATGCGACATGGTAGTTTATATAAAACTCTGTTAAAAGTTCAAATTGTGATAAAACAACACCTATCTTTTTTAGTTCTGCCGCTAATAAAAGATAGGTGGTTGTTTGTCTATAGCACCCCATATCCGGCAACTTAGAGTCATTTCTTTTCTTGCTTTTGTCTAAGCATCTAACCATGCCGTCTTCACGTATTGTAGAAAAAGCCAAAGATATTTGTTCCTTAACCCATGGATGCTCGTAATATCCGAGTAACACCAGATTTCTTAACAGCAATATTCTCGCGCACTTCATACTACGGTTCATATTCTTGATGATTCGTTCAAGGTAGTCATCAATAGGAACATCCTCATGTGTCAACCCAATTTCTGCAAGTATACAAAAAGCATTTATGTCTTCCCATTTATTATTTGTTTTGAATTTATTCATAATCAAACTTACTGTATCTGAAACTAATAAACCGTTATAAGCTTTTATAACTTCAGGGTCATCTTTTTTCATACACAAAAGCTCTGTCATTGCACGATATTTCACTTCTTGAGTTTCATCTTCAAGAATCCAATTTATAATATTATTCATTAGGGAATGCTCCTATCTCAAAATGGAAATTTGCAGCTTTGTTAATTAATTTTTCACTATGTCAAATATTGATAATCTGAATAATCTACAATACCGCTGATATGAGCCGCTGCACCTTCAAATAATTCTTTCACCATTAAGCATTCTGGCGCCGGCAAAGAAAGCGTTTTGCCTGCAACAATTCCAAAATTCCGAGATGTTTGAAATCCCCTTGCTCTGTAATTTTGTGGATTTCCCTCTACAACAACAGCCTTAAATCCCATTTCAACTGCTCTCTGAAATCCATACTCAATAATTTCTTTGGAAATATGCTGTCTTTGAAACGCTGTCTTTACTGCAACAGGTGAAAGTAGGAGTGCATATCTTTGCTGTCATTCAGCATTGTGTTAAAGTCTTTTTTATCTTCATTTGCCATGAGCGTCCACCTCCTTTTTTCCAGCATATCACAAAAACTACGACAACAGCGTGTCATAGTTCAAAATCTGTGCTCATTTTCTTGACATTTATATATCGCAATGCTACCCTCTTTCTGCCCCTGCTGCGTAGAGCATTTTTATGATTTTGAATTGGCGGGGGTGTTCATGGGAACAAGAATGTCCGTAAGGCGGTTTATTGTTTCCTTGTCCCGCCTGTCGTCACCCAGACCATTTCCGCGAATTGTAAAATCCTTTGAAGGCGCCGGAAGCCTCCGCTAAACGCAGGAAGCTTCCGACGCCTTCTATATTTCAATATATCATAATACACTTGAGGTATCTTCCCTCAGAGAAGGATTGTCAAGTGTGTTTGTAAACTTTTTGCATAAATTTATGACCAACACAGTACAATCCACTTTCCTTAATTGACTAATATAAATAATACATATAATACCGAAACATTCTTCTCTATTGCAATATGTCATAAGCTGTTGTATCATGTATATCATCTTTTGCCACTTTACGGTTGATATGCTTCTGCTTGTAAAGAAAACAACTCATGATATATTCCTTGTGCCTTTATTAATTCTTCGTGAGTACCATATTCTCTTAATTCACCATCTGACATTACCAAGATTTGGTCTACTAGTTTCTTCCCATAATCGTTTTTCCATTA
Source organism: uncultured Lachnospiraceae bacterium (assembly GCA_949948735.1). Classification (GTDB taxonomy): domain Bacteria; phylum Bacillota; class Clostridia; order Lachnospirales; family Lachnospiraceae; genus COE1. The sequence continues at coordinate 101 of CATLGV010000004.1, read as the reverse complement.
CCATCGTTTTATCCTCCCTATTTGTATTAAATGCAATTGTAACCACTATATAATATCTATTGCCAAGCTGTATAACGATTACAGATTCACTACTTTAGCTC